>CAVUAO010000002.1:0-637095 GCA_963739515.1 uncultured Chloroflexia bacterium | reverse complement strand
CCGCCATCACGCCGTTGCCGATCGGCGTGTTCAATTCATGCGCGATGCCGCCGACAAGGTTGCCGAGCGCCGCCAGCTTTTCGCTGCGCACCAGCTCGCCCTGCGCCAGCTTGAGGTTTTCCATGGCCGCCAGAAGTTCGCTGTTGGCCCGCGCCAGATCGCCGGTGCGCCGCTCGACCCGGCTTTCGAGTTCGACATTGAGGCGCTGCAGGGTCTGCAGCGTCTGCAGCAGCCGTTCCTCGCTCTGTTCGAGTTCGCTCTGGCGCTGGCGGGTCGCCTTGGCCATCGATTCCATGTCGGACGCCAGCTGGTTGAATTCCTGGATCGGCCCGCGCATGACCTTGCGCCCGAACTTGCCGCTGGTCAGCGCCCGGGTCTGTGCCATCAGGTCGCGCAGGGGCGCGCTCATCCGCGACGCCCAGAGCGGAGCCAGAATGACGGCCAGCAGCAGCGATGCGGCAAATCCGATGACGACCAGCAGGACGGTCACGCGGACGCGCGGATTGGCGCGGCCGGCCGGGTTGGCAACCATGAAGGTCCAGTCGAGTTTTTCGGTGCGGGCAATGCCGGCATCGTAAGGCGTGCCGCCGAGAACCAGTTCGCGAACCTCGCCGCCAGGCGCCACCGATTCGGCCCGCAGCTCGACAGCCCAGTTGCGCAGTCGGTCGCTCTCCGCCAGGTTCCTGCCGGCCACGTATTCGCCAGCGCCATCGACCACCATCACCGGATAAGTGATAGGAGTCGGCCTGAACGCCGTGCAGGGGGCGGCCATCTCCGGGGCTTATCCCGTCATCGCCATGGATATCGCGGATAACAAACTCAAAGCCGCGAAGACTTTCGGCGCCACGCATACCGTCAACAGCGTCCAAGTGGACGCCGCTAAAGAAATCAAGGCGCTTACGGGAGGCGGCGGGGCCGACTTATGTCTTCGTCACGGTGGGCAGCGTGGCCGCCATCACCCAGGGACTGTTCATGACCGGCCCGCGCGGCATGACGGTCATCGTCGGCCTGCCCGAAATTACGGATACCCTCCACATGCCGCCCTTCATCTTCATCAAAGACGAAAGGGTGCTTACCGGCAGCTACATGGGCACGACGCAGTTCCAGACAGAGATCCCCAAGCTGGTGGCGCTTTATAAGGGCGGAATTCTCAAGCTGGACGAGCTTATTACCCACCGCTTCCCGCTGGAAAAAATCAATGAGGCGATTGACGAGGTGGAAAAGGGCAAAGCCCTGCGCAACGTAATTATGTTTGAATAATACGGACGTAACTCACCCCCTGCCCCCTCTCAAACAGGTCTATCTTTGGTGGTTGTTTTTCACCGTGTTTGAGAGGGGGAAAAAACGAGGGGCTAGCGCCCCTCTCCGCAGGCTACTCTCTTTCGGGTATTTGCGTCTCCCTTTGAAAAAGGGAGATGAGAGAAGGATTTTCGCCCCCGTTTCACCCCTCTTAAACTCCCTTACCGGGTATTTTCATCCCCCTTGTCAAAGGGGGAGTGAGGAGGATTTTTCTTCCGTTCGCCCCTCTTAAACACCTTTCTTTATCCCCTCCCTTTTATCGCCCCTTTTTCTGTCATTCTGAGTGCAGCGAAGTATCCGTCAATTCCTCTCCTCCCTTGATGAGAGAGGTTAGGAGAGGGTGATCAGGGAGTGCGTCAGCGAGAGGGGGCGTGAGCACCCTCTCATTTTATTTCCCCTCTCCAGCCAGAAAATCTTACGGCTGGTATGTAATAACAGGCTGGAGAGGGGCAGGGGTGAGGTATAAATTAAGCGTCGGTTGACATAAATCGAAAAACGAATACCCGGAAATTGAAGCTGGTTTAACATAAAACGAAAAACGAATACTAGCTTCAATTAGCTACAAAATCATCAATAAAAAATTAAAAAAACGAATAACGAATAAAAAAAGGGCGGGCTTCAAGCCCGCCCTGCGTATTACTCACGCTCACCCTTACTTGCCGTCTTCCGCCCTGTACACCTTGCACAAAAGAGCCGTCAGGTCCGGCGACCCGTACATGGGGTCGCAGTGGTTGTTGCTCGTCAGCACGTTGGGGTTGGACTTCAGCAGGCCGTGCAGCGGCCCCGGCTCTTCGGGGTAAAAGCAGTTCGCGGTAGCCATTACCACCCCTTGGAGAATACCCGGGAAAAGCCTGGCTTTCTGCTTGATTCTTCCCCTCGGGCTTTCGATCCACGCCCAGTCTCCTTCCTCGATGCCGTATTTCTTGGCGGTGTCCGGGTGTATCTGCATCACCGGGTCTTTCTGGAAGCTGCGCAGCCAGGGTATATTCCGGTACTGCGAGAGGAAATAGAAAGGCTGCCGGTAACCGGTCGTCAGGACGAGCGGATACTCTCGATATAGTTCCGGGGTGGAAATAGGACTCTCGCCTGGCTCCTGGAAGTAAGGCAGGGGGTCGTAGCCCAGGTCTTCCAGCTTGGTGGAATACAGTTCCATCTTGCCGGTCGGCGTGGGGAAGCCGCCGCCTTTTCTCCAGTACTCCGTCTTGTATTTATAGTAAATCTGGTCTTTGCCCATCCTGGCGTGGACGACCTTTTTACTGAAGTCCTTCCAGGTCATATTGCCCTTTCGTAACTGGTAGTCCAGCATTTTCTCGACGTTCTCAAACCAGTACTGGGGCGCCAGCCTCTTGCCGAGCTCGTTGAATATCCAGCTGTCCTGTTTAGCCTCACCGGGTGGTTCGACCACTTTATTATGCGCCTCGATCATGAAGCGCGGGTGCATATCGAAAATATCGTCGATTTCCAGCCAGTGCGCGGCCGGCAGGACGATATCGGCCTGCTCCGCCATCGGCCCCATGAACTGGTCGACCTGCACCAGGAACTCGACTTTTGATAGTGCCTGGAGCACCTCTTTAGTATTGGCGAGGTGGATAATCTGCTGCCCGCCGACGCTGAACCACACCTTGACCACCGAATTCCCGTTAAGGAGCTGTTTGATAATCGAATCGGAGTGGGCGGTACGGGCGGCGCCCATCTTGTATTCATCGCTCCCCACGATGCCTTTCCGCATTTCATCGGTAATAGGAATTTCCGTGAAGAAGTCCTCACGCGCGCCGGTGTCCGGCGGCACCCAGGCTACCATGCTGCCCGGCCTCTCGATATTTCCCGTTACGCCGAGAAGACAGATGATGGCCCTCAGCGTCTGCCCGCAGTTGGCCTGCCGCTCCAGGGAGCTGCCTATCTGGATACAGCCGGGTGTGTCCACGGCGAAGAGCCGGGCGGCCTTCCTGATGTCGTCGTCTTTCAGCCAGGTAATTTCCGCCACGCGTTCCGGGGTGTATTCCTGGACGCGTTCTTTGAGCTTATCGAACCCGTACGTCCAGTTCTCTACGAAATCTTTGTCCCAGAGCTCCTCGTTGACGATGACGTTAATCATCCCCAGCGCCAGGGCGGCGTCCGTCCCCGGACGGATTTGGAGCCACAGCGTGGCTCTAGAAGACAGCGCCGTTTCCCGGGGGTCGATGACAATCAGGTTCTTCACGTGCTTAAGACTTTCCAGGAACCATACCGCCATTTCGCCATCGGCGCTGCTGATTTCCAGCTGTTTCGCCCAGGAAATTTGCGTCTTGGGAAACTCCCCGCCCCAGCCATGATAGTCGCAGTAAAGCCGGCCATAGCCGGTGACCAGCCCGTATAGGCCCAACCGCGGACTGTGGCAGATATAGCCGGGGGTGATGATATTGGCGGTGCCTATAGAGCGGGCAAAGCGGTGCGTATATTCGTTATAGCCGCGGCCCGTGCCCTGGGACACGGCGATAGAAGACTTGCCGTACTTCTCCTGGCTCTCTTTGATTTTGGAGGTAATGGTCTGCAGGGCTTCGTCCCAGCCGATGCGCTGCCATTTCCCCTCGCCTCTTTGTCCCGTCCTTTTCAGGAGATAGAGCAGGCGGTCCGGGTGATTGACGTGCTGGATGCTGGAGAGTCCCTTGGAGCACATGGTGCCGCGGGTTGGCGCCTCAGGGTTGCCCTCGATGTGGATAATCCGGCCGTCCTTGACGGTGACCAGGGCGCCGCAGCCGCCGTGGCAGCTTTTACAGGTAGTTTTAATTATTTTTTCTTCACTCATATATTCTATCTACCATATTATAGTTACATTTAACCATGTATTAACAATAAGGAGGGGAGGTTACGCTGAACGCTAAACGGCTTTAGCGACCAGCGGCTTATACGCGCCGGCTTTCAAGACGCAATACCTCAGGGTAAGACCGCCGATGATTTCACAGATGACGGCGGCTAAAAGGAGGGAGGGGGGTATCGCCACGATTAGTCCCGATATCGCCACCGCTATTGGCATGATGATACCAAGCACCACCACCCCTGTCCAGAAGACCGGGGCGCTTTCTCCGCTGATTTGTTGCAAGACGGATTGCTTGCCGACGGCTTCCCGTCGTGAAGCCTGCCACAGGTAAACCACAATAAGCAGGGCATTGGTAATGAGCAGCCAGCGACTCCCCATTTCCGCGGCGGCCAGATTGACATCGCCGCCGTTCAGAGCAATTAGTACTGCCAGCCCGAAGCCGCCAAGTATCCCGCAGATGACGAACAACACCGGCAGCAGTAACGAGTTCCAGAAGGGCACGCCCTTAACGTTTTTCAGGATGATGCCGGTATAGGTGGCCACGCCAAACGCCATTATCCCCGCCAGTACCTTAAAGACTATTTCAGCGGCCGTGCCGGGCAGCCAGCGGGAGAACATCATTTGAATAGCGCCAAAGAGGACGAACGCCATGACGAAAATAAACCCTCTGGCCAGCCACGAGGTCTGGGGGCGCGTGATAATTCTCCAGGCGCGCCAGGGTCTCCCAAGGTACATGAGGTGCGTTCCGCCCTTTATTACGGCGATAATCAGCCAGCTGATGAACATGCCCCACAGGCTGTTAAATAGGAGCGATACCAGGTAAAGCCCGCCGCCGAGACCCCCGGCATAGAAAGCAATCCAGAGGAAAATGCCGCGCCGGTCGATCCATTCCGTCTGCCGGGTGTAATTTACCATCCATTCGTGGACTTGCTGCATATTATTTCTCCGCTCCCGAACTTACCGGCTCACGTCGGCTCTCTCCTGTTTCGGGTGTTGCTTCTGTTTGTCCGATTTTTCCATCGATAAAAAATACAGACGGGTCGGTATTATATTCCGGGTGCAACTGAAATCCCTTTCTATTCTTAATTATTTTCGATACTTCGCTCTCCGGGTCGTCGAGGTCGCCGAAGGTAAGCGCCCGGGCAGGGCAGGTATTCACACAGGCGGGCGTAGCCTCACGGTCGGTTCCGGGCTTTAGTCCTTTAGCCCGTCCGGCATCAATCCTTTCGACGCAGAAGTTACATTTCTCCGTCGTGCCGAGCTGGTGGGAATACAGTTCCTTACCGGCTTTTTCAAAATCGGTCTGAATTCTGACCCGGGAAAAAGCCCTTATCTTTATCTTTGGAGAGGAAGGTACGGTTCTGGTAAGGGCAGGCGATAACGCAATAACGGCAGCCGACACACTTGTCCTGGTCGACCACGACAATACCGTCTTCACGCCGCCGGGTAGCACCGGTTGGGCACGCCTCAACACAGGGAGCGTTCTGGCACTGATTGCAGCGGACTGAGTATGTGGATACCTCCGGGCTGCCGTGATTGGTTTCCAGAGCTACCAGCCGGGGCCAGGACATGCCCATCGGCAGGAAATGCTCGACACGGCAAGCGGCGATACAGGCATAGCACCGTACACATTTAGATAAATCAACGACCATTCCCCAACGCATTTTCGTTTACCTCCATTTAGATATTATCATATTGCACAGTAATTGTCAATAGTCTATAACCAAAACGTAATAAAGTTGGTTAATATATGTGCAATCAGTTTAAATAATTGATATATATGTGATAATTGCGGAATCTTAAAAATAAAAGACGGTACTATGGAAAATTGGCTTAATATCCTCATAAGTGATAAATTAGTTTAGTTAAAAAGAATTTTTGCAGTCGACAAAGGGAGGAACTCTGTGAGCAACAACAAAAAAGCATTGGTGACGACAAAATCCGGGAAGCTTGAGGGGAGCTTTGAAAACGGCCTTTATGTGTTCAAGGGCGTTCCTTACGCTGTGCCGCCCGTCGGCAAATTACGGTGGATGCCACCGCAGCCGGTGAAGCCCTGGAGCGGCGTCCGCCTGGCAAAAGAATATGGGGCGATGGCCCCTCAGAACGTGATGCCGATACCCATGCCGAGCGCCCCGACCTTTGGGACCACGGTACAAGATGAAGACTGCCTCTCATTGAATATCTGGACTCCCGGCCTCGATGGCGCCCGACGCCCCGTCCTCTTCTGGATTCACGGCGGCGCTTTTATCATTGGCGCCGGTTGCGAATCTTTACTGGAGAACGGCACGCTGCCCCGGCGCGGCAATATTGTCCTGGTTAGTGTTAACTACCGTCTGGGTGCTTTTGGTTTCCTGAATCTTAAAGAGATAACCGGCGGTAAAATACCCGCTACCGGCAACGAGGGTCTGCTCGACCAGGTTACCGCGCTGGAATGGGTAGTGGCAAATATTAAAGCTTTCGGGGGTGACCCGGATAATATCACGGTCTCCGGGTTTTCCGCCGGCGGTATGAGCACCGGTGACCTCCTGAGCATGCCTCTCGCCCGCGGGAAATTCCAAAAAGCCATTAACCGGAGCGGCTCCAGTAATGTCGTCGGCACTTTGGAGAGCGCGGTAAAGATAGCGGAAAAATTCCTGAAAATCCTTAAGCTTATCGGCAAGGATGTAGACGCCTTGCGTAATCTTACGACCAAGCAGTTGATGGATGCCCAGCAGGAACTGCAGATTAAACTACGCACGGAAGAATACCGGGCGACGCCGTTTCAACCGGTCATGGATGGCAAAGTCCTTCCCGAATGGCCGATGACCGCGATTAAAAAAGGTTCGGCGAAAAATATTCCCGTTATCGCCGGGACTTCTCTGGATGAGCTCAAGATGATGAGCACCATGGACCCCACCGTACGTAACCTGGACGAGGCAGGACTGGTAAAAAGGCTGAATGACCTGTTGCCCGGAGAAATGGTGGCTGATTTGATAAAAGTGTATCGTGCGGCATTAAAGAAACGCCGCGGCGAACCGCCTCCAGCCGAAATCCTGGGCACGATAAATACGGATTTCATGTTCCGTATTCCGACCGTCCGGCTTGTTGAGCTACAGCGGGATAACGGTACGCCGGCTTACAATTATCTGTTTATTTTAAGGTCTCCCGCGATGGGCGGCGTCCTGGGCGCGATGCACGGACTGGATAATCCTTTCCTTTTCGGGTGCCTCGACCACGATTTCAGCGGCGACGGCCCGGAGGAGCAAGCCTTGGCCACCAAGATTCAGGATTCCACGATAGCTTTTATGCACATCGGCGACCCATCCTGCAAGTCTATCGGGAAATGGCCCGTTTACGGTAAAGACCGGATGACCATGGTTCTGGATAAAAAGACCCGCGTTGAAGCGGCCCCATTTGAAGATGAACGTCGCGCCTGGGACAAATTTGACATGCTGTTTACGCCGCCGTTATAGGCCTGGCGCTATACTGGGGCGAGTCTCACGTCCAGCACGGCCGCCTGACCGCCGCGTACTACCGCCAGGCAGTCCTTCAGCGCTTTGGGGACATCGTCGGGGTCGTCCACCATGCGCCCGTAGGCGTTATTAGCGCGGGCAATCAGCGAGTAATCGGGCGGGGTCGTGATATCGGCGCCCATGTTATCCACGTCGTATTTTTCCCGGAAGAGCCCTTTGATCGCCCCGTAACCCTGGTTATCATAGATAATCGCCAGGAATGGCGCTTTATAAAAACTCGCCGACCATAGCGATGCTTCCGGGCAGCCGTAGATAAAAGCGCCGTCGCCCATCAGGCTGACCACGGTCTTATCCGGCGCCGCTAGCTTAACTCCCAGCGCCGCCCCGGGCGCCCAGCCGATACAGCCTCCCGCGCAGGAGAGCAGCGTGCCAGGCCGGGAGCGATGGACCAGGTGGGCCACGATTACCGACGGCGAGATAGTCTGGTTCACGACGATGGTATCATCGTCAATGGCCTCATCGATGCAGTGACTCAGCCAGTGGGCGGAAATCGGCCGGCGGTCGGCATGGCTCACCGCCAGGGCGTGCCATTCGCCGTCAAACTTTTTATGCTCGGCTTCCAGTTGCTGGTAGCGTTTCTTTAGCTGCGCCCGTTTTTCCGTCGTCAGTTTCTGTTTGATGATTTCCGTCAGCGTCGGTACCGCCTGGCTGGAATCGGCTTTAATGAGGATGTCCGGCTTTTTGCCCCAGAGCGGCACGCCCTTTTTGGCGGTGTCGATATCGATGTGAATTATTTTAACCCCTGGCATGAGCGAGACCAGCCCCGACGCATAATGCATATCGTAATCAATAGCCAGGATAACATCGGCTTTGGTCAGAAGCGGATTGCCGAAGCCGCCCGACGGTGATAGGTAAGCCGCCATGGGGTGCGTGTTGGGGAAATTCACCCGCACATCGGCGGTCAGCACCCGGGCGGCCAGCGTCTCGGCCAGTTCCACGAGAGAAGCCACCGCCGTCGGGTTCCTGCCGTAATAACCGGTGACGATAAGGGGGTTTTCAGCATTGAGTAGCCTCCCGGCGGCTTTATTAAGAAGGGTGGTGTCGGCCGCAGGGACTTTTTCCCGGGCGATTTTCCGGGGTCGATTTGTTGATTTTTTACCCTTGCTCCAGAGGGTTTCCCGCGGTAAAGCCAGGTAAACCGGACCATAAGGCTCGGTGGCGGCGATATGGAAAGCCTTATTAAATGCCTCGCCGACATTTTCACCGGCCGTGAGCTGGTGGTCCCACTTGACGAAGTTGCGTACCATGATGCCCTGGTCGAACGGTTCGCCGCGCCAGTTGGTGCGCTGCGGCGGTCCCTGGATTTCGGTGAAAAACACCAGGGGCACTTTGCCCCATTGGGCGTTGTGCAGGGCGCCGCCAACCTGCAAAGTGCCCAGTTCCGAATGTACTGAGACCACCTGCGGCTTACCCGAAGCCATGTAGTTGCCATGGGCGGCCGTCATTGCCACGAACTCATCCAGGCAGAGGATACCCCGCGGGGCTTTCCGGCCCGACGCCCGGTATTTAGAAATCGTTTCCAGAAAGGGGACGTTATCGATGCCGGGGTTGAAGAACACGAACTCCACGCCATAGGCGTTACACACATCGATAATGGTGTTAATGGTGTTATATTCTTCCATATTTACCGCGGTTTTTTATACCACCCGTATTCCCGCACCGCTTCCATCATCGCCCGGAGGTTTTCCAGCTTGGGATTATCCGCCACGGAGCCAGCCGCAAGGATAAATCCGCCGCCCTTGCCGCATTCCTCGATTAACTTGCGGCAGTACTCTTTAACGTCTTTGGGGTCACCGGTGACGATCAGCGAAGACGGCACGTTGCCCTGGATGCAGTATTTCTTGCCGAGTGTCTTCTTGGCGCTGGACATATCCGTGCGGTCGAAATACCATGCCACCGAGCCCTTGGGGAACTCATCGATATATTCCAGGCGGGTGTTAAAGCTGCCCTCGGCGAACAGGTTCTGGATAAGGCCTTCGTTGATAAAGGCGTTCATGACTTTTTTCAGTGACGGCCAGTAGAAGGTCTCGAACTGCTTGTGGGACATCCAGCCGTCGGCGCCCTTATGGAGGGGATACATTACCAGGTTCAATTTATCGATGTTGGGCGATTTCAGGACGTTGGCTATTTGCACGTCCGCCATCACGTCAAGGGCTTTAAGCAGCTTTTCCGGTCGACGGAACATGTCTTTCATGATATTGGTAGTGCCCCGCAGCGTATCTCCCAGGGTATCGAAGGGGGCTTTAGCGAAGCCGCCGCCCAGGAACGCGCCGTATTGTGTTGCCCCGGTGCTGGCCCTGGCCATGAACTGGAAAACCCGCTGGTATTCTTTGCCGATATCCAGCATCTTCTGGAGCATCTCCTGCACCTGGGGATATGCCAGGGGCATGAACTGGCTGACGTGGACGTTTTCCGTGATATTGGTGAGCGGCTGGAACATCTGCATAGGTTTAAGAATGCCGAAGACGCGGGGCAGGTAAGTCCTCATCCAGAAATCGGAGGGGTCGCGGATGAGGTCATCGTACTCGTCGTCCCTCATATATTCGCCCTCGATGAACTGCCAGGTAGTGCCATCCTTGGCGAGACCGTGCCCCGGCCAGGCATACAGTTTATAGTCAACCATATCGAGGATCCGCCCCGGGGTATAAAAAAGTCCGGCGGAATATTCCAGCTCCTCGCCGTATTTTTCATTGAATTTCTGGACGGCCTGAAGGGCTTTTTCGTAATCGTACATGGCCGTATGGGCGTCAATGCCCGCCAGCTTCTGAGGCAGGTTGCCCACCGGCAGGTTCACCGGCACCCGGTCCGGCTCTTTAACGTTATACACGTCGATTAGCCGCTGCACTCTCGTCTTATAAGCCTTTTCGGCTTCGGCGTTGGGAAATTTGTTGCCCCAGTTATTCAGCCAACTGTTTAAACGATGGTCTCTTTTTTCCTGTGGGGTCATCTCTGCCCAGGTCTTGTCAGTCATGCTCGATTTATTCCTTTCTCATCAGATATCAAATATTTAATCATGATTATACCAGCGTGAGGGGTGATAATACAAAAAACCTTTTTAGTAAGAATAGAGCCCGGAGGCAATCAACCCCCGGGCTCATTTTATCAGTCAAAGAAGATTGACCACTAAGGCGGGCCGGGAGGGCCCTTCCTCGGCGGCCAAAGCTCTTCCGCGATCTCGTTGAAGCCGAGGTCCTGCAGTTTTTTCTTACTCGGCTTGGTAGTCTTCATATCCCAGTCCAGGGCGCCAAGGTTCCAGAACACCTGGCCTTTCTGGTCAACCGTGACTCCGGCAAGCGGGCCCATCTCCTGAGGCGGGTCGCCGGTAATCCTGGGGTGCGGCGTCCACTCCAGCTCTTTGATGCCCTCGCGCAGGTTAAAAAGGTGCCTCATGACGGCAATTCTTTCGCCCGCCTTGAGAACCGACTTAAGCGTATAACCCGAGCCGGTGACGGCGTTTAAAAACTTCACCAGTTTTTGGGGACCTCCCCCGAAACCGAACCCGATTAGGCAGAGTCCGCTGGCATTGACGATATGGCTGGAGAAACTGCCGGGCCCAAAACTCGCGGTATGGCGCCCGGGGGTAGCGTCCATCTGGTACCGCGCGCCGGCTCCCGGGCCGAATCCCGCCAGCTTAGGGTCGTGCATGCCCACCTCCTGCCCGCCCACGTGCACGGCAAACTTTTCCGCCCCTTTCCCGATTTTTTGGGCCGCTACCTTCACGCCGTCGGCGAGTTTATCGCCCAGGCCTTCTCTCTTGGCCATCTTCTTGGTCATGGCTACCATAGCCTTATGGTTACCCCATTTAAGATCGATGCCTCCGGTATCTTTCTTGGTGATGATGCCGTTTTCATAGCATTCGATGGCAAAAGCGATAACCGTCCCGGCGGAAATCGTGTCTAGGCCGTAACGATTGCAGATATCGTTAGCCATGTTGATAGACTCGGTATTGCTGTTGGAGCAGCATGCCCCGAAGCTTCCCTGTGTCTCGTACTCCGGCCGTCGGATTCCTGCCGCGTATTTATATTCGCCGGTGCCCTCTTTGAGGACCGCTTTGCAGGCCACCGGACAGTGCCAGCAACCGCTCAGCTTCTCCACGTAAGTCTCCAGTACCGTGTTCTTTAAACCTTCCACGTCTGGCAGGTCCCTGACGCCGATGCCGCCCCAGTTCCTGACAGGGGTATCGCCGCTATGAGCGGAGGTATGGGTCATGAAGGAAGTGCCGAATCTATGCAGGCTCTTTAACCCCCCCATGCCGGGTGCCGCCAGCAGATCTTTGACGTGTTCTTTCCTCAGTCTTTCAGCGGCGGCTTTATCCGCTACTGGGACCGGCATGGTGCCCCTGGCGACCACCGCCTTGAGTTTCTTGGAGCCCATCACCGCCCCCAGCCCGGAGCGGCCGGCTGCCGAGCCTTTGTCCGTCATGATCGCCGCGATAAGGGACTTCTTTTCCCCCGCCGGGCCGATGCAGGCGACACGGCAATTCTTGCCGTATTCAGCCATCAGCGTTTCTTCAGTCTCGTAGGAGTCTTTGCCCCAGAGACGGCTGGCGTCTTTCAGTTCTGCTTTGCCCTCGTCGATGAGAAGATAAACCGGCTTGGGCGATATGCCGGTAAAAAATACGCCGTCGTAACCGGCAAATTTCAGATAAGGGCCGAAATACCCGCCCGAATTGGCGTCTCCCCACCCCCCGGTGATAGGCGATTTCCCCACGGCGGCGTAGCGCGCCCCGGAAGGAATGGGCGTACCGGTGAAGGGCCCGGTCATCAGTCCGAGTATATTACCCGGTCCCAGCGGGTCCACCTTGGGCTTCATATGGTCATAGAGGACCTTCGCCCCGATGCCATATCCCCCTATAAAGTCCCGGTAAAACTTTTCATCGAGCTTTTCGCTCTTTATTTTCCCTTTCGAAAGGTCAACCCAGAGAATTTGTCCCATATATCCACTGGCCATGGTGTCTCCTTTTGCAATTATTCTTCTTTATTGTACGCATGATTTGATTTTCGTGTCAAAAGTCATTCTGAACGGCCTCTTTGTATTATCATAACTTTTTCCAGGTATTTACGTTATACAGTATGTAGCGTTGGACAAACCACGCCGGGAGGTGGCTCTATGAAAAGCTGGCTTTTAAAGTTATCAGGTCTCCTAATAGTGGCGGTATTTATCATCGGGCTTCTGCCGTCATGCCAGCCGGCGCTGGCGGCGAGCAGCTATGTTGCGGTCCTGCCCAAGGTCCTCCACAGCGGCCGCACCGAAGCCATTTCCCTGGCGCTTTTCGCCGGCGACAAACCGGCGAAGGAAAAGGTCGAAGTCATCCTTTTAAAAGACGGCCAGAAAATTACCAGCGCCAAACAGACGGTTGACGGTAAAGGCACTGTCTCCCTCGATATTCCCGAAGTCGCCGACGGCAAATACGAAATCCAAATCAAGGGCAGCGCTTTCTCTGATAAAGCCGACATTAACGTGGCAAACAGCTTCCTGGTCTTTATCGAAACGGACAAACCTATTTATAAACCGGGACAGACCATCCGCATGCGCGTCCTTACGCTCAACCCCGAGCTGAAGCCGGTCACCGAGCCAGTGGCAGTGGATGTGCTGGATGCCAAGGGCATCAAGATTTTTCACGAGGAAGTAACGACGGACGAATACGGTATGGCCGGCGTCGACCTGCCCCTTTCCGATGAGCCCAACCTCGGCGTGTGGAAAATCAACGCCGTTACGGATAAAGCCAATAGCCAGCTGGACGTGCGGGTGGAAGAGTACGTCCTGCCCAAGTACGAGGTCACGGTCGACCTGCCTAAAGAATGGTTTCTGGTTAACGAGCCGATTAAAGGGAAAATAGGGGCGGAGTACAGCTTCGGCAAACCGGTCAGCGGCGAGGTGACCATCGTCGCCACGAGATACGTCGGCCAATGGGAGAAATACGCCACCCTGACGAAAGAAATAGACGGAAAAATTGATTTTGAGGTTCCGGCAGCCGGGTATGTCGTGGGCACGCCGGCTTCCGGCGGACAGGGCAATGTCCAGCTCGATGTTATCGTCACCGAAAAATCGACCGGCTACGTGGAAAAGACCAGCCGACTCCTTACCGTGGCGCAGTCATCGGTAAACCTGCAACTGATACCGGAAGGTTCGGTTTTTAAACCCGGCCTGCCTTTCAATGTCCTGGTGCTTACGGAAACCCCGGACAATCAGCCCTTAGAACGCCAGGCAAACGTTACCATTACCTATATGGATGAAAATTTCGATAATTTCAAGACGGAAAAGAAAAACATCAATACCTCCAGAGGTAAGGCGCTTCTTGAGCTCACGCCGCCGGAGCAAGCCATCGCCATGATGATTGAAGCCAGTTCCGGAGACTCTTATATCTCACAGACGATAAAAGCTTCCTATTCGCCTTCCGGCAACTTTATCCACCTGGAACAGACGACGGAAGGAACGCTGAAAATCGGGCAAAAAATTTCCTTCAAGGTCTATTCCACCGACCGCGCCACGAACTTTTACTACGAAGTGCTTTCCCGCGGCACGGTCGTCTTTTCCGACTATACTACCGATAAAAATATTACCTTTAGCGTCACGCCGCTGATGGCGCCTTCAGCGAAGCTGCTGGTCTACCAGATATTGCCCAATGCCGAAGTGGCCGCCGACTATCTCCCGTTCGAGGTGGAGGCGGTCTATCCCATGGAGGTCAGCGCCAAGTTCAGCCAGGAATGAGGCCAAGCCGGCCGATAGATGTTGACATAAACATCAAGACGGATGGCAAAGCCAAGGTAGGCATCGCCGCCGTGGACAAATCGGTCTTTATCCTGGCGGAGAACCGGCTCAATCTCCAGCAGGTCTTTGACGAGCTGGAGCGTCTCTACATGGAGCCGCAGGCGGAAATTCACGAAGTGTCTTTTTATCCCACCTATACCGTCCCCGGAACGGAGGATATCTTCAAGGACGCCGGGGTGTTGGTGATGACCAATAAGAAATTGCCGCAGAGCAAGGAATACGAATCGCAAAGTAAGGGCGGGTTCTTCGATAGGGTGGCGAATTTCTTCGGGCTTGGGGCGCAGGAAAAAGCCGACGGGCTCGTCCCGCCGATGGCGGTACCTGCTCCGACCATTTTGACCACTACCGGCCATGACGCCGACCAGCTGGCCGATGTTCAGCGTGTCCGCCAGTTCTTCCCGGAAACCTGGCTCTGGATGGACCTGGAGACCGATAGCAGCGGCAAAGCCACCCAGCCGGTGACGGTGCCGGATTCCATCACCACCTGGATGCTCCGTGCCGTAGCTATCTCCAAAGAAAAGGGACTCGGCGTGGCGGAGGATTCTCTTAAAGTGTTCCAGCCTTTCTTCCTGACCATCGACCTTCCTTATTCGGCTATCCGCGGCGAGGAATTCCCGGTGAGCGTGGCGGTTTACAACTACCTCGATACGCCTCAACAAGTCCAGGTTGATATGGAAAACAACGACTGGTTCGAGCTGCTGGATAACCCGACGCAGACCATCACTATCGCCGCCAACGATATCGGCGCCGCGCAGTTCAGGATACGCCCGGTCAAGATCGGCATCAACGACGTCAAGATAAGCGCCCGCAGTTCCGAGGCCGCAGACGCCGTGGTCAAGACCATCATCATCGAGCCTGAAGGCGTGCCGCGGGAAATCATCGATAACCTGACGCTGTCCGGCGGCATCACCAAATTCATCGATACGTCGGTCCCCGGTGTTATCGTTGATGATTCGGGCCGGGCTTATATCGCGCTCACCTCCAGCTTCCTGACGCAGACCATCGATGGGCTGGATGCCCTTCTGCAAATGCCCTTCGGATGCGGCGAACAGAACATGATTGTCTTTGCCCCAGATGTGTATATCACCAAATACCTGCAATCGAGCGGGCAGCTCAAACCCGAAATCATGGCGAAGGCGGAAAAGCTGATGATTACCGGCTACCAGCGCGAGCTGACCTACCGCCGCACGGACGGCAGCTTCAGCGCCTTCGGGATGAATGACGAGTCCGGCAGCTTGTGGCTGACCGCCTTCGTGCTCAAGTGCTTCTCACAGGCCAAGGGCCTTATTTATATCGATGATACCGTGCTGGATGCGGCGAAGGACTGGATTGTCAATCATCAAAACGCCGATGGCTCTTTCGAGCAGGTCGGCTTTGTCCATCATCAGGAAATGCTCGGCGGGCTGAAGGGCAAAGATGCCCTGACCGCCTTTACGGCAATTGCCCTCCTGGAGGCTGGGGAAAAGAATAGCAGCGGCCGGGCTATTGCCTATCTTGCAGGCAAACTGGACGGTATGACCGACCCCTATGCCGTGGCCATCACGGCTTATGCCCTGGAGCTGGCGGATAGTCCTGAGAAGGCAGACGCTTACGATAAATTGATGTCATTAGCTATCGAGGATGAAAACGGACTGCACTGGGGCAGCGATGGCATCATTGAGCCCCTCCCCGAACAGTCGGAGAAAGATGGCGGACCGGCTATGGTAGCGCCATTCCGCCCGGATGTCAACGCCAGTTCTGTAATTGAGACGACGGCCTATGCCGCCCTGGCGCTGGTCAGTCATAATGATGCTTTTAATGCCTCTCGGGCTTCCAAGTGGCTCGTTTCCAGGCGAAACGCATCTGGCGGCTACGGTTCCACGCAGGATACCGTCGTTACCCTCCAGGCGCTCACCGAGTACGCCACGGATTCGCGCTCGGACGTCGACCTCACGGTCAACCTCAAAGGAGGGGGAATCGATAAGACACTGAAGATTAATAAGGACAACTTTGATGTCCTGCAAATCGTGCCGGTGCCCGTTAATGCGAATATCGAAATGACGGTCGAAGGCCGGGGCGAGGCTATCGCCCAGGTAGTACGCTGCTTTAACCTGCCCGGGACGGACGATGCCCCAGCAGCGCAGATGCTCAAGATTGATGTTAAGTACGATACCACCGAGGTCGCCGTTAACGACCTTATCAAAGTATCGGTAGCGCTGCAGTTCAACCCGCTGCCTGAATTGAATATCTCCGAAGCCGGCATGATTGTCCTTGACGTCTCCGTGCCCACGGGCTTTGAAGCGGTGACTGATTCCATCGTGGCCGTGACGCAGAAAATGGACAACATCAAACGGTTCGACGTTTCCGGACGGAAGGTTATCTTCTACGTGGAAAACATGAAGCCGGGACAGCGGCTGGCTTTCGATTTCCAGGTGAAAGCCCTATATCCCGTGAAAGCCAAGGGCGTGCTTTCCACCGCCTATGCCTACTACCAGCCCGATATCAAGGGAGAAACCCTGGGAGAGGCCGTCACGGTTCGTTAGGATTTATCTCCCTCCATTCTGTTTCCCCTCCCCCGGCCCGTCACCGGGGGAGGGGATTTTTTTAAATGAATGGTGCCCCGTTTTTACTCAAGGTTTTAACCTGCCCGGTGCCCAGGTCGTACAACATGCCGTAGACTTCTAACTTATTTCCGTCTAGCGCCGCTTTTACACAGTCCAATTCCATCGCTCTTTTGACCTGCCGTTCCATGTTTTCGACGATGGCTTTATACAAGTCTCTGTTCACCAACGTCATATTACGTACCAACCGGCCTATCTCGCCTTTTTCTGTCCCGTCCAGTCGTGCTTTGATGGCGCCGCAATCGGTGTGGGCAAGAATTATCAGATAGGGGACTTTAAGGTGGACCACAGCGTACTCGATGCTCCCTTTTACGCCTGCGTCCGCGACGATATTTCCGGCCACCCTGATGACGAAGAGTCTCCCCGGTTTAAGCTGGTTGAAGATAACTTCGACGGGCACCCTGGAATCCGAGCAGGATACTATCGCCGCTACGGGTTGCTGCCCTTTTTCCGCCAGTTCCTTTAATGTTTCTTTATCTATCCCGTTGGAAAACTTTTTATTACTTTCGAGTAATTCTGCTATTTTCATCTGGATGGCATTTTATCATAGATAACATGTCTGAACAATTAATTTAGAAATTGTCTTCATCTGTCCATCGTATACTGGCCCGTAGTGTCACATCGGTCTATCGGGGTAGGGCAGTTTGCCCGGCGATGCACCTGCCTCCAGGACGTGGCGGCGCATGGCGGTATCGGCGAGGACGTAGCCCCAGTTAACCAATCGTTCCTGTTCATCAGGCTTAAACCGATTAAGGCGCGTGCGCATTTTGGATAATTTCCGTATTTGATTTTTCTTATCATCGTCCACAAGTAGAGGCGGTTTTTCGCCATGTTGTTCGAGTTCATAGTCGAGGATGTGGGAAGCAATACCCCAGTACGTGCCCGTTGAGATGCCGTTTTTAAAATCCTCGATTAGCCAGCGTTTGCGCACGGCGCGGGCCTGTTCTAGGATGATGTCCATGGTCCTTTTAAGACGCATAACCTGGCTTATTTTGAGTCCGAGCGTGCCCTTGGCGATGGAAAAAGGAGCGCCGGCGTCGCTCACGAGCACGGTGGCGTAGCGGTCCCAGACCCGCTCGAGTCCGAGATTATCATAAACACCGCCGTCGGCGAGGCATAACTGGGACCGTAATTTTTCCTTATCAAAATCGTCTTTATCATTCTGATTATCTTTTTCCGCTTTGTCATCCGGCCAATCTTGCCAGTCGCCCGCTTTGAACTTAAGCACCAAGGGGCACATAATCGGCGGAAAGGCGCATGACGCCGCCACGGCTTCAGCTAGTAGAATTTCCCGTGATTCGGCTCTCCCCAGGCGGTAGTCCGCCAGGTACGGCTTGGAAAATCTTACGGTGGCCCCGGTCTGAAAATTGGTAGCGTAGATGGTGAATCGAGGTCCTTCATTATCGGACGGCAGGTCTTTAAGCTTTTTCTCGCCGTAAAGTCTCTTTTTATATTGGTTGGCCACCAGGTCTATCGGGCGGTAAAACGGGCTGATAAGTCCGCCGATAATACTACCGACATCAATGGTCCTGGAACAGAAATTTCTTAACGGCGGCACGATTTCTTCGATAAAATTAGTGGCCATTCCGTTATTATCGAAGATGAGATTTTTCCAGTGAAGTCCGAGGCAGGCGGCGGTGATGGA
This sequence comes from uncultured Chloroflexia bacterium, assembly GCA_963739515.1. Lineage (GTDB taxonomy): Bacteria > Chloroflexota > Dehalococcoidia > Dehalococcoidales > RBG-16-60-22 > JBFYTX01. The sequence continues at coordinate 618,471 of CAVUAO010000002.1, read as the reverse complement.
GCCTCCGGACACGCTCGTTATCTCGGCAGTGCGTTTTAGCCAGCCGAGCTCGTTAAGTCGCCAGAGACCGCCCAGGTGGAACAGGGCGGCCCGGAAACCTCCCCCGGATAATGCCAGGCCGGTAGATTTAGTGCGTAGCCTGTTGCCGCACCTATCGCACCTGGGTTCTTTTTCATTCTGCTTTTGATTTCCGTAATCGATTTCGCACTTTGCACAGTAGTTTTGCCGGCGGTCCCCCGTGTAAAAACCCTTCTCCATAATATTACCTCCATCAACGATTTTGTTTTGCTAGCGACTGACGAGAAGGAATCTTAGAGGATAATTCTGACGACCTGAATCAGGAACACCAGTATATTATCGGTTAGTGGGATTGTCAAGAGAATTCTGACCACTATTAAAGCTAACAGTGTTGATTTGGGACATTATTGTGATTTTTCCCTCTTATTATGTGATTAAACTTTGATACATCGCATCTAAAGTAAATACGGAAAAATCATCAGAACCATTAGATATTGAAAAAGACTAAAAAATTCAAAATACCACAGGAGCATAACGTGCGAGAAAAAGAAAAACACTGGTGTCCGGAATACATTACTACCAGTTTTGTCGGCGAACATTGCGGTGTCAGCACGGTGACGGTATTAAGCTGGATTGATGAAAAACGCCTGCGGGCTTTCAGACTTCCCAAGGGTCACTACCGGATACATCGGGACGATTTTCTGGAATTCCTGGCTAAATACAAAATGAACATATCACGCAAAGGAAGAGGAAAATGATTTTCAGTTTGACAATATGAGGACAGGCCTATGAAAAAACTCTTATCATTTATTCTCTGTTTGTTATTGTTCCACATCTTAAGCTTCGGCGCCGCCGCTGCCTCCGCGGATGATGCGGTTACCGTAAAAGTTGGGATCTACGAAAATCAACCTAAGATTTTTACTGACGAGCATGGCAAGGCATCCGGGTTCTGGGCTGATGTCATTGAATATGTCGCTTCTCAAGAAGGATGGAAAATAGAATGGGTCCATGGCACCTGGACGGAATGTCTGCAAAAACTGGAGTATAGCGATATCGATATCATGCCGGACGTCGCCTATTCCGAGGCAAGAGATGAAATTTACGATTTTTCACAGGAGACGGTATACGTCAGCTGGTCGAGAGTATATGCGCAAAAAGGGTCTGCCATACAGGCTATCCCGGACCTGGAAGGGAAAACTATCGCTGTGTTGCACGGCAGCATCAACGTTGAAGGACCGGACGGTATTAAGAAGCTTGTCCAGGCGTTTAATATTAATTGCACCTTCATTGAAACGGACAGCTATCTAAAAGTATTTGACTTGGTAGCCAACAAAAATGCCGATGCCGGCGTAGTCAGTAAGGACTTTGCTTACACTCACGAAGACGAGTTCAATCTTCAGGAAACATCTATCGTTTTCCAGCCCGCGCATCTCTTTTTTGCTTTTCCGCAGGGTTCGAACATGACTCCTTATTTTGCCGAAAGAGTCGATTACTATGTAAAGCAACTGAAGGCCAACACCGGCTCAATGTATTATCAATCACTGGAACGATGGTTCGGGGCCAAACCCGTCGAGAAACCCATGATTCCCGAGTGGGCAAAATGGATGTTAATAGGCATCGGAGGGCTGGTAATTGTCTTTGCGGCCTTTGTTTTTATTCTTAGAAGCCAGGTAAGCCGGAAAACAAAAGAACTGGTTAGAGAACAAGCGGATATTAAGCTTATCCTGGATACTTCGCCGGTGCTGATATTTTATAAAAACAGGCAAGGGAAATTCCTGCGTGTAAACAAGGCGTTTGCGGCAGCTCTGAATATGTCCGAGGAAGGTTTCCTCGGGAAAACGGTTTTCGACCTGTATTCCCGCGATATCGCGCAAAGCATGACCGTTGATGACCGCGCCGTTTTTGAATCGGGGCTCCCTAAACTTAACATCGTGGAGCAATATGAATCCGCCACCGGTTTACGCTGGGTGCAGACGGATAAAGTGCCGGTTTTAGATAAAAACGGTAACGCAGTCGCCTTGGTAGGTTTCGCGGTTGACATTACCGAACGTAAGCGGGCGGAGGAGGCATTACGTCTTGCCTCACGTTATACCCGCAGTCTCATCGAAGCCAGCCTCGACCCTCTGGTGACCATCAGCCATGACGGAAAAATCACGGACGTTAATAAAGCGGCGGAGGAGGCGAGGGGCATTCCCCGCGAGCAACTCATCGGGAGCGACTTTTCCGACTATTTCACCGAGCCGGAAAAAGCCATGGAAGGTTATAACCGGGTTTTTGCCGAAGGTAGGGTAAGGGATTATGCCCTTACCCTCAAGCACGCCTCGGGCAGGACCATAGATGTGCTCTACAATGCCGCGGTATATCGGGACGAAGCTGGAAAAGTGCAGGGCGTCTTTGCCGCCGCCCGTGACATTACCGAGCGTAAGCGCATGGAGGAAGCAATACAAGCCTCAGAAATCAAGTATCGCCGGCTCTTCGAGGCGGCCAGGGATGGTATTTTGATACTCAACTCCGATACCGGACTAATCATTGACGTGAATCCGTTTCTGATTGAGATGCTGGGCTTCTCGTATGAAGAATTTCTTGGTAAGAAAATCTGGGAACTGGGATTATTAAAGGATATTATTGCCAATAAAGATGCCTTTTTGGAATTGCAGCGGAAGGGGTTTGTCCGCTATGAAGGGCTGCCCTTGAAAACAACCGCTGGACTTCGTTTGGAAGTGGAGTTTGTCAGCAATGTTTACGAGGTAGACCATAAAAAGGTAATTCAGTGTAATATTCGTGACATCACCGAACGTAAACGGGCGGAGGAAGCCAGAGAAAGGCTCAGCCAGGCCCTCAAGGCGCAAATCAGCGAACTGGAGACATTCAGCTACGGCATTGCCCATGACCTGAAAAGCCCCCTGATAAGCATTGAAGGTTTCGCCCGCCTGCTTAAGGAGGACCTGCAAAACCAGAAGGCAGAAAATGTAAAGGAAGATATCCGGCTGCTGGAGTCCGGCGTGAAGAAAATGCAGGGCTTTTTACACAGTACCCTCGAATATTCCCGTGCCGGACGCCTGATAAAGAGGACTAACAATGTTTCTTTTAGCGAAATCGTCAATGAAGCGCTGGCGGATTACCGGGCGCAAATAAGCGCGATTGGCGCCGTAGTTTCCAAACCGAAGACATTCCCCCGGGTCTACGTGGACAAGTCCATGATAATAGAGGTAATGGCTAACCTTATCCAGAACGCCGTCAAGTATCGGGATGAGGCCGTCCCTTTGAAAATCGAGATAGGTTACGAGTCTCCCAGCGGTGAAACCATATTCTACGTAAGTGATAACGGGATAGGGATTGATCCGGTTGAGGCAACCAAGGTTTTTGACCTTTTCTACCGGGGGACATCGCACGTAGAGGGGAGCGGTATTGGCTTGAAGATTGTGAAAAAGATTATCGAGGCACACGGCGGGAAAATATGGATTAAAGAAGACCAGATCAGGCAAGGGTACCACGATATGCTTTACGCTGCCTGAGCCGAGAGTCTTGGAGATAGAGGAGTATTGATGGGAAAAACTAAGGTGCTTTTAGCCGATGGCTCCGCTTTCACGCGGATTCTGCTTGCCAACGGGTTAAATTCACTCGGATTTACCGTGGTTGCCGTTGCTAAAAACGGCCAGGAAGCACTGGAATTGTACGCGCAGCACACCCCGGATATTACCCTGATCGACCTCAAATTGGATCAATGACGGCGGTATTGAAGTGATCAGGGTCATTGATGAGGAACAGCCCCCTGGCGGTAGTCGCCGTGATGATGCCGGAGAACATGGATGACCCGGACGTCATCGTCGAGGCTGTCCGAGCGGGGGCGAAAGCTTATATTAAAAAACCTACCTCGGGTGAAGAAATGAAAAAACGCCTGGCCGGCCTGGCGGGAAGGAGGAAGTGAAATGACCAACCAAGAAAGATCAATGTATTTCTCGTCGAAGACACTGAAGAGCACGGTGTCCTGATGAAGCGGGCTCTGGAGAGAGGCAAGCTGGTGCCGAACCTCTACTGGATCAAAGATGGCAAATCGGCGCTTGATTTCCTGTACCACCGCGGCCCTTATACCGATGCTCGAGGCCTCGCCTCGGCCGGACGTGATTCTCCTCGATTTGAAGCTCCCCAAGGTTAGCGGCCTGGAAATTCTGGAACAAATCAAGAAGCGACGAAAAACTGAAAGGCATCCCGGTCGTGAGTCCTTACCGCCTCGGACGAGAGCAAAGACATCATCAAAAGTTATCAGGAGGGGGCTGACAGCTTTTTTACCAAGTCGGTACTTTTCCTCAATAAAGGGGCCGGTCCGACGTCGATTCTCGATACGGTCATGGCCATGGCGGGCGTCTAGAAGATGCCGCCATCATAATAATTGGGTGGAAAAGGAGGTAGCTAAGGCATTGGCAAACGCTTAGCCATGGAGCTAATTAATATAGAAGCCATCAATTGCAGTCGGTAGGAGTTAATACATATGAATTATTTCACACAATTTCAGAAGACCAGAAGGGCGTATCACCGGTCATCGGCGTGATACTGATGGTCGCCATAACCATCATCATGGGCGCGGTCATCGCCGGTTTCGCCTATGGGTACCTCGGGACGACCACGAAGGCGCCTAATGTTGCCCTTTCGGTGATTGACGACCCGACCGACCAGATCCTCACTTCTGGTGAAACATAATGGCGGAGAAAGTATCGTGGCCAATGCCTGGAAGGGCTCTTTAACCGCCGGCAAAGAAAGCACCGCCAACTTCACGACACAGACTCAACTGGGCGCCCATGCTATCTCGACGGGCACGACTCTGGATGTGACCACAGACACGAATGGTGTTGCCGTAGCCGCAGGTTGGTATCACTTCGTGGCCGTTCATAACGGGAGTGACGCCATTCTGCTTGATACCAATGTCCTGGTGCGTTGAGTATAATTGCCGGATACAGGCGCTTTAATCCTGAATGCTGGATAGCCCGCCCTGGAATCTTGGTCTCTCGCTTGCCAGGCAGGGTATTGCGGCAAGTTGCTCTAGAGATGAAAAATGACCGATGAGAAAAAAAGTGAAAACATAGCCGTTGCTTCGTGGGTGGCGCCGCAGATAGACCGCGAAAAGTTCCTGGAGGTCTATCCGGTGAACGAGCCCTACGCTTATATCGGCATTGAAGACAGCCAGCCTCCTACTTACCAGGTGTGCGAGGTCGGCCTGACCAGGGGCGAAGAGGCGCTGATAAAGGAAATCCGGGCTTGGCTCTACGAGACGATTAACGTGGATTTTGCTTCGCTGGAAAAGCCCCGGGAATTCCTGAGACAAAAGGTGGAGGAAATAATCGGGGAGTTCCGCATACGCTTAAACCCGGAAAGTCGGGAAAAGATAATGTATTACCTTGTAAGGGACCTGATTGGCTACGGTCGGCTCGACCCCATTTTAAGAGACAAGAAGGCCGAAGATATATCGGCGGACGGCCCTGGGATTCCGGTCTACGTTTATCACCAGAGCTATGGGTCGTTAAAGACCAACATCATTTTTAGCAAAGAGGAGTTGGACGCGCTGATTAACAAGCTGGCGCAAAGGTCGGGCCGGCATATCTCGCTGGCCAGGCCTCTCCTGGATGCCTCGTTGCCCAGCCACGACCGACTGCAGTTAAGCATCGGCGGCCAGGTGACCACCAGAGGTTCTACTTTCACGGTAAGAAAGTTCCGGGAAATACCCTTTACTCCTATCGACCTGATTAACCTGGGGACTTTGTCTCTGGAGATGGCTGTCTATTTCTGGCTGGCGGTGGAAAACGGGTTCAATATCCTTATCGCCGGCGGCACCGCCTCGGGGAAGACGACCTTTCTAAACACCATATCGATGTTCATCCCGCCCAGCTGTAAAATCGTCAGCATTGAAGATACCCGGGAAATAAACCTTCTCCATGAAAACTGGATACCGTCCGTCACTAGGGAGACCCAGGAAAGCGGCTCGATTGAGATGTTCGACCTCCTCCGGACCGCCCTCCGGCAGCGCCCCGAGTACCTGCTGGTGGGAGAGGTGCGCGGGCGCGAGGCTTACACGCTTTTCCAGGCGATGGCTACCGGACATATCACCTTCGCCACTTTTCACGCCGACTCGGTGGAATCGCTGGTAAAAAGGTTGACCAAGCCCCCCATCGATGTCCCATTGATGCTGCTCGACAGTATCGATATCGTGGCGTTGGTCAGTCTGGAAAAGAGGGGTGATGCCACGAACCGGAGGTGCAACAAAGTGGTAGAGGTGACCGACGTCGATTTCGAAAAGGGCACCCTCAGAACGAACGAAGTCTTCCGCTATCATGCCGGGAACTTTCAGTTCAGCAGTGAGTCCCGGGTCTTCATCAAGGCTATGGAAAAGATGAACCTGAACGAGCCGGAATTCTCGGCGGAGTTCTCGCGGCGGATGAGAATTATCCAACGGCTGTGTGAAAAAAAGGATATTGATTTCTATACGCTGAGCAGGCTGTTATTCGACTATTCCCGGCATCCGGAGGAGATGGAAAAAAGCCTGTTGCAGGGAGAGACGCCGTGAATGTCGGTAATCTGGCATTAACTCTCTTCGGGAATTACTACCGGGGTAAGCGGGCGCGCTTTTCTTTCCTGACCAACGACCTGATAAAGGCGAGGAAATACATCACCGTAGAGAGGCTGCTCTCGACGGCCACCCTGTATTCGCTGGTGATTTCAACGGTTCTTACCACCCTGGCCATGGCCGCCGCCGCCCTCCTCTTTAATTATGTCCCCATATGGCGTTTCATTTTCGCCGGGAACGCGGCGGCAGCCAATATATTGGGCATCCTCTCCGACTTCGGTATGGTGGTTTTCCTCGTGGTGGGCTGCTTTATAGCTTTATTTCTTTTCTTTATTTTTTATCCGCGGGTCAGGGGCTGGGAAAGGCAAAGGAAAATAGACGGCCATTTGCCTTACGCCATCGGCTGGATGTCCTTCATGGCGGGCATCGGCGTCATCCCTTACGAAATATTTAAGAAACTTGCCGGAGCGGAGCAATTCTTCGGCGAGGTGAGCCAGGAGGCCAAGCTGGTGGTCAAGGATGTCGAGTTGCTCGGTTTTGATTTTATCAGCGCGCTGCACAACCTGGCCGCGGTCACTCCTTCCAAACGCCTCAGGACGTTTGTCCAGGGAGCGGTCACGAACTCTCTCTCGGGCGGAGAAATGGGGACGTACTTTACGAGCAAGTCGCAGGAGGCGATGGAAGAGAACCGGAAGATGTTCAACGATTTTATTTCGACGCTGGCGATGATTTCCGAAGTTTATATCGTCGGCCTGGTGGCGGCACCGATTTTTATTATCATCATGCTTTCCGCCATGATGATGCTGAGAGGGACCAGTCCGGTAATCCTCATGGTCATCATTTATGGAGCTATTCCCCTGGGCTCGGCGATGTTTTTGCTGGTGATAGATTCTTTAACGCCGGAAGGAACCAAATAACATGGACCGCGATGTCCTTCTGGAAGCGGTAGAACGTAACCGTCGGCAATCTGCGTTGCAGCAGTTCTTTTTGTCCCCCCTGCGCACCATGAGGGAAAAACGGTGGATATTGTATCTGATTTCCACCCTGGCCTCGCTAGCCTGCGCCTCAGTTGCCTTTTATCTGGGCATCGACCCCACGAATATTGGCATCCTGGCTTTTGTCGTGGTTATCGTGCCCCCGAGCTTTTTCAACCTTTATGAAACCAATAGAATAAAAAAAATAGAGGCGGAATTTCCCGCCCTGATACGTGATGTCAGCCTTTCGGTGAAATCAGGGATGAACCTGGGGGAGGCGATGAGCATCGCCGCGGGGGGACAATACGGCCCGCTGACGCCGGCGATCAAGCTGATAGATAACATGATGTCCTGGGGTATTTCTTTCGAGGAGGCGATGCTTAATTTCGCCAGGAAATACCCCACGCTGCTTATCCGCCGGACCGTCTACACTTTGCTCGAAGCTTACCGGATAGGCGGTCGGTTGGGCGATATTCTTCAGGGCGTCGCTACCGACGTCGAGCAGACCAAGGTGCTGGAAAACAGAAGGAGCGCGGAGACCAGGCCTTATTTAATGGTCTGTTACGTGAGCTACTTCGTCTTTCTGGCGATAATACTGATCATGATATATGTCTTTCTCCCCATGATGCAAAAGGCCGCGGGAAGCGCTGCCGGGGCCTCTCTGCCGGGCGGTCTGGGGCAGTTTGCCGTGTCCCCGCAAGACCTGGCTCTCTACCACAGGCTGTTTTTCCATGCCCTGGTGATACAGGGCTTTTTCGCCGGCATTGTCACCGGGAAAATAGGCGAAGGGAAGGCGGTAGCTGGCCTGAGACATTCGGTATTTTTTATCATCATCGCTGTTATTGCCTATACGTTTTTAATGTAGGGTGAAGGCGGGGAAGATATGAGGGCTAAAATTCGGGACCGGCGGCAGGGACAGGGTGGCTTTTCCACGATGATTGGCGCCATAATTATCCTGTTAATCGCGGGAACAGCCTTCGGCACCATACAGTCGCACTTTGTTCCCGCATGGAATAAAGACGTAGAATACCAACATTTTAATAATGTCCTCGACGATATGGTGTCCCTTAAATCGGACATCGAAGACGTGGCTGTATCCCGTGAGCCGAAGTCCGGGACTATCCACATGGGCGCGCGCTATCCCGACCGGATGTTCCTGGCCAACCCCGGCGCTGGCGTGGCAGGCTCACTGACCTCGGAAAATATGGCAATTAGCATCGCATATACCATTGACGGTCTGGGTAATCCGACGATTACCCAGGACTACACCTCAAACCGGATAAGCTACGAGGGGCAGGGGACAATCGATAGCCCCAGGCTCGTCTACGAAAACGGGATAATCATCCGGGACTACGGTAATGAAAACGCCTCGGCCGATGCGCAATCACTAATCGCCGGCGGCGGGGTCTATATACCGGTTTTGCTCGGGAGTTTAACTTCGCTTTCGTCTATGGACACGCAGTCGGTTGAGATAAAGCCACTATCTCAATCTTACAGTCGCGCCAATATTAAATCGGTGACCATCACGCTCGATACGGACTACCCGGAAGTCTGGCAACAGCTCCTCGCCGGTACCGGCACAACAGGCATAGGCACGACTAAAGCTAAGGATAATTTTGAAAGTACCGGCTGGACCGGCGGCAGCGGCTGGCTTAACGGCTGGTATTCCGAAGGTTACGCCGATATTATCGACACCGCCGCCCCATATCAAGGCAACTACCACCTGCGGTTACGCGGCAGCACCGGCTATGTAAAACGCGCGCTTGACCTTTCCAGCGCGGTTAGTGCCCACCTCCATTTCTGGTATAAGGCCAATGCTTTTGAAGCCACTGATACGGTATCTCTGCTTGTAAGCAATAATAATATAAATTGGACCACGGTTCAAACATGGGTTAATGGCGATGACGACAACGCCTATCATTTCAGGGATGTTGATTTATCCCCTTATGGTTTGTCCAGCCAGTTCTGGATTGCCTTCGACGCCAATATGGATCAAACCACCGACTATTTTTACGTTGACTACCTGGACGTGACTTATACGCACCCCACCGGGACAACCGCTGAGGTTGACCTTGACCAGGGTAAAATTATCATCACCAGCACGGAAGTGAAACAGATAAACTTCCCCGCCGGCGACATGACGGCCGATGCTCTATATGCCGGGCTGGTGACGTTCCGCACTCGATCCGAGCCGGTATTGGGTACCAGCATTGACCTCAGCCAGGACTACCCCTGTATTCTGGACATCAGCATTGATGAGGGAGATAGTGTCCAAACTCAATCCACGATAACGGTTACGGTAAAAAATGCCACCGCCCCCTTTGATATCCACGCCGACCTCTCGGGGCTGACCAATGACTCTGATATGTATGATGTCTTTCCGGATTACTCATTACCTGATTCAATCAGCGCGACTAGCTGGGCAGTCCCCAATACCAACACAATAAGGTGGACGAATATCACCCACCCTGCGTACGCCGCCAACGACTATGTAATCGTGAAGTTCTGGATTCGCAATACGGAAAATAACATGTGGTTTTCAACGGAGCGGTTTTTCCTCCGTGATACCGCCAATGCCTGGTACTAGGGACTTAACCTTGGGCCAACAGGCGGCATGTTATCTTACATTCTTGCCGACTGTATTTTCGTTAGGTTTGACCTCCAGGGCGCCTGTGGATTATTATCCCATTATGCGTATTCGTGATTTGTTTCTGAAACGATGTTCCTGCGGATGAGGGTAATTTAACTGAAACAGAAATTGCGCGGGCTCATACTCCAACTTAAAAATATCCCGGTTATTTCATTTATTATCCGGGTCGTGGACAAGATGGCCAAACACGATGCCGGGGACCTGGCTGCCAGCATCGCTTACTACGCGTTTCTTTCAATGTTCCCGCTGCTTCTTGGTATGATTGCGCTTCTGGGCCTTTTCCTGCCTTCTGAGGTGGTCAGGCAAAACATCTTCAATTTTACCACCACTTATTTTCCCGGTTCCGATCAGTTCATTGCACGCAATCTCGATATGATAATAGCATCGAGAGGCGCTCTCGGCATTATTAGTATCGTTGGCCTTTTCTGGACCGGGAGCGCTATCTTCGGTACCTTCGGCCGTGTTATCAACCGGGCCTGGGACATCTACGCCCAGAGGGCCTTTTTTATCAGAAAGCCCAGAGAACTATTACTGGCATTAGGCACCGGGGTTCTCTTTATCATCTCCACGGCGGCCACTGCTTTTCCTGCCTTTATACCGGTGATTGATTTGCCGGCGCTGGAAACGCTGGTAGTAATCACGAGCAGGCTGATAGGATTCGCGCTACTTTTTATCGTGATAACTCTGCTGTACAAATTTATGCCGAACATCAAAACCGCCTGGCGTTACGTCTGGCCCGGAGCGGTTCTTGCTACCATCCTCTTGGAGGTAGCCAGAAGCCTGTTTGCCATTTATCTCAGCAACATTGCCAGGTACGATATGGTCTACGGTTCTTTGGAAGCGGTTATCGTTTTTCTGATTTGGGTATATATTTCCGCGTTTATCTTTATCATCGGGGCGGAGTTTTCTTCGGAGTATACCCGTATTCGTTTCCGACCGGTCGAATAATTCCGTGCTGCTTGAGAATTCCTGATGACTGCCTACCGTCTCATAACGTGTTCCGGCAGTTTGATTGGAGGGTTGTTTGGCGACCCCGGGGGGCTTCGGGGTGTGATGCAATATCTCGATTATGGTTTCTACCCAGTGAGCGCTCCTTCAACATTGATTACACATCATCTTTGGCGGGGAAGGATATCGGGTGCTGTCTGGCTTGATCTCGTTAAACGGCATAAGGTTGAAAGTCTACGCAAATTAGCGAAAGAATATAACGTTTCTCACGAGGCTATTAGAAGGACGTTAACAGCAGAATCTTCCAAGGACTAGAAAACTATTGGGGTCGGTCTGACCTTCCCCCAGGATTAGTAGCACCGCGGACTAGAGTCCAGCCGTTATTTCAGCATACTCCCCTCGGGGTAGCTCCTTTCAACGAGCTGTGTGGCCTGACCTCGTTGTAATCCATCCTCCAGTCTTCGATGATTTCTCGGGCATGCCTCATGTTCATGAACCAGTTGGTATTCAAACACTCATCCCTGAGCCTGCCGATAAAGCTCTCGGCAAAGGCATTTTCAATCGGCTTTCCCGGCCGGATAAAGTTCAGCTTCACACTTTTACGATAAGCCCACTCGTCCAGGGCACGTCCCGCGAATTCCGGTCCGTTATCCATCGTAATGACCTCGGGCAGTCCCCTGATCTCGGCCAGTTTCTCCAGCACGCCGACTACCCGGCGTCCTCCCAGGGAAGTATCTACCTCGATGGCAGGACATTCCCGGGAATAATCATCGACAATCGCCAGGGCGCGGAAGCGACGGCCGGTGACGATGCTGTCAGTGACAAAGTCCATAGACCAGCGCTGGTTTGTCCGTTGCGGTGACGGCATCACGACCCTCACCCTGGCGGCGCCTTTTCTCCGCCGCTTTCTCCTGAGTGCCAATCCTTCTTCATGATAAATCCTCTCCGTCCGCTTGTGGTTAATCACCAGACCCTCCCTTTTCAGTAAAATGTGGAGCCGGGGACTGCCAAACCGCTTTCTCTGTCCCGCCAGCTCCCGCAGGCGTTGACGCAGGGCAACGTCATTACCCACCTTTGGTCGATAAAGATAGACCGAAGCCGAGATATTGACCAGCAGACAGGCTTTTCGCTCGCTCAGCCCAAGACTCTCCCTGGCATGGGAGACCGCTAAACGCTTGGCCTTGGGCTTTAATAGTTTTTTGAGAGTAATTCCTTGAGCGCCCGGATATCCAGGGCCTGCTCCCCCACGATCTGCCTCAAACGCCGGTTTTCCTCTTCGAGAGCTTTCAGCCTCTTAAGCTCGCTCACCATGAGCCCGGCGTATTTCGCCTTCCAGTTGTAGTAGGTGGCGTCGCTCATCCCGTACTTACGGCAGAGATCGGCGACCTTGGCGCCGGCTTCTCCCTCTCTGAGCACGGCGATGATCTGTTCCTCGGTGTACTTCTTGACCATGATGAGTCCTCCTCTGTCAATTTATTATAGCGGAGAACTCTAAGTCAGGGTGCTACTGTTTTCGGGGGAAAGGTCAGTAAGAAAAAACCAAAAACAGCAATGAGTCCCAGTAGCAGTGGGGATATGGATAGGAAGGCATAGTAGGCTACACCGGCGGCTCTATGCGTTGCATCGATATCGGCTAACTTCTCTACGGTGCGATATATTAGCTGCACGGCAGGTATTTTAAGCAGACGGTCTTTTGCCCGATGTAACCTGACGTTCAAGCGCTTTATTTGATTAGCCATCACCCATTCCTGCTACATAACGCGTGTAGTTGTCACGCCCCGTCTCCTTTATTCGATACATGGCTATATCAGCACATTTTAATAGCATTTCAATATCTTCGCCGTCTTCGGGATAACCGGAAATACCAATGCTGGCCGTGATTCTGACTTCATGGTCGTGAAACATGAAAGGTTTTCTGGTGGCCTCAAGTACCTTTTGCGCAACGTTAGTTATGGATTCCGGCTCGACCACGTCCGTCATCATAATAACGAACTCATCACCGCCTGAACGCATTACGGTATCTGTCTGACGCAAAATACTCAGCAACCTGCTGCTGAAATCTCTCAGTACATCGTCGCCGGCGGCGTGACCTAAAGTATCATTGATATTCTTAAAGCGGTCGATGTCCAGCACCATGAGACCTATTTTCTTGTGGTATCGCTTAGCCCCTGCCAGAGCCATGGTATAACGGTCGTTAAACAACACCCGGTTAGGCAATCCGGTGAGTGGGTCATGATAGGCCAGTTTTCTGATTTTGTCTTCTGTTCTCTGGTGCTGAATAGCGATGGCATATAACGTGGCCAGGCGCTCAACAAATCCCAGGTCCTGCTGATTGTAACCGCGATTTGAGTTTGCTAATGCTACCTGACCAACCAGTTCGGTGCCAATCAAGGCCGGCGTAGACAGAAAATTGTGTATGGCTAGCTGGACAGGTGCAGCCTCTGTAAACCTCGGGTCATCTACCGCAGTATTAGTTAAAAGAGACTGCCGGCTGTTTAGTACCCACCCCCACAACCCCCCGGACTCTGTGAAAATATTAGTCTCATCTTTACTCTGAGAAGGTTCCCACAGTCCCCGGGTCATAGGCGGACTGATCATATAGCCCGTCTCCAGGTCTATATAACCGACGAAGCCATACGTGCTGCGGGTAAATCGCTCCGCGCTCTCCAGAATCAGTGCTGAAATATCCGCAATCGAAATCGATGAAAACAGCTTGCTGGCTAATATTGAGACGGCCGAGTCTCTTTCGGCTGCTTGCGCCAGTGCCTCTGCTACTATTTTACGCTCGGTGATATCCCGAATATTACATTGGATTACTTTCTTGTTATCAACATCATAGACAGTACTGATAAATTCCACGTTAATCAGCTTACCATTATTTCTTTCGAGTGGTAAGTCTTCATAGCGTATATATTTTTTACTCTGTAGTTCCGTAAAAGATTGTTTACTTGCCACGACGTCTTTGAAAAGACCGATTTCCCAAAGTTTCTTACCCAAAAACTCTTCTTTGGAATATCCCAGCATTTCGATCAGGAAAGGATTAACATCGACGATTTGCCCCGTCTCAGCGTCAAGAATCAATATTCCTTCCCGAGCTGCTTCAAAGAGCCTCCGATAGCGGAGTTCAGAAGCCTTTATCAAGTCCTTTGTCTTTTTTTGCAATTCTTCATAGTTGTATTGTTGCAGCAGAGCTTTCAGTTCAGGAATATCAAAGGCCTGTTGATTATCTTCACCATATTGCTTCTTGATAGCGAGTATCTCGTTTTGGATGGACAAGAAAGCATCCACCACATCCGGATCAAAGTGGCTTCCCCTCCCTTCCCTGATAATGGCCAGTGACTTCTCCACGGAGAATGGTTTCTTATAGGGTCGTTTGGAGGTCAGGGCATCGAATACATCTGCGATTGCCACGATGCGGCCGGCAATTGGTATTTCTCTACCCTTTAGACTTTTCGGATAGCCGCTGCCATCCCACTTCTCGTGATGAGACTGGGCTATAGTCTCTCCCAGCCTGATGAATTCGGCGTCCGAGCCCTCGAGGATTTTGGCACCGATGACCGTATGCTGCTTCATTATTTCCCACTCCACCGGGTCAAGTTTGGCTGGTTTCAACAATATCAGGTCGGGTATGCCTATCTTACCCAAATCGTGCATAGGCGATGCATAAAGAATGGTTTCAATAGTGCTTTCGCCCAGTCCCATGCGGCGGGCAACGGCAGCACAATAACGGCTCATGCGCTTGATATGAGCGCCGGTGTCCTCGTCCTTGTACTCAGAGGCCATGGATAGCCGGTAAATCGTCTCCAGCGAAGCTGCTTTTATCCTCTCAAAGGCGTGCTTTAAATCCTCGGTCCTTCTGGTTACCTCAGACTCCAGTTCTTTCCGGTAATTACTCATCAAGTCGTTGTAGGCTTTAACCTTTAACAAGGACCGTACCCGGGCTAAAAGCTCCATTTTATCAACGGGCTTGGAAAGAAAATCATCACAACCGGCTTCAATTCCCTTTACCCGGTCTTCCGTTTCCCGCAGTGCGGTAACTAAAATTATCGGAAGCAGCCGATTTTTATCATCCTGCCTGACCCTGCGGGTAACTTCAAAGCCATCCATGCCGGGCATCATAACGTCCAGCAGAATCAGATCAATTTGATTACCGGAAAGTTTCCCTAGCGCTTCTTCACCGCTTGTCGCTTTGACAATTTCATAACCCTGCGGAACAAGATATGCTTCGAGAAGTTCAATGTTTTGGGGCTGGTCATCGACAACTAAAATTACTGGTTTGTCCTTCATCCTCTATCTCTTTTGAATCCGACTTTTCAACACATTGGAAAAATCACTTAATAAATTGACTGATTTCTTTGGCAAAGGTGCGCGTATTTATCGGCTTACCTATAAATCCGCTGTTAGTTATGCTTCTTATCTCCTCCATGCCTTCCGCCATTACCGAAGCAGTCACAAAAACGATGGGAATATCGCGTGTCTCTTTGTCTTGACGCAATATACTGGCGGCTTCGGAACCACGCATATCCGGAAGACGTACATCCATAATTATGATATCCGGTTTTTCTTTCCTGGCAATGGCAATTCCACCGGCGGCATTTTTAGCTTCATATACTTCAAAGCCAGCGACCTCCAATAGGTCTTTTTCCAGCATGAGACTGCTTTCATTATCATCGACAACTAATGCTCTCTTCCTCATCTCACACCACCTTCTTGGATATAATCGGCAAAGTAAACCGGACCGAGGTGCCTTTACTTAGCCCGGCTGATTCTACAGAAAACTTCCCGCCGTGCAGCTCCACCAGCTTTTTAGAGAGCGGTAAACCTAACCCGGTCCCTTCAGTGACCCGAGAATACGGGGTATCGACACGGAAAAATCCTTCAAATATTTTCTCCATGTTTTCAGGTGCGATACCGATTCCTGTGTCCCAGACCACTACTTCTATCTCAGAATCGACTCTCTTCGCCCGTATGCCAATTTTACCACCCTCGGGGGTAAACTTAACCGCGTTTGAAAGCAGGTTGTAAATTATCTCTTTTACCTTAAGCTCATCCGCCTCAATATTAGGCAGGCCCTCAGCTATTTCAAGTAACATTTCAATCTTCTTCTTACTGACCATATCCGCTACCAGCATCGGAATCTCATTTAATAAACTTTTCATGGGCAAGCTGGATAATGCCAGCTTCATCTTTCCGGCTTCAACTTTTGCCATATCAAGAATCTGATTTATAAGTGAGAGAAGATGCTTTCCGCTGGTTAAAATATTGTTAACGTATTGTCTCTGCTTTTCATTAAGCGGTCCGAAAGTCTCGTCGTATAATACTTCAGAGAAACCGTTAATGGAGTTGAGGGGGGTCCTAAGCTCATGCGACATGTTGGCTAAAAATTCAGATTTTACCCGAGCGGTACGTTTTAACTCGGTAGCCAACTCCTTTAACTCTTCATGGGCTTTTTTCAGACCATTTTCTATCTCCCTGCGCTCGGTGATGTCCTCAATAGCCAGGAGGATTACCCGCTCTTTCCCCAACACTCTTTGAATTTGCCGGGCATTTAAAAGCATTATGCGCCTGCCGATGGTAGCAAAATCGTGTTCAACCTCATAGTTATCGAAGGTTGTTTTTTGGGGAAGGATAGTTTCCAGCAGTTCTCGCAGCTTGGGGATATTCCACTGTTTATTGCCCAAGTCATAGATAAGCTGTCCCACGGTCTCTTTAGGGTTTACCTTAAAGACTTCATAGAAGGAACGGCTGGCGGTGACTACCCTTAAATCCTGGTCCAGAGCGATTAACGGTTCACGCACGGTGTTGATGATGCTCTCGGCATATTCGCGGGCTTCATCTTCGGATATTTTAGTTGCTTCCAGTTCTTTACGGGTTTTTTCCAGACCATTTTCTATCTCCCTGCGCTCGGTGATGTCCTCGATGGCCAGGAGGATGACCCGTTCTTTTCCCAACACTCTTTGAATTTGCCGGGCATTCAGGAGCATTATGCGCCTGCCAATGGTAGAAAAGTCGTGTTCAACCTCATAGTTATCGAAGGTTGTTTTTTGGGGAAGGATGGTTTCCAGCAGTTCCCGCAGCCTGGGGATATCCCACTGTTTATTGCCCAGGTCATAGATAAGATGTCCCACGGTCTCTTTGGGGTTTACCTTAAAGACTTCATAGAAGGAACGGCTGACGGAGACTACCCTTAAATCCTGGTCCAGAGCGATTAAGGGTTCACGTATTGTGTTAATAATGCTCTCTGAGTATTCCTGGGATTTTGTCACGGTTCTTTTCCGGAACATTTTCTGTCTCCTTTTATTCGGTGATGCTTTAGCTACTTCAGCCCGAATAATTTTGATCTTTCTCTAAATTCTTCCTGAGATTCATCTTCCCACGGAATATATTCGAGGGCCGCCGGGCTGCGGAAGGCATAAAGCAGAAGGTTAATTACCTCGGATGAAGAATTAGCGAGTTTCATGACCGTGTCTTTCCTTACCGCGAAAACCTGTCCGGTAATAAAGGTTGGCACGTTGGCGAAATAGACGTTTATTATGGGGAAAACGGCGTTGTCTTTACTTAGTTTGACCTTTTCCTCGGAGAGTATCCAGCCATAAGAAATACAGGTTGGTGAATATAAGAAAAGGCAGGGCTGCATGTGACTCAGTCTGTTAATCGTCATTATTTCGCCCTGGGCAAAAAAGAGTCCTATAACCGGAATCTTAGAAAGCACTTTCCCGACTCTGGTCAATTTCAATAACATCCCGGATAAAAATATAATCAGTACGCAAAGGGCAATACCGAGACCGTAATATAAATACTTATCAGGCACGGCCACGCCCAGAATCATTTTCCCGATCTTTTCAGCATTGTTAATAAGAAAAACCGCTATGTAGACCACCAATATAACGGGAAGCCAGAAAACTAAGCCATAGATTATAAAAGTCAACAGTTTTTTTAGTAATCTTATCATTTTCCCCTCCTGGTCGTTTTTAGAGAATAGGCACTTCCTCGCTTACACCCTGGCGAATGAGACTATATGGGAAGGCAACAATAACATGTTGTATGTTTCCTCAATTACCCCTGAGCCAGGTCCCTAATGACCCAGCCGTGACCCCACAAAGAACAGCGCCAACCCGATAAGAAGAGCCGCACCGATAATAACTATAATGGTCCTGTTTACTATTCGCTCCAGGTGGTGGATGTGCTGCTCGATACCGGAAACATCGGCGCGTACCTGTATCTCACCCCGCTCAGCTGTCTTCATCATCCTGTCCAGCCGCTCGGGTAGTCCCCCGGCCAGGCTCGCTAGTTGCGCTGCCGCCATAGGCAATCGGTGAAGGGCATCAGTAATAGAATATCTCTTTTTAATTATCTGCATGACACTTGATTCTAACATTGGGGTAATATCAAAGCCCGGATCTAATCCTCTTCCCAGGCTTTGCGCCATAATTATCGTTTTCAACAGTAGGAAAGTATTAGAGGGAAGCTGTATATGATTGCGACGCAACAGGGAAAAGAGCTGCCCCAGGTTAGAGCTCACACTTTCTGAGCGCTTTTGTAAATGGATGGTCGGGTAATGACTCATAACATATTTCATGTCTTTTCGCAGGCGGGCTCGGGACCCTTCAAGGCGCAGGCTTACCGCACCTAATTCTATCAGCGCATCTATAAGCAGATCCACATTTCGGTCCAGAATGGCTTTAACAGCATTGGCCAGGCGCCATCGCATCTCGTCATCTACCATGCTAACCATCCCATAATCGACCAGACCCAGGCGCCCATCAGGCTCCACAAACAGATTCCCCGGATGGGGGTCCGCGTGAAACGCCTCGCCCTCAAAAACCATTTGCAACCAGAGACTTACGCTACGCTTGGCTAATTCTTTACGGTCAAAGCCCGCTTTGTCCAGCGACTGTACGTCCAGAATGCCTATCCCACGAATCCGTTCCATCGTAATTACCCGTAATCTCGTGGACTCCCAGATAATCTTGGGAACGTGTATGGTTCGGTCTTCCTGAAAGAATCGAGCGAAGTACTCGGCACTGTGGCCTTCCTGAATGTAGTCTGTTTCTGTCTTAATGGTATCGGCTATCTCCTGGACGATACCTACAAGATCGTATTGTTGTGCCCCTTTCCAGTGTTTCGTTGCGGATACTGCCGCACGACCCAGAATTAACATATCTTCCTCTACGAGTTCCGGCACACCGGGCTTTTGCACTTTCACTACCACCTCTGTGCCATCAGCCTGTGTACAAGAGTAAACCTGTCCAATAGACGCAACGCCAACAGGATTCGGGTCAAATGAGCTAAATACCTCATCAGTCGAACGACCCAACTCGTCGCTAATTACCTTTTTCATCACCTCTACAGGAAGCGGTTTTAATGAGTTTTGAAGTTTTGACAGCTCTTTGGTATAGGCCGGTGGCAGCAGGTCAGCGCGGGTCGAAAGGATTTGTCCCAGTTTCACGAAAGATGTTCCCAATTCCTCTATCGCCATGCGCATACGCTCCGGCTTGGAATACGCCATTTTACGGAAGGGATTGCCGCGGAGCAAGAAACGGAAAATCAAATATTTTTGCATTCCGACGTAGCGGAGTACTTCCTCAAGCCGGTACTTAGCCAGGACCGTCGCAATCTTCCGGTACCTGGCGAAATGGCCTTTGTGCTTAGGTTCATGTTCTGTATCGTCAAACAAAATCCCACCTCCCAGTTCAGAGTATGCGGTTCCGTGGTTCTTTCATTTAGCCCGTCGGCGCCGGAACCAGAGGTGCTGCCGCCAGCTCTTTTTTCCTATTTCATTACGGATGCGAGAGAACGAGGAATCAACTACGTCCCGGACGGCGCGATCAACCTCTTCGCTGTTCAATATTCCCACGACAGCGTCGTACGTTCGTTCTTCGGCACGCTCTAGCGCTGCATCCAGGCCCACAATATGCGCCAGACCCGGCACGAGCCCTTCTGTGGGAGTTGCCGCCCGGACGCGCTGCAATACATCTGCCTTATTACGTACGAAGGCCTCGGCTACCCCGTGACTGAAGCTAGTCCGATCCATGTCCGCCTGGATGCGGGCAAGAATACGCTCGAGCACCCGATCTGTTATCTCCTCCTCAAAAGCCCACACCAGGGCCAGGACGGTGTGTTGAACGAACCCATCCCCGAGTAGTCGGTCCACGGCGCGGACAGCGCGCGCAACCAGGATGAGCCATACCCATATTCCCTCGAGGGCAAAACCATGGTGGACGAGCGCCAGCGCCGGAATGATGGCAATGAAGTCGAAAAAGCGGGTACGCAAATACCCCGCCCGGTTCCAGCGGAATCCGCTACGGGTAAAGAACTCAACCGCGAAAACGACGCCGAGCACGATATCAAGTATTATCCAGGCACTGGACACAGCTCCCCAGGCGCTCAAGACCCAGATTGCCAGCAGGACCAATGACAGCAAGGAGAGGGCAAAAGCGGCCCAATGCAGAGCAAAATGACGGTGCGGCAGCGACTCCAGTTCCTCGAGGCGTGCGGCTAACGGTGAAATACCTTTAGGCAATTCTGCTTTGGTCATTTCATCCCGTTTATCAATATCTGTTGGGGTTTTGGGGAACTGATTGTGAGGTTCATCTTTCTTTGGCAAAGTCATCGGTCGTGTCCTCCAGAAGTGTGGACGCTATATTTTATAAAAATCCAGTAATATTGTCTATTTTTCTATTTCTATCTTCGGCTTATATTTTTTTATGGTGGTCTTCTTGCCGGTTGCAAAATTAAACTCGATTACAGCTGCCGTCCAGCATGGTGGTTACCGGCATAAAGCATGATTGGTGAGCCGGATTACACCGCCGGCTCACCAAAATTTTCAATTTCCTGGTCAACTGCTTGACCTATCGACGTTAAACTGTCGTGTCGTCGATCACAGCCACAGGGGCGTTCAGCCTGACGGATTCAATGCCATTCAGGGCGCCTTCTTTGGCCGTATAACCCTCGGATACCGCGATGGTCTCTCCGTTTATCGCCACCAGTTTAAACCTGAATTCCCCTGCCACGTCCTTGTTTATCTCAAATTTTGCATCTACCTTGCGCCTGCCTCTTTTTGCTACCATCTTTTGCACAATTCCCAGGTATGAATCATACCCGTAGTAAGTATAATAGTGGTCAACCAATTCCAGGTCTTTGCCTTCCTGCCACTTGTCAATCTCTTCCAGCCACCTATCCTTATGCATACCCGGAGCATTCTTGAGAACTTCTTCCGGCATATCCAGAATGAATTTCATAGTCTTCGGGTGCCACTCTAAAGCGATCCAGGGGAGGGCAAACCACTTGTCGGTGACGCCAAGAAAGCCTCCGAATGCGACCAGCGCGAATGCAATCAGACCTTCGTGCATGTCTATCACAAAGGTCTGCACCTGACCCATGTCTTTACCCTTTTTATTCACTACATCGTACCGTTCCAATCTGACGCTTGGAACGAACCTTGCCGATTTACTAACCATAGTATCTCTCCTTTTAAATCCTGTTTTGGCGGCCAGCTGACATGACTGCCAGTGAATTTAGCCGCCGAACCGCTTGAAGATGAAAGGCGGAACATTCCGCCTTTTACTTGCTTTGCTCTTTTCTTATAGTCCCGATTTCCTTGTCAGACCGGGTATCTCTGCCATCCTTGTTCCTGATGGCACCGGTGGCTAGACCCAGGTCTTTTTCTATTTTTCCCACCGTTTTATCGCTCCTTACCTTTCGCGGCATACTTCCAACCCTCCTTTCTTGTATTATTGGTTTTGCTACAACTCCAATGCTTTTACTTTAGCCTTGTTGTATTCAGATACAGGGCTAATGTCTATTTCTTACTCGCGGCACGAGCCAGATAATCAGGAAGATGATTCCAATAACGAGTAATATCCAGAGGACCGGACCTGCTATAAAGCCGATAGCGAAACCCAGCACCCACAAAATCAAAATGATAATACCGATTGTCAAGAGTATACCAAGCATACTGCCCTCCTTTTATTTATGGTGACCTTCGCAGTTTGCTCATCAGTCGGAACTTTCTATAAAACAACTACCCAGACGATGCCACCAACCACCATCACCGAGCCTAAAATCAGCAGAGGCCAGTACCACCACTTTGTTTTCACCTGGGCGGGATATTGGATTGATTTTTCCTGAACAGCCATTGGTCTTTCCTCCTTTCCATTATTTGGTCTTTGAAGGGCGGTCAAACCGGCGCCATCTGTTAAATCCACCGATTTCTCCTGTCATTTGGCACGTCCGGAGGCATTTTCACCCGTTGAAGTGCGTGACAATAGCTAATATGCCAATGACGATGAGATAAATCCCTATAAGATAGTTAAGAATCTTGGGAAAAATCATGACGATGACGCCGAAAACAAGAGAGATTATGCCCCACCATAAACCGCTTACCTCAAACATGAGAACAATCCTCCTTTACAAAATGACTAAATACCCCTATGTGTAAATATGCACATAAGTCAAACTGCATAAATATTAACGCTTGTTTAGACAGCGCTGGTCACTCAGGCGGTCTTGTCTTCGATAATTGCGCCGGGTACATTCTCCTTGAGGGAGCTAATGCCCTTGATAGCGTCTTCTTTAGCCTTGTAGCCTTGCCCCGAGTCCGCAATGATCTTGCCGTTGGTATGGGTCAGTCTCCAGCGGAACCCCCCGGACTTGTCCTTGTAGATTTCGAATTTGGCTGCCATGGTATTCCCTCCTTTTGTTGATCCCACTTTGGTAGAACTTAGCCACTACATAAACTGCTGTGTTAGGTAGGTTCAGGTATAGTATCCACCATTAATATGAGTATGTACCCTGTATCCCGGTGCCACAAACCCTTCAAGCAGGTATGGGATAGGCATATTAGTGCTGGTCGGCTAATCTAATGGGTGGTAACTAATAGCACTTGACAAGTGGGTTAAGGGGGGGGTAGAATGGTACACTAAAGTGTACCAAGGGGGTGTCCTACGATGACAGTCAAGCAACGCGAATCTGAAACGCTGGGAGTCCTGATGATTGATTTCAGTCCGGTTGTCCGTGAGGGTCTGCAGGCTATCCTGACTAAAGACGAGGGAATTGAAGTGATTGGAGATGTTCCGGATGGGTATGAAGCTCTTCAGCATATAAAACGAGCCGGTGACCGGGGACGGCCTGTCAACGTAGTGTTGACCGAGACGCGGAACGGCGTAGTGGATGGCGTGCAAGCGACGAGGCTTATCAAGGATGAGTTCCCGAAGGTAGCCGTCCTGGTGTTGACGGAGAACCTCAACGATTCTTATGTTATTGACGCCATCCATGCAGGCGCGGGGGGATACATCTTCCTCAAGGACATGTCACCGGAACAGTTGCTGCAGAGCATTCATCGTGCGGCCGAGGGCGGCATGCAGATGAAGACGGAATTGCTGCACACTGCCGTGGAGAATCTGATTCAAAATGGCCGTAAGACGCTTGCCGAGCGTACGGCTGAGGCGGCTCACCTCACCGAGAGGGAAGTTGATGTACTAAGGCTCATGGGTAACGGAGACTCAAACAAGATAATCGCCGATATTCTGAAAATCACCCTGGACACTACCAAAAAGCATGTCCGGAACGTTATCGACAAGCTGCAGGCACGCAGCCGCACCCATGCTGCCATTATCGCGGCACAGGCAGGTATCGTGGGAAATCCTATCAATGGTCTCGCTTCTATCATTGAATCTCACCCACAGCCAGGGACGGTTGCCTGAAGGTAACCCTGGGATGATTTTGTCCCTTCCAGCCATCCCCAATGAAATGAGGCACTCTCTCCATCCATCATATCTTCCAGTACTTTGTTGCGTGCCTGCAACACTAAGTTGCGTTTCGTGTAAACCATGTTGTGAATTCATGAGTGCCTTGACATCACATAGAAAAAGTGCAACTATTCGGTTATATAGGTCAGTTGGCCCACAAAAGGAAAGCAATGGCGTAAGCTAAAAAAAGAAAGCCCCTCAACTCGGCATCGCCAAATGTCCAACAGGTATTCCCGGGTTTGACGAGGTAACCAACGGTGGCTTGCCAACCGAGTCTATGGGGTAAACTTAACATTACCCCACGTTATTATAAATCGCAGTCTTGCTTTTATTGTATAATTCGCGCTTAAGGGGGACAGAATGAAAAAGCGACGCGAAATATCCACTGCCGTACAACTATCTAAAGTCACTATATCTAAGGTTCCTACCGGTATAGAAGGTTTTGACGATATTACTCTGGGAGGCCTGCCTGCCGGACGCATAACCCTTCTACTGGGATTGGCTGGCTCCGGGAAGACAATATTCGGTCTGGAATTCCTCGTCCGGGGAGTACGGCAGTACGACGAGCCCGGTGTTCTCATCAGCTTCGAGGAAACGGAAGAGGAGCTGGTTGCCAACTGCTCTTCCTTCGGCTTCAATCTCCAGGAACTGGTTTCCAGCGGGAAGATAGCGATAGACTATATGTCGGTGAACCACGGTGAATTTATCGAGGCAGGCCGATATAACCTCGATGGACTGCTGGTCAGGATTGAGCACGCTGTCAGCAGCGTTGGCGCCAAAAGGATATTGCTGGACGGTATCCCGGCGCTCTTTTACGGGTTTTCCGATGCATCGGCCGTTCGGGACGTACTGGTACACCTCTATGGTTGGTTGAAAGACAAAGGGCTTACCGCAGTGGTTACTGCGGAGAGTGAAACGGAGATGATCCGCCACGGGCTGGGCAGTTCCCTTCCAGATTGCATTGTTCTACTTACTGAACGAATAAGCAACAATTTCGCTACCCGCTATCTTCGTGTGGCGAAATACCGCGGCTCTTCTCACGGTGCAGACGAATTTCCTTTTCTGATCGGTGAGAACGGCATCTCCTTGATTCCTGTCACCGCGATACAACCCGCGTATGAAGTGTCTTCAGAACGGATAACCACGGGAATCCCCCAGCTTGACACAATGCTAGGAGGACAGGGCTACTACCGGGGGAACAGCATTCTCGTCAGCGGGGAGGCCGGGACAGGTAAAACCAGCCTGGCAGCACACTTGGCCCTCGCCAGTTGCCAGCGCGGCGAGCGCTGTCTCTATTTCGCTTTCGAAGAGTCAGAATATGAGATCATACGGAACATGCGCTCTATCGGCATCGACTTCCAGCCGTGGATAAAGGAAGGCCTCCTCAGATTCCGCTCATCAAGAGCCACCATGTACGGTCTGGAAATGCACCTGGTAACCATGGAACGTGAGGTTAAAGCATTTCAGCCACGGGTAGTCATCCTGGACCCTGTGACCAATTTGCTCTCCGCGGGCTCTCTCAACGAGGTTCAGGTCATGGTATCCCGGATGATTGACTTTCTCAAGAGGAAGGCAATAACCGGTCTCTTTACCACCCTGACGGGGCGCGAATTTCAGGAATCACCAGGCGAGGTCGGGGTCTCGTCACTAATGGACACCTGGGTAGTGTTGCGCAACCTCGAGA
This sequence comes from uncultured Chloroflexia bacterium, assembly GCA_963739515.1. Lineage (GTDB taxonomy): Bacteria > Chloroflexota > Dehalococcoidia > Dehalococcoidales > RBG-16-60-22 > JBFYTX01. The sequence goes on along the minus strand of CAVUAO010000002.1, from coordinate 592,892 downwards.
TGAACGGCGAGCGAACCAGGTTATTGTATATTTGGAAATCCCGTGGTATGGCGCACGACAGCAAGGTGCGGGAGTTCCTTTTGACTGACCGTGGAGTGGAGCTTGTTGACGTGTATGCGGGGCCATCCGGGATTCTTACCGGCACCGCCCGGACAGCCCAGCAAGAAAAAAACTACGTTGAGCAGATCCGCCGAAAACATGACCTAGAAAGGCAGGAGCGCCAGTGCAAGAACAGGCGTACCGCTCTGGAAGCCCAGATAGCCGCCCTGCACGCTGAGATTGAGGCCACCGATATTGAAATGGAACAGACCCAGCGAGAAGCCGAGCAGTATGAGGCGAATATGGCTGAGATGAGCCTCGGTGAGGCGAAACAGCCAGGGAGTCGGCGTGGGCGTCAACAGAAGTCATAAGACCTGGAAGTTCGTTCTTTATGTTACTGGTGACACGGCGAGGTCTGATTCTGCCATCAGCAGTCTGGAGCAGATATGCAATTCATATCTCGGTAACGACTACGCTATTAAGGTGATAGACCTGCTTGAGCACCCCGAGCTAGCCCGTCAGCACCAGATTCTGGCAGTCCCCACCGCGATAAGGACATATCCTCTTCCGGAAAGGAGGGTCATCGGTGACCTGTCCCGCCCGGAGCTGGTGGCAGTCTTCCTGGAACTGCCCACGCAACAGGCTCAAACGACGAGCCGTCTCGAACATCCGGTTTCTCCAGAATAACAATAAGGAAATCAGTGAAAGCAAACAAGGATACCCGGAAAAGACTTAACGGCAGCACGGAGCTGAAGCGGTTGGAAGAGGAGCGCGAACAGCTTATGAATCAGTTTCTAGCAGAGCCGGGCCAACTTTCAGTTTCTCATTCAGACTGGAGTTGTACAAGGAGCCCTGATAGCAAGCGTGGGAGTAAAAAGGAGTAAAAAACCATGGACATCAAGACCGTAACCCTTAAAGAACAAGAATCACCTTCTCAAGGTCTTGACCTCAAGCTTTTCATCGCCGGCGGGAGACCGGAATCAGCGCGTGCTGTCGCCCGGCTCCAGGGAATGTTACAGGATTATGATCTACCTGCCAGTTCAGTCCGGATTGTCGATATTGAACAGTCTCCCCAGGCTGCCAAAGAAGCCCAGGTGGTAGGAGTTCCGGCGCTCGTCAAGGAACATCCGTTTCCCAGGAAATCCGTAATCGGTGACCTTTCAGACACTACCGTTGTTCTTCGAGCGTTAGGCCTACCGAATACAAAGAAGCGCTATGCCGCCAGCGTGGCAGAGAGTCCACAAGAACCTCGGATCATGGGAGAAGCAGGGCGCGCGGAGTTGAAAACGGTGCGTGTCCTGATGATTAATTTCAATCCCATTATTCGGGAGGGCCTGCAGGCTATCCTGGCTATGGATTACGGCATCGAGCTGATTCCGGATGCTGCGGATGCGGAGCAAGCTCTTTCACGGTTAAAAGAGGCATCTGACCAGGGACATCCTGTCAACGTAGTGTTAACCGAGGCGCGGACCGGCACCCTGGATGGGATACAGGCGACGAGGCTTATCAAGGAACAATTCCCGAAGGTAGCTGTCCTGGTAATGACGCAGAACATTGACGATTCTTGTGTTATTGACGCCATCCACGCGGGCGCGGCGGGATACATCTTCCTCAAGGACATGACGTCGGAATTGTTACTGCAAGGCATCCAGCGTGTGGTCATGGGTGGCATGCAGATTCAGACGGAATTGCTGCGCACTGCCGTGGATGCTCTGCTTCAAAATGGCCCAAAGACGCTTGCCGAACGCACGGCTGAGGCTGCTCACCTCACCGAGAGGGAAGTCGATGTGCTAAGGCTCTTGGGGCACGGAGACTCGAACAAGATAATCTCCGAGACTCTGGGTATCACCTTGGACACTACCAAGAAGCATGTCCGGAACGTCATCGACAAGATGCAGGCACGCAGCCGCACCCATGCTGCCATTATCGCGGCCCAGGCAAGCATCGTGGGCAAGCCTGTCTCTCCTGTCGTTGAAGCGCAATCTGAGCCGGGGTCAATTGCCTGAGGGTCACGCCGGGATGATTCGTAATGGTAACCGGCCCGGGAAAGTGGACTGCACTCCATTGATTTGACAGATACGCTACGGAGAGACCGGCGGGGTAATTCCTTATCTCTATCAATATGCAGCAACTCCTCAAACTCATTCGGTGGCAGCTAACCAAGCGCCGAATACAACCTCTCTCGATTATAGAGCTCCTTGATGAAATAGGGCAGCCTGGTCAGCACGTCCTCAAATGTCTCATACATGCAAAAGTCCGGATTGCATGATGTCACTTTGTTTAGAATATGATGTAGATCATAATATAGGCAATCGTTGGGTAACATCAAAGTATTTTGTTGGGTCACATTCGCTTGAAATGTAAAATCCGGCCGGATATTGAATGCCATTATCTACGCTAGGTAAAACACTAACTGGAGCTAACCAGAGGTGCTAGTGAAGCTATTGGGTAGAACCTAAACCCGCCAAGTTTTACCTTAGCAGTTCATCGCCGACCCCATCTTAAGCTACCCTAAAAAAAGAATGTTCAATATCCATGTTTCACGAATATTTTGCTTCCACAAACTATGGCCGAGAAGGGATTGACATTATATACTCCGAGGTATATATTATAGCATATGAATAAGGGTAAAAGACTGAAATTGATCACGCTGACATGCCTGCGTTGTGGTCACGAGTGGGTACCTAATAGACCAGTAGAACCAAAGGTCTGCCCTAAATGCAAGTCTCCCTATTGGAACAGACCCAAGTGGAAGGGGGTGAAATAATGAGAGCAGCGTTATGTGCGAGGGTAAGCTCAGAAGAGCAGGTTGAGGGCTACTCTATAGATGCTCAGAGAAGGGCTTTCCAGACATTTGCCAAAGATAAGCAGTGGGATATATATCGTGAGTATATTGATGAAGGTAAATCTGCAAGAACCGATAATATTAACAAGCGCCCTGCGTTTAAAGAGATGATTGCTGATGCTCTAGCTGGCCAGTTCGAAGTTCTCGTTGTACATAAGCTAGATCGCTTTGCTAGAAATTTACGAATAACATTGGAATACTTCGACAAGCTGTCTAGAGCTGAAGTTAGTTTTGTATCTATCAGTGAGAATATGGATTTCTCTACTCCATGGGGCAGGTTAGCGCTTACCTTGCTTGGTGGTCTGGCACAATTCTATTCGGACAATTTGAGCCAGGAGACTAAGAAAGGTTGGACAGAAAGAAAGGAACAGGGATTATATGCTGGGCTTTTACCTTTCGGCGCGGCGAAAGGTGAGGATGGTGTTCCTGTGCAGGATCCCAAAACATATCCCGGATTAAGGATGGCCTTTGAACTTGCGGCTCAGGGTAAACGTGACCGTCAGGTGGCTCAGGCGCTGAATACGGCTGGCTACCGCACCGCTGGAAATCAAGGGAACAGACTTTTCACCAAAGATACCGTAGGTGGTATATTAACGAATCATTTCTATATCGGAGAATTGTCCGATGGTAACGGAGGGTGGATAAAAGCTAGGCACGAACCCTTTATAGATAGAAATTTGTTTAATATATTGCAAGAAATGCGATCAAAGGTACGCCATCCTCCACAGACCATAAATACTGGGTCTAGAATCTATAGCCTTTCTTGTATTGCTCAGTGTGCTCGTTCCGGTGGCAGGATTCGTATGCAGACTAACCCAAAGGGGAAACCAAGAGTGTATTGTGCTTCCAGAGCTGAAGGCCTCGGTTGTGATTTCAGTGGAACTTTTCTTAGCGTATATGAGAGTCAGATAGAGTGGTATCTGGCAAACTTCACCATTCCAAAAAACTACCAAAAGAAGATACTTGAAGCACATCGTACATTGGAAAAAGCTTATAGCGAAACTGAGGGTCATGAGGAACGGTTAAAAGCGAGTCTGAAGCGGCTTAAAGAGCAATATCGTTGGGGGCACATATCTCAGCGAGAATACTTGAAAAAGTATAAGGAAACCGAGGATCAACTTCGGCAACTTGCTCCAGGAAGAAACGGGCAAGAAGAACTGGAACGATTAGCTCACTTTCTGTCTGATGTGGCTGATGCTTGGCGAAAAGCTAATCGAGAACAAAGGAATGAGCTAGCCAGAGTACTTTTTGAGGAAGTTAGGCTAGATAATGGAGGGAAGGTTGTTGCGGTAAAGCCAAGGCCAGAATTGGATCCCTTCTTCAAGCTATCCTACGATTGTCACGCCAAAGATATTGCATGGCGACCCCGGGGGGATTTGAACCCCCGATCTCCACCGTGACAGGGTGGCATGTTAGACCGCTACACCACGGGGCCGTTCTTAATCCCGGTACTGACGCCCGGTAAAAATACCGGCAGCGCACCTTAAGAGTCTAGCAAAGGCAGCCTGTGCTGTCAAGGTATTTGCCTTGACATAAATTGTTCGTAAAGTCGCTTTGTTGTCTCTATTGGCAGATTATGGTATAATAACCTAAAATTGTGTGAGGAATTAGCGTGGCGAGAAAAAAACAGGTACAGAAAACAGCTGCAGACAAACGGTTACAGGACTATGAGCTGATCTACATTATCAATCCGGATATCGCGGAAGACGTTCTGGAGAGCAAAGTCAACGGTATCAGCCAGTTTATCACCACCCGGGACGGCGTTATCGCCAGTGTCGATAAGTGGGGCAAGAAAAAGCTGGCCTATCCGTTGAAACACTATCTGGAGGGCCATTACATCCTGACCAAGTTCAAGATGAGCCCGGCGCGCTGTAAAGAGCTCGAAGCGAACTTAAGAATATCCGAGGAGGTCCTGAGGCACCTCCTGGTTAAAGCAGGCAGCTAGAATCGTAATTTATTAAGACATGAGTTGTTACGGGGAGGTGAAGAGGCAATGCCGAGTCTGAATAAAGTAACGATTATCGGGAACGTGGGGAATGAGCCGGAAATGCGCTTCACGCCGAACGGTAAACCGGTAACATCTTTTTCCGTAGCTACTAATTGGGTTTACACCTCGCCGGAAGGGGAACGCCGCCAGGAAACGGAGTGGTTCAGCGTGGTGGCCTGGAACCGACTGGCCGAACAGTGTAATCAATTCCTCGCCAAGGGCCGGCTGGTCTATGCTGAAGGCAGGATACACACGAGGAACTGGGAAAGCCAGGACGGCCAGCCTCATTCAAGGATTGAAGTGATTGCTAACCGGGTGATTTTCCTGGATAGGAAGGGCGCCGCGCCTGCCTCCGATGAAAAGCCGGAGGAAGCTGGCGTGGCCGAGCTCGAACCGGAAGACCTTCCTTTTTAGTAAAACGAGAGATTTCATAATATAATAATATTGAGGGCAGCATGACACAATCTAGAGACACCAGACCGAGAAGAACGGGACGTTCTAAATACATTCCCAAGCGTAAAATCTGTTTCTTTTGCCGGGATAAGGTCGAATATATCGACTATAAAGACCCGGCGATATTGCGACCCTATATCTCTGACAGGGGCAAGATCGCCCCCCGGCGCAAGAGCGGCGCCTGCGCTAAACACCAGCGTGCCCTGGCTACATCTATCAAGCGGGCGCGTCACCTGGCTTTACTGCCGTTTGTTTCCGCGCATATCCATAAAACGGGCGGCGTTGGTTTAAAGGCTTAATATCGCCTTAGACGTATCGGGCTTTTTCCGTTATCTCAAAAACGGTCGAAGTTTACAGGAGTTAAAGTGCCAAAAAGAACCTATCAGCCGAAGAGCATTCCCCGGAAACGCGAGCATGGCTTCCTGAAAAGAATGAGCACCCGCGGCGGGCGGGACGTCTTGAAGGCAAGACGTTTAAAAGGGCGTAAGAGACTGACCGTTGTGTAACGGGATTTCGCTGTCCCGGTGGCGCTAGAGTGAAGGGAGAACATTATCTTACCAGGAACGTAGATTTTCAGCGTGTTTATGATGGGGGCAAGGCCTGGGCCGGCCGGGAAGTCGTCGTCAGGGCTTTGCCTAACGAACTCGGTTTAACTAGGTATGGTTTTGCGGTCGGTCGGCGTGTCGGAAATGCCGTCATCAGGAATAAAGTAAAACGCCGGCTCCGTGAGATATTAAGACAGCAAACGCTGCGGACTGGCTGGGATATTATCTTAATTGCGCGGGCTTCGGCCGTGCCGGCTGATTATAAAAGCCTGGAAAAATCGGTAGCAAACCTTTTAATAAAAGCCGGTCTGTCTTTAGGAGAACATGAAGGGGTTGGCTCTGGGGTTAATTAAGGTCTACCAGCATACCTGGTCACAGGTCATGCCGCCGTCCTGCCGCTATACGCCTACTTGTTCCGAATATACCTATGAAGCTATCGGCAAGTTCGGTTTGCTCAAAGGCGTTTATCTTGGCATAAGACGCATTACCCGCTGCCATCCCTTTCATCCGGGCGGCTATGACCCGGTACCGTGAATTAAGTCATAAATGAGAAAAATATCATGAAATTAACAGTAAAGTGGCCCAGCCGTATAGCCTTTCTCCTGGCCCTGGTCATCACCGTGGGACTGGTCGCACTGGGCTGCGTCAGCGGCCTGACGCAGGTAGGGTGGTCCGGCGGTAGGGTGTCTGATGGCGTTCTCTACGTAGGCTCCCAGGCGGGCAAGCTCGTGGCGATCAATCTCTCCAATGACAGTCGCCTCTGGTCTGAGGCGCTTACTCCCACCAATCGGACGAGTTTATTCGGCTGCTCGCCGGTAACCGGCGGTGGCGGTTGTAGTGGCGCTTCGGCTAACGTGCCGGTCTACGGCACACCGGCGGTTTCCGGGAATCTTACCTATATGGCCGGATATAACGGTAAAGTTTATGCTTATAATGTCGGCAATCTCGCCGTCAGGTGGGTCTATCCCCGGGAGGGCAACCTCTCGCCTCTGGTGGGAGGCATCGCGAGCGCGCAGGGCAAGCTGTTCTTCGGCGGATCCGATGGCACGGTCTACGCCCTGGATGCCGCTCTCGGCGATAAGCTGTGGGAATTCACCACCGGCGCTAAGATATGGGGTACGCCCGCGGTAGTTGGCGATACGCTGTACATCGGCTCGTTCGATAAAAAGGTTTATGCCCTGAATATCGCCGACGGTACCAAGAAGTGGGAGTATGCGACTGAAGGCTCCGTTATCGCCACACCTCTGGTGTATCAGGACACGGTGTATATCGGCTCGTTCGATAGGAACCTGTACGCCCTCAACGCCTCAGACGGCACTCTCAAGTGGAAGTTCGCCGCTACAAACTTTTTCTGGTCTCAGCCGCTGGTATTCCAGGATAAGCTGTATGTCGGCTGTCTCGATAACTTTGCCTATGTCCTGCAGCTCCCGGGAGGCAACAAGGTGGCGGAGTTCGACCTTAATAGACCCGTTTCTGCGCAGCCGGTCATGGTTGCCGATTCGGTAATCTTCGTCAACCGCAAAGGTGTTATCTATTCTCTCTCCACCGCGACCAATGAAATCAAGCAGATTGCCGACCTTAAAAAGACGGTGGACGGTCCCCTTACGGCGTCCGGAGATATTGTTTATATCCATACTCAGGATAATGCGTTGCAGCGCATTAATGGGGTTACCGGGGCTATGTTAAATGCGGTTTCTTTAACCAGTTAGAAAGATAGAGTAAAACGTCGGAGTATTTTAAGCTTTGAATATCTGGGAACTGATCATCCAGCAGCCCCTTGTCAATATCCTCATCGTGATATCGCATTACCTGGGCGGTAGCTTCGGGCTGGCGATTATCGCCCTGACTATCCTTATCAATCTGGCGATGTTTCCACTGACGCGCAGCCAGATAAGGAACTCCAAAGCGATGCAGGACCTTCAGCCGAAGATGGCTGAAATTCAAAAGAAATACAGCAAAGACAAGCAGAAGCTGGCGCAGGAACAGATGAAGCTCTATAAGACGGCCGGTATCAAGCCGGCGGGCTGCGCTTTAACCATGATTATCCAGATGCCGGTCTGGATTGCCCTTTACCAGTCGATTCTCCTGGCTCTGGCAATATCGCCGGAAGCCCAGCTTAATTTGTCGCGTTTCCTTTACCCCTGGGGCGCGGTCTATTCGGCGCTGCCGCTGAGCCGTCATTTCCTCTGGCTGGACCTGGCGAATGCCGATATCTTCCTGGCGGTGTTTACGGCGGCCAGCCAGTGGGTCCAGCAGAAAATGTCGATGACCCCCTCCAACGACCCCAAGCAGGCGCAGCAGAATCAGATGATGCTCTGGATGATGCCGGCCATGTTCGGCTTGCTGGCGCTGTCTTTCCCCAGCGGACTGGCGCTTTATTGGGTGGTCAATAACATCGTCAGGATTGTCCTGCAGTATCGCGTTACCGGTTGGGGTGGGCTGCGCCGCCTGCCGAAGCAGCCGACCGAGGCTGAAAAGAAATATCTTAAGTTCGCTGCCCCGGCGGAGAAGCCGGAGGAAGAAGAAAGCGCCGGGACGATCGTCGCTGATACCGCTCCTCCTCCGATGGACAAAAACTCGTTGAAGCCCGGTAAAACGCGGTTCCAGCCCGGCAAAGACAGACAGAAAAATCGCCCCAAGAAATAGACGTTATCGATAAGAGGTTTAGATATGGAAATGCCTGCCAGAGAAAAAGAAATTTACGAGGCGACCAGGGAGGTGCTGGAACAGCTTTTGAGCCTGATGGACCTGCCCGCCAAAATATCCCCCTCCGATGAGTTTACCGTGACGGATGAGAGCGGCGAAATCGCTTCGGTCGGTCTGAATATTGAGGGGGAAGACCTGGGGATCATCATCGGGCGCCGCGGCCAGACGATGGCAGCTTTACAGCAAATCGTCAGGCTCATCATGGCATATAAAATGCAGGTAAAGGTGCCCATCGTTCTCGATGTGGAAAATTACAAACAGCGCCGCTGCGAGGGCCTGCGCATTCTGGCTAACCGCCTTGCCGAGCAGGTTAAAGTGCGGAAAACGCCTTTTTCCATGGAGCCGATGCCCGCTTTTGAAAGGCGCGTTGTCCACATCGCCCTCGCCGACCACCCCGATGTCACCACCGAGAGTACCGGCTTCGGTGAGTCGCGGAAAGTGGTTATTATCCCTAAGAAATTGCCGGGTAATTGATTTTCCTCCCGGATTGTGTTAACATAAAGCTGTTAAAGGCTGTGACAGAGAAGAGTAAGGGCGAAAAGGGATAGCCAGCGAGTCGGGAGCGGTGCGAGCCGACGTATCCTCACCCTGAAAATCCCTCCTGAGCTGCCAACCGAAAATCTTTCTTAAGGAAGGACGAGTAGGCTTGGACGGTCCCGTCATCCGTTATCGGTGACGAGGGCATATTCCGTGCCCTGATAAGTGTCCCGATGTTAATCGGGAAAGTAGGGTGGTACCGCGGGAGCTTTAGGCCTCGTCCCTTAGGACGGGGCTTCTTTATTGTGTATGTCATTGCGAGGAGCGTAGCGACGTGGCAATCTCCATCGCTGAAAAAAATATTTTGCCACGGAGGGTAAAAATATGTTTAAACCGGTAAGCAGTCGTGTGAGTTTTCCTCAAATCGAAGAGGCGATACTATCTCTGTGGCAAAAAGGCGATATTTTCCGGCGTAGCGTGGCCGCGCGCCGGGGCGGCCCCGGCTTTATGCTTTACGATGGCCCGCCCACCGTCAACGGCAGTCCCGCCCTCCATCACGTCTTTATGTCCGTTTTCAAGGACGTCATCCCGCGCTATAAAGTCATGAAGGGCTTTTATGCCCCCCGCATCGCCGGCTGGGATACCCACGGACTGCCGGTGGAGCTGGAGATTGAAAAACAGCTCGGTATCTCCTCCAAGCCCCAGATAGAGGAGTACGGCATCGACCGCTTTAACGAGATGTGTCGTGAGAGCGTGTACAAATACCTCCGTGAGTTCGAGGATATTCTCCAGCGGGTGGGCTATTGGGTGGACTTTGACCATGACTATATCACTTTAAGCAAAGAGTACATCGAGTCCTGCTGGTGGGCGATTAAACAGATGTGGGACAAGGGCCTGGTTTATCAGGGCTACCGCGTTACCCCGCACTGTCCCCGCTGTGGCACCTCGCTGAGTTCCCATGAAGTTGCCCAGGGCTATAAGGAAGACACGGAAGACCCTTCGGTTTACATAAAGTTTAAAGTCTCCGGTAAGTTCCCGGTCGCTTTACCGGAAGATAAACCCGTATACCTGCTTGCCTGGACCACCACCCCCTGGACGCTGCCGGGCAATACGGCTTTAGCGGTTTCCCTCGAAGCCGAGTACGTTGTCCTCGGTGGCGAAAACGAATATGTCGTTCTGGCGGCGTGTCTCGCGGAAACACTAAAAATAGAAGGGTATCAGGCTGTCTCTAATATAAAAGGCAGCGATTTGGTCGACCTAAAATATCAGCCCCTCTTTAATCCCCACGATTTTTCCGTGGATAGGCTGCGGTTCCAGAAGGGCGGCGCGTTATCGACGCAAAAGACCGTGAAGACGTTGACCTATCGCGTCATCGCCGGCGACTTCGTGACTATGGATGAAGGCACCGGTATCGTGCATATCGCCCCGGCTTTCGGCGAGGTGGACTTCCAGGCTGGCTTGGGAGACGGTCTTGATTTCGTCCAGCCGGTCGACCTCCAGGGCAACATGACCGGGAGCTATCCGTTCTCCGGCAAGTTCGTTAAAGACGCCGACCCCCTTATCCTTGACGACCTGGAATCACGGGGCCTGTTGCTGCGCCGCGGGACCGTCCGGCATACTTATCCCTTCTGCTGGCGCTGTGAGACCCCGCTGCTCTATTACGCTAAGACCACCTGGTACATCAAGACCACTGCTGTTAAGGACCGCCTCATCTCCGGCAACGCGGAGATTAACTGGTACCCGGAGCACATCAAGTACGGCCGCTTCGGGGACTGGCTCCAGAACAACGTCGATTGGGCTTTTTCGCGGGAGCGCTACTGGGGCACGCCGGTGCCGGTCTGGCGCTGTGAAAAATGCGGCGCTTTCGAGTGTGTCGGCGGCATGGACGAACTAAAGGGAAAGTCGGGCTTGACCGGCTGGCAGGAGTCAATGGACCTCCACCGCCCCTACGTGGACGGCGTTACGTTCAAGTGTTCCAAATGCGGCGGCAAAATGAAACGCGTCCCGGAAGTCATGGACTGCTGGTTTGATTCTGGCGCGATGCCTTTTGCCCAGAACCATTACCCGTTTGATAATCAGGCCATGCTGGAAGATGGCCGCTTCCCGGCGGACTTCATCTGTGAGGCCGTCGACCAGACCCGCGGCTGGTTTTACAGCCTGCATGCTATTTCCACCCTCCTTTTCGACCGCCCCTGCTTTAAGAATGTTATCTGTCTCGGTCATATCCTGGATGCTAAAGGCGAAAAGATGAGCAAGCGCAAGGGGAACGTGGTCTATCCCTGGGAAGTCGTGAAAAAATACGGCGCTGATGCCCTGCGCTGGTACCTGTATACCGCCTCCGCCCCGGGCAATCCCCGCCAGTTCGATGCTAAACAGGTGGACGAGGTTTCGCGCAGCTTCCTCGCAACCCTCTGGAACGTCTATTCCTTTTTCGTTATGTACGCCAACATCGATATTTACCAGCCGTCCGCCGGGGCTTTTCCCCCGCCTGAAGCCGAGCTGGACCGGTGGATACTCTCCGAGCTTAACCAGCTTGTCCTGGATGTCGATGCCGACTTATCCCGGTATAGCCCCACCGATGCCGGACGTAAAATAGAAGGCTTCGTCGATGGGCTTTCGAACTGGTACGTCCGCCGCAGTCGCCGCCGTTTCTGGAAGAGCGAAAATGACGCCGACAAGCTTTCGGCTTATAACACCCTTTATCACTGCCTGGTAACCTTGGCGAAGATTATCGCCCCCTTTACCCCCTTCATCGCCGAGGAGCTTTACCAGAATCTGGTGCGGTCGCCTTTCCCGGCTTATCCGGAAAGCGTTCACCTGGAGGATTTCCCGGTGGCCGATGCGGCCAGGATAGATAAGCAGCTTGCCGAAGATAACCGCCTGGCGATGCGGGTTTGCAGTCTGGGTCGGGCGGCGCGCAGCAAGGCCTGTATCAAGGTACGCCAGCCCCTGGCGGAAATCTTTGTCGGCGTAAAATCGGAGTCGGAGAACCATGCCCTGGAAAGGATGATGCCCTTAATCCTGGATGAGCTTAACATCAAGGAAATGCAGCTAGGTACGCTGGAGCAGGTGGCCGGCAAAGAGGATAAAGGTGTTGCCGTCGTCAGCGATGCCGTCGCCGGCGTGGCGGTTTCCTGTTATATCACCGCTGAGCTTGAGGCGGAGGGGATGGCGCGGGAGATTGTGCACCGCGTGCAGACCATGCGCCGCACCGCCGGCTATGATATCGCCGACCATATTACCCTGTATTACGAGGCGGACGCCTTTATCATGCAGTCGCTGTCATCTTTCGCCGACTACGTCATGCAGGAGACGCTGGCGCGCTCGATTGAAGGCAATGTACCGGATGATGTCGACCTCAAGGAAAACTTCAAGGTCAGCGGCTACGCGTTGTTGCTGGGGGTGAAGAAAGTCAGCTAGGCTTGAGTGCGCGGGGTTTCGATGGGCACCGCCGTCGTTGTTAATTGCTGGTTGCCGCGCCAGTATTTGATTTCCAGCGGATGCCCGATGGAGGAGGCGTGGAGTATCTTGGTCAGTTCTTCGACACTGGCGACATTTTGACCGCCGATGCCGGTAATGACGTCCCATTGCTGCAGCCCCGCTTTATCCGCCGGGCTGCCGCTGACCACCTCGGTAATGAGTACGCCTTTATCCACGCCTAAATTGAACTGTTGCACGGCCATTTTATCAACCGTATACAGGGCTACACCCAGATAAGGCCGCGTGATGTAGCCCGTGTTGACCAGTTCCTGTATTATCGGGAGGGCGGTGTCAATGCTGATAGCATAACCCATGCCTTCGACGCCGATATCGGCAACTTTAGCGCTGGTGATGCCGATGACTTCGCCGGCCAGGTTCACCAGCGGGCCGCCGCTGTTGCCGGGGTTGATGGCCGCGCTGGTCTCGATGAGGTCATAAAGCGTTTCCCCCTGCTGTACTTCCAGCGAGACGCCCTGCCGGCTGATGATTCCCTCGGTGGCTCTGATGCCCTGTCCCAGGGCGTTGCCGATGGCGATAACCCAATCGCCTACCCGCGTCTTGGAGTTATCGCCGGTGCTCAGGTAGGGCAGGTTATGGGCGTTGATTTTAATTACCGCCAGGTCGTTGAGGGGGTCGGTGGCTACAGCTTTAATGTCGGCCGTGTAAGAAGTGCCGTCATCGGTAGTCACGGTGATGGTCTTGGCCCCTTCGACGACGTGGTTATTCGTTACCACGAAGCCGGAGGGGTCGACAATCCAGCCAGAGCCCGCCCCTTCCTGGGTATACGGTCGATTGAAGATATCGTAGGAGACTACCTCGGTATTAATGGCTACCACCGCCGGTTTCACGTGCGCCACGACGTCGGCGAGGTTGGGCAGCTCTTTGCCGATATTGCCGGATGCCGGGGGTGTCCAGGTCGGGTTAATCGGTATGGTTACCGGCGCGGTGGCCATTGATGTCGGCGTCGCCGCTGGCGTTTTATCTAATCCGGTTATCGTGAAACAGCCGGTGACCGGTATCGTGGCCAGCCCCACGATGAGCACCAGTGTCATAATTAACGCTTTGATATTTAATTTTTTCATATCCCTCTACCTGCTTAAAATACTCCCCTCTTAATATTCTAGCATAGGGGGAAATTGTTAAGCTATTATTAAAACCCTTCAGCCCCCTCACCATTTCCGGGAAAGGGGGCTGATAGCTTCGAGGTATTTTGAATATCTTAGCTTTACAGGTATTTGGCAGGTATCTCCGGTAATGACTTCAAAGCTTCTTTGACCAGGGCTTCGGGGTAGTCATAGTCCTGCAGCTTGCCAGAAAGATAAGATTCGTAAGCCGCCATGTCGAAGTGTCCGTGTCCGCTGTGGTTGAACAGGATAACTTTAGACTGGCCGGACTCTTTGCACTTGAGCGCTTCATCGATGACTACCCTGATGGCGTGGTTGGTCTCGGGCGCGCTGATGAACCCTTCGGTGCGGGCGAAAGTGACGCCGGCTTCGAAGGTGGCTACCTGCGGCACGGCTTTAGCTTCGATGAACCCGAGCTTGTGCAGGTGGCTGACGATGGGCGCCATGCCGTGGTAGCGCAGGCCGCCGGCGTGGACGGGCGGCGGCATGAAGGTGTGCCCGAGCGTGTACATCTTGGCGATAGGCGCCATCCCGACCGCGTCGCCGAGGTCGAAGGCGTAGGGTCCCTTGGTGAGTGACGGGCAGCTGGTCGGCTCGGCGCAGACAATGCGCAGGTTTTTCCTCTTCCCTGCCAGTTTATCTTTGACGAAAGGCAGGAACATGCCGGCGAAGTTGGAGCCGCCGCCCACGCACCCCACGAGGATATCGGGGTAAAAGCCGGCCATTTCCATCTGCTTCATGGCTTCCTGCCCGATGACCGTCTGGTGCATGAGCACGTGGTTGAGCACGCTGCCGAGCGAGTATTTGGTGTCGTCGCGGCTGAACGCGTCTTCGCACGCTTCGCTGATGGCCAGGCCGAGGCTGCCGGGACAGTCGGGGTCCTGGGCGAGCATATCTCGGCCGACCTTGGTGTCCGTGCTGGGGCTGGGGACGCATTTGGCGCCCCAAGTCTCCATCATGATGCGCCGGTAAGGTTTCTGGTTGTAGCTTACCCTGACCATGTAGACCTTGCATTCGATGTCGAAGAGTTTACAGGCGAAAGCCAGCGAGCTTCCCCACTGTCCCGCCCCGGTCTCGGTGGTGATACGCTTGACGCCTTCTTTTTTATTGTAGTAAGCCTGGGCGACCGCCGTATTGGGCTTATGACTGCCCGGCGGACTGCTTCCCTCGTATTTGTAGAAAATTTTGGCCGGCGTGCCCAGGTACTTTTCGAGGCGGTAAGCGCGGAAAAGCACGGTCGGCCTCCAGACGTGGTAGATCTCCCGCACTTCGTCCGGTATTTCGATATACCGTTCCTTGCTGAACTCCTGTTCGTTAATCGCTTCGCAGAACAGGGGCGGCGGCAGCCGGGTCGGCTCTTTAGTCCCCGGGTGCAGGATGGGCGGCAGCGGTACCGGTAGGTCCGCCTGGACGTTATACCATCTGGTTGGTATGTCCTTTTCATCGAGAATGTATTTTGTCTTGTCCATGATTACCTCCTTTGTTGATTTAATTAAGCCAAATATCTTATCTAAATTATGATGGATTTTCCCTTTTATTTCACCTCCTTCTTGTTTTAGCGTGAATCGAGTACCCGCCGCATCCCGGCGACGAAATCTTTAAGCGACTTTAAGGAAGCATCTTCTTCGACCAGTTGGATGAGTCGGCTGCCCACGATGACCCCGTCGGCGATGGTTGCAATACGCCTCGCCTGTTCCGTGGTGGAAATGCCGAAGCCTACGCACAAGGGCTGCACCTGCGCCTTCTGCCTTACTTTTTTCACGAAGCTCTCCAGCTCTGGTGATATCACGTCCCTGGCTCCGGTGACGCCGGTCAGGGAGACCAGGTAGATAAATCCCCGCGACCTTTTCCCCGCCTCGACGATTCTGGCATCGGTGCTGGTGGGCGCCAGCATGTATATCATATCGATGTCGTGCTTTTTGGTCATTTCCTCCAGTTCGCTTCCCTCTTCCGGCGGTAAATCGGGGACGATTAAGCCGTTGACACCGGCTCTTTTACAGCTCAGGCAGAATAGTGCCGGGCCATAGTTGAGCACCGGATTGTAATACGTCATGAAGACTAGGGGTGTTTTTATCTTACGCCTGATCGCGGCGGCAGTATCGATGCATATCTCCGGAGTGGTGCCCTGCTGTAACGCCTGGTAGCTGGCTTTCTGGATGGTGGCTCCGTCCGCCAGGGGGTCGGAAAAAGGTATGCCCAGCTCGATGATGTCGGCCCCGCTCTCTGCCAGCGCCTGGCCTATCTCCACCGTAGCTTTAATATCGGGATAGCCCACGGTGATATAGGCTATCAGCGCTTTGTGGCCCTCTTTGAATGCGGATATTATTTTACTCATTTATCCATGCCCGGGGCTTTCGTGACGATTTCCAGGTCCTTGTCCCCCCGCCCGGATAGGTTAACGACAATCAAATTGTTTTTAGGCAGGTATTCCGCCATTCTTGACGCGTAATAGATGGCGTGGGAAGGTTCCAGCGCCGGGATGATGCCCTCCGTCTCGCTGAGGAGCCGGAATCCTTCCAGCGCCTGCTGGTCGGTCACGGCCGCATAGAGTGCACGTCCGCTGTCTTTATAAAAGGCGTGTTCCGGCCCCACCCCCGGGTAGTCCAGCCCCGGCGCGATGCTGTGCGTCTCTTTTATCTGGCCGTGCTCGTTCTCGAGGATATACGACTTTGTCCCGTGCAGCACGCCAAGCTTGCCCTTGGCGAGCGTGGCGGAATGTTCCAGGGTGTTCAGCCCTTTTCCCCCCGCCTCCACTCCGATGAATTTCACGTCTTTATCGTCGTAAAAAGGATGGAAAAGCCCGAGGCTGTTGCTGCCCCCGCCCACACAGGCCACCAGGTAATCGGGGAGTCGTTGGTAGGCGGCTAAAACCTGTTCCCGGGTTTCGCGGCCGATTATCGCCTGGAAGTCTCGCACGATCATGGGATAGGGGTGGGGCCCCACCACCGAGCCCAGCAGGTAATGGGTATTATGTACGTTGCTGACCCAGTCACGGATGGCTTCGTTGATGGCGTCTTTCAGCGTCCGACTCCCCGAGGTTACCGGGCGGACTTCCGCGCCCATCAGCTTCATGCGGTTGACGTTGGGGGCCTGGCGTTGTATGTCTTCCGACCCCATGTAAACGATGCATTCGAGTCCGAGCATCGCGCATACTGCCGCTACGGCGACGCCATGCTGGCCCGCCCCCGTCTCGGCGATTATGCGCGTCTTGCCCATGCGTCTGGCTAATAGCCCCTGGCCGAGGGCGTTATTTATCTTGTGTGCGCCGGTATGGGCGAGGTCCTCACGCTTGAGTAGGATAACGGCGCCGCGCGACTTTTCGGAAAGTCTCGCGGCGTAATAGAGCGGGGTCGGCCGTCCGATATAGTCCCGGCACAGCTTGGCGAACTCCGCCTGGAATTTGGTATCGGCCATCGCCTCGGCGTAAGCTTTTTCCAGTTCATCGAGCGCTGGCATGAGCGTTTCCGGCACGAACTTGCCGCCGTACTGCCCGTAATAGCCGCGTGCATCAGGCATGGGCATCGGTCTGCTTCACTATTGCGATGAATTTTTTGATTTTATCCATGTCTTTAACTCCCCCGGTCTCGACCCCGGTGGATACATCGACCCCCCACGGAGAGATTATCTTTATCGCCTGGGCCACGTTGGCTGGCGTCATCCCCCCGGCGATGATGACCGGGAACTCCCGGGCTATCGGTTGTGCCAGTCTCCAGTCGAAAGCCCGCCCCGTGCCGCCGTATTTTTCGGGTGCGTCGGTATCGAGCAGGATGATTATTTCCTGCCCCTTTAATAGCTTCATGCCGTATCTGATGTCCTTCATGACTTCTTCCGGCGGGTTAATACGGCCGACCCGAATGACTTTAATCATCGGCTTTTCGATTTCCCGGCAGTATTCCCACGGCTCGTCGCCGCTGAGCTGTACCCGGTCGAGCCCGCATATCTCGGCTGTCCGGTTTATTGTGCTGGCGTGAATATTGACGAAAACGCCGACCGCCTGCGTCTTCGACTTACGCTTTTTTAATGTTTTTATTATTTTTGAGGCAATATCCGGCGTGACCTGCCGGAGGCTTGGAGCAAATACCAGCCCGATAAAGTCGGCCCCGGCTTTGGCCGCCCCAACGGCCTGCTCTTCGGTCTTGATGCCGCAGATTTTTATTACCGTCATGACATCAGTTCCTTCATTTTGGTCGCGACATTCCGGGCAGTGACCAGCGCTTCGCCAATCAATACGGCATTAACGCCCCAGTCTCTGAGCTTCCGGATATCCTCGCGCTTGTTGATGCCGCTTTCGCTGACCGTTATTTTGCCTCCGGGTATCAGGGGAAGGATGCGCTTCGTGGTGCTGATGTCTACCTCGAAGGTATTCAGGTCTCGGTTATTGATGCCGATGATTTCCGCCCTGCCGTCCAGTGCTTTCTTCAGCTCTTCCTCGTTATGTACTTCCACCAGGCATCCCAGCCCGAGGCTGTGACTCATCTTTATCATTTTCGCGAGCTGCTTGGCCTCCAGTATGGCCGCGATTAGCAGCAGGGCGTCGGCACCGTAAGCGGCGGACTCGTAAATCTGGTATTCGTCATAGATAAAGTCTTTGCGCAGCAGGGGTAAACTTACCACCTGCCTTATCGCCGCCAGGTGCTCGGGGCTCCCCTGGAAGTATTCGGCGTCGGTCAGCACGGAGATGGCCGCGGCGCCATTCTCGGCGTAGGTCTTAGCCAGCGCCATGGGGTCGAAATAAGGCCGCAAAATACCTTTGGAAGGAGAGGCTTTCTTTACCTCGGCGATGAGTTTTATTCCCTCGCCCTTTAGGGCCTCGGCAAAGACCAGCGGCGCCTTCCGCCGGCCGATGCACTCCAGCAGGCAGGAGAGGCGCACGGCCTGCTTGTGGCGTTCGACTTCCCGCTTCTTCGTGGCGAGGATTTTATCCAGTATTGTCTTTGGCATTTTGCGCCAGGCTCCAGCTCATTTCCACCAGGTCGTAAAGTATTTTTTTAGCTTTCCCGCTATCGATAGCTTCTCCGGCCAGGCGCGCCGCCTCTTTCATGTCGGAGGTGACATTTCCCGCGATAAGCGCCGCGGCGGCGTTAATTACCGTGATATCCCGTAGGGCGCCCTTTTTCCCGTCCAGAATATTATGCATCGCTTCGGCGTTTTCCTTGGCGGTGCCACCCTTTATCTGGCTTATCTCCGCTTTATCGAAACCGAAACTCTTCGGGGAAACTTCATAGGAAGGCGATAGTTTCTCGGTGGTAACGTCCCAGATTATCGATTTTCCGCTTAGCGATATTTCGTCCAGGCCATCTTTGCCGTGTACCACCAGCGCGTGTTTGATACCGAGTCGATGGAGGACGGCGGCTATTTTATGGCCAAGCTCTTCGCTCGGCACGCCGAGCAGCAGGTATTCGACCTGAGCCGGATTGGTTAGCGGCCCCAATATATTAAATACGGTGCGTATCCCCATTTCCCGGCGGACCGGCGCGGCGTACTTCATGGCCGGGTGGTAAACCGGGGCGAACATGAAGCCGATGCCCACTTTTTCGATGCATGCGGCGACCTCCCCCGGACCGAGGTCTATCTTGACCCCCAGCGCTTCGAGGACGTCGGCGCTGCCGCACTGGCTGGAGGCGCCGCGGTTGCCGTGTTTGGCTACCTTAAGCCCCGCCCCGGCCGTCACGAACGCCGCCGCCGTGGAGATATTGAAAGTGCCGGCCCCGTCTCCCCCCGTCCCCACGATGTCGATAGCCGGACCCGCTATTTTTACGGGGGTGGCTTTAGCCCGCATGACGCTGGCCATCCCGGCTATCTCGTCGACGGTCTCGCCTTTCAGTCGCAAGGCGGTGAGAAAGGACGCTATCTGCGCCTGCGTGGCCTCCCCGCCCATTATCTCCCCCATGACGAAGTAGGCTTCTTCGTAGGTGAGGGACTTGCGCTCCACCAGCGTGGCGATGGCTTCTTTAATCATTGTTTTTCCTTATCTGTCATTCCCGTGTAAAAAGTTCTTCAGTATCGTTTTTCCTTCCTTAGTTAATATCGATTCCGGGTGGAACTGCACGCCCTCCACTGGGTACTGCCGGTGGCGCACCCCCATGATGATATCGTTTTCCGTCCAGGCGCTTACCTCCAGGCAGTCCGGCAGGCTGTAGCGCTTTATCGCCAGGGAGTGGTAACGTACCGCCGGGAAAGGACTAGCGATGCCTTTAAAAACGCCTTTGCCGTCGTGGTAAATTAGCGACGTTTTGCCGTGTTTTATTTCACCCGCGTGGTCCACCGTCCCCCCGTAGGCGTAGCCGATGCACTGGTGTCCCAGGCATACCCCCAGTATCGGTAGCCGCTCCCCGAATTTAAGTATGACTTCGTTAGAGATTCCGGCGTCCTCCGGCCTGCCCGGCCCCGGCGAGATAACGATGCGCTCCGGACCCATCCTCTCTATCTCTTTTATCGTTATCCTGTCGTTGCGTGCCGTTTTTACCTCTTCACCCAATTCACTTAGGTACTGGTAGAGATTGTAGGTAAAGCTATCGTAATTATCTATTAATAATATCATTTCACCCCGCCTCCGCGTTATCGATGGCGGTGAGCAGCGCCTGGGCTTTATTCAGGCACTCCTGGTACTCTTTTTCCGGTACAGAGTCCGCCACGATGCCAGCCCCCGCCTGCACGTAGGCGGTGCCTTCCTTGACGATGATGGTGCGGATGGTGATGGCGGTGTCCATGTTGCCGCGGAAATCGAAGTAGCCCACCGCCCCCGCGTAAGGTCCCCGCTTGTCCGGTTCGAGCTCGGCGATAATCTGCATGGCGCGTATCTTGGGCGCGCCGGAGACCGTCCCCGCCGGGAAGCAGGCCCGCAAAGCGTCGAACTGTGTGAGGCCTTGACTGAGCTTGCCCTGGACGTGCGACACCAGGTGCATGACGTGCGAGTAGCGCTCGATGTCCATGAACTGGGTGACCTGTACCGTGCCGGGCTGGCTGATTCTGCCGACGTCGTTGCGAGCGAGGTCCACCAGCATGACATGCTCGGCGCGCTCTTTTTCGTCGTTTTTAAGTTCGTCTTCGAGAGCTTTGTCCTTCCGATTGTCCGGACTGCGCGGACGGGTGCCGGCGATGGGGTGGTTGGAGACGCTGCCGTCCTCGACGCGCACCAGCAGCTCCGGGGAAGTCCCGACGATATTGAAGTCCCCCAAATGGAGGAAATACATGTATGGTGACGGATTGACCGAGCGCAGGGCGCGGTAGATGGCGAAGGGGCTGGCATTGGTGCGCCGCGCCAGCCGCAGCGAGGGCACGGCCTGGATAATATCGCCGTCGTAGATGTATTTTTTGATGCGCGTCACGATATTTTCGTATTGCTTTTTTGTGAGATTTGATTTTAGCTTTGATTTGCCTGCCGTCATTACATCGGGTTCCTGTGCCGGTAACGGTTTATTGAGCCTGGCCACCAGGCGGTCGATTTTCCGTGTGGCTTCGCGGTAGTGGGCCTCGATGTCTCCGTCGAGGCGTGCGTGGGAGACCACTTTAATGACATGGGTCAGGTGGTCGAAGATAAGCAGGGTGTCCGCCAGCATCATGACCG
Organism: uncultured Chloroflexia bacterium; assembly: GCA_963739515.1. Classification (GTDB taxonomy): domain Bacteria; phylum Chloroflexota; class Dehalococcoidia; order Dehalococcoidales; family RBG-16-60-22; genus JBFYTX01. The sequence continues at coordinate 571,669 of CAVUAO010000002.1, read as the reverse complement.
CCTCGGGCAGTTTGATGTCGTCTCTTTCCGGCGAGGGCAGCTTTTCAAATGAGCCGGCCACCTCGTAACCCAGGTAGCCCACCATGCCTCCGTGGAACCTGGGCAGTCCTGCCACCGCCACCGGCTGATATTTCTTGAATTCCTTTTCGATCAGTTTCAGCGGGTCGACCCGCTTTTGGCTCTCGGTTTTTATGACCAGCGAAGGTTCTGTCCCCAGGAAGCTGTAGCGCGCCAGCCTTTCTCCCCCCTCCACGCTCTCCAGCAGGAAGGAATACTTGCCGCGGGCTATCTTGAGATAGGCGGACACGGGCGTATCTAGGTCGGCCTTGATTTCCCGGTAGACCGGCACCAGGTTGCCTGGTTTTTTCATCTTTTTCAATTCTTCCAGTGTGGGATGGTACATCTTTTTCCCCAAAACAAAAAGCCCCCACCTCTAAAGGGGCGGGGGCTGATATGACCGCGGTGCCACCCTTTTTATCCTTCCGTCAGGAAGGACATCTCAGCGGGTACAGTCCCGACTTCATTGGAACGATACCCCGGGATTCTTTAACGCTTCCCCTGCGGCAAGTCCTAATAACTTCTTTGCTCACCCTGAGCTTGTCGAAGGGTTCGGCTTGCGGCTCCCCGGTCCATTCGGCCCCGGCGCTGGCGTCGGCTCACACCTTCCCCGACTCTCTTTGCCCCGCTCGCGGGCTTACTATTCCGGTTCACAGCCTTTACATAATTTTATTATTTTCAATCTAACATGATATCGGGCGTTTGTCAAGGTATCATCTCTACCAAACCACTCACATTTTTAACTCATATGAGGGTGGAGAAAGGGGGGATTTTTCGCCTCGATTTGCTGTATTTCCCCTCCTTGAGCTATGATTGTCCCGAAGACTGAAAAACATCCCCGGGAGGAACATTTATGAAGAAACTGCTGCCTGGGAAAGTCGCCATCATTAACGGCGGCGCCACCGGCATGGGGCGGGCCGCCGCTACTCTCTTCGCCGAGGAAGGCTGTCACTGCGTTATCGCCGATGTCAAGGACGATGAAGGTAAAAAGACTGCCGCGGACGCTACTAAAAAGGGCAGCGAAGCCCTCTATATCAATTGCGATATCACCGATTCTAAGGCTATCAAGGACTGTGTCGACCGTACGGTGAAAAAGTTCGGCACGGTCGATATCCTGGTCGGTTGCGCCGGAGGCAGCATCCCCCGCACTCGGGTCAGACAGCTTCAGCCCGGCGAAAGGCCCGCGATGGGTGTGGAAAATACCGACGAAAAGTACTTCGACCTCATGACCAGCCTCAATTATAAGGGGCACGTCATCTTCTGCAAGGAAGTCGTGCCCTACATGAAAAAACAGAAGTCCGGCAAGATTGTCCTGGTCTCCTCGATGGGCGTCTATGACCCGCCTGGCCCCTCCGTGGACTATCACGGCGCCAAGGCCGCCATCATCGGTACGGTCTATAATCTCGCCTATGAGTTGGGCCCCAACAATATCAACGTCAATGGCATTTTGCCCGGCCCGGTCAAGACGCCTTTCTGGGACCCCGTGCTGGCTAACGTGCCGGAAGCGGAAAGGGACGCCGCCCTCGACCGTATCGGTAGTGCTTCGCCGCTGGGGAGGGCCGGTCTGCCGGAGGAAATCGCCACCGTTATCCTGTTCCTGGCTTCGGAGATGTCGTCGTTCATGACTGGTCAGATGCTCAGCGTCGCCGGTGGTAAGCCAATGAGCCATTTCGACGCCGGAAGCACCTTCAGAGGACTCCGGGCTTCGGAAAGATGATTACTTAACTAGGTTTAAGACTTCTATCAGTGAGGAAATCCTCGGGCATGGCCAGTCATCGATTTCCTCGCTTAAATGCATGGTGCCGGTTCTATCTTCATTAGTGGAATGGATCAGGACGGGGTTCATTCCTGCCATGGCGGCGCCGGTCAACTCATGACTTTCTCCGTCACCGATATAAAGGCATTTTCCCGGCGCGATCTTTAGTTGCTCGATGGCCAAACGGTAAATACGTGGGTCGGGCTTTTGCATCCCCGCCGTACTGGAAAAAATCGCCTTGTCTATTAGCGGCGCGAATGGCGTACTCGGCCAGATTATCGGGGGTTCAGTGGAACAGTTGCTGATGAGGCCCGTGCGGTAGCCTTGTGACTTCAAACGCGAAAGTACTTCTATGGCGTCCTTGCGGGGCGTTAGCGCGCGTGCCACGTAGCTGAATCTAGCCTGTTTTGCCTTCTCTATTTGAGTGCCGGTTACGGACACCTTAAGTTCCCGGCAGATAAATTCGAGGTTTTCCTCCATAGTTCGGAAAGCGCCGGTAGTGCGCTGGTTGCCCGTCTGCGTCCATATTTTATAGAAATCATCGTAGGGGGCTTTCAAAGCTGCCACCATCAAAGCCACGACATTTTCGTAATCCTGGCGTGAAAAGACATCAACCAGTGTCCCGAAAAGGTCGAAGATGACGGCATCGTATTTTTTATTTATAGATTTCACCCCTGTTTCCCGTTTTTATAATTAAGAGAACATTTTGGCTATATCTAAAGCGTCATTGAAATAATCGCCCCGGCGATATAAGCGATAACCCACCACCCGTAAGCGATGCGCGTATAAAGGTGCAGGGAGTGTGGCACTGCGCTACCGCCGTTTTTATGCCAGTGCCGCCATATCAGGATGGCATCGATGAGCATTACAGTCAAAGCCGTATAGCCGATAATCCCGTGAACGGTGATGGGGATGTTGCCGGAGCTGATTATCATCAGGGTCGTGGAAGTGATATCCAAAAGGACACCTGCCGTCAGAAAAAACAGAACGAGGCGCGTCACGGTGCCTTTTCTCTGTTCGGTGATAACCCCGATGGAATAAAATATCAGGGCGACCGTGACCACGATGACCGCCCTGATAAGACCGGGATTCATTATCCTTCTTTACCCCGTTTAAGATTTAGAGTTTAAATTTTTCCTTTTATTCCTGCTTCCAGATGACGCCGCCTTCCGGCAGCACGAACAGGTCTTCCCCGGCCAGCTTGGCCAGCAGGGTGCCCTTTAAGACGGCGATGGGTACGCGTATCTGCTTCATGCTGTCGCGCTCGCGGATGGTGGCCATGTTATCTTCCAGCGACTGGAAGTCTAGAGTTACGCAGTAGGGTGTCCCCAGCTCATCCTGCCGGCGGTAGCGCCGCCCGATGCTCTGGGTATCGTCGTACTGTGTGGTGAAGCAGGGCCGGAGGGTGTTATAAACGTCCCGGGCAAAGGCCGCCAAGTTCTCCTTCCGGCTCAGCGGCAGGACGGCCACTTTTATCGGGGCGATGTCCGGGTGGAAATGCAGGACTACCCGTATCTCGTCCTTGTCCGGCTCTTCGTCGTAAGCGTCGCAGAGGAACGCCAATATCGCTCGGTCGACTCCCGCGGAAGGCTCGACGACATAAGGTACATAATGCTCTTTTGTCTCTTCATCAAAGTATTCCATGCTTTTACCGCTGGCGGCGGCATGCTGTTTAAGGTCGTAGTCCGTCCGGTTGGCGATACCCTCCAGCTCCTCCCAGCCGTGGGGGAACTGGTAAATGATGTCTGAAACGGCGCGGGCGTAGTGAGCCAGTTTTTCTTTAGGGTGCTGGTGCAATTTAAGGTGGTCTTTATTGATGCCCAGCTTGGTATACCAGTTGAGGCGCTCTGCTACCCAGTAGTCGAACCATTGCTGGTCTGTCCCCGGTTTGACGAAGTATTCGAACTCCATTATCTCGAATTCCCGACTCCGGAAAATAAAGTTGCCGGTGGTTATTTCGTTGCGGAAAGCTTTGCCCTGCTGGGCGATGCCGAAGGGTAGCCGTTTTCGACTGGTATTGAGGGCGTTCTGGAAGTTGACGAACATGCCCTGGGCGGTCTCCGGCCGCAAATAGGCGATGCTGGCTTCTTCTTCCACCGGCCCGAAGAAGGTCTTGAACATGGTGTTGAACATGCGCTCTTCGGTTAGCTCGCCGCTGCAGGAGGGGCATTTATTTTCGGTCAGGTCGTCGGCTTTCCACCTCAGGTGGCAGCTTTTGCATTCTACCAGCGGGTCGGAAAAGCTGGTGACATGCCCGCTGGCTTCCCAGACCTTGGAGTTCATGAGAATACTGGTGTCCATCCCGAGCATGTCGTCCCGTTCCTGCACTATCGTCCGCCACCAGGCTTCTTTGACGTTCCGTTTCAGCTCGATGCCTATGGGGCCGTAGTCCCAGCAGCCGGACAGTCCTCCGTAAATATCGCTGCTGGGGAAGATAAAGCCGCGCCGCTGGCATAATGAGACGAGCTTTTCCATGCTGAGTTTACCGGGTACTTTTTCGGACATTATTGTTACTCCTGGCGGGTTTTAACGCGCTGGCGGCGCGTCGTGCGCCCCGTCCGAATAAAGGATACGACCAGGACCGCGCCGCCCGCTATCATGATGACCAGGGCGAATATCCATAAAGGTATCAGCTTTATTTGATATGCATTGTATAGGAAAATATCGAGCATTGCAAAGGTGAGGATAATCTGTGGCAGGGCTACCATGTTGCCCATGACCGGCAATATCCTTCTCATAGCGGTATTTTCCGCCGGCCAGTAGCGCGCGCTGAACAATACCAGCCTGACCACGATGAAAGCCAGCAGGGTGAAAACCGCCTGCGGGACAAGCAGCCAGGTTATGAAAGTGCCGCGCTCCATCCATCTGTCCGGCGACCCGTTCTGAAAGTGATAAGCTACCCGGTCCGGCATGGCGTGATAAAAAACGGCGGTAAGGACTAGCGAAACAACAAGTAATGCCAGCGGTAAAATGATAAATGTACACCGGAAAGTCAATTTTTCCCCGGAGATATCTGCGTTTATGCCGGCCACCTGCCTTAAAGCTATATTACCTTAAAGATTAACAGCTTTTAAGCTCAGGTGTCAAAACCGGATTGCGTTTATGGTGCAAACATGCTCCCGCTCAAATCGCCGTTATTGGAGTAGCCGCGCTCTTCCCAATAGCCCCGGTAGTTGATATTATCGGAAAGCTCTATCTCCGTGATCCACTTTATCCATTTATAGCCCCATTTGCTCTCAGCCACGAGCTCGAAGGGGTACCCGCGCTCCGGCGGCAGTGTAACGTCATTCATCTTGTAGGCCATGAGGATGTTATTATTAAAGATGTATTCGATGGGGAAGGAGGTCGTATAGCCGTCGACAGCGTGGAAGATGACTACTTTCGCTTCAGGCAGCGGCCCGGCTTTGGCCAGGACGTCCTTTAGCTGCACGCCTTCCCAGAGGATATCGACCGACCAGCCTTCGACGCAGTTCAGTCTGACCACTTTCTTGGCGTTGGTGAAGTCGCTGATGACTTCTTGATAGGTATAATTGGCTGAATTTTCGACCAGTCCGGTAACCTGTAAATTGTAATTGGCGATGTCTACGTGCTGCGTGCCGCTGATAGAATTTTCCCGGAAATCATTGATTGAGGAAAGGTCCTGGCCTTCGTATTGCCTGACCTCGACTCCCGGGATTTGCGCAACCGTGTGTGACCAGGGCCCTAGGACAACCATGCCCACGATGAAGCCGACGATAACGATTATGCTGATAGTGGAGGCGATAATGGTTCTCTTTTTCACTTTTTTCTCCCAACCCAAACACGCGTTTCTAATTTATTGTATCAGACTGGGTTGTAGAAAAGTCAAATGTGGCTTGAGGCGGTTTTATTCCAGCCGCATGCGGTCGAGCCGGTGGCACGCCTGCTGCTTTTCGCTCAGTCCCAGGCGCGTTTTGTTGATGGCTTTCGCCAGCAGCTCGATGCTCTGGTCGTAGGTCTTCCGGTCTACCGGATAGGGGATACCGTCCTTGCCGCCGTGCGCAAAGCTGTAGCGGGCGGGGTCGCGGTAGCTGGGCGCCACGCCGCGGATGAGCTCGGATATCAGGCTGAGTGCCCTGATGGTCTTCGCGCCGACTCCGGATAGTCCCAGCAGTTGCTCGAAGTTCTGCGGCTGGCGTTCGTAAGCGCTTAAAATGATTTTGCTCAGGCTATCGGGATGGAGGTCGGTGGTATGAATCTGGTGACGGGCCGGCAGGCTGAGTGTTTTCAGCTTTTTCAGTTCGTCGATGACCTTTTCCGGCGTTTCCTCGGTGGAGATGGAAGTAATCGTCGACCGCGCCGGTGCGCTCTCGACGGCCGTCAGGTTCAACGTCTCGCCTCTCGCTTCGGAAAGGATAGCGGCATGCGGCTCGTTCACGAAGTCGGTGACGGTTTCGCCCAGCCAGTGGTAGCGGCGGGCGTAGCGGTTGTTCTCGTTCATACCCTGCTGCACCACCGTCCAGGCGCCACGGGCAGTGAACACGAAAGTGTGATGGTAAAGCTGATAGCCGTCCTGCACGGCGGCGCTGTCGACCTTGGCGGACATACGGCTGGCGTAGACCAGCGGCGCCGGGTCAAGCGATATTTTTTCTCCCCACCCCTCTATCTCCGCCGGTGTCTGGCGCGAGGTTTTACCCTTGCCCCCCGCCACGAAAAGTCCCAGGTCTTTCTCGATTCCTTTGACGCCCTCTTTGAGGGCGCCGCAGAGCGTCGTGGTTACGCCGCTGGAATGCCAGTCGAAGCCGAGGACGCAGCCGAAAGCCTGGAACCAGTAGGGGTGGGAAAGCCGCCGGAGCATTTCTTCCGCTCCGTATTCGGAGACGATGGCGATGGTGATTTCCCGTGCCAGCGGCACCATCCGTTCGAAAAGCCAGCGGGGCGCTTTGCCGTAATGCAGGGGCAGGTTGGCGATGCCGGTTCTTCTTGGTGAGGACACTAAGATCGGCCTCTCTCGGATTAGGAAGCGCAGGTGCTGCAATTTCCGGAGCTGCAGCTGGAACACGAGTGGCCTGTGCCGGCCACCGCCTGGGGTACGCCGCTTTCGGAGGTGCTGAAACAGGCGAACGTGGACATCTTACGTCGGGCGGGTTTGTGGCAGCGCGGGCATTCCGCCGCCTTATCCGATTGGCTCAGAGGGCGCATTTGCTCGAATTTGGAATCGCATTCCGCGCAGATATATTCGTAAATGGGCATTTATTTCTCCTATCTCTAGTTTAACGCGTTTGCCGCCGACTTTCAAGGCAGTTTACCGGGAGCTATCGGTTTTCTTTGTTTGTAGAACAAGTAAATCCCTTTTTTGAAAACTGGGCGTTTAAGAGGGGTGCAGACCCCTCTTTCCTTATTACCCCTCTCAAACAAGGAATGATTCGCACATAACGAGTGGACCTGTTTGAGAGGGGGCAGGGGGTGAGCAAAAACAGAGTGAGCGCCCACACCTTATTCTTTTATTATTGCCTGCCGGCAGGGCAGGGTGTAGGATAGGGATATAAATTGATGGTCGAGAGGAAATTTGATTACAAAACTTGACATAAAGACTAAGTCCGGGGTGGAGTTTCAGGATATTACCGGCCGGATTGGTGATATCGTCGCCGATAGCGGCGTCAGGGATGGTCTGTGTTATCTTTTCGTGCCGCATACCACCGCCGGGATTATGGTCAACGAGCACGCCGACCCCTCAGTGGTCGAGGACATCATCGCGCAACTGGATAAATTGGTGCCGCATTTTGGCAACTACAGTCATAGCGAGGGGAACTCTGCGGCGCATATCAAGGCCAGTATCATCGGGAATTCTCTGACTCTGTTCGTTGAAGATAGCCAGCTGGTGCTGGGGACTTGGCAGGGGATTTTCTTCGGTGAGTTTGATGGTCCCAGGAGTCGGCACGTCCTGGTTAAGGTAACAGCGGATAAAGTTTGAATGGGGCTTTAGCCAAAGGTCATGCGGAAGGCGATGACATCCAGCAGGCTAAGCGTAAAGGCAAATAGGTCTTTAACTAGTGTCATATTTATATATCACGTTTTGATGCCGTTTGTGTAATCGGTGCCCTCTCCCAGAAATCGGATTCCCGCAATAATATGCGGTAAAGCCCGCAGTAACGGCACCGGCAGTATTTCCCGTGGAGGTGATAAAGTCCCTTGCGACCGCAATGGGGGCAGTAGCTGAATTCCTGGATTACTTTTGCCCGGATTGGTTTAACGCCTGTCCTGTTCACGCTGTTCTTCTTTTCTACGGGTTTACGTTCAGTTTATAAAGTGTACCTTACGTGGCAATCACAAACAATAGTACAATCGTCACAGGTACCTCACAAATAAAAATTGGAAACAGCAAATGGACCTGGGGCTGCTAGGATTGCCCGGCGCGGTTCTTGATGAAGAAAATCATGGGCAGCGATAGCGCCGCCAGGCCCGACCAGAAGAAAAACGGATAGCCGGCGTTGATGTGAGCAAGGCTGTTGCCCAGGGGCGGCCCGAGGAAGGCGCCCACCATGGAAATAGTGTTGGCCAGTCCGGTGGCAGTACCGCCGTAGGTGCTGCCGACGCCCTTTACCTCGAAAATAATAACATTGAACAGTGCCGATGCGCCGCTGCGTAAAAACCCGCAGGCGATTACCAGCACCCATACCCCCGCCGTGTTCACCAGGGGTATCAGCGCCAGTGTCACCACCACCGAGATGACCGAGATGAAAATAACGATTTTCCGCGAGCCGATTTTATCGGAGAGGAGCACCATGGGTATGACGCCTACGGCGTTAACGCCGCTGAAAACGGTAATGACGCTGTCGGCGCTCGTATCCGGCCAGCCGATGTTCCTCAGGTAAAGCGGCAGATAGCCGATGAAACCCATGCTGGCTCCCCAGAGCATCGTGGTCATCAGGCCGATAACCCAGACCTCTTTCATTCTCACTACCCGCGATAGTGATTCTCTAAACGGCACCTTGACCGCGATGGTATCGGGTAATTCACTGGCTTTTGGTTCCCGGGTGGTCAGCCAGACTACGCCCAGTATGACGCAGGGGACGCCATAGAACAGCAGTACCCACCGCCAGCTGCCGAAGAACGGTGATAATACCGTGGCGCTGAACATGGTGGCGAACATCGCCCCGATGCCCCAGGCGATGTTCAGAAAGGCGTTGGCTATCCCCAGCTGCCGACCCCCAAACCATTCCGCCGTTACCTTGGGAATAACGCTGGGCGCTGCTGCCGCCATCAGCCCGAAAAGGAACATGAGGCCCGCCATGCTGATGAAGTTAACCGATATTCCTCTCAGCGCGCCGAAAATCCCGGCCAGGATACAAACTACCGCTGCGGTACGCCTTACCCCGAAGCGGTCGGCCAGCAGCCCGCCCGGCAGCCCGATGAAGATGCCGGCCAGCGGGTCCATGCCCCATACTGCCCCGACCTGCGTTACCGTGAGGCCGAGGTCATCGGATATCTGCTTGAAAAGTACCGGCATGCACAGCCTGGCCGCCCCGGTGACGACGGCATAAGTGAGCATGGTCACGGCCAGGATATACCAGCGGTAATTGGGACTCTTTTTTCGTATCATGGCGGATTCTGTTGTAATCGTATCATCTTTTCTCGAATATTGGCAATCGCATCCGGCCGCCTGTCTGGAATTAACTTCTCTTGCCTTCACCTAGAGCCTCTATGCTATAATGGGGTTCGTATGACCGTCGTCGTTACCGGCGCTGCCGGGCATATCGGGGCCAATCTGGTGCGCGCCCTGGTTTCTCAGGGTCGCCCAACGCGCTGCGTGGTGCACGTTAATTCCCGGCCTGTCGACGGGCTGGATACCGAGATCGTCCGGGGTGATGTCCGCGACTTCGATTCGCTGTGTCGGGCGTTTGTTGGCGCCGACGTTGTCTACCATCTGGCGGCTTTCATCTCCCTTTCCATGAGCGACTGGCCGACATTAGAAGCCGTCAATGTTCTCGGTACACGCAACGTTATCGAGGCCTGCCGGCGCTCCGGCGTTCGTCGACTGGTCCATTTCAGCTCTATCCATGCCTTGACTCAGGAGCCGTTTTCATCTCCGGTTGATGAGTCCCGCCCTCTCGTAGAATCCCGGCGTGTCCCGCCCTACGACCGCTCTAAAGCCGCGGCAGAGATGGAAGTCCGGCGCGCTATCGCGCAGGGGCTGGACGCCGTTATCGTTTATCCCACCGCCATCATCGGCCCCCACGATTATCAGCCCTCGTTCTTCGGCGAAGCCCTGCTTCGGCTCGCGAAGCATAAATTACCAGCTCTCGTTACCGGCGGGTTCGACTGGGTGGACGTGCGGGATGTCGTCGCCGGGGCGATGCTCGCCGAGTCGGGTGCGCCGCGCGGCGCCGGCTATCTGCTTTCCGGCCACTGGGTATCTATGTGCGATATCGCTGCCGGGGTGGCGGAAATTACCGGTGTGCCTGCCGCCAGGTTCGTCTGTCCTCTCTGGCTGGCGCGTGCCTCGGCGCCGGTCATTAAAGGCATTAGCCGCCTGAACGGCAAGCGCCCTCTTTATACCGATGTCTCCCTGCGGGCGCTCAAAAGTAACCGGCATATCAGCCACGAAAAGGCTACCCGCGAGCTGGGCTATCATCCGCGGCCTTTCCGGGAGACGCTGGTCGATACCCTGCGCTGGTTTACGGAGAGCGGACAGCTTGCCGGCTTGCCGGGGGTAAAAACCGGGGGTCCCCGGTGAAAGAGCTGACCGTTTTTCATGTCTTGCTGGTGGGCTGGTTCATCCTCGCCGTAATAATTTTTATCGTGCTGTTCTTTGTCGCCGCCCCGTACGGGCGCCATGTCCGCCGCGGCTGGGGACCCGGCATCGCTGATATGTGGGGCTGGATATTGATGGAAGCCCCGGCGCCGGTGGTCTTTGCCGTATTTTTTGCCCTGGGGAGCTCTTTTAACGCGGTAGCCCTGGTCTTCCTCGTGATGTGGGAAGCGCATTATCTGCAGCGGGCTTTCATCTATCCTTTCGGACTGCGCGGCGGGACCAAACGCATGCCGCTGGTCATCATGGGCTTCGGATTTCTTTTTAACGTCCTCAACGGTTATCTCAACGGTCGCTATCTCTTTACGTTTTCCGGCGGCTATGACACCGGGTGGCTGGCCGACCCGCGTTTTATCCTGGGGACGGTTCTGTTCGTTATCGGTTATATTATCAATCGCCGGGCGGACTATATTTTAAGAGATTTGCGGCAGCCCGGAGAGTCGGGCTACAAAATATCCAACCACCGACTTTACCGCTGGGTTTCCAGCCCCAACTATCTGGGCGAGATAATTATCTGGACCGGCTGGGCGTTGGCGACCTGGTCCCTGCCGGGGCTGGCTTTTGCTTTCTGGACCGCCGCCAATCTGGTACCGCGGGCCAGGGCACATCACGCCTGGTACCGCCGCACTTTCCCCGATTATCCCCCCGAGCGCAAGTCGCTGGTGCCGGGTATCTGGTAGCGTTCGGGCAGGGCGATCAGTACCGCAGCCGCGATGAGCAGCAGGTTCCGGACGGTAAGCATAAATACCGGTATTGCCTGGCCCAGTTCGAATGGCGTGTAGTTATATGGAAAGACGTATTGGGTGAGCAGCGCTGCCGCCATAAAGAGTATCATCACCGGATATCGACTTCTTTCCCCGAGCAAAGGCAATAGCGGGCAAAGCCAGGCCAGGTATTGCGCGGAAAAGACCTTGTTCGTCAGCAGGAACACGATGACTGCCAGGGCGCCAAATTGCAGGAGCTTGGCCGCGGATGGTTCCGATAACTTTGTCGCGGTTTTCATTTCGGGGTCTTTTCGGAGACGCCAGGCAAATAGTCCGTACACCGCCAGTAAAAAAGCCCCGACAATATAAAAGGATATTTTCGCCAGGCTGTCCGCCAGTGCCGAGCTCAGGTTCCAGGAACCGAAGTTCAAATCGCCCGTCACGGTGGTCATCCCCAGAACCTGGCCCGATAGCAGCGCTGTTCCGTAGGTGCTCTCCGCATGAAGCCCCCGCTCGAGGTGGTAGGTCAGCGAGTGCCAGAAGCCCGGCGCATCGACGATTACCCAGGGGATATTGAGGACCAGCAGCACGATGATGAAAACAGCGCCCCCGATGATTAATTGTTTATATTGCCGGTTTTTTAGCTGATAAACAGCAAAAATCGGGATGATGATTAAAGGATATATCTTGGTCGCGAAACCCATGGCCGCGAAGGCCCAGGCCAGCTTGTTTTTCCCTTTGATGAAAGCCCATAGCGCCGCCAGCACCAGCATGCCCGGCAGGATATCGTAGCGGGCTACCAGTATCGGCCCGATGGCTAGGATGAACAGGGTATAAATCACGAGGGCGTTCCTCACGGAAACCTTGAGGAAAGAAGCGAGGTCGGCAATCATGACCATCGCCAGCAGGTCGAAAATCATCAGCTCGGCGGCAAACCCCCAGCTGTAAGATATCGTGTTGTGGAAAACTAGTCCCGGCAAGAGGAAACTCAGCAGGGCGAGCGGCGGGTATTCGCTGGCAAAATCATGGTAAGGTATCTTGCCGCCGAGCATCTGCTGGGCCAGGTAAAGCTCGAGAGTGCCGGTGCCGGGATAAAAAATCTGGGCCAGTACCGGCAATAGTATCAGAAAAAGGAATACGTGCACCGCCCCGAAAATGACCAGGTTTCTGCGCCAGTCTGCTTGGTTCATGAAATATCTCTTGAATATATATTAGTACACCGCCCTGTTTTTCGCTATAAGAGTAAATACTTAATTGACGCCGTCTTTTATAGGGTAATATTATTAAGCGGAGGTTAATCGTGCTTGACTTAGCGGACAGAATCAGGGATCTCGCCCAATGGATGTTTGACGCGCAATACCTCGTCGTCTTTACCGGTGCCGGCATCAGCACGGAGTCCGGCCTGCGTGATTTCCGCGGTCCGGACGGCCTCTGGACGCGTCGGGATAAAGGTCTGTCGACACCCCGCCAGGACTTTACCGCCGCCAGCCCCAATTCCGGACATCTCGCCATCGCCGAGCTCCAGAAGCTGGGCAAACTGGCTTTTCTCATCTCGCAGAATGTGGATAACCTGCACCTGAAGTCCGGCATTAAGCCGGAACTGCTGGCGGAGCTGCACGGCAATCTCACCAAAGTACGCTGTGTCGGGTGCGATTTTAAAATGGACCGGGTGGAAGGGGAGCGGGAATGTCCGTTGTGCGGGGGCGAGCTGGTGTCCACGGTCGTAAACTTTGGCGACTCTCTGCCCTCTAAAGACCTGGCGGATTCTTATAAGCACTCAGGCATGTCCGACCTTTTTATTGTGGTCGGCTCCAGTCTGGTCGTCTATCCGGCGGCGGATATGCCCGCGGTGGCTTTGGAAGCCGGCGCCAGGCTGGTCATCATTAACCAGGGCGAAACGCCGTTCGATGAGCATGCCCGCCTGCGTTTCACCGAGGCTATCGGGCGCGTCCTGCCTCCGGCTTTAGCCGGGTTGAAAAAGTTGATGGCGAAAGCCGCTTAGGCTTCTTGCCATTCGTAAACCGTGCTCGACCATACCCGGTTTACCGCTTTTTCCAAGACTTGCTGGCGTGGGTCGGGTATGTCCAGCAGTGGCGGCAGGACGGGTGTTTTCAACTGCAGTAACAATGGGCAATATTTTTGTAATAGCTGTATCGTATCCCACGAGCCGCCGTAAACGATAAAGTCCAGCGACTTCACATAAGGCTCGATTTGTTCATGAACATGCCCGCAAACACGGTTGAGGAAAGTCTCTATCTGCTTATCGCGGTGCCGCTCGAAACGGTGCGCCGATGAGCCGCCCTGCCGGTGCCGCCCGTGGACGAGGCCGGTGCCCACCTTGCTGGTTAATAAGGTTTCGCCGCGGGACACGCCCACGGCGTACGACCCCAGCCTCACCAGCACCAGGGCAATCACCAGGTCTTTTTCTAGTTGGGAGCGTATTTGTGCCAGGTCCAGGGACTGTGTGACCTGTTTGGCCGCCGTCGGGAAAGAGGGTACCACCAGGCATTTGTGCCCCACGCTCCAGAGTACGTAACAGCCTGTCCCGGAACCGGCCGCCAGCTTGACGAGGTGGGGGTGTATATCCGGCGGAATATCACCTAGTTTACATACGCCCTGCGTCTCCTCCGGCGCCAGGTGGGGAGGCAGGCAAAACTTGGCGGCTTTCCCGCCGGGCACGCCGGCCAGTTCCTTGAGATAGTCCATGGTTTTCGCCCTGTTAAGTAGCCTTTTTTTCGCTTTAAGCATGATAAATATTCTCCCGACTTAAAACCTCACGACTGTTGCCCCGTCCCCGCCTTCGTCGCGTTCTCCGGAGCGGAACGACTTTACCAGCGGGTGCCTCGCCAGGTACTCCCGCACGATATTGCGTACCGTCCCCGTGGCGATACCGTGAATAATGCGGACTTCCGTCAGGTTGGATTGCGCCGCGTCGTTAAGGTAGGTGTCCAGCGCTGGCTCCACTTCGTCGGCTCGCTTGCCGCGCAGGTCGAATTGCATCGGTACTCTGCGGGCAGCGGGCTGTACTCCCGTCAGCGGTATCTCTGTTCCCGACGGCGTTATTTTGACCACGCTGTCCAGCCCCAGGGTCATTTTGCTCCGGCCCGCCTGCACTTCGATTTCCCGGGTTTCCTCCGATATTGCCAGCACCGTGGCGGTCAGGCCGACCTCTTTAAGCCTGACCGTGTCCCCGACTTTTATCGTTTCATCGGCTGGGATGGTTTCTTCTATTTTGGGCTGCCAGCGCTCGCTGTTCAGCTGTTTGCGTACCCCGGCTATGGCTTGTTTCGCCTGCTCGATGCTTTCTCGGTTTTTTTGTTTCCTCAGCTCGGCTGTTGCCTGTCGGATTTCGCGGTTGAGTTCCGCCGTCTCTTGAACGATGGCGTCCCGGGCTTCCCGTATCGCTTTACGTTCTTCCGTCTTCAGACGCTGGAGCTCGCTGTTCAGCTCGGCATTGTGCCGGGCAAACTCGTCCCGCTCGGCCTTAAGCTCGCGCTGTAACGACTCTATATTCTGTTTCTCCGCCATGAGACTGTTAAGGAGGTTCTCCAGTTCCTGGCTGGCCTCGGATAGCATGCCCCGGGCGTCATTAATGATTTCTTCCGGTATACCCAGTCTGGCGGCAGTGGCCATGGCGTTGCTGCCCCCCGGCGTCCCCACCGTCAGGCGGTAGGTGGGCGTTAGCGTCACGGGGTCGAACTCCAGCGAGGCGTTTTCCAGCCCTTTAGTGGTATGGGCGAAAGCTTTGAGGTCGCTATAATGCGTGGTGGCAGCCGCCATTGTCCCCCGCACCATGAAGTAGCGCAGGATCGCCCGCGCCAGCGCCGACCCTTCGGCGGGGTCGGTGCTCGTCCCCAGTTCATCCAGGAGCACCAGGCTCTGTCCCGTGGCACCCTTGATAATGCGCACGACGTTGCCCATGTGCCAGCTGAAGCTGGAGAGCGTCTGTTCGATGCTCTGCTCGTCGCCGATGTCGGCGAATATCCCGTCGTAGAGCGGTATCTGGCTTTCGCCCGAAGCGGGAATCGGCATACCTGCCTGCGCCATCAGGCTTAAAAGCCCCAGTGTCTTCAGCGTCACCGTTTTACCGCCGGTGTTGGGGCCGGTGATCACGAGGATGGAAAAGGCGTGTCCGAGTTCCAGCGAGAACGGCACGGCTTTCTCGCCGAGCAGTGGGTGCCGGGCGTCGACGAGTTTGAGATAGCCGTTGCTTTTATCGGTGTCGGGGCTAACGATAATCGGCTCGGTCGCCTTTATCTTCCTGGCGTATCTGGCTTTCGCCAGCACCAGGTCGAGCTCGGCCGCCAGGGCAATATTTCGGGCGATGTCGTCGTAGCACGCCCCCACCTCGGCGCTGAGTACGCGCAGGATTCTCTCTATCTCCCGCCTCTCCTCGATGATCAGCTCCCGCATGGCGTTGCCCAGCCCCACCGTGACCGTCGGTTCCATGAACACCGTCGCCCCCGTATTGGAGATGTCGTGGACGATGCCCTTGATATCGTGGCGGTTCTCGGTCTTGACGAGGATGACGTAGCGTCCCTCCCGCTCGGTAATGACTTCCTCCTGAAGTATGCGCCGTCCCCGCGCTGATTTTACGATCATTTCCAGTCGTTCCTGTATCTGGCCCCGCGTTTCTCTCAGCTGCTGGCGGATATCGGATAGGGCCGGCGACGCGGTGTCTAGGACTTCCCCGTCCGGTCCCAGGCAGCTGGCGATGTCCTTCTCGATTTGCCTTAGCTCGACGATTCCCCCCGCGATGTCCCAGATTAAAGGAAAATCTGCCGAAATGCTTTTTGAATAGCGGCGCAATTCGTGCAGGGCGGCGAGCGTTTGCTGGATTTCCAGCAGCGAGGCCGGTTCCAGCATGCCTTCCAGGGCCGCCAGCCTGGCTTTTTCCCGGACGTCCAGCACCCCGCCTATCGCGAAACTCCGGTCGAGGTTAAGCAGTTGCCTGGACTCTGCGGTCTGCCTTAGCCATAGAGAAATCCGCTCGAAGTCGCGCTCCGGTTTCAGGGCTGTAGCCAGCTCCCGGCTCGCCGAAAATGTCGTAAAGCCGGCCAGTATCTCCCTGATCCGGGGGAACTCCAGCATTTCCAGGCTTTTATCGTCCATCAAGCTGTTCCTGATATAAAAGCTGATATATTATAGCATGACAGTGAGAGAGTCATGGCATTCTCGGATGAAATACAGTCTGGCACTATGATATAATTATATTAGTTCAAGGTTTTTTAGTCTGTTGGGTCCTTTTTTACTCCCGTGACGCAAGACACTCAGATACCGCTTGTCGGTTTGCGCTCGTTACCCAGGAAACAGGTAATCTTTACCTTCGCCGGCGTGATGCTGGCGATGTTCCTGGGCGCCCTCGACCAGACAATTGTCGGCACCGCCCTGCCGCGCATCGTTAGCGATTTGGGCGGTTTCAGCCAGTACACTTGGGTCACCACCGCCTATATCATTACCTCGGCAGTCACCGTCCCGATTACCGGTAAGTTGACCGATATCTACGGACGTAAATATTTTTATCTCGGCGGTCTGGTCATCTTCATTCTGGGGTCTGTCCTCTGTGGTTTAAGCCAGACCATGAACCAGATAATTATTTTCCGCGGCTTCCAGGGAATCGGCGCCGGCGTCATCATGGCTAACGCCTTCACCGTTATCGGCGACCTTTTTCCCCCCGCCGTGAGGGGAAAATATCAGGGCTTTATGAGTGCCGTTTTCGGTATTTCTTCGATCGTCGGCCCCACGCTCGGCGGTTATATCACCGATAACCTTTCCTGGCACTGGGTATTTTTCGTAAACGTTCCCCTGGGATTAATCGTTATTGCCCTGTTTATCTTTTTCTTCCCCAATTTCCGGCCGGATAAACTCAAACATAGCATCGATTATCCTGGCGTCGTCCTTTTGATATTGGGGGTGGTGCCGTTGATGCTGGCATTATCCTGGGGCGGCGTGGAATACCCGTGGGTCTCGATGGAAATTATCGGTATGTTCTTGTTTTCCGTGGTGGCCCTGGCAATTTTTATCTGGGTGGAATACCGTAGTAAAGAGCCTATTGTGCCGCTATCCATATTCAATAACCCTATCGTATCTATCTCCTCGGTGATGATCTTCCTCACCTCGGCGGGTATGTTCGGCTCCATCGTATTCATACCGCTTTTCTTCCAGGGTGTTCTCGGCGCTACCGCTACGTCGAGCGGCAACTTCGTTACGCCGATGATGCTCGGAGTGGTCTTCGGCAGCGCTATTTCCGGGCAGTTGCTCTCGCGCGCCGGGGGGCATTACCGCATTCAGGGCGCGGTCGGCCTGTGCTTGATGACTTTCGGGATATGGCTGCTCTCGCGCATGAACATCGATACCACTAACGGTATCGCCGTGCGCAATATGATTATTACCGGGTTCGGCCTGGGCATCACCATGCCGCTTTACATGCTGGCGGTACAGAATGCTGTCCCCTATAGCATCCTCGGTGCCGCTACATCTTCAACCGCCTTTTTCCGCTCGGTGGGGGGCTCCGTAGGACTGGCGATATTCGGTTCGCTGATGAACAACCGGTTTGCCGCCGAACTGGGCGCCAGGATTCCTGCCGATTTCGTAAAATTGGTCCCGCCGCCGCAATTGGATACGTTGATGCATAATCCTGAGGCATTGATGAACCCGCAGGCGCAGAGCCAGTTGCAGGCTATAATCGGGAATCTGGGCGACCAGGGGGTGGCGTTATTACACCAGGTAATACAGGCATTGCGCGAGTCTCTGGCTCTCTCGATATCTCATGTTTTCTTCTATGCCTTTTTCGCCATCGTGCTCGCTTTTGTCATTAACCTTTTTCTCAAGGAAATTCCATTACGCACGCACCACGGTGTCAGCCCGGAGTACGACGTTAAAAAATCCCGGTGAAATTTTCCGGCTATTCCGACCTTAGGGCTTCGATGGGGTTGAGCCGGGAAGCGTTCCAGGCGGGGTAAAAACCGAAGAACAGCCCGATGCCCACCGCGACGCAAACGGCCAGGATTACTATCTGGGCGCTGACTACCGTGGCCATCAGCCCCATGGCATTAATGAGCACCGAAATTCCCCAACCCAGGGCGACCCCGATGACACCGCCCGTAAAAGTCAAAAAAGCTGCCTCGGATAAGAACTGACTCCAGATATCTACTTCCCTGGCTCCGAGGGCTTTGCGAATGCCTATCTCTCGGGTCCTCTCGAGGACCGAGACCAGCATGATGTTCATCACGCCGATGCCTCCCACCAGCAATGAAATAGCGGCCACCGCGCCCAGCAGTAGCGTTAACGTGCTCGTGGTTTGCGTCAGTGTCTGGGCGATTTCTTCGGTTGACATAATGCTGAAATCGTTATCGGCTGCGGAGGATAGCTTATGACGCGTGCGCAGCAGGCTGGTCACCGAATCAATCACATTCTGCGTGTAGGTGTCCTTGGTTACCGTTAAAGACACCGTTGATACCACGCGTCCCCCCTGTGCCGTCCGTGGCTGGGCGACCGTCTGTTGTATGGCCGTCAGCGGCATAAAGACGCCGTCATCCGGCGAACTGAATGTTGCCCCTTTGCTCTCCAGCACGCCGATGACGCGTACGATGATTTTGCCCATGCGCATTTGTTGACCGATAGGATCGCTGGTGCCGAAAAGCGTTTGGGCCACATTCAGGCCCCAGCACGACGACCTTGTTACCGCTCTGATAATCGTTCTCGCTGAAGAAAGTGCCGGAGGCTACGCTCAGGTTGTTTACCGCCAGATATTCCGGGGTGGTACCGGTGACCTGCGCGTTGGTATTTTTACTGCCCGCCACCAGCTGCAGGCTGCTGGAATAGGAGGGCGCTACCGCCGCGATATTTGAAACCTGTTCCGATATTGCCTCGCTGTCTTCTATCGTCAGCGTTTGTGACATGCCGCCCCTGATACCCCCAAATGTAAATGCTCCGGGACGGATGGTAATCAGGTTAGCTCCCATATTTTCGATGTTGCTGATGATTTGTTGGGTGGAACCCTGCCCGATGGACATGAGAACAATTACCGAAGCCACACCGATAACCACTCCCAGGATGGTTAAAAAGCTCCGCAGCTTGTGAGTAACCAGCCCCAGCCACACCGTGGCAAAAAAATTGAGCCAGCCTTTCATTTTCATTTAGTCATCTCTCCAACTACCTGGCCGTCTTTTATTTGAATTATCCTTTGGCAGTGACTGGCGATATTGGCATCGTGGGTGACCAGAATCAGCGTAATACCGTGTTCGGCGTTTAGAGAGGTCAGAATCGATACTACTTCCTCGCCGGATTTGCTGTCTAGCTGGCCGGTGGGTTCATCGGCTAAAAACACGGAGGGATTTTTGACGATGGCACGCGCGATGGCGACTCTCTGCTGCTCGCCGCCTGAGAGTTCGATGGGGCGGTGGTGAATTCGTTCGGAAAGCCCCACTTTCGCCAGGGCCTCGAGGGCCTGCTTGCGTTCGACGCCGCCGGCGTAAGTCATCCCGAGTTCCACATTGGCTAACGCGGTGAGCCGGGAAAGCAGATTAAAGGTCTGGAAGATAAAACCTATCTTCTGCGCTCTCACCTGCGCCAGCTCCCGGCTTCCGAAACGGCTTACCTCCCGGTTGTCCAGATAGTACTGGCCGGATGTCGGTTTATCCAGGCAGCCGATAAGGTTGAGCATCGTCGACTTGCCCGACCCGGATGGCCCCATGATCGCTACCAGTTCGCCCTGTTTGATGTGCAGGTTTATGCCCGCCAGCACGGTCAGTTCCCGTTTGCCCATCGGATATACTTTGGTGATGTTTTCCAGTCTAATCATTAGCGTCGCTTCCTTTATCTGCCCGGACCGCCGAAAAACACACTGCCCACTCTCTGGGTCGTGGACAAGCTGGAGGAGGTGTTCAGTGTTACCACGACCTGTTCCCCTTCGGAGAGACCATTGGTGATTTCGGTATACTGCCAGTTGCTTATACCGGGAGTGACTTCGCGCTTTTCCGTGCCGCCGGAAGCATTTACCACCTGGACATAGCTTTTCAGCCCCTCTTTGGTGACCGCCCCGTTAGGCACCAGCAGCACGTTCGTCCGGCTCGCTACGACGATATCTACCGTGACCGTAAGACCCTCGCGGAGCTCAAAGTTCTGGGATGTCGTTACGGGCGCCTGGCTCGGTGACTGGCCGGTGGAAAAGCTGGGTAAGTCCGTGCTTGCTGGCGCCGTCACACCCTCGGGAATATTCGTACCTCCCGCCGGTAAGTTCTTCGCTAGCTGTTCGGCCTGCGCCTGGGTTATCCTGCCGGAATCCACGGCGCTTTGCAGCCTGGGGGGCAGCCCGCCGGCCGTGGTATTTGCCGTGCTGGTGGCCGTCTGGTTCGCGCTGGCCGCTTTAAGGGTATCAAGTTCGACCTTTACCGTATAGTTCACCACGCCCGACTGTATGGTTGCCGTGGGCGCGATGTGGGTCACCTTGGCGGGAAAGGCCGCTCCCGTCATGGCGTTGGCGGCCACCGTGGCCTCGCCGCCGAGCTTGACCTGGGTAATGTCCATCTCGCTGACCAGTATGTCCGCCTCGAATTTATTGGGGTCGGCGATGGTCACCGCCACCGCTCCGTTAAGCACCTCATCCCCGCCGGCGACATTAACTTTAGTGATAAAACCGTCGAAGGGGGCTTTAATCTCCGGGCTCATTCCCTGTGCCTCGGCGAGGTTGGCCTTGGCCTTATCCAGGGTTTTGTTGGCATCGTTTAGACTCCCCTGGCTCAGGGCCAGGCTCAGTCCCTTCAGGGTCACGTCGTCGTTGGCGTCATTAATGTCTTCGCGGGCGGCCGCCAGCGTCCTTTCGGCGACTTCTACCTGGTTCTTTTTAAGGTTGACTTGCTCGGTGTTATAACCGGCCAAAACATTGTTATAGTTGGTCTGGGCGACGTCCAGGTTGTCCTGGGCGTTTTGCAGTGTCAGTTCGTACTGTTCCGTCGAACCTGCGGTGGCTTTATATGTCGTGGTGACGTAGTCATACCAGGTCTGGGCTTTCATGAGTTCGGATAGGGCCTGTTGATAATCTATGGCGGTAATCGCGGTGGCCAGGGCCGTCTGGGTCTGCTGGTAAGCTATCTCGGCGTTGATGACGGCCGTTTCTTTAGCGGTCACGGTATCTTTGGCGTTTTTCACGGCCTGTTCAGAGGTTTTCTCGTTGAGTTGCGCCTGGAGAATCGCGCGTTGCGCGCTGCTTACCTGGTCTTCCAGCGCCGCCATCTGGTCATCCCATTCGTTTTTATCGATGGTGACCAGCACCTGCCCCTCTTTCACCGCGTCTCCCTCCTGCACCAGGACCTCCCCGATGGTGCCTTTGGTCCCCGATGCCCCGGATTGTCCATAGAACAGGTCGACGGCCAGGTCTTCGGAATGGGAAAGGGCCAGGTTGCCCGCCGCCGTGATGTCCAGTGTCAGATTACCGCGCTTTACGGTCGCTATCTGGGTCGTCGTGGTGCTGCTGCTTGATTGTCCACCGCAGCCGAACACGGCAATTATCAGTCCGCCCAGGATGAGCGTTATAAGGATAACCTTGAAGACTTTCATTTTCTTCTCCCGCGTCGTTATATTACGTTTCCCGACGCATTATCCGTCTATATTATTAATGTGCCCCAATAATGTTAGGAAAATATTAATTTATCCGGTCATCACCGGGATGGTAAAGGTAAAGGTGCTGCCATGGCCCGGTTCGCTTTTCACTTCGATGGTGCCGCCGTGGGCTTCCACCAGGCGCTTGGCGATGGTAAGCCCCAGACCGCTGCCGCCGGTTTTCCGGGTGCGCGATTTATCGACGCGATAGAACCGTTCGAAGATTAGCGGCAGTTCGCTGGCGGGGATGCCTTCCCCGGTATCTGTCACGCTGATATATATTTGGCCCGCCTGTCGCCGGGCGGTGACCGTGATCTTTCCCCCCTTGTCGGTGTGCGCCACCGCGTTTTCGAGCAGGTTGCGCAGCACCTGTTTGACCCGGTGGGAATCGATATTTACCGACGGTAGTTCCGCGAGCAGTTCGGTGGATAATAGCAGGCCCCTTTCGGTCGCTTTGGCTTGCATTCCAGTGACGGTCTCCTTAATCAGGACCGTGATGTCTTCCGGCTGCCGGATTAATTTGATTTCTCCGGCGTCGGTCAGGCTCAGGTCTTGCAGGTCGTCGACCAGTCGTGATAATGAAGCCGCCTCCTCGTAGAGCAGCTTGATGGTGTTTTCATCCGGCGCGACGACGCCGTCGCTGATGGCTTCCAGGTAGCCTTTGAGGTTCGATAGGGGCGTTCTGAGTTCGTGGGCAACGTCCGCCACCATGTTGCGGCGCAGGCGTTCGGTGCGCGCCAGGTCATCGGCCATGGAGTTGAAGGACTGCGCCAGTTCGCCGATTTCCCCCTGGCCTTTATAGTCCACCCGGTGGGAAAAATCGCCTTTACCGAACTGCCTGGTGGCACTGGTGAGGGCTTTGACCGGTGACAGGATGCGGCGCGATAAGAAAAAAGTCAGCCCGAGGGCGATAGCAATAGCCAGCAGGCCTCCCCAGATGAAGAAACGTCCGATGGTCTGGTAAGTAATTTGTAGCGCCGCCAGGTTAATGTCCGGATAGTCTCCATGTGTTAAGCTGAGGACGCCGACGATATCCGCACTGGCTATGGGTGTGGCTGCGAGGGGGTCCGGCGAAAATAGCACATCGAATCGCTGGCCGGGGTAAGGTTTCGCTATCACGAATACGGTCTGGTTGGCATTGTCATCGGCGTTATAGCTGCTCCCCAGCAGCCCCTCGTCGGAGTCGGCTAGTACCGTATTGTCTTTATCGGTCAGGATAATCCGTCGTCCGTACATGTTGCCCCATTGGACGACGACAGCCTGGACACCTTCCCAGCCCCCCGTGAATTGATAGTAACGGGAGAGCTCTAATTCTATCCTTCTATCCTGTATCGCTTCCAAGTTTTTTCCCACCTGGCTGATTTCATGGCTCGTGTTGCGGTAAGTAAAGAAAAATGCGGAACCGATGATCACGATAATGACCAGCGTGAAGGCCGCCATTAAACGGAAGTTCAGGCTATGCATTGCTGTTGAGCTCCAGGAGCTTGTAGCCGGCCCCGTAGATGGTCTTAATAAACCTGGGACGGCGCGGGTCCGGTTCGAGCTTGCGGCGCAGTTTCAGGATATGTACGTCGATGGTGCGGTCGAAGCCGTCAAAATCATGCCCGAGCGCTTTCTCGATAATCTGCGCCCGACTGAACACCCGGCCCGGCTCTTTCACGAGGGCTCCCAGCACTTTGAATTCCACCGGGGTGAGTCCCAGCGGCTTGCCCTCCAGGAAGGCTTCGTGCTTCAGGAAGTTCACGCTGAGCGGTCCGTAATCGATTTTGTCCGGTCCACGTTCCCCGGGGAAGCGCCGCAGTACCGCCCTCACTCTGGCGGCCAGTTCCCGGGGACTGAAGGGCTTGGTCACGTAATCGTCCGCGCCGAGGTCCAGGCCATTGAGCCGGTCTTCATCCGTCGTCAGCGCCGTCAGCATGATAATCGGCACGTCGGACTCTTTGCGTAGTACGCGGCATACCTCGAGACCGTCCATCCCCGGTAGCATCAGGTCGAGGACAATCAGGTCGGGGTGGTGCTCGCGGGCGAGCTGCAGGGCGTCGTTGCCGTTATAGGCGGTCATGACGCGGTAGCCGTCCCGGTTCAGGTAAAGCTTGACCAGCTCTACTGTCTTCGCATCGTCATCAACTACCAGCACCTTTTTCCCGGGCATCTCTAAACCCTCATTATTTATTAGCTTCATTTTAATTTATACCATAAATGTTAAGAAATTGTGAATTTATATTTGAACTCTACTAGGTTTCCGCAACAAAAAGGAGGGGGAACTTCCCCCTCCTTATCGAAATCTCGGATTTTCTTTGATTCTGGTCTATTGCGTGTTGGTGTTAGCCGGTGTATTGGTATTAGGCTGCGTATTGGCGTTAGGCGCGCACCAGGCTCCGGACTTCATCCCCACCCCGAACCTGCCCATGCCGCGTTTCATCCCGCCGAAGGGCATGCCGGTTCCCTTATTTCCGAAAAGACCCGGGATATCCGGCCGGGCGTCCCACCATTGCTGGAAGGCTTGTGTCGGTTTGGCGTCCAGCCAGGCCTTGAACTGGTCGGCCTGCTCCTGTGTTATCTTGCCGTCGGTCACGAGTTTCTGCAGGTAGTTGGTCAGGGCTTCGTCTTTAATTGCTTGCCGGGCTGCGGTGACGGCTTTTTGCAGCTCGTCCGGGTTGATGGTTACCCCGGTGTTTTGCTGGTAAATCGCGGCGACCTTGTCCAGGAACGTTGTAACGTTTGAGGTCGTCGTGGGAGTGGGAGTGGTATTAGTGTTTTGATCGTCCGCCTGGGCGATTGCCACCCCTCCCACGGTAGCCCCAATCACTAGAATGGCTAATACGGCGATGATGATAAATTTCTTACTTCGCCACATAATCTTTACCCCCTTTATCTCAGGCTTTCTTTAAAGATAACAATCAATTGTTAATATCTGATTAACATTGGCTAAAATATTCCATTACCAGAGTCATGTTCGGGTGAGATGTTGGTCACATACTTAGGCAGGACTCTTTGGCTATGATAAAATTAAATAGGTTGGATTATCATGACTACTAAAACCAATAAATCACGGAAAGCCAATATTCGGGTTACCGGCATGAGTTGTGCCACCTGCGCCGTTAATATTGAAAAAGCGCTGGCGAAGACCAAGGGCGTAGCGCAGGCCAGGGTCAATTTCGCCTCGGAGAAGGCTTCGATTGAATACGATCCGGACAAGGTTGACCTGAATAAAATCAAAGATGCTATCTCTGAGTCCGGGTATGGCATTGCGGTAAAAAAATCGATTTTCCCGGTGCGCGGCATGACCTGCGCTTCCTGTGTCGCCCGCGTTGAAGCAGCCCTGAAGGAAATCCCCGGCGTTGTTTCGGTCGCGGTTAATCTGGCTTCGGAGAAAGCCACGGTGGAATATCTCGATAGCGTTGCCGTGGCCGACCTGCGTAAGGCGGTCGGAAATGCCGGCTATGAGCTGGGCGAGGAGACGGAGACGCTGGAAGACGTTACCATGGCGGCCGAGCGTGATATTAAAAATGTCAGGAACCGGTTTGTCCTCGCAATCGTGCTTGGCGCGGTTATTATGACCTTGAGCTTTCTACCCGGCTTCACCGGCAAGCCCTATTTGCTCTGGGCCCTGGCGACTCCCGTGCAGTTTTGGGCGGGCTGGCGGTTCTATCGCGGGTTCTGGGGCGCCCTGAGGCACGGCAAAGCCGATATGAATACCCTCATCGCCGTAGGCACCTCGGCGGCCTATTTTTATAGCGTGGTGGCTGTCCTGTTCCCCTCGGTGTTAACCATTGGCGGCACCGCGCCGGACGTTTATTTCGATACTTCTTCCATGATTGTCGCCCTGATATTGCTGGGCCGTTTCCTTGAGGCCAGGGCTAAGGGCCAGACCTCGGCGGCCATTAAAAAGCTCATCGGCCTGCAGCCCAAGACGGCCTTGGTTATTCGCGAAGGCAAAGAAACCGAGATAAACGTCGAGGACGTGCAGGTCGGCGACCTCATTCTGGTACGTCCCGGCGAAAGGGTGCCCGTGGATGGCGTTGTCCGGCAGGGGAGCCCGGCTATTGATGAGTCCATGGTCACCGGCGAAAGCCTGCCCGTGGAGAAAAAAGAGGGCGACGAGGTCATCGGGGCTACTATTAACAAGACGGGCAGCTTCCAGTTTGCGGCGACCCGTGTCGGTAAGGACACCACCCTGGCGAGGATCGTGCGCCTGGTGGAGGAAGCCCAGGGGAGCAAGGCGCCCATCCAGCGCCTCGCCGATGTCATTGCCGGCTATTTCGTACCGGTAGTCATCGGTATTGCGATTACTACTTTTATTATCTGGTACTTTTTCGGGCCTTCTCCCTCGCTGACTTTTGCTTTCCTGAATTTTATCGCCGTCTTGATTATCGCCTGCCCCTGTGCCCTGGGATTGGCCACGCCCACGGCGATTATGGTGGGTACGGGCAAAGGCGCCGAGTATGGCATCCTTATCCGGAGCGCCGCTGCGCTGGAGCGGTTTTATAAAATCGATACCCTGCTTCTCGATAAGACCGGCACCCTGACCGAAGGCCAACCCCGGTTGACCGATATTTTGGCCGTTTCTCCCTTTTCCCAGGACGAGGTGCTCGGTCTGGCGGCGGCGGTGGAACATGATTCCGAGCACCCGCTCGGTGAAGCGGTCGTCCGCGCCGCTCAGGAAAGGCAGCTTAAAATCCTGCCCGCTGCGGACTTTACCGCTATTCCCGGTCTCGGCGCCGCGGCAAAATCAAACGGCAAGAACCTCTTGCTGGGCAACCTCCGCCTGATGCAGGAACACCATGTCGCCCTCCAAGGACTTGAAGATAAAGCCGGCGACCTTTTCCAGGGCGGCAAAACGGTGATGTTCCTGGCCGTCGACGGCCGGGCGGCCGGCATTATCGGGCTGGCGGATACTCTTAAACCGAACGCCGCCGCCGTGGTCGCCCGGATACGCAGGATGGGTATCGAGGTCGCCATGGTTACCGGCGATAATAAACGTACCGCCGAGGCGATCGCCCGCCAGGCCGGCATTGACCGCGTCCTCGCTGAGGTGCTGCCGGAAAACAAGTCCGGGGAAGTCAAAAAGCTCCAGGATGAAGGCCGCGTCGTCGCTATGGTGGGCGACGGCATTAACGATGCGCCCGCGTTGGCCCAGGCCGATGTCGGCATCGCCATCGGCACCGGCACCGATGTCGCTATGGAAACCGGCGATATCACCCTCATCAGCGGCGACCTGTCCGGTATCGCCACCGCGGTTTCTTTAAGCCGGCGCACTATCCGGACGATAAGGCAAAACCTTTTCTGGGCTTTTGCCTATAACGTGCTTCTCATCCCGATAGCGGCGGGGGTGCTTTATCTCGCCTTCGGCAGTCGCGGCGTTCCCTCGGGCTTGAGCTTTATCCTCGGCAAGTACGGTTTCTTAAATCCCATCCTGGCGGCGGCGGCGATGGCGTTAAGCTCGATAACTGTGGTCACGAACTCTCTGCGTCTACGCGGTTTTCAACCCGTGAAATTAGCCGATTAATCGATGGAGGTGCTTTATGGCGATTGACCCTGTTTGTAAAATGACGGTTGACGAGAAAAAGCCCCCGGCCACCTCGGAATATAAGGGCAAGAAATATTATTTCTGTGCCGTGGGCTGCAAAAAGGCTTTCGATGCCAACCCGGAGAAATATCTCTCCAAAAAATAACCCGCACTCAGACGCGATTGGATAGGGCGTTTGACATAATATTATCTAGGCGACTTGCTATATCGCTGTAATATCCGGGTGGGTAAATGCCGGATTGGAGCGCGTTATCCCGCCGCCGTGGCGCTCAAGCGGTAGAACGACTATATTTTCCGGTCCTGGTTCGCCCAGTATTTCTCCCGGAGCTCGCGTTTCATTATTTTACCGGCGGCGTTCTTGGGCAGGGAGTCCGCGAACTCCACCGACTTGGGAGCTTTATAGCCGGCCAGGTTCTTCTTGGCGAAATCGATGATCTCTTCGGGGGTGGCTTTAACGCCTTTCTTTAAAACGACGACGGCATGGACCTTCTCTACCCAGTAAGGGTCGGGTATGCCGATTACGGCCGCTTCATGCACTTTGGGGTTTCGGTAAAGGACTTCCTCGATTTCCCTCGGGTAGACGTTCTCGCCGCCGCTGATAATCATGTCCTTTTTGCGGTCGACCAGGAAAACGTAGCCCTGTTCGTCGTAGCGGCCGATGTCCCCCGTATGCAGCCAGCCGTCGACGATGGTATTGCTCGTGTCCTTCGGTTTTTTCCAGTATTCGAGCATAATATGCTTGCTCCGGACGATGATTTCGCCCGTATCGCCCGGTCCCACGTCTCGGCCTTTGTCGTCGACGATTCTGACCTGCACGCCGATGTCCGGCTGACCCACCGAAGCCAGGCGTTTTTCCTCCGGTTTGCCCACGACGTTATGGTCTTCCTTGGGCAAATGGCAGATGGCCGGGCCGCTCTCGCTTTGCCCGTATCCCTGCCCGAAAATAACCCCGAAGGTTTCTAGTCCTCTTTTCAGCACTTCCACCGGCATCGGCGACCCGCCGTACCAGATGAATTTAAGGCTGCTGACGTCGTATTTCTTGACGTCCGGTAATGCCAGCATTGCCACCAGGTGGGTCGGCACGATGGAGATGTGGGTCGCTTTATGGTTCTGGATAAGCTGGAGCGTGGCGGCCGGGTCGAAGGATTTCATGATGATGTTGCAGCCGCCCATGTAAAGGATGGACCTTACCATGGTATCCCCGGCGATATGGAACATCGGCGACACCTGGATGTGTTTGTCGTTGGGCTGTATGCTAAGGTTGATGATATAGGTGCGGGCGTCGTCCCAGGCCTCCCGGTGGGAATACACGGCGCCGCGGGGCACCCCGGTAGTCCCGCTGGTATAAATGATGAAGAATCCGTCGTCTTCCTGTACCTGGACATAAGGTTCGTCGTCGGGGTTGGATTCAATAAGGTCGCTCGTAAACATCATGTTGGGGGCGCGGTTTTCCATCGAGATGTAGTTCTTGACGCCGGGTATTTTTGACCTTATTGACTCGGTGACGGCGATGAGCTCCAGTCCCACGAAAAGCGTTTTGACCTCGGAGTAGTTAACCAGGTAGTCCAGCTCCTCGGCCTGTAGGCGGGGGTTGAAACGCGAGATGATATAGCCGCCTTTCATGGCGGCGCCGTAAATAATGGCGTAATCGAGACAGTTCCACGATAGTAACCCGATGGCGTCGCCTTTTTTGACGCCCAGTCCCTGCAAAGCATGCACGAGCCGGTTCACCCTGGCATTGAACTGGGCATAGGTTAGCTGCTCCTTACCGTAGATGTATGCCACTTTATCGGGACGCAATATCGATTGCCGGTAAACGATATCGGCGAATGTCCCTATATTGTATCGGGAGAGTTCCTTCAGTAAATACCTGTCTGGCATTTTTCCTCCGTTTAAGGTTGCGCAGCTAACCCCGGCTTTGTCCGGCATTCAAGCTGGCCAAGTAACGTATTATATTACCACGAAAAACCACATATGTAAAAGGTATCCAACGTAGGTGGCGTAATTGGCGCCAGGCTATCCTGGATTCACGCACTTTGGGAAAAGAATGCCATTGCACCGGGCTTAGTCTTGGCCGCTGGCGCTTTTGCGCAGGAATTTTTCTATGTCATCGGGATGGTATCGGTAATCGCGGCGTTTCCCGATGCGGTAAGATTTGAGTGTTCCGGTCTTGCTCCATAGCCTCACCGTATTAGGGTGAACGTGCAGCAGGTGGGCTACCTCGTTTACCGTTAGCATTTGCCGGTTCGAATTGTTGTCCTTGGGTACGTTTTCCACCATAGGGAGCTCTTCTTAATATATAATTTTCTTAATTAATCTTAACTCCGGATATATTTCTCCACAATATGGACAACCCCGATTGAATGTACATGATAGCACCCATAAAGACGTATCATCGTTGAATACGCGATACCGCCGCGACTACAGATTGGGGAAAAGAAGGGAATCGATAGATTTTATTGAAATGTATTAGGTGACAATTCCGGCGATGTTCTTCAGGCGTTTTGCCAGGCTGTCTTTGAATTTGGTAAATTCTTCCCGCGTCAGGTATTCATCGGGCCGTCCTGGCGGCCCGCCGGTATTGCCGAGCATGGCAGGTAGACTTTGCTGTACGGTGGTGATGACCTCGCGGGTCTGGTCGTTGGTTACCAGTTTGTTCAATATCAGCCTCAGAGTGCCTCTGACCGTCTCTTCGTCGATATTCATTTTAGCCGCCACTTCTTCGGTGTTGTTCCCGGCGGCAACGTTGGTGAGGACCTGTTTTTCTTTTTGTGTAAGCACGGCCATGAGGTTGTCCATGCGTTCATTTAATGAATTAATGTCCTCGAATTCGGTGAGCGCTTTGGCGGCTATTTCCGGCGTCAGCAGTTCCTCCATGATGGGCAGGCTGCCTTGGGATACTACTCTGACGGTATCGAGGAGGTGCTCGGGGTCGGCGTCTTTAGTCAGGAAGGCACTCGCGCCGCTCCTGATCGCCTCGAAGAGCTGGTCGCCGTCTTTTTTATCGATGGTCAGGACGGCCGATACGGAAGGAAACCTCTTTTTGATGCGGCGGACTATCTCGGGGCCGCTGACCTTTTTATCCTGCATGTTCAGGATGACTAGGTTCGGCGGGTTGTTCTCGATATGGGTGAGGGTTTCTTCGTTATTGATGGCTTCGCCCGTGACTTCAAAATCGTCTTCGCCGGAGAGAATGAAATGGATGCCTTCCCGGAAGAGAACCTGCGGGTCGGAGAGGAAGATTTTTATCCGCTTCATGTTCACCTGTTCTCGCGCCATTTGGCTCAATTATTCCCCGCTTGTTCTCTAACACAATAATACTGCGGCGTTAACTTGTCAACCGTTAGTTTTTTTAAAATGAATTCGCCGGGGCCAATATTTCAAAATTCAAGGAATAAATTTTCCCCCGACCTGTTTTTGTTTATGCTGTCCTGGCGATAACCAGGTAGTGGTAAAGGCCGCTGTCTTTAATCGTTTCGATCGTAAAGCCCGCGGCCTCGATTAAGCGCGCCGCCTGTTTTTCGCTGAATCTTATCGCCGTCGGCGGGCCCGGCGCCATCGACTCTTTTTTCCAGTCCACGTCGACCAGTTTCCCTTTAGGTTTAATCATCTTCCTGGCGTTAGTCAGGACTTTCGCCGGGTCTTGAAAATCATGCAGCGCTATCCCGAAGAAAACAATATCGGCGCAGTGTTCACATATTGTCAGCTCTTCTGCTTTTCCCACCGTTAAATGGAGATTGCTGAGGCCTTCGCCGCCCGCCCGCTCCTTCAGGATGGCAATCGCGCCGGCGTTGATATCCAGTCCGTAGACTTTTCCCTTATTGCCGACTATTCTGGCCGCCGGTAAAGCGAAAAAGCCGCTGCCGCACCCTATATCCGCGAAGGTGAAACCCGCGCTTAGCCCAATTTCGTTTAGGATGGCTTCCGGGTCCTGCCATTTTCTTCGCTCGTTATCATCATAACCCCGGAAGTTGCGCCAATCAGTGTGCAATGGACCGCCGTCTCTCATGGGCTATTTGATGGGCTGGTTAGCCTGCTTTTCCGCGATATCGCCCGCGATGGGCATCTTAAACTTCTCTCCCTGGTAGGCTTTATACATGAGGAATATCCAGATAATCACGCTACCGACCCAGAATATGGTGCCAAGAATCCAGCCGAGAACGGGGATAAGGAAGATAATCCAGAGTATAATCTCAACTACGGTGAGGGCGCCGAATACGATAATTGACTGTACGGCATGGAAACGCACGAACTTGCTGTCCTTTTCCATGAATAGAAATATTATTCCTGTTACCCACCAACCCAGGTAACATAACAGGCCTGCTGCATTTGGTGTAAGACCAGTCGTCGATTTCTCATTAACCTCGGGCATAAGTCCCTCCTTGGTTATTATTTCGTCGGGAATATTAGTCAAATATTATAAGGAAATACCATCCAAGTCAAGGATAACCAGTTGTTTAGGATTTAGTAATTAGATATTGGGATTTGGGGTGGCAGTAGGGTGGTGTGGAGTCATGGTGGGCCATTGTGGACTCGAACCACAGACCCCAGTCTTATCAGGACTGTGCTCTAACCAGCTGAGCTAATGGCCCGGAAATCGTATTAATTGTACGATGAAGCAGAAGGAAAAATCAAGCGCTCAGCTGTCATTACGAGGAGTCCTTCCTCTGGAAGACGATGTGGCAATCTCATTCGCCCCTTCTCCTCCCACAGTCATTCTGAGCACAGCGAAGAATCCGTTCAACCTCTCCTTCTCCCCCCGCCCCGAACCTATCCCCCTGCCCCCTTCCCTTGCCAAGGGAAGGGGGTGTAAAAGAAGAGAGGGGCTAACGCCCCTCTCGAACTCTCCCGCATGTCTAATATTTAATACGGCCGATGAGTTAATATTTTCATCTTAGTGTTTCTTCTGCGTCTTTTTATACGTTAGCAAGCTGAAAACGGCTCCTGATACTAACGATATTAAGGCTATTGAGACAGCGGCAATCTGAAACCATGTTTGGTTACGTTCCCAATAACTATAAATATGGAATGGTATTGTTTTAAAGTCTTGATACATACTTTGGTTATCACTGTAAGTAAATACAAATATTATGTCGTAATCACCTGGGGGAGCGTCTTTTGCGGTATTAATATTTAGTATAATAGGATATTTCCCGCCCAATGCAGTTTCAGTCTGTATCATAGGCAATCCAAAATCAGTAATTTGTTGAGAAAGCTTGCTAACTGAAAAGGTATCATTCGTAAAGCTCGTTTTTATTCCATTAGGATCTATTCCAATAGGGCCAGAACCTAAAACTTCATATGTACCGGGATTATTTTTATCAATTACATACGGAGACGACCAAAAAATATTGAGTTTATTTTTATAAGGAGTTCCATAGCCAGAAATAAACGCTTCTATCTCTAAGGTTTCTCCAGCTTTTATAGCGGGTGTTGTATTACGAATTACGAGAGAATATGCGACTTGTGAGTCGGCAAATACTACATTATTACTACAATAAAAAATAAATGTGGCAGTAAAAATTAATAGGCATATTAGTAATTTTACGGTTATTCGCATATTACAATAACCCCACCCCAAATAAAATCACCTTAACCACTGGACAGCGGAAGGAAAGTAATTCGCCGAGTTTTTAGGTCGGCGACCGACCTAGGAGAATAGTGTTTACACACCTTTCATCTCCCTAGAAAGGAGGTGATCCAGCCGCAGCTTCCGCTACGGCTACCTTGTTACGACTTCGTCCCAATTACCGACCCCACCCTAGACAACTGCCCCCCCGAAGGGTTAGCTCATCGGCTTCAGGTGTTGCCGACTTTCATGACGTGACGGGCGGTGTGTACAAGGCCCGAGAACGTATTCACCGCGCCAGGCTGATACGCGGTTACTAGCAACTCCGACTTCATGCAGGCGAATTTCAGCCTGCAATCCGTACTGAGGATGGTTTTGAGGATTGGCTCCGGATCGCTCCATTGCAACCTGCTGTACCACCCATTGTAGCGTGTGTGTGGCCCAAGGCATAAAGGACATACTGACTTGACGTCATCCCCGCCTTCCTCCCCGTTTTGCGGGGCAGTCTCGCCAGAGAAATTAACTGGCAACAGGGGTTGCGCTCGTTATGGGACTTAACCCTACACCTCACGGCACGAGCTGACGACAGCCATGCATCACCTGTGATGGCTCCTGACTTAACAGGTCGTTCCCCTTTCGGTTCACTACTTCCAACATGTCAAGCCTTGGTAAGGTTCTTCGTGTCGCATCGAATTAAACCACACGCTCCGCTGCTTGTGCGGGCCCCCGTCAATTCCTTTGAGTTTTAGTCTTGCGACCGTACTCCCCAGGCGGGATACTTAAAGCGTTAGCTTCGGCACAGAAAGGGTCGATACTCCCTATACCTAGTATCCATCGTTTACTGCGCGGACTACCAGGGTATCTGATCCTGTTTGCTCCCCGCGCCTTCGGACCTCAGCGTCAGTTACAGCCCAGGTGACCGCCTTCGCCACTAGTGTTCCTCCCGATATCTACGCATTTCACCACTACACCGGGAATTCCATCACCCTCTGCTGCACTCCAGCCCATCAGTTTCTGATGCACCCTCCCAGTTAAGCCGGGAGATTTCACATCAGACTTGACAGGCCGCCTACGCCCGCTTTACGCCCAGTGAATCCGGATAACGCTCGCCCCCTACGTATTACCGCGGCTGCTGGCACGTAGTTAGCCGGGGCTTATTCGCCGGGTACCGTCATTATTCTTCCCCGAAAAAAGAGGTTTACAACCCGAAGGTCTTCTTCCCCCACGCGGTGTCGCTGGGTCAGGCTTTCGCCCATTGCCCAATATTCCTTGCTGCTGCCTCCCGTAGGAGTCGGGGCCGTGTCTCAGTCCCCGTGTGGCTGGTCGCCCTCTCAGACCAGCTACCGATCGTCGCCTTGGTGGGCCGTTACCTCACCAACTAGCTAATCGGACGCAAGCCCCTCCTCTAGCGCCTTGCGGCTTTAATCCTTACCCTTACGGCAAGGACCACATGCGGTATTAGCTCCGATTTCTCAGAGTTGTTCCCCACTTGAGGACAGGTTACTTACGTGTTACTCACCCGTTCGCCACTCCCCTCCTTGCGAAGGAGCGTTCGACTTGCATGCATAAAGCACACCGCCAGCGTTTATCCTGAGCCGGGATCAAACTCTCCAAAAAAACTTGATTGACTTTGTTAAGAACCTTCCTTCCGCTATCCAATTGTTAAGGTGCAAAAAGCGCTCCTCTTCCAGAGCGCAATCTAAATGATATCACAATCAAAAAACCTTGTCAACAAAAATATCCCGACTTTAGTCTTACTATCCCCATCCTACCGCGACCAGACTGGGAATCGATTAGCTGATGTATTATTAGTGAGACATATCTGCTCAGAGCCATCAACATTCATCACGTATATTTTAGTGTAGCCATCTATATCAGCATCGATGGTAATCTTACTGCTGTCGGGCGACCAGGAATAATTCATAATATAGACCTTATCCTTTTCATTGATAAGGCATGTCTGGTTAGTCCCGTCAGTATTTATTACATATATTTTAAAGCTGATGTCCTCCTTCAAAGGGCCGTAACTCAGAGAACCGAAGGCAATCTTGGTGCCGTCAGGAGACCAGCAAGGGTAATTATCTTGTGCTATATTATTGGTCAGTCGTGTCTGGTTGGAACCATCCATATTCATTAAATATATGTTACAATTTATATCTTTAACATCGTCTCTACTGGTGGAAAATGCGATTTTAGTACCGTCGGGCGACACGATAGGAGCAACATCTCTTGCCGTATTATTGGTAAGTTGTGTTTGGCTGGAACCGTCGACATTCATGATGTATATTTCGTAGTCGCCGTCCCTGGTAGAACAAAAGACAATCTTTTTGCCGTCCGGCGACCAGTAAGGATACCTGTCATTTGCTATATTATTTGTGAGCCGTGTCTGGTTGGAACCATCAGCGTTCATCACGTATATTTCCGAGCTTTTGCCATCTATTTCGGAAACAAAGGCAATTTTCTTGCCGTCTGGCGACCAATTACATTGGTAATCAGACCCTTCCGTGATTGTGAGACGCGTCTGGTTGGAGCCATCGGCATTCATTACATATATCTCATCGTTACCGTCCCTGTCAGAAATGAAGATGATTTTAATGCTATCCGGTGACCAGTCAGGGGAAGTATCATTGGCACTATTATTAGTGAGCCTGGTCTGGTCAGAGCCATCGGCATCCATCACGTATATCTCTCGATTACTGTCCCTATCGGAAACGAAAACAATTTTATTGTGAGACGGGGTCGGACTAGGCGGAGGCGTCGGTGTCGACTCAGACGTTATCGTTGTCGTAGGAGTTGACACAGTTGTAATCGTTGGTGTCGCTATAACCTTCGTTTCAGAAGGTTCACTCGGTTTCGCTCCACCGCAGCCCACCAAAGAAAATAATATTACCGGGACGATTGCTGTTAGGATTATTCCCTTCAACATACTTTATCCCTCCGCATCCCATTTACATAATCTTATTCAGCGTCCGTCATTTTAGTTCATATTTTCTCTATTGTCAACCCCCTCCACCTGTCTCTATATTCCTCTGTGTGGTATTATCTATCCGTGACTAAAGCTCTATCCCCCTCCTCAATAACCCACGGCCTGCGCACCTCTTTTATCGGGCGGAAAGTCCTCTATTTTCCCCTCGTGACCTCCACCATGGATGCCGCCCGGCAGGCCGTCCGGCAGGGGGCCCTTGCCGGCACTGTCGTTATCGCTGGGGAGCAGACCGCCGCTAAAGGCCGGCTGAAACGTTCCTGGATTTCCCCGCCGGGCAATATCGCCCTCTCCCTGATTCTCTTTCCGGATATCACCGCCTTGCCTTACCTCATTATGATCGCTTCGCTGGCTGTGTCTTATAGCCTGGAAAAAGTCGCCGAACGGCCAACGCAGATAAAATGGCCCAATGATATCCTTATCGACGGTAAAAAAGTGGCCGGCATTCTCATCGAAAACGAGGTTAAAGGGGAAAAAGTCGTTTATTCTATTATCGGCATCGGCATCAATATCGATATGAATGTTGCCGCTTTCCCTGATATCTCATCCACGGCCGCCAGCCTTGACTCCGGCCTAGCTAAAAACTTAAAGATAAAGATAATCCGGTCGCTTCTTATTGAATTTGACAGACTCTATCTTAAACTACCGGACGGAAAATCAATTTACACTGCCTGGCGGGACCGGCTGGTCACTCTGGGTAAGCCGGTCAGGGCGACTTCAGGGACTCAAATCATTGAAGGTATCGCCGAGTCCGTCGATGAAAGCGGTGTTCTATCAATCCGCCAATCAGACAGCAATCTCACCAAAGTGGTGGCGGGGGACGTGACGTTACAGGGGTAAAGGCGGGGATAATTAGCCCCGCCCTTCTTAATAATGATGATCCAGTTTATTTCCTCTTTTTCTTGTTGACAACGGGTATCCATATCTGGCATTTCATAGAGGTGTCATCGAAATTACCGGGTAGATATACCTCTAGTTCCGGAGCCGGGGCATGTTCGTAGCCGGTGGAGGGAAACCATTCACTATAGATACGCTTGGTAACTTCCTGGAGGTTGTCAAGAGTGCAATCGAACACCGCCCAGGCGGCCGCCGGCACAGGTATCTCCTCGAACTTGATCGGAGATTTCTTGGCTGGTTTCTCGATGCCTATGCCGTACGAAAACTTGTCAAAGTTAACTCCCTCATAATCAAAACATACTCCCAGGCATCCCCCTCCAGTTACACTACCCGGTTTGTTTCCGGTTAAGTCCATGAGTGCCTTGTACTCAGACGTTTTCATGTATTCCTGCCAGAACTGCGGTATCTTGATAAAATTTTCCCCTTTGGACGTAGTGAATCTCCTCGACCTGCCGATGATTTCGAACGCCGGTTTCTCAATTATCCGATAGTCCATGTCATTACCTCCCTTTAATATTATATTAAAGGAGATACGCGGGAAAGCCGCCAACTTTGCCCCGGACGCGCGCGCCGCCTGGGGATTAATGCCGTGGACATTCCGGAAAGCCCGGGCGAATGCTTCCGGCGAATCATAGCCGTACTTTAAAGCTACATCGATTACTTTGTCCCCGTTAGTTGCGAGTTCTCTGGCCGCCAGGGTAAGCCGTCGCCGCCTGGCATATTCTGCCGGGGTCACACCGATAATAGCGAAGAACATCCGCTGGAAATGGAACAGGGAACAACAAGCCTTGTTCGCTGCTTTGCTAAAGTCGATATCGCCTGCCAGGTTGTCCTCGATATAGCTTATCGCCGTATTCATTCTCTCCGACCATTCCATGCTTCCGCTTCTCCTTTGATAACACTATACAAGGATAATGACAGGCGTTCCTGACTTTTTATGCGCACTTGTGCAAGATGGATGTTATAGGGGGTTAATGCGACTCTGGACTGAGGTGGTGGAGGGTGGAGAGGGGGCTATTCGCCCCCTCTCTTATATGGTTATTTGAGTTGCTTTTTCTCTTCTCGTACCAATCCGAATGCCTTGAAAAGTTCGATGGGCAGCGGGAAGAGAATGGTGCTGTTCTTTTCGCTCGCGATTTCCGTGAGCGTCTGCAGATAGCGCAGCTGTATGGCGGCTGGCTCCCGGCCGATGATCGCGGCGGCTTGCGCCAGTTTCTCGGATGCCTGCAGCTCGCCCTCGGCGTGGATGATTTTCGCTCTTCTTTCCCTCTCGGCTTCCGCCTGGGCGGCCATCGAGCGCTTCATCTCCTCGGCCAGCTCCACTTCCTTGATTTCGACGGTGCTGACCTTAACGCCCCAGGGGTCGGTATGCTCGTCGATTATTTTCTGGAGCATCTGGTTGAGCTTCTCTCGCTTGGTCAGCAGCTCGTCGAGCTCGGATTGCCCCAGCACGTTTCTCAGTGTCGTCTGTGAAATCTGTGAGGTCGCCCGCACGTGGTCGAGGACCTTGATGAATGCCGATTCGGGGTCGACCACTCTGAAATAGACCACGGCGTTGACACGCACGGTGACGTTGTCTCTGGTGATGACCTCCTGCGAGGGCACGTCCATGGTGACGACGCGCAGGTCGACCTTCGTCATGCGGTCGATGAAAGGTATGATGAGGAATAAGCCGGGGCCCTTGGCGCCGACCAGTCGACCCAGCCGCAGGATGACCCCGCGCTCGTATTCTGCGACGATTTTTATGGCCATGCTCATCACCATGATTAGGAAAACAACGACTACGATAATACCCACGATGGTTCCGGTCATATTGCTGCCTCCTTTACGGTTTTTTCGTTACTAAGAGTTTCAAGCCATCAACCTTGGTTATTGTCACCTCCTCTTCGGGCTCTGCCCGGCCTTTATCGATGATGGCGGTCCAGCGTTCTCCTTCCACCAGCACTACCCCTTTCGGCTCCAGGGCGACCATTACGATGGCGGTCTTGCCGATGAGTTCCTCGCGGCCCGCGGCAATTTGCTTGCGGTACGTCCGGAGCACCCAGATCGTCACGAATGAGATAATGACCGCCGCGACAATGACGCCTAAAGCTATCCAACCTGCCAACAAGTGCTGCCTCCTTGGTCGCTTATATCTTACGACTTCCTTCGGGTAACGTACAATGTCAGGCCGTCCAGCCTCTTGATGCTGACTTCCTCCCCCGCTTTGATTTCACCTTCTTCGGAAATGGCCGTCCAGTTTTCGCCTTTGTAGAATATAGTTCCCTCCGGGTTCAGCGCAATTTTGACCAAAGCGGTCTTGCCGATGAGCTCCTCCCGGCCGGTTGTAGCTTGTTTCTGGTGGATTTTTACCGCCCGGTAGGCGATGAAGCCCATGCCGCCGGCTAGTAGGATAACGACGATGGCGATAAGCCACCCGTTCACGTGGAAGACCAGCGGCGCCCCCTGGAAAAGTAGCAGCGAGCCGATGATTAATGATACGACGCCCCCGCCGAAAAACAGCCCGAACCCCGGCGTCAGCGCCTCGCCGATGAACAGTCCGAAAGCCAGAAGGATGAGGAGGACGCCGGCGTAGTTCACCGGCATCACCCCTAGGGCGTAGAAAGCCAGCAGCAGGCAGATGCCGCCGACTATCCCGGGGAAGATGAGGCCGGGATTGAATATCTCCGCCATGATGCCGAGCATGGCGACGCTCATTAAAATATAGGCGATATTGGGGTCGGCGATGGTGTAGAGGAATTTTTCGATGGTCCTCATCGGCAGGGTATTTACGGTGGCGTTTTTCGTTTGCAGCGTCAGCGTCTGGTTATTGAGCAGCGTTACCTGCCGTCCGTCCAGTTGTTGGACCAGCGTTTCCAGGTCCGGGGCGATCATGTCGATTACTTTCAGGTCGAGGGCTTCCGTTTCGGTCGCCGAAACACTTTCCCTCACCGCTTTTTCCGCCCAGTCCAGATTGCGTCCGTGGGTCTGGGCCAGGCTGCGGATATAGGCCGCCGCATCGTTGAGTACCTTTTCATCCTCCGCCGATGTCGGCTGGGTCTGCGTCTGGTCGCCGCCGATGGTTACCGGGTGTGCCGCGCCGATGGCGGTGTTCGGCGCCATGACGGCGATATGGGCGGCGATGGTGATGAAGACCCCGGCCGATGCCGCCCGGGAACCGGCCGGCGATACGTACACTACCACCGGCACGTGGGCGTTGACGATAAGCTGGACGATATCGCGCATGGCGCTGTCGAGGCCGCCGGGCGTATCCATCTGGATAATCAGGGCTTGGGCGTTGCTGTCCTCGGCGTGTGAAATACCGCGCTTCACGTAGTCGACCAGCACCGGGTTGATGGTGCCCTTGATGGTGATAACATCGACCGTCGCACCTTGCGCCCTGGCGCCGGAAACG
This sequence comes from uncultured Chloroflexia bacterium, assembly GCA_963739515.1. Taxonomy (GTDB): domain Bacteria; phylum Chloroflexota; class Dehalococcoidia; order Dehalococcoidales; family RBG-16-60-22; genus JBFYTX01. Next base: position 531,410 of record CAVUAO010000002.1, on the reverse strand, counting down.
ATGGAAATCGCCAGCAAAACTACGACGATTGCCAGCACGATACGCCTTATCGTTACCATATCGCCTTTCAGATTCTTATCATTATAGATTGTATAACAATTTAATTGCAAAGGAAAAACCCCCTCCCCCCGATTGATTAGCTTCGCCAATTAGTGTACATTATATAGTATCTGTCTAGGAACGTCAGAGGATATTAGATGAAAATCCAGCGGTGCAAAGGCATGCGCGACCTCTCCCCGGAAGAAATGGCCCGCTTCCGCCTCGTCGAGGGGATATGCCGTGATTGCTTTTTAAAGTGGGGCTACCGGGAGGTCAGGACGCCGACTATCGAATACTTGCACCTCTTTACTTCGGCGGGGACGCTTACCCCGGGCATGCTCGGCAAGGTCTATTCTTTCCTCGATTGGGATGGGTGGAGTGGCGAGAGAGTCGTGCTCCGCCCCGATGGCACGATACCGGTGGCGCGCCTGTACACCGATAGCCTGCAGGGCCAGGGACTGGCCAGGATTTTTTATGCGGCTAATATTTTTATCTTTGAAGAGTCCGCCGCCAAAACCAGGGAAAGATGGCAGTGCGGCGCCGAGCTTATCGGGGTGGGCTCTTCGGTGGCCGATGTTGAACTGATTGCTTTATCCCTGGAAACGTTACAAAAGATGGGTTTAAAAGACGTGGAGCTCAGGTTGTCTCATGCCGGTCTGATTAAGGCTTTGCTGGAAAAATTGGGACTTACCGCGGAAGAGCAGCACCGCGCCTTCGACCTTATTCTTGACGGGGATACGACGGCGCTGGCTAAAGTCGTCCGTGATACCCCGGAGCTCGAAGGCGTCCTGAAACAACTTCTTAGTCTGAAGGGCCAGTCGCCGGACTTCCTCAGGACTCAGCAAGCCCTTATCGCTCGTTCCGTGCCGGGAATCACCGCGCCGCTGGATAATTTTCTCCAGACAGTCTCCTTGCTTGACGACCTCGGTATAAAATATCGTATCAATATAGCTTCGGGCGCGGGTTTTGAGTATTATACCGGCATTATCTTCCAGTTCTTTATCGGCGGGGAGAAGGTTGGCGGAGGCGGCCGTTACGATGCCCTTATCCCCTCGATGGGCGGCGGCGAAATTCCCGCCTCCGGTTTTGCTTTGTATGTCGACCAACTACTAGGGCTGGTGAAACCGGAAGCTCCTGCCATACCAACGCCAGAGAAGGTTCTCGTGCGGGCTGAGTCCGCCGAAGCTTTAAAGTCCGCTTTTGACCTCGCTGACAGCCTGCGTTGGGCTGGCTTTATCGCGGAAATCGATTTGGACGGTAAAAAGGCATCCGCCCGATGGACGGTTATGGTGCGTGCAAAGACACCGTCGTTTACTCTGGTTGATAACGTCGGGTCGGGACGGTCTGATTTTAAGAACGTTGACGAGGTTTTAAAACGCCTGAAGGAGAGCCAACGTGGCGATTAAACTGGCTCTGCCGAAAGGACGCCTGCTGCGTAAGACGGCCGCCATGCTTCAGAAGGCGGAGTGGGGCATTGACGACTATCATTCCAAGACCGGTTTCTATCGGCCTTGCTCGCAGAAATTCCCGGACTTGCTGTTAAGGGTCTTTCACGAGAAGGACATCCCCATCCAGATAGCCATGGGCAACTACGACCTGGGTATCTGCTGCCTGGACTGGATCGAGGAGCTGCTGGTGAAGTATCCCAGCAGCGATATTGTTAAGGTGAAAGACCTCGCTTACGGCGAGGGTGCCCTGTATGTAGCGTCGACGTCTTCACCGGATAGAGTCTGGAGCAACGGCTCTCCGGTGCGTATCGCCAGCGAGTATCCTAACCTGGCGGAGTCTTATGCTTTGAAAAAGCGACTGGGAAGGTTCAGCATCTTCCCGGTGTGGGGCGCCGCTGAGGTCTATCCCCCGGAAAACGCGGATATGGCGCTTTTGGCTGCCCGTTCGGCATCTGATTTGACCGGTTACGGTATCGTTTCTCTGGTTAATGTGTTGAATTTCAGCGCTTTTCTTATCACCAGCCGACGTTCCTGGGAATCCCAAGACCTCGATAAAATAGTGAAGTCCATTATTGATACGCTTTCGGGTGTGGAGAAGAAAGAGCCTCGTGTTGCCGATATCTGTCCCACCGGCATCCCCGGTTTCGCTCACGCCGGTAAAGTGTCTGACGACGTCGTCAGGCTGGCCCTGCCGGATGGCCACCAGCAGCAGTATGCGGCTAAACTTTTGAAAGATGCCGGTATCGAGCTGGACGATTATCCCTCGGAGGTTGGCAATCGCCGCCCCGCTATTAACCTTGCCGGTGTTGCCGTTAAAGTTATCCGCCCCCAGGATATGCCCCAGCAGGTCGCCGGCGGTAATTTCGACCTCGCGATTACCGGTCGGGACTGGCTGACCGAGCACCTCGTCCAGTTCCCGTCGAGTCCCGTCTGCGAATTGGCCGACCTCAAGCTAGGCAGGGTCAGGCTGGTGGCTGTCGTCAGCCGGGACCTTCCGGTTAACGATGTCGTGAGCCTATCCCGGCTTATCTTGGAGAAGGCGACACCGCTGCGCGTCGCCTCGGAATATGTGAATATCGCGGATAAGTACGCTCGGGATAATCACCTCGGTCATTACCGCGTTATCCCCACCTGGGGCGCTACCGAGGCTTTCCTGCCGGAGGACGCCGACCTCCTTATCGAAAACACGGAGACCGGACGGACGATCGCCCGGCATAACCTGAAAATTATCGATAACCTTTTCGAGTCTACCGCCTGCCTCATCGGTAACCGAAATGCCCGGCCGAGCTCTATAAAAGCCGAACGCATGGATAGTTTTGTTAATAAACTGCGTGCGGCCGCGGATGGCATTGCATGAAAATCATCAGGGATTTTGAAAAAGCGAAATCGTTTTTATCCCGGCAGTCGCCGGCGGCATCGGCGGAAAATGACGCGCTGGAGAAGTCTGTCCGGCAAATCGTTAACGACGTGCGCGTCCGCGGCGATGCCGCCCTCTTCGACTATACGGAAAAGTTCGACGGCGTTAAACTGGCTTCCCTGGAAGTCGGGAAAAGGGAGATAAACGCGGCTTTTCGCAAAATTGACGCGAGTCTGCTGGCTGCCCTCGAGCTCGCCGCTAAGCGTATCGCTGCCTTCCATAACCGGCAAAAGAAAAGTATCCTGCACGATAGCACCGCGTCGCGTCTTGGTTGGCTGATGCGTCCTTTAGAAAAAATCGGTATCTATGTCCCCGGCGGCACGGCGCCGCTGCCGTCGTCGCTTTTAATGACGGCCGTCCCGGCGCGGGTCGCCGGCGTAAAAGAAATCATCCTGATGACCCCCCCGGGAAGGTCAGGGAGCGTTTCGCCGGTAACGCTGGCGGCCGCCAAAATCGCCGGTATCGACCGCGTTTTTTCGGTTGGCGGCGCCCAGGCTATCGCCGCCCTGGCTTACGGCACGGCGTCCGTCCCCCGCGTGGACAAGGTCTATGGGCCCGGTAATAGGTACGTTATCCAGGCTAAAAAACTCGTCTACGGCGTGGTCGGTATCGATGGACTTTATGGTCCCAGCGAGGTCGTTATCATCGCCGATGATAGCGCCGACCCCCGGTATATTGCCGCCGACCTGCTTGCTCAGGCCGAGCATGGCTCCGGGGCTTCAGCCATCCTGATAACTACCTCGAGTCGGGTGACCAATGCGGTCAACCGTGAAATCCAAAAGCAGATTAAATCTCTGGAACGCCGTGACATTATCGTGGAATCCCTTGAAAAACGCGGCATGATCGCTGTCGTTGATAGCATTGATTATGCTCTTGAGCTTGCCAATCTCTACGCTCCGGAGCACTTATGTCTGGTCGTTAAAGACGCCGCCTCTTATATCGATAAGGTTCGGAACGCCGGCTGTGTCTTTATCGGAGAAAACTCTATCGAGGTTCTCGTCGATTACGTAGCCGGGCCTTCTCACGTCCTGCCCACGGGAGGCACGGCGCGCTTCGGCTCGCCGCTCAATATTCTGGATTTTGTCAAGATGATAACGGTCATCAAATCGGATAAAAAAGATTTACGGCAACTGGGAAAGGCAGCCTCGACCATGGCCAGGGCCGAGGGACTTGATGCCCATGCTCGGGCCGCCGAAATCAGGCTCGATGCTGCTGAGGGAGGCGGTAAGTGACCACTTCTGACGGAATTGAAAAATTTGTTCGACCCCATCTGGTCGGCTTTACTGGCTATAGCGCCAGCACCTCGCCGGATACGCTGGCGGGCAAAGTTGACGTGCCGCCTGAGGGCATTATCAAGATGAACGCCAACGAGAACCCCTATGGCTGTTCTCCAAGGGTCTTAAAGGCATTAGCTAAAGCGCCCAACTTTCACATCTATCCCGATGATGGTCAGCAGGAGCTGCGCAAGCGTTTGTCTGGCTATGCCGGCGCCCCGGCCGATTGCATCGTGGCGGGCCATGGTAGTAATTCGCTGATCGACCTCATTGTCAGGCTTTTCGTTGGCCCGGGCGACGAGGCGATAAATTGCGTGCCCACCTTTGATATTTATCGTTTCAGTACGGAGATATGCGGCGGCATCGCCATTAACCTTAACCGGGACGAGAATTTCGCCGTGAGCGTCAAAGATGTTAAGTCTGCTATCAGTAAGAAGACAAAATTGATATTCCTGGCTACGCCGAATAATCCCACCGGTAATATCGTCCCGCAGCGGGATATATTCGAGATTGCCGCGACTGGTCTGCCGCTTATCGTTGACGAAGCCTATTACGAGTTTAGCGGTGAAACAATCATGTCTTACCTTAACGATTATAAGAATATCATGGTACTGCGGTCTTTCAGTAAGTGGGCCGGCCTGGCCGGTCTTAGGGTCGGCTACGGCGTTTTCCCGCCCCGCATCGCCGCCTACCTTATGGCGATAAAAATCCCGCATAACGTCAGCGTAGCCGCCGAAATCGCCGTCCGCGAGTCTTTAAACGACCTGGCATATCTTAAGTCCAGGGTAAAATCTATTATCGATGAAAGGGCGAGACTGTTCCGGGAGCTTCAAAAAATTACCTGGCTGAAACCGTATCCTTCCAGGGCTAACTTTGTTTATGTCGCGGTACTTAAGGGCAGCGCCGCCGATTTACATCTTGAATTGCAGAAAAAAGGTATTCTGGTTCGCTATTTTGATAGGCCTCTTCTGAAGAATAGCATCCGCATCAGTGTGGGCAAACCAGAACATACCGATGCCCTCATCAAAGTCTTGAATGAGCTATAGAATTAGCTGACCTCCTCAGTATAAGCCTCATCGATATGTTCAATATTCTAACACTATATGCTTGACAAATCGTCTTAATATGTTATAATATTTAACAGATGATGTTATAAATAATAAGGTGCCTTATGGAAACAGTCAATGAAGTAATAGAAAAAATCGTCCGGTATCAGAAAGACCATGGCTACTCTGACCAGCAGATGGCAGAAAAAATAGGAAGTAGTCGGCCCCTCTACCAGCGTACTCGCACCGGCCGCATGCCCGTGGGCGGTACTTTTTTGAAAGGGGCTCTGAAATTGCTGGCTTCAAGTACCGAAACCCGGAGTGCCGCTATCAAGCGGGAGACGAAAGAGACCAATATCAGTCTGGAATTGAATATCGACGGTACAGGGAAATGGGAAATAGCCACTGGTATCTATATCTTCGACCATCTGTTATCGTCTCTGGCGAAACACGGGCTGTTTGACATAAAACTCTTAGCCTCGGGTGACGATTCACATCATTTAGTTGAAGATGTGGCTATTTGCCTGGGGCAGGCTCTCGGGAAGGCGTTGGGAGATAAAAAGGGTATCGTGCGCATGGCTTCGGCTACTGTCCCCATGGATGAGGCTTTAGCTACCGTGGTCATCGACCTCGGCGGTCGCGGCTATACTGTAATTGACCTTACGCTTACGGGCAACGAACTCTCCGGTTTGCCTTCAGACCTTATCCGCCACTTCCTGGAATCTTTTGCCATCGAAGCCAGGATGAACCTGCATGCCCGGATACTCTACGGCCGCAACGACCATCATAAGGCTGAGGCGCTTTTTAAAGCTTTAGGACGGGCGCTGGACGCCGCCACGAGGATTGACCCGCGTATTGTTGGGGATTTGCCTTCCACCAAGGAATTCCTGGAGCGTTAGAATTTATTCTAGGATGGCCAGGTGCCTTCCGGTAAGTTTCTCGTAGGCTTGTATATATCGTTTCGATGTCGCCTCAACGACATCATAGGGCAGGGCCGGTGCGGGCGGTTTTCTGTTCCAGCCTTGCGTCACAAGCCAGTCGCGCACGGGCTGTTTGTCCAGGCTCGCCTGGGGACGACCCACTTGATACTGCCCGGCCTCCCAGAAGCGCGACGAATCGGGAGTAAGCAGCTCGTCGATTAACGTCAGGCGCCCGTTATCGATGCCAAATTCGAACTTGGTATCGGCGATAATGATACCTTTGGTTTTAGCGTAGTCCCTGGCAAAAACGTAGATGGCCAGACTCTTTTCTTCCATTTCTGACGCGCCGGATTCTCCGATTAGCTTGACGATTTGTTTTTTCGTAATAGGTTCGTCGTGTCCTTCTTCAGCTTTGGTTGTGGGGGTAAATACCGGCTTTTCCAGTTCCTGGCTCTCCGCCATGCCTCTGGGCATAGCTTTGCTGGAAACTGTCCCGCGTTCTTTATACTCCGCCCAGGCCGACCCCGCGATATAGCCGCGTACCACGCATTCCACCGAGATACGCTTGACTTTCTTGCAGACCATCGAGCGTCCTCTCAGGAAAGCTGGGTAGGCGAATCTTTTATCTTGTGGGACGTAAGAATCGAGACAGTGCACGTCGTCGATGGCTTCGGTCATGTGGTTGGGCAGTATCCCTGCGGTCAGCCTGAACCAGAAAGAGGAAAGCCGGTTCAAAACATGCCCTTTAAGCGGGATGCCGGTGGGCAGCACCACGTCGAAGGCCGAAATGCGGTCGGTGGCGATGATAAGCAGGTGGCTGCCGAGGTCATAAGTATCGCGCACCTTGCCACGGATAAATACCGGCAGCGGCAGCGCGGTGGTCATTAATACGGGGGGTATTTTTTCAGGCATCACGGATACCTCTCTAGCCCCGGCTTAATTAGCCTTCGGCTCAGGCTGTTTATTCTCGGTAATGATTCCCTGCCATTGCGACTTGGTCAGCCCCAGTCTCTGGAATATTTCGTCCACGTGCTGCAGGTAGTACTGGTAATCGAACAGCCCCTCGAGTTCTTTTGCCGGCAGGGTGTTTTTGAGTTCCGCATCGGCTTTAAGCAGGGTCAGGAAGCTCCTGTTTCCCTTCCAGGCTTTCATCGCATTTCTCTGGACGATTTCGTAGGCTTTTTGACGACTAAGCCCTTTCTCGATAAGCGCCAGCATGACCCGCTGCGAAAAGACCAGTCCCCGCGTTAGTTCCAGGTTCTTCTTCATGCGCTGCGGGTAGATCTGCAGTCTCTTCATGACCGAGGTGAAGAGCGTCAGGATGTAGTCGAGCGTCAGGCAGGCATCCGGCAGTATGATTCGCTCGTTGGAGGAATGGCTAATATCTCTTTCGTGCCAGAGGGCGATATTTTCCATGGATGTGAGTGCGTAGCCGCGCACCAGCCGCGCCAGACCGCAGATTCTCTCGGTCAGCTCGGGATTGCGTTTATGCGGCATGGCGGATGAACCGGTGGAAACGAATCCGTCGCCGAAGGGTTCTTCGACCTCTCTGACTTCGGTCTTTTGCAGGGCTCGAATTTCGGTGGCGAATTTCTCCAGGGAACCGGCGACGATAGCTAGCGTGGTCACGAACTGGGCGTGGCGGTCGCGCTGTAATATCTGGTTCGATATAGGTGCGGGGTCAAGGCCGAGTTTATAGCAGGCTCTTAACTCTACCTGAGGTGACACGGTGGCATATGTACCCACTGCCCCCGATATTTTGCCCACCGAGATGATTTTTCTAGCCTCGGCCAGGCGGTGGGCGTTACGTCTCATCTCCTCTACCCATAGTGCCAGCTTCAGCCCGAAGGAAGTCGGCTCGGCGTGTACGCCGTGGGTACGGCCCATCATGATGGTGTATTTGTGCTCGATAGCCAGCGGCGCCAGCACGGCCGTGAGGTCTTTAACGTCCTGAATTAATATATTGGCGGCCTCGACCATCTGGAGGCTGGTGGCGGTATCCATGACATCGGAAGAGGTAAGCCCCAGGTGGATGAAACGGGACTCCTCGCCGATGCTCTCGGACACCGAACCGAGGAAAGCCGTCATGTCGTGGTGGGTCTCTTTGAGGATATCTTCCATGCGCTTGAGGTTGCATTTGGCGAGTTTTATCTTGGGGATGGCATTACGCGGTATGGCCCCCTGTTCGGCCCAGGCGTCGCAGACGGCTATCTCTACGTCGAGCCACTTGGAATATTTGTTCTCGTCCGACCATACTCGCTTCATTTCCGGGCGGGAGTACCGCTCTATCATGGCGCTCTCCTTATCAGATTGTCATTTTAACATTTCTTTAATAATCAGTAAATACTGAAATCCGGAGGTGGTAATGGAGGATTTGATTTGACTTATCTCTTAGGTCCCTTGCAGTTCCTGGCGGTATTTTTCGTAAGCACGCTTTATTCTATCATGTTTCAGACCGAGAATCTCAGCGGCGAGGTAAGCGGCGTTTTTGGCCCCGGCAATGCCGATGGCTACGCAGGCTACCGGTATCCCGGCCGGCATCTGGACAATAGAATAGAGGGCGTCTACCCCTTTGAGTTCGCCGCTGGCCATAGGCACTCCAATGACCGGGAGTGTCGTCCAGCTAGCGAGGACACCGGGCAGGTGCGCCGCCATCCCCGCCCCGGCAATAACGACCTCGATGCCCCGCTCCCGCGCCGTCTGCGCGTATTCCTTGGCTTTTTCCGGGGTGCGGTGCGCCGAGATTATATTTACTTCATGCTCAATGCCAAGAGCGGTCAGCACGTCCAGCGCCGCTTGTATTACTTCGGCATCAGTTTTAGAGCCCATTACCACACCGACTAATGGCATATTAACATCTCACTCAGCTGTTTTAATATCCGCGATATCTTTTCGATAGTAGCACCCTTCAAACTTTATCCTGCTGATATTTTTATACACCTTTTCCCGCGCTTCCGCCAGGTCTCTACCCTTACCCACCACCGTCAGCACCCGCCCGCCGTTCGTTAACACCTCCCCGTTCCCTCCCGCCTTCGTCCCCGCGTGAAATATCAGTATATCTTTATCCAGTTCGTCCAGTCCGCTGATGGAGAATCCCGTCTTATAACTGCCCGGGTATCCGCCGGACGCCATCACCACGCCCACTGCAGCATTATTATCGAACTCTATTCTCATTTTGTCCAGACTATTATTCACCACCGCCAGCATAATGTCCAGCAGGTCCGTTTTTAGCCTCGGCAATACTACCTGCGTCTCCGGGTCGCCGAGCCGGGCGTTGAACTCTATCACCTTGGGTACGTTATTGGTAATCATCAGCCCGCCGTAGAGAGTGCCTTTGTACATGCGTCCTTCGTCCGCCAGCGCCATGGTTATCGGTTTCATTATCGTCCTTAAAATAATGTCGCCGAGTAGCTCGTTATAAAACTCCGGCGGGCTGTAGCTGCCCATGCCGCCGGTGTTCGGTCCTTTATTGCCGTCGTAAATACGCTTGTAGTCGCAGGCGGGCACGGTGGGCGCGATTGTTTTTCCATCGGTGAAGATGAAAAAGCTCATTTCACGCCCGGTGAGGTGTTCTTCGACGACCACTTTATCCCCCGCCGCCCCGAACTTTTTCGCACTCATCATTTCATCCAACGCTTTTTCGGCGTCATTTACTGATTCCGCAATGATGACCCCTTTTCCCTCCGCCAGCCCGTCGGCCTTGAGGACGATAGGGGGTTTTTGCTTCTTGACATAATCCTTGGCTTTATCGAGGTCGGAGAAAGTCTGGCTTTTAGCGCAGGGGATGCCGTGTCTCTGCATCAGGTCTTTAGCGAAGACCTTGCTCGACTCTATTTGGGCGGCTTTTTGCGTTGGCCCGAAGATGGCAAGGCCGTTTTTATCAAATAAATCTACTATGCCGTTTGCCAGCGGCTGTTCTGGCCCGACCACCGTAAGGTCGATGTGGTTCTCTCTGGCGAATTTCAGCAGCCCTTCGCTGTCCTCGGCTTTAATGTCGATATTATGGGCAATCTTTGCCGTTCCGGCGTTGCCGGGTGCCGCGAACATTTCCGTGGCTTTAGGACTCTGCGCGAGCTTCCAGGTAATCGTGTGTTCCCTGGCGCCCTTGCCGATGACGAGAATCTTTATCTACCTCACCCCCTGTATCCCCTTCAGGGAGAACCCCTCCTGGACGCCCCGCTTATATTGTCCCCCTTTTAAGCGAGATTAAGGGGAATTTTCGAATACTTTTCACTCCCACTCTATCGTTGACGGAGGCTTGGACGTAATATCGTATACCACCCGGTTTATCCCCGGCACCTCGTTAACAATTCTGTTTGAAATTCGCGCCAGTAAATCGTAGGGCAGCCGCGCCCAGTCTGCCGTCATGGCGTCCTCGCTGGTCACCGCCCTTATCGCCGCCAGGTACACGTAAGTGCGGTAGTCCCCCATCACTCCCACGCTCCTCACGTCGGTGAGCACCGCGAAGCTCTGCCAGAGCTGCCGGTACAGCTTGGCTTTCTTGATTTCGTTCATCAGGATGAAGTCTGCCCCGCGCAGTATCTCCAGCTTTTCTTTCGTCACCTCCCCGATGCATCTTATTGCCAGGCCCGGTCCGGGGAAGGGCTGTCGCCAGACCATCTCCTCAGGGAGCCCTAGCTCCGTGCCCACCTGCCGTACCTCGTCCTTGAAAAGGAACCGCAGCGGTTCGAGCAGCTTTAGCGTCATCTTCGCCGGCAGCCCACCGACGTTATGGTGCGACTTTATTTTGGCTGATACGGTGCTTACGGACGATACGCTTTCGATGACGTCGGGGTAAAGCGTGCCCTGCGCCAGGAAGTCCACCTTGCCGATTCGTTTGGCTTCGTCCTCGAAGACCCTGATGAACTCCTCGCCGATGATTTTGCGCTTTTCCTCGGGGTCGATGACCCCCTTGAGTCTGTTGAGGAACCTGTCCGAAGCGTCGACGAATATGATGTTCATGCCCAGGTTGTTTTTAAAGACCTTGAGGGTCCGCTCTGCTTCCTCGCGCCGTAATAGCCCGTTATTCACGAAGATACACGTCAGCTGGTCGCCGATGGCCCGCTGGATGAGCGTGGCCACCACCGATGAGTCCACCCCTCCCGAGAGGGCGTTGATGACCTTGCCGTCACCGACCTGTTCCTTGATTCTCGAAATGGTCTCGATGACGAAGTTGCCCATCGTCCAGTTGCCTTTGCATCCGCAGACTTTATAGACGAAGTTGCGCAGGATAGTCTTGCCTTCTGGGGTATGGGCGACCTCCGGATGAAATTGCAGCCCGAAGATATTGCGCCCGTTCCCGATGACGGCGTAAGGCGAGTTTTCGGTATAGGCCAGGGCGGTGAATCCCGGCGGCATCGCCTCTATTTTATCGCCATGGCTCATCCAGACCGGCGTCGATTCCGGCAGTTTGGCAAATAGCGGCGAGTCCACCGCGCTCAGGTGCAGTATAGCGTGCCCGTATTCGCATCTGGTTCCCGGCGTTACTTGCCCGCCGAGCTGTTTGGTAATGACCTGCATCCCGTAGCAGATACCGAGTACCGGTAGACCGCTTTCGTAAACATAGGACGGCGCCAGGGGCGCGTCTTTTTCGTAAACGCTGGCCGGTCCGCCGGACAGGATGAAACCTTTAGGATTAAGTGGCTCGATTTTTTCCCAGGGGGTGTCGTGGGGCAATAGCTCGCAGTAGACCTGGGCTTCACGCACCCGCCGTGCTATCAGCATGTTATATTGAGAGCCGAAGTCCAGGACGATGATTGCCTCGCGCTCGGCGCCGGAGATTGCTTCTTCGGTGGCCGCCGGCCGTTCGCCGCTGATTTTCTTGGCAATCTCTAGGTAGGTCGAGACCTCGATGTCGTCGGTGGTGGCTACGCGGTGGCTTTCGTCGGGGTGGGTTACGCTGTTTTCACTATCCATAGAATAATTTACCATAACACCGCCATTTCCCGCAACCCGTCTGCCAGATTATAGACTCATTTTTGGTACTTATCAACAGGACCTGGTATTCGGCTTGAAGTCGGTAGTAGCTTGTTTTGCCAACCGATTAGAAAAAACATTTAAAACGTCATATAATAAAACTTAATACGGAAAGCGGTGAGCCTGCCGTTTCCGCTTGATGATATTATGAGCATTTTATCATGGAACCGCGCCACGCCCAGGATTAACCTGTTTTTTGTCTCGCTTCTTTTTCAAATAATGGGCTCGGCACTTTCGGCGGTCGGCTTCGTCCTGGCCAGCGCCGCTTTTTCCGTATCCGGCACCGTCGTCTGGCTGGCTTTTTTCGCCGTCCTCTTCATGGTAGCGTCGCCCGGCGTCGATGTATATCTGAAAGACCGCCTGCACTGGGTTAAAACCGCGGCCGTTACTATCGCTATTGTTTTCTGCGTTACCGCGCTTCTGCTGCTGGTGTTTGTCTCCATTGTCGAATTTAAACATATCAATTTTAATAAGTCGGCCGGAGAATTGCCGCTTCTCATGGCTTCTTTTAAAGAAGTTTTTGGTTATAACGACTCCACCGCGCTTTCACAACAGGCGGCGGTAAATCTTTTAGAAGGTAAAAACCCCTATACCGACGCTAATATCGTCAGCGCGACGATAGATTTCAATGCCCGCAAGGATAAACTGACGCCGCTGCGGGTAGGTCAGTTCGCTAATATTTTTCCCTATCCCACACCCGACCAGCTGCAACAGCTCTGGCAGGACGCGTCACAAGACCCATCCCGCATTCCCCCCGAATTAGAATCGAAATTTAATTACCCCGCCGCTTGTTTTCTGCTGCCGGCGCCCTTTATCTGGCTGGGCGTCGGTGATTTCCGCCTGATTTACCTTATCTTCCTGATACCTGTTTTGGTTTACGTGGCCTTCATTATCCCAGGGAAATACCGATTTTTCTTCATCGTGGCTCTTATGGCCAGCGTCCAGCTCTGGAATTCTCTGGCCGGGGGAGAAACGGGGTTCCTCTACTTCCCGTTTCTGCTGTTGGCTTGGGTCCTGTACCGGAAAAATATATGGGCGTCGGCCGTATTTATGGGCTTGGTGATTGCCACCAAGCAGATAACCTGGTTCTTCTTACCGTTCTACCTGGTGGTTATTTTCCGCACCATGGGCTGGCGACGGTTCATGGCCGCCGGGGCGATTATTATCGGCATATTCGTCGCCGCCAATGTCTGGTTTTTCGCCGCCGACCCCTCGCTCTGGCTCTCCTCGATATTCGCTCCCGTCGTGGATAAGATGTTTCCTGTCGGCGTGGGGATAATATCCCTGGTTTCCGGAGGACTGGTAAACGTTCAATCCTCGCTGGTATTCAATATTCTGGAAATCGCCGTTTTCGCACTGGGTATCGTCTGGTATTACTTTAACTGCCGCCGCTACCCGGATACCGCCTTAATTCTGTCCGTCCTGCCTTTGTTCTTCGCCTGGCGCAGTCTCTGGGGCTATTTCTACTATATTGATATTATTATCCTGGCGTCTATCTTTATCAATGAATACGGAGCGAAGACGGGTAATAATGTTGAAATGTTGCCTGTGTCGGAGGTTACCCGCTAACCTGTTATTTCCAGGTCCACCAGGTATTGAGCAGGTAATTCCAGATAAACGCCAGAACGATGCCGATGAGGTTTGACACCAGGTAATTAACCCCGAAGACCTCGGTGAAAAGCCCGAGTATGCCCAGGTTGATTCCCAGGCCGGCCAGACTTACCATGTTGAATTTTAACCCCCGGCTGAAAAATGCTCTGGTGCCCGGTTCATTTCTCTGCCGGAACGTATAATAGTTATTTAGCATAAAGTTGGTGATAATGGATGTCTCGATGGCTATCACCGCCGAGCCTAGGTATGGCAGGCCCGCTTTTTCTTTTAACAGCCAGAGCAGCCCCTCGTTGACACCAACCCCGCTTAACCCCACCAGGCAGAATTTAAAAAATCTTAAAAGCTCGCCCGTCCGCCACATCAGGCTGCCTAGGTGCTTTAGATATTCGATTTGCTGCCGCGTATTGAGCTTGCTTTCACCGCCGCTCCGGTTGCTGAAGGTGTAGGGGACCTCCGCCGCGTTCTGGAATTTTCCCTCCATGAGTATCTCCAGTAGTATTTTATAGCCGCGTGGCTTCAGCCTGGCTTCGCTTATGGCCGTACGCTTGAAGGCGAAATAGCCGGACATCGGGTCTTTGACCGCCCTGGTGGCCGGCAGTAATACGTGCGCGAGAATTATCGCCCCCTTGGAAATTATTCTTCTGATGAGTCCCCACTCCTTCATCCCTCCCCCCTGGGTATACCGACTGGCGATAACGATATCCGCGCCGCTTTTTGTTTTATTTAGTAAATCGGGGATGACTTCCGGCGGGTGCTGTAAATCGGCGTCCATCACCACGACGGTGCCGCCCTCGCTATGTTCGATGCCGTGGACTACCGCCGTTGCCAGCCCCCTTTCTTCTTTACGCACCAGGACCCGCACCGGGTATTTCCCTGATAGGCTGTTGATAAGCTCGGACGTCCCATCCCGGCTGTTATCATCCACGAAGACCACTTCGTAATCGCGGGCATCCAGGGCGCGCGCAATCCGCTCTAAAAGAGGTGTGATGTTTTCCTTTTCGTTGAAGGTGGGTATGACAATGGAAACTGCTTTGCTCATCCTGTGTCCGTTCAGACTGCATATTATCATAGCAGCCTTCTTTTAGCAATAAATACGATTACGATTATGTTCGGGGAAATGCTATACTATCCTCGAATGCAGTATGTGTTTTTTAGCCAGAGTCCCGCCGCCACGACCGCACTGGGGAAACAAATTGGGAACCACCTCGCCGCGGGTTCCGTGATTGCCTTGATCGGCGAGCTTGGCTGCGGTAAGACCCTCCTCACCCGCGGTATCTGCGCTGGCTTGGGTGTGCCCTTAAGGCAGGTAAACAGCCCCACTTTTGTCTTGGTGAACGAATACCGTGGCCGTTGGCCTGTTTTCCACCTTGACCTCTATCGTATCGGCGCTGAGGCCGATGGCGTCGAGCTTGGTTTGGTGGACTACCTCCGGCGTGCCGCTTCGGGTGTCATGATTATCGAGTGGGCGGAAAAAATTTTACCCCTTCTCCCCCTCGACCTGTTAAAAATAGAGTTTAAGATACTGTCACCCCGCCAACGGCGCCTTGTCTTTTCGTCGACCGGTGACAAATTTAAAGGTCTTTTTAAGGAGCTGAAGAAACAGTGATCGTGCTGGGTCTTGATACCTCCGGTTACATTAACGCCGTGGGTGTGGTCGACGGTAGCCGCGTCCTGGCGGACAATACGTTTTCCGCCCGGAC
Organism: uncultured Chloroflexia bacterium; assembly: GCA_963739515.1. Lineage (GTDB taxonomy): Bacteria > Chloroflexota > Dehalococcoidia > Dehalococcoidales > RBG-16-60-22 > JBFYTX01. The sequence continues at coordinate 515,979 of CAVUAO010000002.1, read as the reverse complement.
CGACTCCCTGGAGCAAATCGTTTCCAATATAGATGACACTCTGAAAAGCGTTAAGTTGAGCCTCCAGAATATTCAGGGAATCGGCGTGGGGCTGGGCCCCGGCTCCTGGACGGGCATCAGGGTGGGGGTCACCGTAGCTAAAATGTTGGCTTTCAGTATGGACCGGCCCGTTTATGGTGTGCCCACTTTAGAAGCCCTGGCGTTATCTGCCCGTCGTGAAGCCCCGCTTGTTTGTTCTGTTATCGCCGTGGGCGCGGGCGACGCCGTTTACGCCGGTCTTTACTCTTCAGGAGAAAATGGTGTTGAGAGAATCGGGGACTATTATATCGGCGCCGTTCAAGGGCTATCGTCACTGATAACCGGCCCCGCCGTGATAATTGGCTCCGGAGCTACGTCATATGCCCATCTTATTGAGCAGGAGTCCGACCAAAAGATTAAATTCGTCGAAGCTCTGCCGTCCGGCGCTGCCGTGGCTGCTCTGGCAGCTGTCCGGCTTGCTCGCGGTGAGTCACAGGATGCCCTTTCCCTTACCCCGCTTTATCTTAAAGAATCCACCGCTAAAGTGTTTGTCAATCGCTATCGTGATGGCCATACATAAAGGGAAAAAATGCTGGTTTTAGGTATTGAGACTTCGTGTGACGAGACTGCCGCGGCGCTGGTCGCCGATGGCAAAGTTATTCTTTCCAGCACCATCTCGACGCAGCTCGATTTGCTCAAGAAATATGGTGGTGTCGTGCCGGAGATTGCCGCCCGCCGGCATACGGAGCTCATCGGTTACGTGATTAAGGAAGCCCTGGATACCGCCGGTAAAACTCTGGATGATATTGAAGCCGTCGCCGTCACTTCCCGGCAGGGACTGGTCGGTTGCCTGATGGTCGGCGTCGCGGCGGCGAAGACGATTTGCTATGTTAAAAACATGCCTCTTATTGGCGTACATCATATCGAAGGGCATGTCTTCGCCAATCAGCTTTCTCATCCGGAAATATCTTTTCCCCACGTCTGTTTGACCGTTTCCGGCGGGCATAATATGCTGCTTTACGTGCCGGAGCCTTGCCGCTACGATATACTCGGTGCCACTCTGGACGACGCCGCCGGCGAGGCGTTCGATAAAGTCGCTAAGTTCCTGGGTCTGGACTTCCCCGGCGGCCCGGTCATCGATAAGCTTTCGCCGCAGGGGAACCGCCGGGCTTTTAAATTCCCCCGCCCTATGATTAGCAGTAAAGCGTATGATTTCAGTTTCAGCGGACTTAAGACATCTGTCGTTAATATGTTCAAAGAACCCCTCGCCCGCCGCGAAACCCTGCATCTCGCCGATATCGCCGCGAGCTTTCAGGAAGCCGTCGTGGACGTTCTGGTGGCTAAGACCGTCCGGGCGGCCCTCGAAAAAGGCGTAACGACTATCAGCGTCACCGGGGGTGTCTCCGCGAACAGTCGACTCCGCCAGGTATTTACCGAAACCTGTGAAAAGAAGGGTATACAAATATTTTTCCCGAAATTATCCCTTTGTACGGATAATGCCGCTATGATTGCGGCTGCCGGATACGCTAGAATGATGCTGGGAGAAAGGTCGGACTTGCGTCTTAACGTGTTTCCCAGCGCTCCGCTTGGGGGATAATATGAAGACGAAGATAGAAAAAATTGACCCTCTCAATCCCGACGTTAAAGTCCTTGAGCGCGCCATAAAATTGCTTGACCGCGGCGAGGTGCTGGTCTGTCCCACCGATACCGGCTACGCTTTTTCCGCCAATGCCCTGGACGCCCGCGCCGTGGCGAAAGTCTTTCAGCTGAAGGGCCGCGTTTATTCCAACCCGATTCATATCGCCGTCAGCTCTATCGCCGAAGCGGAGAAATATGCCTTTATCACCGCAGTCGCCCGCTATCTGGCAAGCCGCTATCTCCCCGGCGCGCTGACCCTGGTGCTCAAGAAAAAAGAGACCGTTCCCTCGATACTGGTAGCTGGACTGGATACCGTCGGCATCCGCATACCGGATAATAAAATTATGCTGCGCCTGGCGGAAATGACCGGCCGCCCCCTCACCACCACCAGCGCCAATATCAGCGGTAAGCCCGGGACGTACTCTATCGACGAGGTCACGGCGCAGCTTGGCGCTAGCCTCGCCCAGGTGGCTTTGGTGCTCGACCAGGGGCCGCTTAAGTCCCGCGAGCTTTCCACCATCGTTGATTTGTCGGTCAGTCCGCCCCAGCTTATCCGGCAGGGGCGTATCTCTTGGCTGGAAATCCGTGAAACATTGGGCCTCTTTCACCATCCCGAGGAATCTGAAAATACTCATTCTGGAGGTTAGGCGCATGCATATTGCTGTCGGTAATGACCACCGGGGCTGTAATTTGAAACCAACGGTTATTAAGGTGATTACCGGGGCTGGTCACACTTATCACGACTTCGGCTGCTATACGGAGGACGCCGTTGATTATCCTGACATTGCTTTTCAGGTGGCCAATGCCGTTGCCCGTGGCGAATACGACCAGGGTATTTTAATCTGCGGCACCGGCATCGGCATGTGCATCGCCGCCAATAAAGTGCGCGGTATCCGCGCCGCCCAGTGCTACGATGTCTTTACCGCCCACCGCGCCCGCCTCCACAACGATGCCCAGATTTGCTGTCTGGCGGCGGAGGAGATAGAGATTAAAGTCAAGGCTATCGTCGAGGACTTTCTTGCCACCGGGTTCGAGGGCGGCCGCCACATCGCGCGAATTAACAAAATAAAGAAAATCGAGGATGAGCAATGTAAGTAAGGAGGAGTCGATGAATAATAGCTATCGATTTAATGTCGGCGACTTTGAATGCCTCGCCGTCAGTGACGGCTTTCACAATTATGCCCCACCCCAGTTCCCCCCTCCTGAAGTTCTGCTTTTCGCCAACGCCTCCCCGGAATCTCTTGCACCGGTGCGTCTTCATTATGAACTGCCGTCCCGCTGGACCAATTGGATAAGTCCTTACATTTGTTTGTTAGTTAACACCGGTAAGTATCTGGTACTGATAGATACGGGAGCGGGTAATCTGGCGCCCACTACCGGGAAGCTCATTCAGAACCTGCGGTCGGAAAATATTACCCCCGAAGATATTGGTATTGTGATTAATACGCACGGCCATCCGGACCATCTCGGCGGTAACACCGATACTGAAGGGCAGCCGGCCTTTCCTGCGGCACGCTACGTTATCTCTAAGGACGAATGGGATTTTTGGACGTCTATTCAGGCGGAGCAAAAAATCGATGAGCATTCCAGGGGAATCCTGGTAGGTACCGCCCGCAAAAACCTCCTGCCGCTTAAGTCCCGAATGGACCTGGTCGATGATGGCACTGAAATTGTCCCGGGCATACGCACCGTTGCCGCGCCGGGACACACCCCCGGCCTTATGGCTTTAGCCATCTCTTCGAAAAATGAACGACTGTTATGTATCTCGGATGTCGTTCTTCATCCCGTTCATATGGAAATGTTGGACTGGTTTTCCGCATTCGATGTTGTTCCTGCTCAGGTCGCCGCTTCCCGGCGTAAGCTGTTCGAAATGGCCTCCGCCGATAAATCACTGGTGATGGCTTTTCACTTTCCGTTCCCCGGCCTTGGCCGTGCTGTCCGCAAAGACAAGTCATGGCAGTGGCAGGCTTTAAAATAGAGCCTTGATAGCTTGACAATAACCTGCCCCCATGTTATCTTTAGATACGGGCTTCACGCCAAATAATCTCCCCCCGGTCCGTCTTGAGAGACGGTCATTTTTTTAGTAGCGCTTTTTAAGGGGCACAGGATGAAAAGTGATGCCGTAAAAAAAGGGATTGAAAGGGCACCGCATCGGTCGCTGCTTTATGCCCTGGGCTGCTCTCCGCAGGACCTTGATAAGCCTCTTATCGGTATTGTCAATAGCTTCACCGAGATCGTCCCCGGCCATGTCCACCTCCGCGAAATCGCCGCGGCGGTGAAAGAGGGCGTGCGCGCCGCCGGGGGCGTTCCTTTCGAATTTAATACAATTGCCGTCTGCGATGGCATCGCCATGAACCACTCCGGCATGAAATACAGCCTGCCCAGCCGCGAGCTTATTGCCGACTCCGTGGAAATTATGGCCGAGGCTCATGCCTTCGATGCCCTGGTCTTTATACCTAACTGCGATAAGATTGTCCCCGGTATGCTCATGGCTGCCTTGAGATTGAATCTGCCGGCAATCTTCGTCAGTGGCGGCCCGATGCTGGCGGGACACGTTAACGGGCAAAAGGTCGACCTAAATAACGTCTTCGAAGCCGTCGGCGCCGTGTCCGCCGGTAATATGTCGGAGGCGGAGCTCACCCATCTGGAGCAGCTGGCCTGCCCCGGCTGTGGCAGCTGCGCCGGCATGTTCACCGCCAACACCATGAACTGTCTGACCGAGGCGCTGGGCATGGGCCTGCCGGGTAACGGCACTATCCCCGCCGTGGACGCCCGCCGCCGGACTTTGGCGCGCCGCGCCGGCGAGCAGGTGCTCAAGATATTAGAAGATGATACCCGACCGCGTGAAATAATCACGTCCGATGCCATCTTTAATGCCTTTACGGTGGATATGGCTCTGGGCGGCAGCAGTAACTCGGTCTTGCACCTTATGGCTATCGCCCACGAGGCCGGTATCGCTTTTAACCTGTCGGCGGTCAACGACATCGCCCGCCGCACGCCTTATCTCTGTTCGCTGCGGCCGGTCGGCCCCCATCATATCGAGGACCTTGATAGGGCAGGGGGCATCCCCGCGGTCATGAATCAGCTTAAGAGCCTTTTAAATTTGAAACCACTGACCGTGACCGGTAAAACCGTGGGCGAGAACCTTACTGGCGTTAAGACTCTGGATAAAGAGGTCATCCGCTCGATAAAGACCGCCCACTCGGCCACCGGCGGCCTGGCCTTGCTTTTCGGTAATCTGGCGCCGGAAGGGTCGGTGGTCAAGAAAGCCGCCGTCGCCCCGGAAATGCTGGTGCACCGAGGTCCTGCCCGCGTTTTCGATTCCGAGGAAGAGGCCACCAAAGCGATTCTGGCTAAGAAAATCAACGCCGGAGATGTGCTCGTCATCCGCTACGAAGGCCCTAAAGGCGGTCCCGGCATGCGCGAGATGCTCACTCCCACTTCTTTGATAACCGGGGCAGGGCTGGATAAAGAGGTGGCTTTGATTACAGACGGCCGGTTCTCCGGCGCCACCCGCGGCGCTTCTATCGGCCATGTCTCCCCGGAGGCGGCGGCCCGTGGGCCTATCGCCGCCGTCAAAGAAGGGGATATCATTAATATTGATATTCCCGGCAATAAACTTAATGTGGAGCTTACGGACAAGCAAATTTCTGATCGACTCGCCAAGGTGCCCGCTTTCAAGTCGAGGATAAAGTCGGGCTATCTGGCCCGCTATATTGAAAATGTCTCTTCGGCCAGCACCGGCGCGGTCTTTGAAAAATAAAGGGGGAAATCCATGAAAAAGACGGGTGCCCAGATTATCTGTGAAAGCTTGATTGCCGAGGGCGTCGAGGTCATGTTTGGTTTCCCCGGCGGTGTCCTGCTGCCCTTTTACGACACCCTGCCCCAGTATCCGCAGCTCCGGCACATCTTGGTCCGCCACGAGCAGGGCGCTGCCCATGCCGCCGATGGCTACGCACGCGCCACCGGCAAGGTGGGAGTCTGTATGGCGACCTCCGGTCCCGGCGCTACCAACCTCGTGACGGGTATCGCCAATGCTTATATGGATTCGGTCCCGATCGTTGCTCTGACCGGTCAGGTTGCCACACCCTTTATCGGCAAAGATGCCTTCCAGGAGATTGATATTACTGGTATTACCCTGCCCATCACCAAGCATAGCTATCTGGTTACCGATGGCGCCGACCTCGCGACTGTCTTCAAGGAGGCTTTTTATATCGCCCGTACCGGTCGGCCCGGCCCGGTGCTCATTGACCTCCCCCGTGACGTTCAGCTGGAGCAGGTGGAATATATTGCCCCTGTCGGCGCGGTGAGCCTCCCCGGCTATAAAATCCCCACCAGGGGGCACCCCACCCAGCTTAAGAGTGCCGCCGCATTGATTAACACCGCCCAACGACCGCTGATTATCGCCGGGCGGGGCGTTATTATCTCCGGGGCTAGCGAGGAGCTGAAAAAGTTCGCCGAGACCGCCCAGATTCCGGTAGTCACCACTTTACTGGGCATCGGCTGCTTCCCGGGAAATCATGTCATGAGCTACGGCATGGCCGGCATGCACGGCTCCGGCTACGCTAATAAGGCCATCGATAATACCGACCTTCTTATCGCCGTCGGTATGCGGTTCGACGATAGGGTCACCGGCAAGATAAGCGGCTTTGCCCCGAATGCTAAAATCATCCATATCGATTTAGACCCCGCGGAAATCGGTAAGAACGTTCGTGTCGATGTGCCCATCGTCGGCGATGTTAAAGCCGTGCTCGAAGCGATGCATAAGATGATTGAGTCCCGCCAGCACGTGGAATGGCTGCAGCAGCTTGACGATTGGCGCAGGCAGCACCCCATGCTGGAAATAAGGGAAGGCCCCGAATTGCTGCCCCAATACATTATTCATCAATTATACGAAGCCACCCGCGGTCAGGCGGTTATCGTTACCGGGGTCGGCCAGCACCAGATGTGGACCGCCCAGCATTATATTTTCAACGAGCCCCGCAACTTTATCTCTTCCGGCGGTCTGGGCACGATGGGCTTCGGGCTGCCGGCGTCGATGGGCGCCAAGGTCGGCCGCCCGGACAAGACCGTTTGGCTCATCGATGGCGATGGCTCTATCCAGATGACCATCCAGGAGCTGGCTACTCTCGTCCAGGATAAAATCGCCGTCAAGATTGCCATCATGAACAACGGTTATCTGGGCATGGTCAGGCAGTGGCAGGAGCTCTTTTACGGTAAAAGATACGTCGCCACCCCGCTCTCCTGCCCCGATTTCGTTAAGGTGGCCGAGGCGTATTGCATCCCCGGCCTGCGCGTTACCCGCCGCGAAGAGGTGGCCGGGGCGATTGCCCGGGCAATGGATTATGACGGCCCCTTCCTGATCGACTTTAAAGTGGAGCCCGAGGAGAACGTGTTCCCTATGGTCCCGCCCGGGGCGTCGGTGGCGGAATTTATAGAACGACCCAGGAAAGAGGTATCGACATGGCCGCAACGAAGCACACCCTAGTCGCTATTGTCCAGGACAAGCCGGGTGTCCTCAATCGCATGGTGAGCCTCTTCCGTCGCCGCGGCTTTAACATCGATAGTATCGCCGTCGGCCACAGCGAAGAGCCCCACCTCTCCCGGGTCACCATCGTCGTCAACGGGTCGACGGCTATGGTCGAACAGGTACGCAAGCAGCTGGACAAGTTAATTGATGTTGTCCGGGTCTCGGACATTTCCGGCGATAAAATAACCGTACGCGAGCTGGCGATGGTGAAGGTGAAAGCCACCTCCGCCACCCGCAGCGAAATTCTGGAGATAGCCGATATCTTCCGTGCTAATATCGTCGATGTCTCCTCGGACTCTTTAACCATCGAGATTACCGGGGACGAGGATAAAATCGATTCCATGCTCAAGCTGTTGCGCGGTTTCGGCGTTAAGGAAATCGCGCGCACCGGCCGCGTCGCGATGATACGGGGCAACATCAGCGTTCCGTCCCCGGAAGAAAAGGCCGCCCGGGGCCGCGTTAAAAAATAGATTGTTTTTTACCGATTATCCTGAATTTGTCGTTCCGGTTTTTAAACGTCATGTTAAGGAGGAGTACTATGGCTCTTATCGATTTCGGAGGCGTCAAGGAAGAGGTCGTCATGCGGAGTGAGTTCCCCATGGCGAAAGCCCGCCAGGTGCTTAAAAACGAGACCGTCGCGGTCATCGGCTACGGCGTCCAGGGTCCCGGCCAATCTCTAAACATGAAAGACAACGGCTTCAACGTCATCGTGGGGCAGAGTAAACAGTTTATGCGGGACTGGGACCGGGCGGTCGCCGACGGCTGGAAGCCCGGTAAAGACCTCTTTGAAATCGAGGAGGCCGCCGAGCGGGGGACCATTATCGAGATGTTGACCAGCGATGCCTCGCAGAGGTTAATCTGGCCTTCCATTAAGAAGCATCTTAAGCCGGGCAAAGCTGTTTATTTCTCTCATGGGTTCTCCATCGTCTATCGCGACCAGACCAAAGTTATTCCGCCTGAAGACGTCGACGTTATCATGGTGGCTCCCAAAGGGAGCGGGACATCGTTGCGCCGTAACTTCTTGTCCGGGGCAGGCATTAATTCCAGCTTCGCGGTCTTCCAGGACGCCACCGGCCGCGCCAGAGAGCGGGCCCTCGCCCTGGGTATTGCCATCGGTTCCGGCTATCTCTTCCCCACGACCTTCGAAAATGAGGTCTATTCCGACCTCGTCGGCGAGCGCGGCGTCCTGATGGGCGCTTTGGCCGGTATCATGGAAGCCCAGTACGATACGTTAAGAAAGCACGGCCATAGTCCCAGCGAGGCCTTCAATGAGACCGTCGAGGAGCTTACCGAGAGCCTAATCCGGCTCGTCGCCGAAAATGGAATGGACTGGATGTACGCCAACTGCTCCGCCACTGCCCAGCGCGGCGCCCTCGACTGGAAGCCGAAATTCAAAAAGGCCGTCATGCCGGTCTTTAAAGAGCTTTACGAAAGAGTGGCGAGCGGGGTGGAAACGCGGCGGGTCATCCGTGCCTGCGGCGGGCCGGACTACCGTGAGCTTTTAGGTAAGGAACTGAAAGTAATGCACGATTCCGAGATGTGGCGGGCCGGCCAGGCCACCCGCGACCTCCGTCCTAAAGAATCCGAGAAAGCCAATATCAAGACCGCCAAAGGCACCGCCGGCCGGCAATCCAACTGATTTCTCATTAAATAAGTATGTATCGAAGAGGGGCTTTCGTAGCCCCTCTTTCTTTTCCCCACCTTATCCTGCCCCGCCCAGGCGGGAGTGCGTAGCGAGAGGGGGCGCAGCCCCCTCTCAAATAACTTCCCCTCTCCAGCCATTTAATAGATAGGTTTCCATCCCTGTACCTGGCTGGAGAGGGGCAAGGGGTGAGGTCTCCAACATCCACCCTATAGACAAAAACTCTCAGACCGTATATAATGATTACTAACCATGTCGTACCATAAGTGTTCTTATCTACGGAGAATTAACCTCATCCTTATCCGCCCCTCTCTAAACACGTAGAGAGGGGGACCGGCGTTTTTATCTCGAATTAATTCTCCAAGGAGGAACATATCATGGACAGGGTTATTATCTTTGACACCACACTGAGGGACGGGGAGCAGGCGGCGGGGGGCACTCTCAACGTTCAGGAAAAACTGGAAATTGCGCATCAGCTGGAAAAGCTCGGTGTCGATGTTATTGAAGCCGGCTTTCCTGCCAGCAGCCCCGGCGACTTCGAAGCGGTCAGCCTTATCTCCCGCGAAATAAAAAATTCATCCATTTGTGCGCTGACTCACGCTAACTTTAAAGCCATCGACCGCGCCTGGGAGGCGGTTAAGGAAGCCGCGCGCCCCCGCATCCACATTTTCCTCTCGGCTTCCGATATTCATCTCGTCCACCAGCTCAAGAAGACCCGCGAGGAAGTCCTGAGAATGGCCTGCGAATCGGTCGCCAGGGCAAAGGGCTACACATCTGATATTGAGTTTTCCCCGATGGACGCCAGCCGCACGGAGCCGCCGTATCTCTACCAGATTCTGGAAGCGGTCATCGCGGCCGGCGCCTCCACGGTCAACATCCCCGATACGGTAGGCTACGCCATCCCCGGAGAGTTCGGCGGCTTGATTTCCGGCATTTTCCAGCATGTGAAAAACATCGCTCAAGCCGTCGTGAGCGTTCATTGCCATAACGACCTCGGTCTGGCGGTCGCCAACACCCTGGAAGCTATTCGCCAGGGAGCTCGGCAGGCGGAATGTACGATTAACGGCATCGGCGAAAGGGCGGGCAACGCCTCGCTGGAAGAAATCGTCATGACTATCCAGACCCGGCGCGACCTCTTTAATCTGACGACGGGTATTGACACGAAACAGATTTATCGCACGAGCCGTCTGGTGAGCGACCTCACCGGGTTCCTCGTCCAGCCCAATAAAGCTATTGTCGGCGCCAATGCGTTCGCCCACGAGTCGGGTATCCACCAGGACGGCGTTATCAAGATGCCGATAACCTATGAAATCATGGACCCCCGGACGGTCGGCGTCCCGGCGAGCAGTCTGGTGCTGGGGAAACTGAGCGGGCGGCATGCTTTTAAGCAGCGGCTGTCCGAGCTGGGCTATACTCTGACGGAGGAAGACCTGAACCGGGCTTTCGCCGCCTTCAAGGAGCTGGCGGACAAGAAGAAGGACATTACCGACCGCGATATCGAGTCGTTAGTGGCCGAGGAACGGCGCACCGTCTCCGAGGAGTATCACCTTGACCGCCTCCAGGTGACCTGCGGTGACCAGGGCCTTCCCATGGCGGGCGTGAGGCTCATTGGTCCCGGTGGCGGCACCATCGAGGGTGCCGCCCTCGGCACCGGCCCCGTGGACGCGGTTTATAAAGCTATCAACCTGTGTGTCAATGTGCCCAATTCGCTCACCGAGTTCACGGTAAAATCGGTCACCGAGGGCATCGATGCCATCGGCGAGGTGCTTATCAGGATTGAGAGTGATGGCCTGACCTATACCGGTCGCGGTGCGGACACGGATATCATCGTTTCTAGCGCCAAGGCGTATATTAATGCCCTCAACCGCCTGCTGGACGTCCGTAAAAACGGGGTGTCTAAATGAATATAGATTTGGAGATAGCTCTGCGCCTGTTGCTGGCCACGTTTCTGGGGGCGGTCATCGGTTTCCAGCGCGAAATGTCGGGCAAAGAGGCCGGCTTGAGGACTAATATGCTGATTTGCCTTGGTTCGGCGTTGCTTACCGTGATATCCATTTACGGCTTTACCGGCAGCGACCCCGCCCGCATTGCCGCCAGCGTCGCCACCGGCATCGGCTTTATCGGTGCCGGCGTTATCCTGCATCGCACCGGCGGTGTTGTCGTCGGTCTTACTACCGCCGCCACTATCTGGACCGTGGCAGGTATCGGTATGGCGGCCGGGGCCGGATTATATATCGTCTCGGGAGTGGCTACGGCGCTATCGTTGGTGATACTGGTGCTCCCTCACATTCATCGACCGGGTCAATAAAGACTGTAATATGTTAATGGAGAACTGAATTGAACTTAGCAGAGAAAATACTGGCGGCGCACGCCGATAAAAAAGAAGTGGTCCCCGGCGAATTTATTAACGCCCGGGTGGACCTGATTGTGTCCAACGATATCACCGCGCCCATCGCTATCCGGGAGTTCCGACGGCTTGGCGTAAGCAAAGTCTTCGACCCTGCGAAAATCGTGATGGTGCCCGACCATTTCGTGCCGAATAAGGACATCCTCTCCGCCGAGCAGGCGAAGATAATGCGCGACTTCTGCCGGGAGCAGGGCATCAGGTACTTTGAGGTGGGGCAGATGGGTATCGAGCACGTCCTCATTCCCGAGCAGGGGCTGGTATTGCCCGGCGACTGCGTCATCGGGGCGGACTCTCATACCTGCACTTATGGCGCCGTGGGGGCTTTTGCGACCGGCATGGGCTCGACGGATATTGCCGCGGCCATGGCTACCGGCGATATCTGGATGAAGGTCCCGCCGACCATCAGGTTTGTTTATCACGGCGCGCTGGGTAAGTGGGTCGGGGGTAAGGACCTGATTCTTTATACCATCGGTAATATCGGGGTTGACGGCGCTTTATATGCGGCGATGGAGTTCACCGGCGAGGCTATTGAGGCTTTGTCCATGGACGGTCGCTTTACGATGGCCAACATGGCTATCGAAGCCGGCGGCAAGGCCGGACTTTTCCACGTCGATAACAAGACACAACTATACATAAAGTCGCGGGCGAAACGCGATTACCTGGTCTATGAGCCGGACCCCGACGCCGTTTATGCCAGGGTCATTGAATATGACGTCTCGACTATCGAGCCGCAGGTCTCGATGCCTCATTCGCCGGCCAATGCCCGGCCGGTGAGCCAGGTGGGCGATGTCACCATCGACCAGGCGGTTATCGGCAGCTGCACCAACGGCCGTATCGAGGACCTCCGCCTGGCGGCCCAGATATTCAAAAGACATCATGTCCATTCCGGCGTCCGTTGCATCATCATCCCGGGCACACAGCAGGTCTACCTCGATGCCCTAGGCGAGGGCCTTATCGAGACGTTTATTAAAGCGGGCGCGGTCGTGAGCACGCCCACCTGCGGTCCCTGCCTGGGCGGGTCACATGGGCGTCCTGGCGGAAGGTGAACGCTGCGTTTCTACCACCAACCGTAACTTTGTCGGTCGTATGGGCAGCACCAAGTCGGAAGTCTATCTGGCTAATCCGGCCATTGCTGCCGCCAGCGCCGCCGCCGGCAAAATCGTCCATCCGGACGAGGTTATGAAATAAATGAAAAATAATATCCTTATCCGTGAATATCTGGACTCGGATTATGCCGCCTGCCGTGCGCTTGAGGGCGAACTGGCTCAGCATGAGGCCGAGATTTACCGCGACCCTTCGATTGCCGGTGTTGACCCGGGACGGGGATTTGATAAATTCCTCGCGATGAACAATCGTCGCGGTACCTGGGTTGCCGAGGCTGATGGACGAGTCGTTGGCTTGGCCGGACTCCTGGAATATCCACTTGAAAATGGCGTGGTGGAGATTGAACCGCTGGTAGTAGCTGCGGATGAACGCGACAAAGGCACTGGTTCGCTCCTTGTACGGCATGTTACGGGCGAAGCTAAAAAGGCAGGATTTCGTTTCCTGACTATTAGACCTGAGTTAAGGAATGAGAAAGCCTTTGACCTTTATATCAGGCTTGGTTTCAATCTGGTAGGGCAGGTCGAGCTCTTCCAGGACTTGCTGCCCGAGCGTGGGAGAAAATGGCAGTCCGGTGTAGAAATCCTCGGACATAAATTGAGGTATTAAGTAAGGTAGTCTAAGAGGAATCTTATAATAGATTGAAAAGTTTGTTAAACGGGAGTGTATAGCGAGAAGGGGCGCTGTTTAACATAACTCTAAAAACGAATAGCTGAAAGGTGAAGCTGGGTTTTACATAACTCTAAAAACGAATACCTGAAAAATGAAGCTAATTTAACATAAATAAAAAAACGAATCCTGAAGCTGAACAGCTACGAAAGTAGTTAAAAAAAATATATAAAAACGAATCGCCTGTTTAATTTCGTAAAAGGAGTCAAAGTGAAGTTAAAAGGCAAGGTCTTCAAATACGGTGCCGATGTCAATACGGACGTCATCATCCCCGCCCGCTACCTCAACGTGTCCGAACCCCATGAGCTGGCCAGGCACTGCATGGAAGACATCGATGCCGCTTTTCTTAAGAAGGTCAAACACGGGGATATCATCATGGCTACCACCAACTTTGGCTGCGGCTCGTCGCGGGAACATGCCCCGTTGGCAATTAAAGCCGCCGGCGTCTCCTGCGTCATCGCGGCCAGCTTCGCCCGCATCTTCTTCCGCAACGCAATCGACATCGGTCTGCCCTTGCTGGAATGCGCTGCAGCCGTCGCGAATACGGACACTGGTGATTTACTTGAGATTGATCTGGCTAAAGGAAAAATCAAGAACATCACCAGGGATAAGATATTTACCGCTAAACCCTATCCGGAGTTCATGTCCGAGCTGATATCCGCGGGCGGACTTATCGAATATACCAAAAAGAGACTGGCGAGGAGGAATTAAGTGAAGTTTAACCTGATAGTATTACCCGGAGACGGCGTTGGTCCCGAAGTAGTCGCCGAAGGTGTCAAAGTCTTACAGGCCGTCGGCCAGAGATACGGTCATATTTTTAACCTTAATCAACGTTTAGTCGGCGGGGCGGCGATAGACGCCGAGGGAGCGGCGGTATCTAAAGAAACACTACGACTCTGCAAGAAAGCCGATGCGGTATTACTCGGCGCGGTGGGCGGCCCAAAATGGGACGAACCCCTGGCTAAGGTTCGCCCTGAAGATGGCCTGTTGGAACTCCGTAAAAAACTTACTTTGTTCGCTAACCTGCGCCCGGTGCATGTCTACCCGATGTTGGAGGACTCCACTAACCTCAAACCGGAAATCATCAAGGGTGTGGACTTTGTTTTCGTCCGCGAGTTGACCGGCGGATTGTACTTCGGAAAACCTAAGAAACGCTGGCAAACCGAAAAAGGCAGGAAAGCGGTCGACTCCATGCTGTACTCGGAACAGGAGATCGAGCGTATCGTGCGGGTCGGCTTCGAGCTGGCGAAACGACGTCAGAAAAAACTTATCTCGGTAGATAAAGCCAACGTGCTGGAGTCGTCCCGACTCTGGCGGCAGGTGGCAATAGAGGTGGCGAGAGACTACCCCGACGTGGCGCTGGAGCATATGCTCGTGGATGCCTGCTCCATGAGAATTATCCAGAACCCCAAGTACCTGGATACACTGGTCACAGAAAATACCTTCGGCGATATCTTGACCGACGAAGCTTCGATGTTAGCCGGGTCGATGGGCATGCTGCCGTCGGCAAGCCTGGCCGGAGTTCCTCAATCCGGTATCAGAATATTCGGGCTGTATGAGCCGATTCACGGCAGCGCCCCCCGCCGGGCGGGGCTTAACATGGTCAACCCCATCGCCACGATATTAAGTGTCGCGATGATGCTGCGTTATTCGCTAAATCTGGAAAGAGAAGCGCAATTAATTGAAAAGGCTATTGAAGATACGCTAAATGATGGTTATCGTACCTATGATATAATGAGCGAAGGCAAAAGGAAAGTCGGGACGAAAGAGATGGGGGATATCATTGCCGGGAAAGTTCGGAGGCTAAATTGACGTTAATTACCCTCTATGATACCACGCTGCGTGACGGCGCCCAGAGCGAGGGCATTTCCTTCTCGGTGGTGGATAAGCTGCATATCGCTCGGAAGCTCGATAAGCTGGGGATTCACTTTATTGAAGGTGGATGGCCCGGCTCAAATCCCAAGGACGCTGAGTTCTATAAACGCGCCCGGGAGCTTAAGCTTAAAACGGCGCGGATAGCGGTTTTTGGCAGTACGCGGCACGCTGGGATTAATGCGGAGGAAGACGCCTTTCTTACCGAACTGGTCAAGTCCGGCGCCAAGATAGCTACGATAGTCGGCAAGGGCTCCGATTTGCACGTTATCAACGTCTTAAAAACCACGCTGGAAGAAAATCTGAAGATGATTGCCGATTCCGTAAAGTATCTGAAGAAAAATGGACTAAAGGTGTTCTGGGACGTCGAGCATTTCTTTGACGGCTTTAAACACAATCCGGATTACTCGTTGAAGACTCTAAAAGTGGCTGCGGAATCCGGAGTGGACTGCCTGGTCCTCTGTGATACTAACGGCGGGGCGTTGCCGGAAGAGATCACCCGGGCCGTTAAAGCAGCCGCCAGGGCGACTGATATACCGCTGGGGATTCATTGCCATAACGATGGTGGCTTAGCGGTGGCGAATACGCTGGCGGCGGTAAAAGCGGGAGTGACCCAGGTACAGGGCACGATCAACGGTTACGGTGAACGCTGCGGGAATACCAACCTGTGCACCATTATACCCGCTTTAAAATTGAAAATGGGGATAAATTGTGTCAGCGATGACCAGTTGGCTTTATTGACCGAAGTAGCTCATTACATCAGCGAGCTGGCGAATCTCGCCCCGGACCCTTATTCTCCTTACGTCGGTTCTAGCGCCTTCAGTCATAAAGCCGGATATCACATGGATGGAATAACCAAGTGGCCGGATGCCTATCAGCATATCGACCCTGCCCGGGTAGGCAATCGTCAGCGGACGGTGGTGTCCGACCAGTCCGGTAAACGTAATATCACTACTAAAGCCAAAGAGCTGGGTATAGACCTGTCGACGTCTGGCAAAGAAGTCCAGGATTTGCTGGAAAAGGTCAAGCAACTGGAAAGTCGCGGTTTTCAATATGATAATGCCGAGGCTTCTTTCGAGCTTCTCTTGTATCGGGCCAGACCGGACTATCAACCTCCATTTGAGCTCGTCGACTTCATGGTAGTAGTGGAATCAAAACGGCGGCCTTCGACGCGAAAAGAAGCTGAGCAGATGTTATCCGAAGCTATGGTCAAGGTAAAAGTCGGCGGCGAGATAATACACACGGCGGCAGAAGGAGACGGTCCCGTTAACGCCCTCGACCTGGCCCTGCGTAAAGCACTCCTGCAGTTCTATCCCAATCTGAAGCAGGTCAAACTGGTAGACTATAAGGTACGCATCCTCGAAGAAAGCACCGGTACGGAGTCGCAGGTGCGTGTCCTCATCGAATCGAGCGACGGGGATAAAGAATGGCGGACGGTCGGCGGCTCCACCAACATAATCGAAGCCAGCTGGCTGGCTTTAGCGGACGGGCTGGAGTGGTGGCTGGTGAAGCATAAAAAATAATATTACTAAGTCATTAGATTCCAGGAGGGGCGTAAGCCCCTCTTTTTCTTTCTGATACATTACGGTTGTAGTATAATATTAATGAAGCTGACAAAGGGTGGTTTTCTAATTCGGAGGTCTGAAAATGGGCGAGATAAAAACCGCCGCGGAGATAGCCAGGGAGAAGCTGGAAAAAATCGGCGAACCGACCGAGCAGGAACGGCTGAAGTGGAAATACGGGCCGGAGGGGGAAAAGCTGGCCGCCCTTTATCTCAAAGAGGACACCAACCTCATCAACGAGGTGAAGAAATTCGACGATAAGGCGAAGAAATTTGTCATCGCCAGTGTTAACGATATTCTTTTAAGAAATATCAGCCTGCCGAGGAATGACGCCGCCCGTCGGTCTAATAAAAAAGCCATGGACGGTCTGAAAGCGTTGAAGAACGATAAGGTGGCGGTAGAAAACGTTTTCAGCAAGATGAGGCATGTCCTCGACCACTATATCCAGGAAGGTGCCAAGCAGAAGAAGCAGGCATATGAATCTTTAAAAGCGGAGTTCGAAGAAAAAGTACAGCAGGCTATCCGGCAAAAAACGGGCGTCAATGCCCGGGTAAACATCGACGTGGAAAAACAACCTCAGTTCCTTGAGGAATGGCAAAGGCTGCAGGCCCAGATGGAAGCCCAGTACCTCACCTTGCTCGATGAATATAAACAGGAGCTAGCTGTTATCAGCTAGCTAGAGCTATGGATATCGACAGTGAAAGAATCGAGAACGCCGCCCGTCACACGGAGATCTTAAGACATCCCCGCCAGCACCTCGCCACGTTCGGCGTTACCAACATCTATTATTACCTGCTAAGCGAGCCCATATATTCGGAGTTGACGAACAGCACCAACGAGACGGTAATCCGGGAGGGGAGAGTCATCGCGGAGAGGCCGAAAATCGTCACGCCATATTATCTCACCCACATCGAAGGTTTCAGCTACGAAGCCCGTAAATATTTCGAGACGCTGCTCCAGATGCATGGTCCCAACGCGCCCGGGCTGTTTTATACCTATAAAAATGAGCCTAAGGGTCTTAACATCGTCTCCGACAACTGGCCCGTAGTGGTAGATAGGCTTAACGCGGATATTAATAAAAGAGGTGACCCGCTGATTTCCATCATCAAAGGGCAGGATGACCTCTGGGATGTATCCCTGCTTAAATTCATCTACGAGGTAAGCAGTCGGTCGGCACCGAGCAACATCGCCCAGCTTGGTTCGAGGGGGCTTCTCGGCATGAGCCACGGCGGCATACCCATCGGCGCCAGGCTAACCATCGAGGAGATGTTCGGGCAGGTGGCCCGGGGGGAAATCAGGGCCCATGAGCTCGAGGCGGAGCTGAACCGGTGGGGCGCCTTCGAGGAGTACCAGGACAGGTTCTTCGCGGTGGTCAAAGGCACAAAATAGTCCCGATTCGTTTCTTTAATTTTTTAGGGAAACGAATCAAAGCTAAATAGCTTCGGGATTCGTTTTTAGAGTTATGGTAAGCAGAGGCTAACGATGAAAATATCGATAATCGAGGCGAGAGACCTTTCTGAGGCATGGTTCCTCTGCCTGTGTAAGACCCTCGCCGAGGGATTCGAGTATAAAATCGACCGGGGGAGCTACGCCGGACAGAAGCGCAAAGAGCTGGACCTCGTCGTTGTCAAGGTGGGCTATCCCGGCACCAGGCCTCTGATACCGGACGTACCTCAGGGCGTGCCACCGCCGAGCACTATGGATTACGTCGAGAGTTATTTGCCGTACCTGATGACTTCACATAAAAAGAAAGGGGAACAATATACCTACGGGCAATACCTGGAAAAGCAAATCGCCGAGGTCATCCGTATGTATAAAGAGGACGGCTATAATACCAACCAGGCGTACATGGACGTGGGAAATGAAAAATCCGTTTTTTTGTCTGACCCGCCTTGCCTGAGGATGATCGATACCCGAATCCGCGAAAGCAGCTTGAACTTCGTGGTATATTTCAGGTCGTGGGACCTGTGGGCGGGTTTTCCTTCCAACTTGGCGGCCATCCAGCTGCTCAAGGAATACATGGCCAGCGAGATAGGGGTGAAGGATGGGGAGCTGGTCGCAATGAGTAAGGGCCTGCACCTTTACGAATACGCCTGGGACCTGGCGAAAGCGGTAGTGAGGATTTAAGGACCTCACCTTCTGTGTCCCCTTCTGAATTTTTAGGAAAAAATCCTCTCCCTCAGAATGACAATATGGAGGAATGCTTGGATAATATCGAGACTGTTGCCGACATGATTATAGAAGCTAAAAAGGTCGTCGTGTTTACCGGCGCCGGCTTCAGCACGGAGTCCAGCATACCCGATTTCCGCGGTCCGCAGGGGGTCTGGAGCAAGTTCGACCCCGGTGAGCTGAACCTGCCGAATTTCCTGCGCAGCGAGGAAATCAGGGAGAAATACTGGCAAGTGCACCGGATGTTCTGGGAGGCGGTCAAAGACGCCCAGCCCAACGCTGGCCATTACGCCGTCACCGAGCTCCACAAAATGGGCAAACTGGACTGCGTCATCACGCAAAACACCGACGGCCTGCATCAGAAATCCGGCACGCCTATCGAAAAAGTGCTGGAGCTCCACGGCACGATGCACTGGGTAGACTGCCTCGACTGCCGGAGGCGGTATCCCCGCGACTACGCTCACCAGAAGATGCTCGCCGGGGAGAAAGTGCCTCACTGTGAAAAATGCCACGGCATCTTAAAGCCGGCAACGGTAGCCTACGGGCAGATGCTGCCAGAAAGAGAAACGCGCGAGGCGGAAGAAAAGTCAGCCGGGTGCGACTTGTTCCTGGCGGCGGGGTCGTCGCTGGTAGTCTATCCCGCGGCGCAGATGCCCGTCATCGCCAAACAAAGCAGGGCGCGGCTGGTCATCATGAACATTGGAGAAACTCCCCTCGACCACCTTGCGGACGTGCTTATCGGGGAAAAGACGGGGGAGACCCTGGCGATGATTGTGGAGAAGGTGAAAGAGAAAAATCCTAAACTCTAAGCACGAAATACCAAACAAATTCAAATCATCAACAGCAAAGCAATGCGAAAGTATAAAATCGGGATATTGCTCGTAACCCTCTTAACGCTTTTCACGGTGGCATCCGGCTGCGGGAACAGCCCTGATTTTAGCGACCAAGTCAAAGACATCACCAAACCTTACCGCTTCCAGCTGGTAAAATGGGAGGTCAAAACGCTCGCCGGAGAAATCGGTGAATTTCTCAAGGGCGGGGACAAGGATGCGGCAAACGATAAGGCGGAAATTATCACCTATTTCACCAACGCCGCCAGGATAAGAAGCCTCGAGAGCCAGATAAACGATGTTAAAACAGGAAACCAGGCGGGCGACCTCACTTTACTGCAAAACGAACTCGACGAGCTGCGGCAGCAGAACACCGCGCATAATGAAGCTACGGTGAAAGCCCTCGAAAGACAGGTAAGGGAGGCTTTCGCTCAGCAGGGCATCGGCAACCCCATTAACAAAAAGTCAAAAATCGTTTTTCCCCCCGTGAAGATATACCTCGGCGATACGCCCCACCTGCTCGTGATATCGCCACGGGACAAAATAGAAAGTACCCAGGAGGTCACGCTCCTGCCGGAAATGAGTCCGGAAAATATAGAAAAAATCGAGGAGGAGGTCGATGCCCTGGGGGTCTCCGCGCTGGTGGTCGACCTGGGAGGGTTAGCCACGTACCCGAGCTACGTCATCGACGATTCCGACCTACATTTTACCCTGGAAACAATAGCCCACGAATGGACACATCAGTATCTCGCCTTCACGCCGCTGGGGCTCAGATATATCCTCGACGAAGCCGGAATCCGCAAGGACTACGACATCGCCACCATCAATGAAACCGTGGCGGGCATCGTCGGCAAGGAAATCGGCGACGCCCTCTATCAAAAGCTGGTGCCGCAGGAGGCAGGGCAAAGCGAACCGCCGCCGACTACCGAACCGGTGTTTGACTTTAATAAAGAAATGAGAGAAATCAGGATGGCCGTCGACGATTACCTGGGGCGGGGAGAAATCGACGCGGCCGAGCAGTTCATGGAGGCCCAGCGGCAATACCTGGCGGACAACGGCTATTATATCAGAAAGTTGAACCAGGCCTATTTCGCGTTCTACGGCACTTACGCCGATAGTCCCACGTCGGTGAGCCCCATCGGGGAAGAACTTAAAAAGCTCAGGGGTCAAAGCGACTCACTAAAAGATTTCCTGAAAAGCGCGGCCGGGATAAAGAGTCGACAAGATCTGGACAAGAGCGTAAAGTAACTCTAAATTTAGTGAAGAAACGTAGATGATAGCAGAAATCGTGGGATACGTAACCCGGCGAGAGGGTCGGAAATTCCGCCGCCTGAACGGCAAGTTTGAAGAGTCCGTGTTAATCGGGGAGGGGAGGGGTAAACAAAACGGGCTTGCGCTGTACGTGCACATACCGTTTTGCCGGGCGTTGTGCCCCTTCTGCTGTTTCAACCGGTACCTGTTCCAGGAAGACCTGGCACACCGATATTTCGACGACATCAAGAAAGAGCTGGAACTGTATGTCCGGCGGGGCTTTAAGTTCTCCAGCGTTTACATCGGCGGGGGAACTCCAACGGTGCTTATGGACGATCTCCGGGAGTTTATACATCACTTACGCGCGAATTTCGACATAAGTAAAATTTCCCTGGAAACAACGCCGCGGGAGTTGAGCGAAACGAACATCGCGCTTTTAAAGCAAGCGGGGATTAATCGCCTGTCTATAGGCGTGCAGAGCTTCGACGAAAAGGTACTCAAAGTAATGGGGCGGGTCAATGGCCCGGCGGACGAGGTCAAAAGCCGCCTGCTCCGGGCGGAGGGGCAATTCGAGACGCTGAACGTGGATTTTGTTTTTAACTTCCCGGGGCAAAGCATCGAGCAGTTTAAAGCAGACGTGGCCGCTTTCAAGGAGCTGGGCATCGACCAGGCGACGTTTTACCCGCTGATGGCTTCCCCCCATAAGAAGGACGCGCTGGAGAGACGGTTCAACCGCGTGGACAACTCGCGGGAAAGACGGTTTTATAACGTCATTTTATCGGAGCTTTACCGGGGTGGCTATCACGCCTCGACGGCATGGTGTTTTTCCAAAGGCCAACGCCTTATAGACGAGTATATCATAGAGTCGGACGACTATATTGGCATCGGGGTGGGGTCCGTGAGTATCATTAGGAGCAAATTTCTGGTTAACTCCTTTTCACTCGACCGGTATCATGAGCTGACCAACGCCGGTCGATTTCCGGTGGTCGGGTGGCGGCAGCTATCCGAAAAAGAAAACCAGCGCTATTACCTGCTGACTAAATTATTCGGGATGAAACTGGATAAGGAAGCGTTTAAACAGCGTTTCGGCGGAGATATAGAAAGTAAGTTGAGGCTGGAGCTCGCTTTTCTCAAGGCTTTCGGGCTGGTGACCAGGGATGGTACATTGCAGGTTACTGAGAAAGGGATGTACCCGATAAGCGTGATGATGCGGGAGTTCTTTGCGTCATTAAATACGTTGAGAGAATATTATATAGAAAAGCAGATTTAGCGTCTAACAACCTTAGCTTATCGTTTTTTGAACCCGTCGCCCCAGGGTTTATTTTACCGCGACGTGAATACCGGCGGCGCCGAAGAGGAGGGGTTGGTAGGTGACATCCCTAAAGCCGGCCGCCAGCAGCATTTCACGGACCTCACCCGGAGAATAGAAACGCGACGTCGACTCGGACAGATAACGATAAGCGCTACGATTACCGGAGAGAACAATACCTACCGGTTTCACAAAAGCTCTCAAGTAAAGATGAAAAAGCGCCCGAATGATACCGTTTTCCGGCTGGCTCGATTCCACGATAACGAACCGCGCGCCCGGTCGTAAAACTCGGAGGACCTCGCCGACGTGTGCCTCACGAAGGGGATTCTTGTAGGTCAAATTGCGGAAGGCAAAAGATATTCCCACGACGTCGAAATAAGCGTCAGGAAAGGGCAAACGCGCGGCCTCACCATGGATAAACTGCACCTTTTCCCCAACGCCGGCGCTCGAGGCTTTCTGCCGCGCCCGGGCCAGCATCGGTGGGCTGTAATCCAACCCGATAATGACCGTCTCTTTATCTGAGGGACGTGCCAGTTCAATAGAAAGGTCGCCGGTCCCGCAGCCCAGGTCGAGAACACACTGCGGTTTTCCGGCAAGACAGGCTAACGATGCCAGTCGCCGCCAGCGTCGGTCCTGTCCTAAAGTAATAATACCGTTGACGAGGTCATAACGCGGGGGCACCGCGATAAACATGCCGTGGAGTGGCGCGGGGGTTTGAGGAAGTTCTGAGCTTTCCATAACTTAACCGAGGGCGCGGGCCAGAACATAACCGATGCCCAGCAACGTCTGAATTAATAACATCGACATCACGTTGGCCTTCATGCCGGGCATAAACCGGGAGGGGTCGTCATAATGCAGGGCGCCGTTAATGGCCCGGACGGTAAGGGGCAGAGAAAGAAACGCCAGCAGGGTCCAGACGGGCATGAACCCCATCGTCACCCAGGCGATTATCCAGATGTAAACCGCCGCGGCCACGGCCGAGTAGAAGATGGCGGCCCATTTCTTGCCAATAGTGATGGGTAGCGTCTGGCGGCTCGCCCTGGTATCAGCTTCGGCATCCGGAAGTTCATTGAGCAAAAGCAGGTTATGCACCAGAAAAGCCGAGGGGACACAGGCGACCGCCGCGGTCCAGGTGTAGGCACCGGCCTGCGCGAAATACAGACCGAGTATGGGCAGGGCTCCCAGACCGGCCCCGGCCACCCACTCCGGCCAGGGGCGCTTGAGGATGAAGGGACTGTAAAGGACGATAAAAAAGGCCGCTAGAAGAAGCAGGGGCAGCAGTTCCCAACCGCGGATGACCACGAAAAAAATGCCGATGGGCACCGCCAGCGCCAGCATGATAATTCCCAGCCACAGCACCTGCCGGGGGGTGAGCATTCCGGCCGGGAGGATGCCGCTACCGCCGCTAAAAGGCGTGCGCCTGGTGGCAAGGTCAACGCCGCTGCGGAAATCAAAATAGTCGTTAAGGATATTGACGCTGGCGTGAGTAAAAACAAGGCCGATCCCCGCGAGCAGGGCGTACCACAGGTTAAAGTAGCCGTCGTACCAGGCGACCGCCGTACCCAGAAAAGCCAGTACCACCGATAGCGTCAGGAACTGGGGTCGGGTCTCCAGAAACCAGACTTTAAATCCCAACTCGCTCCTTTGCCATTAAAGAGGCAGCGTAAACAAAAAGGCCGGGAAGCTCCTTAAGAAAAAAGCTTACCCGACCTATTCGCGACACGATTATATCATGGCACAAATATACTCCCATATCAATCGAAGTCGGTAAAAAGAACCGTTACTCCGCTTGACGGCGTTTTATCAGGTTCTTTTAAAAAAGGAGACCCGATACAATATATTTTCAGGCCAAGATAAAGCTACTTGGACTGATAGAAAGGAGACTGCTCTACATGCCGCTCTTTTAGCGTCAGGAAGGCATCATCCAGAGCAATAACTTCCTGTTTAACCTTATCTTCAAGGCTGGCCAGCTTATCGTCGACGTCACTAATGCGGTCACGCAGGGCATCGGCGACGCGGGCTGCCTCATCTCTGACCTTGGCCACGGCGGCCTCGGCGGCTTTCTTAGCCGCTTCTGCGGCTTTTTCGCCGGCTTCCTTGGCCATGTCAGCAGCTTCGCGGGAATCCTTCGCGGCCGCCTGAGCGAGCCTGACTGCCTCCTCAACCCGTTTAATATAATTCTCAAGCTCATCAAGAATTTCGGGGAGGGGCTTGGTCATAATCTTTGGTTGCGTAGCTTCCTTAGACGACCCTTCGGACGCTCCCG
This sequence comes from uncultured Chloroflexia bacterium, assembly GCA_963739515.1. Lineage (GTDB taxonomy): Bacteria > Chloroflexota > Dehalococcoidia > Dehalococcoidales > RBG-16-60-22 > JBFYTX01. The sequence continues at coordinate 491,715 of CAVUAO010000002.1, read as the reverse complement.
CTGGTTTCTTAGGATCTTTATTCATTTCCATATCTCCTCACGCTTTCGTGTTCCTTATTTTTAATTATATCACCTTTTTTGGATTATGTTCATGGAATCAATAGCCATTTCGAACCAAACCAAAGTAGCCAGCCCGGCCGGAGCCGGTGCTTATAAGCCTGGTCGAACTTGAACTATCAATTAATATGGCAAACTGGACAAGCCGACACTAATGGCTACAGAGGCAAAGACAGCGGCCAGTACCGTAATAATGATGAACATAATAAATTGCCAGGAGCCGAGCACTTTCCTTATCAGGGCGGTGGGGATGGCAGCGGCGGCTTTAGCACCGGCTTCCTCGGCGGCCCTAGCGGCGGCCTCGGCGGAGGCCATAGCCTGCCGGGCGACTTCCTCAGCCCTGGCGGCGGCGGCTTCCGTAGCTCGTCTGGCTTCCTCGGCGGCGGCACGGGCGGCCCTGGCGACCTCTTCGGCACGGCGGGCGGCTTCTTCAGCGGCACGCTTAGCTTCTTCCGCCTTGCGAGCGGCCTCGGCGCCGGCGGACTTGATGGCGGCTTCAGCCGCAGTTTCAGCTTCGCGGGAAGCTTTTCTAGCTGCGGTGGCAGCCGCCTCAGCGGCTTTGGCCATATCTTCCGCGCGTTTTACCAGTTCGTGCAAAGTTTGGGACGCGGCTTCGATAGCCTCGTCGCCGGCGATATCAGCCGCGACGGCCTTCTTGCGGGTCTTATCAGCAGTCTGAAGACCTTTAGCCGCGACATCTTTGGCTTCACGGCCGGCTTCATCGACTCTTTCGGCGAGTCGGCCGGTTATCTTAGCGGCGGCTTCAATGGCTTCATCACCGGCAATATCCGCGGCCTGAGCCCTGATCTGGACGGCATCAGCCGCCTGGAAGGCACTGGACGCCGAACGCTTGGCCTTACGACCGGCCTGCTCGGTTTTTATGGCAGTTTCACCGGTCGCGGACTTGGCGAGCTCAGCGCGGGCGGCTTTGGCTTCTTTAGCATCATCGTCAGCCTGTTTACCGGCGGCGTTAGCGGCTTCGATGGCCTCCTGGACAGCCTGGGTAGCCTGGACAGCCACACCCTGAGCGCGAGCGGCGGCTTCTTCCGCGGCTTTTTCCGCTGCCGCGGCAGCAGCCTTGGCCGCCATATCGAGTTCTTCCGCCTTGCGGGTAGCTTCTTCGGCGGCAAACTTGGCAGCCTCGGCGGCTTCCATGGCGGCCTTCATCGCCTGGTCGGCGGCAGCCCTGGCGGCCATGGCAGCTTCTTCAGATTTTTTAACAGCTTCTTTGGCGGCGCGGGTGGCGGCGGCTCCGGCTTCCTGGGCGAGGCGGGCAGCCTCTTCCGCCCTGGCAGCGGCGGTAGCCGCAGCTTCTTCGGCGGATTTCATCGCCTTGGCGGCAGCGGCTTTAGCGGCCTCGGCGGCCTCTTCTGCTCTCCTCAAGGCTTCTTCTGATTTTTTGGTAGCTTCCGCAGCCGCTTTCTGAGCGGCCTTGGCAGCCGCCTCGGCGGCAGCCCTCGCGGCGGCGCTGGCATCCTGAGCTTTTTTAGCCGATTCTTCCGCGGCCTTGCGGAAGGCGGCCAGAGCAGCCTTGGTGGAAGCATCAGCCTCTTCGGCTTTGCGGCCGGCTTCCTCGGCGGCTAACCTGGCAAGGCGGGCAGTCTCTTCGGCTTTAGCCGCCGCTTCCGCGGCAGCCCGGGTAGCTTTTTCGGCAGCCATCTGGCCGGCCTGACGGGCTTCTTCAGCCCGTTTCTCCGCCTCGGTCGAAGCCCGATGAGCATCGCTGGCGGCCTGTTTGGCAGCCCTGGCGGCCTCTTCAGCTTTCCTGGCAGCTTCCGCCGCAGCCCGGATGTTGTCATCCATCTCATCAAGAATCTGGGGGAGCGGCTTGCTCATTATTTTGGCTGGTTTAGGCGGTTCCCTTTTTTCAGCAACTTTAACATTTTTATCAACCATTGTAGACGCCCTCCTTCAGGACTGATTATTTAGTAACAGCTATTTAGCAATAAATAATATTATACCTCATTGGCAGCCACGTCAAGGAACGCCGCGTCGATAGGGGAAAAACATTCGAACGTCCCACCCTTATCGGGACACTAAGGAAACTACATTTATAAAGAATCGTAAATATAACCTTATCAAAACATGCATATTCTATGCATGACACAAACCATGATGAATCATAGCACTAATATAAAAAGGTGTCAACAAATATTACCTATTATATTATATGGTTGTTTTCGATAGTTCGGTTTGTATATATTGGCAGCCGTGATTTTACCGACAAAACCAGCTAATAATGGTATAATTCACAGGAGGGGAGAACATATCTTCCTATCTTACCGGATTGACATAATAATGGCCGACAGACCATCATACATCAGCGGAATGACACAAATCGAATTGGAAGACCTGGTAAAGTCCCTGGGCGAACCGGGCTACCGGGCGAAACAACTGCGGAAATGGATATACCGAGGGCTGGCTTCTTCGTATGAAGACATGAGTGATTTGCCGGCGGCTTTCCGCCAAAAGTTGACGGCGACAACGCGGCTGCACTCCCTGAAACCGGTATATGAAGAGACCAGCCGGGACGGCACGATAAAAATCCTCTTCAGCCTGGCCGACGGGCAGACAATAGAGTCAGCGCTGATGTCTTACCAGGAAGAAGGCGGCGAGGTGCGCCGAACGCTGTGCGTTTCTACCCAGGTGGGGTGTGCCATCGGTTGTCCGTTTTGCGCGACGGGAGGGCAGGGGTTTCAGCGCAATCTTACCGCCGGCGAGATAATCGACCAGGCGCTTTATTTTGCCCACCGCTTACAAAATCATAATGTTAATGGAAAGTCACGTCGCCTGACCAATATTGTCTTCATGGGCATGGGAGAACCGCTGGCAAACTACGACGCACTGCGGCAGGCGATGGAGCTGTTGAATTCCCCCGACGGCTTCGGTCTGGGCGCCCGTAATATGACCGTCTCTACCGCCGGCCTGGTGCCGCAAATATTACAGCTAAGCCGGGAGAAACTGCAAACAGGATTGGCGGTATCCCTCCACGCCAGCGATAATCAGTTGCGTGACCGGCTGGTGCCGATTAACCAGAAATACCCGCTGGAAAAGCTTATCCCGGCCTGCCGCGAGTATTACTTGGAGACGGGGCGCCGGGTAAGCTTCGAGTATATCCTCTTCAAAGATATCAACGACGCGCCGAGGCAGGCGCAGTCCCTGGCGCGGCTCTTGCGAGGGTTCAACTGCCATGTTAACCTCATTCCCGCCAACGCAAACGTCGACCCGACTTACCAGCCGCCATCGCGGCGAGACATATTAAACTTCGAGCGAGAATTGAAAGAAGCCGGCATTAACGCAACCTTGAGAGAATCCAGAGGGCAGGACATCAGCGCCGGCTGCGGCCAGTTGCGCAGTCGGATAATACGCGACGCCGAAACACCCGCGGCGCATCCTGAAGAAGAGGAGCTTTAAGTTAATGGTGCCTGGTGAAAGAACACTCTGGATAGTTTTCGCCGTCCTGATACCGGTGATGCTAGCCTTGGACCTAGGGGTTTTTCACCGCAAAGCCCACGCGGTAAAGGTTAAGGAAGCGCTGATATGGAGCGGCGTCTGGATTGCCCTGGCTCTATTATTCAACCTGGGTATCTACGTGCTAGTAGGTCACCAGAAAGCGCTGAACTTCCTCACCGGGTATCTTGTCGAGGAATCTCTCAGCGTAGACAACCTCTTCGTTTTTCTGCTGATATTCACTTATTTTCATGTCCCGGCACACTACCAGCACCGCGTCCTCTTCTGGGGAATTTTAGGGGCCGTCTTCATGCGGGGCATCTTCATCGTGACAGGGCTGACCCTGCTAACGAACCTGCACTGGGTAATCTACATCTTCGGTGCTTTTCTTATCTATACCGCCGGCAGACTGGCTTTCAGTAAAGAAGAGGAAGAAATCAAGCCGGAAAAAAATCCGGTCCTCCGGCTTTTTCGCCGGTTCGTGCCAATGACGAGAAGATACCACGGGAGCCATTTCCTGGTGAAGGGGCGGAGGCGGCGCCTGGCAACGCCGCTCCTGCTGGTGCTGGTGGTCATCGAGACAACCGATATCATCTTCGCGATGGACTCCGTGCCAGCCGTCCTTTCCATAACGCAGGACTCGTTTATCGTTTACACATCGAATATCTTCGCGGTGATGGGACTGAGGTCGCTATACTTCGCCCTGGCGGGGGTGATAGAGAAGTTTTACTACCTCAACTATGGTCTCGCCGCCATCCTGGCCCTCCTGGGGCTGAAAATGGTAATCTCCGATTTTTACGAGGTGCCGGTGGTACTGTCTCTCGGGGTGGTGCTGGGTATACTGGTCATCGCGGGTCTACTATCGCTGATAAGAAACAAAAGGCATTCCAAGGCAGGCACCGACGGGGAGGAGTGAAATGGAAGAGAAAAAGAAGTCGAAAACAGGTTGGGGAAAGAAAATCAGAGCGCAGTTTATGGCGGGTCTGCTGGTCGTCGTGCCGGTGGCCGCCAGTGTCCTGATACTTATCTGGGTTTTTGACGGCATCGACCACATTTTACAACCGATTATCAGGCAAATTGCGGGGCACGATATCCGGGGGGTCGGATTTGCCGTGACAATCGTGCTTATTTACGTGGTGGGGGTGGTAACGAGAAACTATATCGGCAAGAGACTGGTGAAATACGGGAACTCCATCATGATGAGGGTCCCCGTATTTCGCAGTCTTTATTCCGGCATCCGGGGAATCATGCAGACGGTCGCTACCCCCGACAAGACCAGCTTTCTGCAGGTCGTGCTGTTGGAGTTCCCCCGTAAAGACATATGGGCCCTGGGTTTTATCACCAAGGAAATGACCACCGAAAGTGGCGAGAAATTCTTGAATGTCTTGATTCCCCACTCACCCACTCCCTGGTCGGGTTCCTTTGAAATAGTGAGGGAAAGAGATATCGTCCGGACACAAATAGCGGTTGATGATGCAGTTAAATTGATTGTCTCCGGCGGTATGACCGCTCCGGAGAGCTTCACTAAAAACCTCAATATTTAGTTGGCAATAATTCCGGAGTGTCCAAAGCAGTAATTACTTTTTATCCCCGGTTTATTCCTTTTTTCAGCAGCTCATCAAAAGCGGCAAACCATTTCGTCTTGAGATCATCATTCCAGGACGGGTCGAAACTGGGGAACTTATCGAGTAGTTTGCCGTTCCACGTACTATTATTTGGAATTCCGTCCACCTCTTGTGGTACTGAACCGTTCCGTTTCGTCCTTATCGAGCCTTTTTTTACCAGAGTTTTAGTTCCGTTAGCGATGTGGACGGAACGGGTGCGTTTGATAATGAAAGGCGAAATGGGCAGACCGGCATCGCCGGAGATAGCGATGAAGAATTTCACGCACTTACGGCTGACATCGTCGGTCAGCTGAAAGGCGTTATGAAAGACCTCTTCCAACTGCGAGTAGGTCGCACTTTCAATATCAAGGGAGCTTTTCAGCACGAAACTATAAGCCTGGGAAGTAACATTGCGAAGGAGTTGCGCGCGGGGCTCTCCCCGGGCCAGCACCAGCGGTTTGAGCTGGTCGGTCGGTTTCCCGTTGGCATCGATAAGGCCCAGGAAACGCAGGGCGGCCATGAGCTGGGTGCCTGTGCTGCCGGAAAGAATGTCCCCCCAATAACTGCGGTCAATGCGGGAGGGGAGCCGCTGCTGCAAACGGTCGATAAAGTTCCGGAAGGTGCGGTAAGAAACGTAAGGGGGTAAGTGTTTGCGTCCTTTTTCAGTAGTCACGCGACTTCCTCATTTTTGATTATTATATGCCAAAAGAAAAGTGGGTACAAGGGGTTTTTGGTACTATCGTTAAATATATTTTTCAGAGATTTATATTTTATGGAATTTATCAGGGACATGAACGAAATAGAAAGGACAATAATTGTGGGATACTTATGGAACGTTATATGATGACGCAGGTTTGACGAACAAACCAAAGCTAATGGAAAAATAAAAAAATAAACAGGAGGTCAAGAAACCAATGGGGACACCGATCGAGTACCAAAAGCTAATGACGGAAATCGTTTACATTAACCTGCCCGGCCCGGACGAACCGGCGCCGAACATGACCGGCGGCGAACTGCTGCACGGCTTTCTGGCCGAGCTTCACCGGATCGGCAATCCGGAGTTCCGCGAGCACCTCAACTCCCTGTGCAATAAGTGGAATATCCGCTACCGCGACCAGAGAAAATAAACACCAAAGCCTATATATATAAATAGGTAATAACCCTGTCAGACAAGTCCCCCGGTACATCGGAGGACAAAGGAGGATGAAATGAAAAAGGACAGGATTGCGGCTATCGATGTCGGCACGACGAAGGTCTGCACCATCATGGCCGATGTCAGCGAGAAGGAATACATCCGCGTTCTGGGCGTGGGGGTTACCCCTTCTCACGGGCTCCACAAGGGCCTGGTGGTCAATATCAACGAAGCGAGGGAGTCCATCAAGAAATCGGTGAAGCTGGCCGAACAGATGGCGGGCCATCGGCTGGAATCAGCCTATATCGGCGTCACCGGCCGGCATATCTCGTCGGTGAATAACAAGGGCTCCATCGCCATCACGCGGAACAATCAGGTAGTGCACACCGATGACCTGAAGCGCGTTCTCGATGTGGCGCGTGCGATAAAAGTGCCCTCGGAGCAAAGGCTGCTGCACGTTATTCCCCGCGAATATACAGTCGACGGGCAGGCCGGGGTGAGGAACCCCATCGGGATGCACGGCTTCCGTCTGGATGTGGAAACCCACATTATCACGGCGGCGGTTACGTCCATTCAGAACCTGACGAAATGCGTCCGCAGCATCGGCGTGGACGTCGAAGACCTGGTCATGGAACCCCTGGCCAGCGCCGAGGCAGTATTGACCCCCGAGGAAAAACAGGACGGCGTCATGATGGCAGACATCGGCGGCGGCACGACCGACGTAGCCGTGTTCAAGGACAATACCATATATCATACCTCGGTATTGCCGGTGGCCGGCTACCAGGTCACCCGGGATATCTCGGTGGGCCTGGGCATCACCTTCGAACTGGCTGAGGAAATGAAAAAGAAATACGGCGATGTGACGCCTGTGGACGAGACAAGTCTGCCTAAAGAAATATCCCTCACCGGGGACGGGCACAGCATTTCTTATCAGGACCTTTCCGATATTATCCGCGTGCGCGTGGAGGAAATGCTCCGGCTGATCATCCTGGAACTCCCGCAGGACTACCGCAAGCTTATCCCGGCGGGGCTGGTCATCACCGGCGGCGGGGCCAACCTGCCCGGTATCGCCGAACTGGGTGAAAAGGTGACCCATATGCCAGTCAGGGTAGGCAGACCCATCACCCTACCCGGTGTCTCGGATGCGCTGGACGACCCGGCCTTCGCGACGAGCGTCGGACTGCTCCTGTGGAAACAGAAAAACCAGGGCTCGACAGCTCCCAAGTCCAAAGACGGCGGCCTGCGGCGGCTGCTGACGCAAATGTTCAAACTTTTCCGTTAAAGCGCTTTACTAAATATTAATAATTTATAGATATTATGGAGGATAAATATGGCAAGAGCTACTTCAGTTAACAGCGGAGCCAGGATCAAAGTCATCGGCCTCGGAGGGTCGGGGTGCAATGCCATAACCAGGATGGTGCGCGAGCAGCTACATGGCGTGGAATTTATCGCCATGAATACGGATGCCCAGCATCTGGAAATCACCGAAGCCATGCAGCGCATACAGATCGGCGAGAAAACTACCCGCGGCCTGGGCGCCGGCGGCGACCATACCGTCGGCCATAAGGCGGCCGAAGAAAGCCGCGACCTTATCAGGGATGCCGTCAGCGGGTCGGATATGATATTCATCACCGCGGGCATGGGCGGCGGCACCGGCACGGGGGCAGCACCGGTCGTGGCGGAAATGGCCAAACAGACCGGCGCGCTCACCATCGCCGTGGTCACCAAGCCTTTCACTTTCGAGGGGACGCACCGCAACAAGACGGCGGAGGAAGGTATTAATGCCCTCATGGCTAACGTGGACACGTTAATCATCATCCCCAACGACCGACTGCTCGACCTGTGCGACCAGAAAATGAGCGTCGACGGGGCTTTCAAACTGGCGGATGAAGTACTGCATCACGGCGTCCAGGCAATCGCCGAGGTAATTACCGTACCCGGCCTCATCAACCTGGATTTCGCCGACGTGCGGACGATAATGAAGGACGCCGGCCCGGCCTGGATGTCTATCGGAAGAGGTACCGGACAGAACCGTGCCGTGGAAGCCGCCAAGCAGGCATTAGCCAGCCCGCTCCTGGATGTCTCCATGCAGGGCGCCAAGGGGGTGCTTTTCAACATCTCCGGCGCCAACCTTACCCTCTATGAAGTCAACAGCGCGGCCGAGGTCATCAAGGCGGCGGTCGACCCGAGCGCCAATGTCATCTTTGGCGTCGTGCTTGATGCCAACATGGGCGCCGACGTGCGGCTCACCTTGATCGCCACCGGCTTCGCCACCCGGGAGATGATGGCCAGCGCCAATAAAGAAAAAGAGCTGGCGCGGCTCCTTAAGGGCATCGAGGACGATGAACTGGATATGCCTTCTTACATGCGGCAGCGGAAAGACTACCCGGCACAGAAAACCGCCGCGGTACATAAAACCTATAACTAACGAACATGATTAACGACAGTGGAAAGGAGTCTCCCATGGCAATTACCGAGCTCACTAAACAAACCACCAAGCCATGCCTGGGGCAGTTAATGAAAAAACTAATCAATGACCACTGTAGCCTGGCGCTGCTGCGCTTCTTCATCGCGCACCCTAACGGGCGCTTCAGCAAGTTGGCGATAGTCCATGCCATCGACGACAGCAACAGCAGGCTGGAGATAGAAAAGACTCTAATACAAATGGTAAACGACGGCATACTAATGATTAACATCGAAAACGACATCAGCTTTTTCCTGCTTACCCGTGAAAGCGCCGTACGCGATGTCGTCCTCGAGATGGGCGAATTCGAATGGCGGCACTGGCAGCTGGTGCTGGAGCACATGTAAGAGACATCACGATAGTTTGATTATCAGGAATCTGGAGAAATATGGTAGTATATAAAAGAGGTCAGGTCAAAAAGCTGCCAAGGCCGGTCCAGGACTTTCTGAGACATAAATTCAATCTGCCCGCGGAATACCTGAACTTCTTAAGATACCTCGAGAACGATGGGGCGGACGTCAAAAACCAGGCCATCAGCATTAATATATTCAGTCCGGTCAGGGCACGCGAGCACCGTTTGAACATAAAGACCACGGCTGACCTGGGCCGGTATCCCGAGATGGTGCTCTTCAAGGGGCATATCGATCGCCAGGGCGGCATCGATATTATCGACCGGCGCGGCCCCGTGTGGCACGGTAGAGCCTAATCCTGATAATATATCGTGAAGGAAATAAAATGGGAAGAAAAGCGGAAAAACAATCACAGCGTAAGAGCTACAAAGAAGCCTTCAAGGGCGTCAAGCACGGACACGGCGGGCGCGCCATCCGGAAGAAACAGGAATCGGCCCTGGGTAAATAGACCAAGGGTAAAAGGGGCGGCTAACCGCCCCTTGGGGGGATAAGTCATGTCAAACGGAAAAATACGGCTACTGGATGGGGAACGGGGTTACGGATTCGTTTCCAGCAATAGCGGCAAGGACATATTCTTCCATTACAGCCAACTCCAGGGGGTCGAATTTCAAACGCTGAAAAAGGGACAGAGCTTGAGCTATAAGGTGGGGCTGGGGGACAAGGGGTTTGTAGCCAAAGACATCAAGCTGTCCAAATAGACAAAAAATCAATCAAAGGCAGAGCTTGAGCCCCTTTTTCCGCCAGGCGGTAGGGACCGCCGCGGGGCATACTCTAAAGACAGACGAGGTAAACCGCATTCCAGTCTGAGGATAGTGACACGATACGCCCGGTAAAAACATTCTTTACCGTTCAACCTGAAATATCAAAGGGGCAGCCGTGACTATAATTGAAGCGGTAATCCTCGGCATCATACAAGGATTAACCGAGTTTATACCGGTATCGAGTTCCGCCCACCTCATCATTGTCCCCTGGCTTTTCCGATGGAACGACCCGGGCCTGGCTTTCGATGTGGCGTTGCACCTGGGGACACTGGCCGCGCTGCTCGGGTTCTTCTGGCTGGACTGGGTACGGCTGGTCCGCGCAGGAATCGCCAGTATTATCGAGAGGAAAATCGGCAATGACAACGACCGGCGGCTGGCATGGCTGCTGGTCATCGGCACCATCCCCGGCGGTATCGCCGGCTGGCTGGCGGAAGGTAAAATAGAGGAACTATTTCACCAAAACAATGTCCCCCACACGGCAGAAGCGATGATTGCCATGGCCATCATCATCGTGCTGCTGGGCATAGCCTTATTCGTGGTCGAGCGCATCGCCAAGCATCTCCGGGGACTGAACCAGGTATCCCTGAAAGACGCGATTATCATCGGACTTTCCCAGGCACTGGCAATATTTCCCGGTGTATCCCGTTCCGGCAGCACCATTACCGCGGGACTAGCCCTGGGATTTCAGCGAGAAGCGGCGGCGCGTTTTTCTTTCCTGCTGTCAACGCCGATTATATTAGGCGCGGGCCTGAAGAGCATTTTCGACGTCCGCAGCGAGTTGGCCACCGGCACGATAGTCAAATCCGACTTGCTTATCTATGCCATCGGTTTTATCGCCGCCGCGCTAACCGGCTACCTGTGCATCCGGTTTATGCTGCGCTTCCTGCAGAAACACTCCACTGATATCTTCGTCTATTACCGGTGGGCGTTAGCCATCGTCATTATTACGGTGGCGTTAGTGAGAGCGTAAAAAGCAGCGGACGACCGGCCAAACACTTAGCGAGGATTGTGCCCGATAGAGGAGCGCCCGGCTATAATGGAGCTTTTCAGGGCAATTTTTCCAGAGGCAGGGAGAAGTAGAAAATGCTGCCCCCCTGGAGCTTATTCCTGGCCCAGATGCGGCCTTCGTGGGCCTCAATGATGATTTTACAGATATAGAGGCCAAGGCCCGCCCCCGGGGTGATGCGGGTCAGCTTGTTCTTAACCCGATAAAATTTTTCGAAAATCTTTTCCAACTCGCCCCCCGGAATGCCGACGCCATTATCGGCGACGCTGACGATGAGGCAGGGTAATTTTACCAGAGGCACGTCTCCGAACATGCTCCTCAGTTCCGACTCATTCCGGACGATTCTAACGGCGATTTCGATATCCCCGCCGTTCGGCGAATACTTCACGGCGTTAATCAGGAGGTTATTGATGACGAGCTCGAGCTTTTCCGGGTCGGCCGTGATCAGGGGCAGGCGGGGGCAGGGGAGGATGTGAATGACGTGCCGCTTGGTCTGTTGCTGCACTTCCGCCACCGATTGTTGAAGCAGGTCAAGCAAGGGAATCCGCTGAGGATTAACCGCGTTAGACTCTTCCAGCATGGTAATATCTCGCAGATTTTCCAGTAAACGGATAACTCTATTACTGGCGGCATCAATGCCCTTTAAATATTGCTCTTTCTGTTCCTCGGTAATGGCGCTATCAAGTTGTAAAAGCGTCGAGGCATATCCCTTGATTACGGTCAGGGGTGAGATAAGCTCATGCCATAACACGGAAATGGTGGTCGTCTCGTTCTTGTTCTTCGCGGCCTGTCCGGGCAAGGCGGTATCATACGTCATCGGCAGTCTTTCTTTATCACGGATTAACCTGGGCGCAGAGGCACCCTTAGAGTCTCCGTTGAGGACTTTCGTGGAGACATCCGGCCGGTCGGCGGACTGGTCGATTTCCCATCGACTTTCGGAGGAGGACCTGCGTTTCAGCATCGAGTTAACTCCCTACGCTGGTAGACTCTTCGTTTTGCATGGCAAAATAGTAGCCGACACCGCGCTCGGTCATGATTATTTGCGGCTTATGGGGATTTTGCTCGATTTTCTGGCGCAGATACCTGATGTATAATTTTACGAAGGACTTGTCCCCGACGTAGTTCGGTCCCCAGGCTTTTTCGAGTAGCTGCTCGTGAGTGACGATCCAGCCGCGGTTCTTGATGAGGCATGACATAATCTTAAATTCCGTGGGCGAGAGCTTGACCCGCTCCCCCCTGACCCAGACCTGCCGGCTCCCCCAGTCAATCTCGATATCGCCATTATTAAAAGTGATGGGCTTGTTTTCAATGTTGACCAACTTGCTCCGGCGGAGGATAGCCTGAGCCCTGGCGATGAGTTCGTGGAAGTCAACGGGCTTGGTGAGATAATCATCAGCGCCCAGCGTGAACCCCTTCAGCCTGTCCGATTTCTGGCCGTTTACGGTTACCATTAAAACGGGGATGTCGCTCATGTCCCGTATGCGTCGGCAGACTTCCCATCCGTCCATCTTGGGAATATTGGCATCCAGCACCACTAAATCGGGTCGGCTACTGTAAACGCGGCGCATACCTTCAACGCCGTCCCCCGCGGTGAATACCTCGAAGCCGGCATTGTGCAGCCACGTACGCGTAAGGTTGATAAATTCGACATCATCTTCGATGAGTAATATTTTTTCTCTCATAAATAAGTTCGCCTCACTTCGACTCGCCTGGGAAAATCCAGAATTTAAAAAGGTCGAAGACCTTTTCGTCCATTTTTAGACTTATATTTAAAGCATATTATGAGGCCTGCTAAAAGTCAACGTGACTTTTCCTACCTTTTCCCCCCATTTTTATACTTTCTTCTTACCATAATTAGCGCGCTCAGAATTATAGAACAATATCATCCGATAGTCAATACGCCATTCCGGCTATAACCTGTTTCTAACCTAATTGTTACCTTATTCTAACATTATCATTCAATTCCTTTATACTCCGCTCCCGCCTTTAGAGGTAGGTTGTGTCCGATGTAATAGCTCGAAAACGGCTCCCGTGTTGATCAATTACTAACCGATAAAGAAGGCTATAAAGCTGATATTCTAACCGTTTTCCGACTTCTCTCCAACATTGTTCTAACTGGTTGATATTATGATAAATGTGACTTATGTTTGCCGGTATGGGCCATTACATAATATTTATTCAAGGTTATAACCTAATCATTACGTTTATCTAACCGCTTACTAACCAGGAAGGTATAAATTAGTTAATGACAATAGAAAAAAGACATATATGAAGAACATAAGCATCATCGGTACGGGACAAACCGGCCTGGTCACCGCCGCCGGCCTGGCGGAGCTTGGCAATAAAGTCACCGTAATCGAAAGCGACCTGAAAATGGCAACCGCTTTGGAAGGTGACCGCCTGCCCATCAACGAGCCGGACCTGCCCGCGTTATGGAAACGCAACCAGGCGGAGGGCAGGATAAGCGTTACCGATGACTATGGAAAAGGCCTGCAGGGCGCCGATTTTGCCTTTATCGCCGTTATTACGCCTTCAGGACGTAACGGGAAACCCGATTTAAAATGGGTGCGAGCCGCGACCAGGAGTATCGCCGAAGCCGCCAGCGGACCGCTTATCGTTGTCCTTAAAAGCACGGTGCCCATGGGTACCGCCGATATCGTCCTTGACCTTATCACACAGTATGCCACGAACGGTTATACCTTTGCCGTAGTTTCCAATCCCGAATTTTTAGGCGAAGGCATGGCGGTTTATGATTTTATGAACCCCACGCGGACAGTAGTAGGGGGCACCGACCAGAAGGACATCGATGCGGTGGCGGCCCTCTACGCGGGGTTAAAGGCTCCTTTAATCACCTGTGACAACAAAACGGCCGAAATGTCCAAGTACGCTTCCAATACGTTCCTGGCAACCAGCATCAGTTTCATCAACGAAATCGCCCTTCTCTGCGATGAGTGCGGGGCGGACGTGAAAAAAGTGGCGGAAATCGCGGGATTAGAGCCGCAGCGGGGAAACGGTATGAGCGCCGGTCTCGGTTGGGGAGGCAGTCGCCTGCCCAAAGACGTGCGCGGGCTGATATATCTGGCGGACACCTATCGCGTTCCTTTTCCACTGATGCACGCCGTGCAGCGGATAAACCAGCGGCAGCCGCGGCTGGTGATAGAGAAACTCGGCTACCTGGTGGGCTCCCTCAAGGATAAGACCATAGGACTGCTCGGGCTTTCTTTCAAGCCGGGCTCCGACAATATGCTGGAAGCGCGTTCTATTGAAGTAGTGCGACTGCTCGAAGGTAATGGCTGCAGGATTAAAGCCTATGACCCGCTGGCTATGGAAGAGGCGGCTAAAATCATGCCCGGGGTGACTTATTGCGAGGACGTCTACAAGGTCGCTGCCGGCAGCGACGCTTTAATCCTGGTGACCGAGTGGGACGAATTCAAAAAACTTGACTTCAAGAAAATAGCCGCTCTGATGAACCGGCCGGTCATGGTAGATAGTCAGAACCTCTATAATCCCGAGGAGATGACCGCCGCCGGATTTTTATATGACGGCATCGGCCGGAGGGTGGCGGGACAAAATACATCCAGGGCGGTACTGCTCTAGAGAACAGGAGGATATTCTTTATCTGTAGCCAGCCACCTGATGGCTGCAAATTTGCCGGAATAAGTCCGCGACGATAACGTCCCGGACTTTGTTATATAATAGACAAAAGGGAGATAACGCATTGGATGTTAATCGGGCGGATTTTCTGGAGTTGAGCCAGGAACTCCTCGACCGCGGCGGACTATTGCGCTTCCAAGCTCACGGCAATAGTATGTATCCATTGATAAAAAACGGGAATATTATCGTTGTCGAGCCGCGAAACGGTAATACGGTGAATATTGGAGATGTGATTTTTTATCGCCGACCCGACGGCTCGGTCACCGCGCACCGTCTTATAAAAATAAACGAAAAAAGAGACAGCAAAGCCCTGATGACTAAAGGCGATTCTCTCGGTAATTTCGACCCGCCGGTTGTCGGCGAGCAGGTCATGGGGAAGGTTATTCTTATCGAGAGCCATAAGAGAAAGCTACGTTTGAATGGATGGTCAGGGCGAGCCTTCGGCAGATTAACGGCTTGTTTTGCCCGGGGCCATTATCCCAACCAGATAAGGCTGATTCGAAATACGGGCAGGTTCTGGTGGCTTCTGGGAGGGAGGCGGATAAAGTGAGTGCTGCCATAAGCATATCCGACCTTACCAAAAGATTCGCGCGGTCCGCAGGCTACCGCGACCTGCTGCCTTTCAGGAAGAAAAAATGGGTGATGGCGGTAGAAAACATGAACCTGGAAATCCAGCCGGGTGAGTTTTTCGGCTTGCTGGGACCGAACGGCGCCGGCAAGACCACTCTCATCAAGTTGTTATGCTGCCTGGTATTGCCCACTTCCGGGGCGGCCCGCGTTCTGGGGCACGATATTGTCAGGGAAGAAATGGCGGTAAAAAATCTGGTAGGGCTGGTCAACGCCGAAGAGCGGAGTTTTTTCTGGCGGCTCACCGGCCGTGAAAACCTGAATTTCTACGCCGCCCTATACCACCTTTCGGGGGCAAGGGCCAGGCAGCGTATTGATGAGCTGTTAGCCCTGGTGGGCATGGACAAAGACGCCGATGTCCGGTTCCAGACTTACTCGACGGGGATGCGCCAGAAGCTATCGATTACACGCGGTCTCCTCAGCGACCCGAAGGTGCTTTTCGTGGATGAGCCTACCCGGAGCCTCGACCCCATCAGCGCGGAGTCGGTACGCTCGTTCCTGAAAGAAAAAGTAGTGGGCGAGAAAAAAACGATAGTGCTCGCTACCCACAACCTGGCCGAGGCGGAAAAACTATGCGACCGGCTGGCCATCATGGACCACGGTAAGGTGATTGCCCTCGGTTCTGTTAAAGAGCTCCGCGCTATCTTTCAAACCCATGAGGAATGCCGTCTGCAGGTGAGAAATTTCCACGAGGCAATCCTTCCCCAGCTCGAGCATGTTGAGGGTGTACTGGGCTGCAAACTGAACCGGAACGGGGATGATGATATAACTCTGGAGCTGAAGATAACCAACCGCGTCCAGGTCCTTCCCCGGCTGCTGCAGATAATCGTCAATAACGGCGCCGAGGTATATAACTGCCAGCTGAAAGAACTGCCGCTGGAAGAAATATTCTCTTACGCGCTAAAAAGCGGCAAGAAGGAGGACAAGTAATGTCCACCGCGCTGGCATTCTTAAAACGCGATTTTTCCATATCGCTGAGCTACCGCCTGTCGTTTTTACTCCAGATACTCGGCATCTTCTTCGGGGTGGCTTCTTTCTATTTTGTCTCGCGGCTTTTCGGCAGCGCCCTAGTGCCTCAGCTTGAGCAGTACGGAGGCGATTATTTTTCCTTCGTCCTCATCGGCTTGGCTTTAAACGGCTATTTGAGTATATCGCTTTCCAGCTTTTCGGACAGTATCCGGGAGGGTCAATGGACGGGCACGCTGGAGATCATGCTCATGAGCCCAACCCGGCTGAGCTCGATCCTTTTTTCTTCGTCGCTCTGGTCCTTCATGCTGACCACGGTGGACGTGGTGGTCTACCTGGTCGTGGGAATCCTGGTCTTTGGGTTCAGCGTCAGCCACGCGAATTTCCTTACCGCCTTCGTCGTCCTCGTCCTATCAATTGCCAGTTTCAGCGGTATCGGCGTCCTTTCCGCCGCCATGGTGCTGGTGGTCAAAAAAGGCGACCCGATAGCCTGGATATTCGGCGGCGTTTCTACCCTTCTGGCCGGCGTCTACTACCCCATCACGGTACTGCCCGGCTGGCTCACACCCCTGTCCCACGTCCTGCCGATGACGTACTCTCTGGACGCGATGAGATTGGCCATGCTTAGCGGATATTCTTTATACGACGTCCGTTACGATATCCTTATCCTGCTGGGGTTCACGCTAGTGCTGACACCTCTGGCCTTCGTTGCTTTCCGCATAGCCCTGAAACGGGCCAAAGCGGAGGGAAGCCTGGTGCAGTATTAGGACAAACGCGGATGACACATCGAGAAGCTTTAAATAATCGGGAATCAATTATAAAGAAAAAAAAGCCATCCTCCCGGGCGAAAAAAGCAGCCAGGGAGGTTTTACTCCTGAGTACCGCCGCCAATATCTCTACCAGTGCCAGGGAGCAAATTTCCCGAATCTCCGTTGGCGAGGTTGACTGGGAATATCTCCTGAGATTAGCCGATTTTCATGGCGTCGCCCCTCTTATTGCCCGCAACCTGCTCGATAACGACATGGTAAAATCAATCCCGCCACCCTACCCCGACCGTTTAAAAAGCGCCTATGATAACTCGCTGTATCGGAACGTTATTATGACCGACGAACTGACCAGGGTCCTGGGCCTTTTAAGGAGCCACGATATTCCTGCGATAGCGTTAAAAGGCGTCATTCTCGCCGAACAACTGTACGGAAACCCGGGACTGCGTGCCGTAAGCGATATGGATATACTAGTAAATGCGGAAAAATTGCCTGTGGTAAATTCGCTTCTTCAGGAGCTCGGTTACGAACAGATAATTGACAAAAAGACCGTAGACCATCCTTTCCACGAAGCGCCCCCAACTATCCCGGGTCCAGGGTGGTACGGTGCTGGTACTTTCTCCGGAAGACACCCTGATATTCTTAGCAATTTCCTTGGCAAAGCCTGATGCCCATGTTTTGATGTTCCTTTGCGATATCACCGAGCTGCTCAATAAGTATACCGGAGTGATGGACTGGGACTATATAGTCAATTCAGCGAAAAACTGGCGTATTGCGTCCACCGTTTACACGTCGTTGAATCTGGCCCGTCACCTGCTCGGGGCACAGGTGCCTGATCCCGCGATCAAAACACTAGCGCCGGGGGTATTTCGCCTGGCGGTGTTGAATTTCTTAGTCAATCGAGAGAATTGGATATCCCCGATAACCGACGAAAAATTAAGAAACGAGACCATCGTAATTCACCGCAGCATATTGATGGACCATTTCCGCCAGACATGGGAAGTCCTTTCACAGTATCGCGGCACGAAATGGTGGGGATGGCTGAGCAGCATTATATGGGCGTTGGTGGTGTTCGCGGCGGCGGCGGGACATCATGCGTCCCCCTTTATCCTCAAGGAAGTGAAAAGGTAGATACTGATTGCATTATCGAGAGATGATAGATTCTCTGACGCCCCGCACAGTTATGTTTTGGGGGGTCTTCAATACTTTACATCGGTAGGAGTAGTGGGAACGATTTCTTTGCTATTATCTTTTTTAGTATTGAAATCATTATATTCGGCCAGGAAACGGGCGATATCTTCCTGCCGGAACCGGCGGTCGCCGCGCCTGGTGATGCGGTATGATTTCAAAATACCCTGGTCACTCCAGCGTCTGGCGGTATTCACGTGAATATGTAAAAGATGGGCGACATCCTTGATGGTCAGCATGGGCATTATCTCGTCATGAAGTAACATATCCTATCTCCTCTATAATGTTGCTAACCAATATAATAAAAAAACCCCAGTAAACAACCTGCAAATATTCCGCTAAACGGTATAAATAAATGATAAATTCCATGGTGGCAGTTCAGAAACCAATCGACACAAATCTGCCAATCGATAATGCTGAAAATTATTTTTATGGAGGACGCCGAAGAATTCTTACCACTTTCTAACAAATTGTTTACCAATTACCAACGGGGTAATATAATATGATTAAAATAGGGTATGTATAGGTAATCACACCCACCGATTAACTATATATGAGCAGATAATGACGACTATGGTAAGCCTAAAAGAATTAAGGACGGGCAAGGCGCCCGGCCAGAATACTATCAAGCTCCAGATAGGCGATGTCTGCTGCGCGTTTACCTGCCGGGATACCGGCATTATCAAGAAATTTAAGCGGCTTTATCATGATTTTCTTTTCGGACAGCCGGCCGATATCACCATAGAATTAGAAGCGACTGAACGGTTGAGTCCAAACGATTTGATGGCAGCTTTATCCGATAACAAATACGTCCACGAAAATAACCATTTCCGTTCCACCAGCCAGGTGGTCGCCGGGGAATACGATTTAGAGAAACGCTATATCAAAATTACCGGTGAAAGGAACCTGGCCAATCCGGACCTGGAATGCAACCAGCTTAATCAACTGCTGGCGATGGCTTATTATTCAGCCTGTAAGGTGAAATACGACGGGCTGCTCCCGGCGATGATATTGCATGCCTGCGGCATTCTGCGTTACGGTCACGTGATATTATTCATGGGTCCGAGCGAGGCGGGGAAAACGACCATCGCCCGACTCTGCGGGAGACGCAACGGAGAGGTCATTAATGATGAGATGTTGCTGGTTACCCGTTCCGACAAAAACGGGAAAGGTTTCAACGTCAAAAGCGCCCCTTTCGTCGGCAGGGTCTCTTCGCGACGGAACGTAACGGCGCCCTTACAGTCAATATTATTGCTTAAAAAGGGAAGCAACACCGCGGCGAACCCCATCGATAGGACCGAGGCTTACTTAAGAATTATGCGGCAGATCATAACGCCGGCCTACATCGGCCAGAAAGACAAGAAGGCGGTGCTTTCTCTCATGACCGAATTCAGCGATGACCTGACTAAAGTTGTCCCGGTTTATGAACTGGAATTTAACCTGGATGAGAAATCACTTTGGAAAACGGTGGGAGGTCTCGATAAGTAAAACTTGCAGGGAGTAACTATGATTACAAATCGTATAGCCAAAGCTGAAGACATCATCTGGCGCCGCATCGGTGACGATATCGTGGTAATCAAAGATGACGGGCAATCGACCCATGTTCTGAACAAAACTGCCGCTCTTATCTGGGAAATGTGCGATGGAAATTCGGGAATAGACGAAATAGCCGCCAAACTCTGCGAACGTTACGAAGTATCCTTGGATGTCGCCCGCGCGGACACTGAAGAAATAATTGACACCTTGACACAGTCTGGTATAATTATAAATAAGGAGAACTAGTAAAAAAGAGGAAACAGGTATGGTCGTAAATGCCTGAAGGAGATAGCGATGATGAAAGAATCTTACGTCAAACCAACTGTCAAATCCGAAATCCTGAAAGCCGAGGTGCTCAATAACTGGGGCAGCGGCTGCAATTCTGATGGACGGGGCGACTGGGTTGGTGGTTTCTGGTGGTGGTGTAAATAAAGAAAAAGACATCATGAACTACCATTAATTAGTCCCGGCATAAATAGGTTATACTTATCCCTCTCTTCTTCCTGTAGAGAAGAGAGGGATTTTTTATTGTTAGGGAAGCTTTTTTAGTATAAATCCTATTTGCTAATGTGGTTTTTTTGTTGTATCATTATAGTATAGTTCCAGTTTAGGTTAATACAAACTTCTCACAATCGCTCTTTAAATCCACATCAAGTATTGGATGACCCAAACTCAAACTAAATTATGAAGAGAGGACATCCAATCAGGCCTCAGGGACAATCCCCAGAAATTTAACCGCGGCAATGAGGCTTTTTGGAAAAATAATATGAAAATACTGCTTGTCTACCCGCGCTATCCCGACACTTTCTGGAGCTTCAGACACGCGCTGAAGTTTATATCTAAAAAGGCTAATTTCCCACCTCTGGGGTTGCTGACGGTGGCGGCTATGTTACCCGGTGAATGGGAGAAAAAACTGATAGATTTGAACGTGAGTTCGCTGAGCGATGAAAATATTAAATGGGCGGATTACGTTTTCCTAAGCGCCATGGTCGTGCAAAAGGAATCGACCAAAGAGGTCATCGCCCGTTGTAACCACCTCAAAACCAAGATAATCGCCGGCGGCCCGCTCTTCACCACCGGATACGAAGAGTTCGAGGGGGTGGACCACTTTGTGCTGGGAGAGGCTGAAACGACGCTGCCCCAGTTTTTAACAGACCTGGCCGGAGGGCGCCTGAAGCCCATCTATACTTCCGATGAACGACCCGATATCAGCCAGACGCCTGTCCCGATGTGGTCGCTTATCAACATGAACCACTACTCGGCGATGAGCCTACAATATTCGAGGGGCTGCCCCTTCGACTGCGAATTTTGCGACATTATCGTGCTTAACGGCCACCGGCCCCGGACCAAGGGCAGCCAGCAAACGATAGACGAACTGGAAGCGCTTTACCAGCGAGGCTGGCGGGGGAGTCTGTTCATCGTCGACGATAACTTCATCGGCAATACAAAGAAACTTAAAGCCGAAACCCTGCCCGCGATGATCGCCTGGTCCAAGGAGAAAAAGTACCCTTTCACTTTCTTCACTGAGGCGTCCATCAATCTCGCCGATGACGATAAACTCATGGACCTCATGACCGAAGCAGGTTTCAACCGGGTTTTTATCGGCATCGAGACCCCGCACGAAGACAGCCTGGTGGAATGCAATAAGCGACAGAATAGCAACCGCGACCTGGCCGCTGCGGTTAAAACCATCCAGAACCGCGGTTTCGAGGTACAGGGTGGCTTCATCCTTGGCTTCGATAGCGACCCCGCCTCGATTTTCAGCAAACAGATTCATTTTATTCAAAAGACCGGTATCGTCACCGCAATGGTCGGCTTGCTTAATGCCCCCAAAGGCACTAAGCTCTATAAGCGGCTCAAGAATGAAAACCGCCTTACTCAGGAGGATATGTCCGGGGATAACACCGACTTTTCCATTAACTTCGTCCCCAAAATGGATTACGAAAAGCTCGTGACCGGCTATAAAGATGTCCTGGATACCATTTACTCGCCACGCCCATATTACGAGCGCGTCGTCACCTTCCTAAAAGAATACCGACCCCGAAAAATGCCCGGGATATCTAAATTGCGATTTTCTCACATCACCAGTCTTATTAAAACTTTCTGGTTTTTAGGTATCGTGGATAAAGGGAGGGAATATTTCTGGAGACTCCAGATTATGACCCTCCTGAAACGTCCCGGCAAATTCCCCGTGTCGTTAGGCCTTTCCGTTTCGGGGTTTCATTTCCGAAAAGTGGCGGAGAGTTATAACAAGACCATTCTGGCGCTGCGGCGGCAGAGCATGTGATCAGCACCCGGAATATAAACTGCCATCCTTCTAACCCACATGAGTTGACCGGGACGGATGACAATATGATTATATCCCATCATTCATCTGGTTGCTTTTTGCCGTCTTTTATCCTAATATTTACTTTATTCTAACCGTGTCGCGATATATTAAAACATGAAGGTTCGAACAACTGACCAGTTCAGATGACAACTCAACTAAAAATTCCTAAATCATCGTGGCTATTTATCCGAGAAGAAGTCCATATCTGGTTGGCTTCTCTAAATAGACCCGTATCGAAATATCGGGCTCTATTATCGACGGACGAGCAAAAGAGGGCGGAACGTTTTCGCCTTGAAAGGGACAGGAACCGCTTCACCGTGCGACGGGCGATACTGAGGATTCTATTGGGTGGTTATCTGGGAATTGAACCGGAAAGTGTCCGGTTTACCTACGGGGAAAAAGGCAAGCCGGAAATCTCTCCTGAATTAAATAAAGCCGGAATTCACTTTAACTTATCGTCTTCGGAAGACGCAGCAATATATGCCTTTTCTCAAGGACACGAAGTGGGCGTTGATATAGAGCAGACACGAGAAATTAAAAAGATGGCGCAGCTAGTCCAAAGGTTTTTCTCGATAAGCGAAAAAACACAGTTCTGTTCACTACCGGAAAGCCAGAAAAAAGCAGCCTTTTTTAGCGGTTGGACGCGCAAAGAGGCCTTTATCAAAGCTACCGCGAAAGGCTTGTCTTTTCCTCTTACCGGATTCGATGTTTCACTGGCGCCGGGTGAACCCGCAAAGCTGATAGCGATTAAAGGAAATGCTGATATAGCCTCGCAATGGTCAATCCGTGACTTAAAAATAGCTCACGGATTTGCGGGGGCTCTGGCGGTTAAAGGACACGTAAATAAAATAAATTACCGGCAGTGGGCAGATTAACTCCGGTTATGAATAACGAAAAAGAATAAGATATCTAGCGGTCTATTTCCGAAAGGTGGCCGAGAGAAATACCGAGACCTTACTGGCGCTGCCGCACTAGAGCATAGCGTAAACCGATTTACAGGGTACGGTAGTAAAAACCCCGCTGGGCCGCTTGAACTACGTCGAAGAATCGGCGAATATCAATCAACACCGGCCGGCTGTTCATGACGGCTGCCAACTTATCCAGGCTAATCCCCCGGACACCTTTTTTAAAGATATCATGGGCCACGGCAAGGACGATACCATCGAACTTTATCTCTTGTTCCAGATCAGCAAGCATCTTTATTCCAAATTCTTCTTCAGCTTCGGCAATATCGAGGATAGGGTCGTAACCAAGCGGCACGATGCCGTATTCCTTGAGCTCCTCAATCATGTGCTTTTGCGGCGTTTCTCTTGTATCGGGGACGTTCTCTTTGTAGGTCAGCCCGATGATAAGGACCCTGGACCCCTTGATAACCTTACCCACTTCGTTAATGGCCTTTGCCGTCATCTCGGCAACATGTTTGGCCATGGAATCATTAATGGCTCTACCCGCTGAAATAACCTGAGAGTGATAACCTAACTCCCTGGCCCGGTGAACCAGATAATAAGGATCTACCGGAATACAGTGTCCGCCGACAAGCCCGGGGGAATAGTGGTGGAAGTTCCATTTTGTGGAGGCGGCATCGAGCACATCTTTGGTATCCAGATGAAGCTTCTCAAAAATAAGAGATAGCTCGTTCATCAAGGCGATGTTCAAATCCCTCTGGATGTTTTCAATGACCTTCGCCGCTTCGGCAGTCTGGATATTCCTGGCTTTGAAGATATTCGGGATGATTCTACTGTAGAGCTCAGCGACGAGTTCCCTGGTCTCGTCGTCCATTCCGGACACCACCTTGGTGATTTTATCTATAGTATGCTTTTTATCCCCGGGGTTGACCCTTTCGGGGGCATAAGCTATTTTGAATTCCTTACCGCATTTGAGCCCGGACTCTTTTTCCAGAATCGGCCCGACAATCTCCTCCGTGACGCCGGGATAGACGGTCGATTCCAGAATGACGACGCTGCCTCTTTTTAAGTTCTGTCCAACAGTGGTCGCCGCGCTTTTGACGGGGGAGAGGTCCGGTTCCTTTAAATTCGTAACCGGCGTGGGCACACATATGATGGTGAAATCTGCCTTGGAAATTTCCCTGGGATCATTCGTAAAGGACAGCGCGGGATTATGATATTTTTTACTTAACTCGGCCACTCGCTTCTTTTTAATGTCATAGCCGATTACTTTCAGACGTTTGGTAAATGCTTCAACTAAAGGCAAACCTACGTAGCCCAGGCCGACGATGCATACAGTGGCTTTATCCACTTTTCCTTTTATAGCTGAGGCGTCCCGATACGGAGTTTTAGCTTTTTCGCTTGGCTTTTGACTGCGGGCAGGCATATATTATCTCCTTTTACCTGATGGCTTGTCTCCGGGGATTTACTTTAAATGACGCAAGCAGGCAAGATGTGTCATAAATATAATCTTAGGAAAAATATGTTAGATATCGGTTTGTTATTTGTAGGAATTTGGTGATATTTCCTTACCACTTATTTTTCACGATATCGCCGTTAATATGAGAATCTGTTATGGCCCCATATTTACTCACCAGTTCAACCTCAAGATATCCGGATTCCGCCCGTAAATTAACCAAACTCCCACTATCTTCTAACCTGTCCGGGATAAGGTATAATTGAGAAACTCAATAAAATAGACTTGAAGGCAATGACTTTAGGATATGGCAGTATGAATTCGTATTTTTTATGAATAGAATTAAGACGATAGTCCTAACCGGTTCTACCATAAATACCGAATTTAGATATTTCTTTTTATCCTCGATATGGGTTAAAATAGAAAACG
The DNA here is from genome assembly GCA_963739515.1 of uncultured Chloroflexia bacterium. GTDB lineage: Bacteria > Chloroflexota > Dehalococcoidia > Dehalococcoidales > RBG-16-60-22 > JBFYTX01. The sequence goes on along the minus strand of CAVUAO010000002.1, from coordinate 466,977 downwards.
TAACTAGGTGAGAGTGAAAGGCTGCGGATGGAACAGCAACAATTTAACCTGACACGACAACTGAGGTACCTCTGGCGATTCAAATGGATAATTATCCTGGTAGCCGTGGTGGCCGGGGGGACCGCGCTGGCAATCAGTGCCATCAACCCCCCACTCCAGGAAGCGACAACGACGATAATGGTGGGACAGACCCAGCAGAGACTAACGGCGGTGCCCTCGGAACTCCAAGGTGTGCTGGAGATGACCTTTTTTCAGGACATCGGAAGTCAGATCGAGGTAATGAAGAGCCGCGGCGTGCTGGAGCAGGCTATCACCAATCTCGAACCCGAGAAATCCGCTGATCCTGAATATCTCCGGGCGGAGGTGCTTGGATTACAGTCCTCCCTCGATGTCCGGCAGGTAGGAAGCACGAACGTGGTGACATTAACAGTAGCCTCCACCGACCCGGTTACGGCGCAGAAACGAGCCAATGCCGTAGCGGAAGCGTACATTAACGAAGTCAGCCGGGTCACGACAGAGGCGATACAAAATGCTCTCGTTGATACGACCCGCCGGCTGGGAGAACTGCAAAAAAGCAGCGTTAATATTTCTATCAACCCTAGCGTGCCAAGGCTGACGGCCCAGATAGATACGGCAATATCGGCGCTGAAAGCAGCCTCCGAGCGGCTCCAGCTGATTAAGGGCGGCGAAACCGCCGCACCACCACCGGAAGACGCCGGGACAGTGCTGACGGCTTCACAACTAAGCATGATCAACGGGCAGATGAGCACGCTTATCTCCGAAGCTGATAATATCACTACCCTTTCCAAGAGCCTAAAACTGGTGACCTCCGGAGTCAATCCCTCGGATCGCAGCACCGCCATCGCCGTCATCGAGGGGCGTACCCAGGCGCTGATGACGAAGCTAAACAGCCTGATTACTTACGTAACGGCTTTACAACAGGCCGAAACCGACCCCACCGTTCAGCAGCAGCTAATCAGCACCGGGGATCAACTTCAGGTGGCAGGGGCTTCCGGCGGAGTGATACTGGAACAGATAGTTTCGCTTTACGACATTCAGGTGCAGTATCTTTCGCCGTCGAGCACCGACCCTGAAGCAAGAGCGCAGCTACAGAAACAATATAGTGAAGCCGATGCCAACGCTCTGAACCGCATCGCCCAGCACAGTTCTATCCTCATCGACAACCTGAACGCCGCGAGTGAGGAGACACAACAGATATTACCGAAGGTACCCATGATCGCGCAATGGAGACTGGATACCCTGGTCAAGCAACTGAACGACAGGATAGCTCTGTCTAACACAGCCCTTAAAGAAATATCAACACAATTCACGCCGACACCCGAGACCACGGGAAAAGATATTCTTTTAACCCATGACGAACTTTCGGTCATGGAAATACGGGCCCGCACGGAAGCGATAAGCCTGGGTTCCCTGTTATCCGAACTCGATAAAATGCAATCTGACAATCTCGACCCTCAGATAAGCACGATATTAATGGGAGTCCAGGAGTCCTTGAATGTGGCTAACAGCGCCTTCGTTGAGCTTGGAGATGCCATTGCTGCCCTTTCTCAGAGCGGGGGCGACATAGCCAGTTATAATGCCCTGGATACCTTACGGCAACAACTCCAGCTGGCCTTACTATCGACCGATTCCAGCGGTACCAGGATTGTCGACACGGCGGTAGTCTCACCGGCAGGGAGCTTTTTCAATCGCTCCAAGGGCGTACTTCTGGCGATTATCGCCGGTCTGATTCTGAGCGTCCTGGGAATCCTTATCTTTCGATATTTCGACCGCACCGTCCGGGATGAATCTCAGGTGAAGAGTCAAATTAATCTTCCGCTGCTGACCAGTATCCCTGTGATAAGGGAGGGAAACCCCGGTAGTACGCCTTCAGTGCTTGCTAAGGACATACCCCAATATCTGGAATCTTTCCGGCTGTTAAGGACAAACCTGGGCCTGGATTCCGCCCATGGTAAAGTCCTCCTGGTCACCAGCCCCGAGGCACGTGAGGGTAAAACCACAGTGGCCGCTAACTTGGCGCGTGTAGTGGCTCTACAGGGCCGGAAGGTGCTGTTAATAGACGGCAACCTGTACCATCCCGGTATTGACGCTCTTTTCGGCCTGACCGAAGCGAAAAGCCTATCCGACGTCATGAATGAGGACAAAGATAAAGGCAAAGTGACCAAGGCCGAAGGTGTTGATATCATTGCCGGAGGAGCGGTATCGGCCCAAGGCGCCGAACTCTTTTCTTCGCCACGTTTTAAGACGCTGCTAACAAAATACCGGCAGGACTATGATGTCATTATCGTAGACAGCGCCCCGGTAATAGGATGGGCGGATACTAAAATCCTGGCCAGAGATGCTGACAGCGTCCTCCTGGTACTACAGCCGGATACCTCAAAAATCGACCTGGCGATAGAAAGCAAGCAGACCCTAGAATCTGTTAACGCTCACGTGGAAGGTTTCATCCTGAACGGGGTAGTCACGGGAAATGTTCAGAGCAAGTTAAGAGAGGAACAGACTCCCGCTTCTTAGCTCCGGCCAAATGTCTTCAAGGTTTCTTTCAGCCCCTGCTCCAGGCTGTATCCGGGATTGTAACCAAAAGCCCTAGCCCGCGTGATATCGGCCAGGCTGTGTTTAACATCATCGGGCCTTGGTTCTTTATGAACCGGGCGGATGGCGGCATTACCGGTGAGGTCAATGAGGACCCGGGCCAGGTGGTTGACGGTCACCCTCTCCGACCGGCCGATATTGAAGACGCCCGTAGCATGGCTTTCCGCCGCCAGGATATTGGCCGCGACAACATCCCGAATAAAAGTAAAATCACGGCTCTGTTCGCCATCGCCGAAGATGACTGGCGGCTTGCCCGTTAGGACGCTGGCAATAAATTTGGGGATAACCGCGGCATATTCGGAGCCGTCTTCAAGAAAGGCTATCAGCTCCAAAACTCCCACGGAGTCGATAATCCCTTCTTCGATGAAGCAACTATCATCACGGAGAGCGATTGATTTGTCTCCCTTTAGAAAATTATTAATAATAGATGTCTTTATTACGTTTTTCGTGTCCATGTTCTCTTTGTACGAACGCTCTTTTTATCGTTAGTATAGCATGACACCGCTAAAAAAGATAAGCTACCAAATATTTTATCGTTATGTTATATTCAGTCAACTCACCGAGTTAGTACTTACCGTTTATGTAGTATACTGCCTTGTAATCTAGTAATATTCTAGTTACTCCATGTTAGGAATATGTATAATGGAGGTTAACATTCGGTTAGAACTGGTTTAACCTTCATTTCAGGCATTTTCTTACCATTTTCTTACGGTTAGACTACCTGCAATTAACAATTCTTATCTTAAAATAACCAAGGGGGTATATCGTCAAATCTTCAGGGTAGGTGGTTGAGAAAAATAATCCGTAACGTTCAGCATTGTCAGGTGGCGGATAGACGGGTAGTGAAGGTAAAAGTCATCCCATAAAATAAAATGGAAGAAACGTCGTGCTAAAACCGATATTATTCCGGCTTATGGTGGCATTGCTTCTGGTCGGTAGTATACTTCCGATATTTGAGACAGGTGAAGCGGTGGCTGACGGGGCCATCACCCACGGCACGCCGCTGAATAACGGAATGACGGGCCTGGTGGCCTTCTCCGATGGGCGCGGCGAAGGCCACTCGCTCTCCCAAAATATCCCGGCGTGGAATAACGGCGTCACGGATGGGGACCCAATATCAGTTACGATTACTTTAAACAGCCCTACCGGACTGAGCTTCGGTAACCCTATCCCCGGAACCGTCAAACAGCCTGAGGCGACAACACCATCAATTACGATTACTAATGAGACCACCGGCCTTATCGCAGTATATCTCATGGGTACGGATTTCACCGGGGCCGGGACAATTACGATTGACAACGCATTCTACAATAATACCAACGACCCCGTTACCGCCCAGTCAATGCCGGCTTCCTATGGCATTTTGCCGTGGATGACGCTGGATTCTGGTGCCAGTCTAGATATCTATCACTGGCTAACTATTCCTACCGGGACGCCAGCCGGTAGCTACTCCAGCGAATTTACTTACAAGACAGAGGAGGCCCCTTAATATTAAGAATAATACCATCAGGTTGTAGCATACGGCCTAAAAACATGCCAACCAGCAAAAGGAGACTATGATGAAAACCTAAATGCACTTTTAATAATCATGGAAAACCAAACGAGCTGTTAAATCACGGAATTTGGAGGAACAACATATGAAAAAACGATTAATTGCCATCCTGGCCATTGCGCTGCTGCTGGTAGCCACTATATCATTGCCGGCCGTAGCGGCCGTAGAGGTGCCGGTGGGCGCCTCAGTTACCGTAGGTGAGGTCATGAGCATCACCCTGACCGATGCAGGGACAGCCGGCATCAATTTTGGCTCCCAGACGCCGCCCGTTACCGGAGCAGGTGACACAGACCAAAGCAGCGGCACACCTGCCATTAAGGTAACTGTAGGTTCGGAGACCAACGTCAGCGTTGATGTCGGCATCAAAGGGGCGCTTCTTACCGGCTCCCTGGCATTAACCTACTGGAAATACAGTACAACCTTCGGAGGTACGAAAACATCGATACCTGCAGCTTATACCAAAATATACGGCCCCGTAGGCGCCAGTAGTGTCAATGATGTCTATCACTGGATTGATGTACCCACCGGTACTGCTTCCGGCAGCCATACGATTACCGTAACTTACAAGGTAGTCAAGACCGGTACAGCATTCTAAGCGAACGAGAAGATGCAGAAGACTTGCCTGTTCGACGGTGGCAGCGACGAATTTTCCCAGCCAGGCTGTCTGAATTGAGAGAGCCCTCCGGGACTTCTAGGGGCTGGCATTGCATCAGCGTACAAAGCTAGTGGGCAATAGGTTATTGTTTCGCTGTCTGATGCCGTCATCGGCAAGGTCACGGTAATAGGGTCGGTATAAATATGGCATACGTCCCGGCGCCCTAGGAGACGGTAGGAACGCCTTCCGGTATAAAATAAAGCAGGAGCGGTAATGAGAAGGATTATACCCTTGATTCTGGCTTTAATCATACTGATGACGCCATCATCAGCGGCCTTGGCTCAAGAGCCAGCCAAATATAATTTTGCCAGCATCCAGGGCAGTAAAGAAATAAAAATTATTCCTGGCGGTGAGAGCCCGGGGGTTATTTACTTCTATAATATCGATGGCAACCGGATTACCCACGTTATCCTGGAGGTAAGCCAGGCCCCGGCTAACTGGCAGGTAGACATACAACCGCCGCTGGGAGAAACACAGGTTGATATCGGTGGTCAGATAGTCACCGTCAGTGAGAACCTATATATCGAGCCATCCCAGGTGTTGAGTGAAAAAGTGGAGGATACGCCCGAAGGTACCGTATGCATCGCCGTACCGCAGCGGGGCTATGCCCTGGCCAAAGAAGCTAAAATAATCGTCCGGGCGCCTGGCTCCGAGAAAATCGGGACCAGAGGCGAGATAATCGTCTCGGCAACCGCCCAGTGGTTGGGACAGAGCGGGGCGGCAGCCGTCAAGCAAAACCGGGATTTCAACTTCTCGGTCGAGGTCATCGCCGAGACGATAGGAACTCAGGAAAAAATTGTAGTCAAGCCCGATACCGCTGGGGCTACCGGAAAATGGCTACCGGTAATTATCGGCACCGCAGTCGTTGTTCTAGGGGCAATGCTGATTCTTCTTTACATAAGAAGGCGACGTGATTAAAGTAGGTTGTAGACTATTTATTATCGGTTTAGTCCTGACATATTTCACCATGCTATCGGGCAAACTTGCCTTAGCCGATGACCAGGAGATCCCAATCGGTGCGTCGGTTACGGTTACCTCTGGGTCAGGTGATAGTGGGGGCGGTGGGGGTGGTGGAGGCGGTCCCAGCGGTGTTACCAGTCTGGCCGAATACATCACCAGTGACGGTACATTCGTTGCTAACGCTACGGCGGAATCGATGGACGGCAAAGTTAAGCTCGATATATCCAAAGGCACCATCGGCGTGAACAAAAACGGCAACCGGTTATATTCCGTATCCATCAAGGAAAATACAGCACCACCCGCACCGCCGGCCGATTGTAATTTCGTGTGTCTGACTTATGATATCGGCCCCGTCGGCGCGACCTGGGACCCACCCATCTATTTGACTTTCAAGTATAGTGATTCTCAGGTACCGACGGGAGTCGCCGAAGAAAATCTGAAACTCGCTACCTGGCAGGACGGGAAATGGGTCCCGTTCGAAGATTGCGTCATTGACCCGGTCAATAACACCATCACGGTACCGTTAAGTCATTTTTCTACCTTCACCGCCCTGGCTTATACGTCCCCCGCCAGCTTCGAAGTCAGTGGATTAACGATTTCGCCAACAGAGGTCTATCCGGGTGAAACCGTCACCGTCAGCGCCACCATTACCAATGCCGGCGACCTGACCGGGCGCTATGACGTCACTCTTAAGATAAATAACTCGAAATCGCAGGCAAAAAAAATAACGCTTGATGGCGGCCAGAGCCAGACGGTCAGCTTCACCTTAATCACAGACACAACCGGCGAATATACCGTAGAGATCAATGGGATATCGAGTAATTATAAGGTTAAGGAACCCGTGCCTGAAGGCACCGTGGCGGAATTGTCAACGCCAGCCAGTTTTACTATCTCCGGTTTGTCAATAACTCCGGATGAAGTCAACCCCAATGAAGAAGTGACAATTTCAACCTTAGTCACTAATATCGGAGGCAGTCAGGGAAGCTATACTCTCGTTCTTAAAATAAATAATCAACAAGAAGCTAAAAAAGAGGTGGAACTCGATGCCGACCAGAGCCAGAAAGTCTCCTTCACCACGGTGGCGACCATCCGAGGAAACAATAGCGTCGATATTAATGGTAAGGCAGGACAGTTCAATGTTATCGTACCAAAGCCAACTTTACTAAAAGCAACTGACGAAACACCGTACGTGAGGCCGACTAACTGGCCACTCTATATTGGAGTTGCGGTTGCGCTCGGCGGTATTGTGATAATTGGATTATTCACCTTTATTACGCTGCGTCGTCGACGTAGTTATAGAATCAACGGCAGGTAATTTTACAACCAATAAATAATCTCCTCGGCGAATAGATAACTATATTCTCTGTTTCCAGAAGTAGAACAGGGTGCAGGATATACTATCAGTATCAGCACCACGCCCAATAACGCCATTGCCGGCATGCAGTTTGACCTGAGTTATAACCCAAATATAGTTACCGCCGTCAGCGTTGTAGAAGGCAACCTGCTACACCAGGGCGGTGCCAGCACCTATTTTAACGCGGGCCAGATTAATAATGTGGCTGGGACCATTGCCGGGGTGTTCGGGGTGATTATCAGCCCCGGTCAGATGGTATCGACCGCGAGTACATTCGCCGTCATCACGATGACGGCCGGGAGTGCAGGGGGTAGCTGCCCGCTTACACTATCGAACGTCGTCATCGGGGATATCGGAGGCCATTCAGTACCGGTAACTTTGACCAATGGCACCATCCGCGTGGACCGGGCCCCGGTAATAGGATGGGCGGATACTAAAATCCTGGCCAGAGATGCTGACAGCGTCCTCCTGGTACTACAGCCGGATACCTCAAAAATCGACCTGGCGATAGAAAGCAAGCAGACCCTAGAATCTGTTAACGCTCACGTGGAAGGTTTCATCCTGAACGGGGTAGTCACGGGAAATGTTCAGAGCAAGTTAAGAGAGGAACAGACTCCCGCTTCTTAGCTCCGGCCAAATGTCTTCAAGGTTTCTTTCAGCCCCTGCTCCAGGCTGTATCCGGGATTGTAACCAAAAGCCCTAGCCCGCGTGATATCGGCCAGGCTGTGTTTAACATCACCGGGCCTTGGTTCTTTATGAACCGGGTGGATGGCGGCATTACCGGTGAGGTCAATGAGAACCTGGGCCAGGTGGTTGACGGTCACCCTCTCCGACCGGCCGATATTGAAGACGCCCGTAGCATGGCTTTCCGCCGCCAGGATATTGGCCGCGACAACATCCCGAATAAAAGTAAAATCACGGCTCTGTTCGCCATCGCCGAAGATGACTGGCGGCTTGCCCGTTAGGATGCTGGTAATAAACTTAGGGATAACAGCAGCATACTGGGAGTTCGGATCCTGCCGCGGGCCGTAGACATTAAAATAGCGCAAGCAGGCGGTTTCGAGATTATAAATTTTTTGGAATACCTTGCAATAATACTCTCCGGTAAGCTTGGTAACGGCGTATGGGGACAAGGGGTTAGGGGTCATGTCCTCGTTTTTGGGAAGTGTGACGCTATCTCCGTAGACGGACGAGGAAGAAGCGTAAACCACCTTTTTCACCCCGTTATCCCTTGCCGCCAGGAGGACATTAAGCGTTCCGGTGATATTGATGTTATGCGACAATCTGGGGTTTTTTATGCTGCGGGGAACGCTTGGAATTGCCGCCTGGTGAAAAACATATTCGGCGCCGGAGAAAAGCTTCTGCAACGTCAGCAGGCTGGCCACGCTGCCCCGGACAAATTCAACTTTCTTATTAACGAGCAGATGTTTAATATTAGCGAACCTGCCCGTGGCGAGATTATCGATAATAACTACCTGATAGCCCCGCTCGAGGAGTCCATCGGCCAGATTGGAACCAATAAATCCGCTGCCCCCCGTAACGATAACCTTATTCATTTTTAACACGACCTCCCTCGATAATTCCTGAAAAGATGAAGATTACTCCCGATTACCATGTAATAGCCTGTTTCTAGGCTGCTGCCAGCTGCTACCGGGAGCAGGTTACAATCAGAAGAACACATGTGCTCATCTAACCTCTTTGAGTACCTGCTGGTAGATTTGGATATACTGGTCGGTGATGAGATTCCAGTCAAACCGAGCTACGTCCTGCAAGTTGTTTCGGCTTATTTCCTTTCGGATGTCCGCGTTGTTATGGAGGTATACGATGGCGCTGGCAATTTGGTTGGAATACGGCTCAATCAGAACCCCATTTCTGCCATCCTGGACCACCTCCGGGATACCGCCGGCACGGGACGCGATTATCGGCTTACCCAGAGCCATTGCTTCCAGAATTGCTATCGGAAAAGCCTCCGACCTCGAAGGCAAAACAAATATATCAACCGAGTTAAGCAATTTTTGGTATTCTCCCTTTAAAAGAAAACCTGAAAAGGTAACATGGGACTCTAAGTCTAATTTTTTCACCATTTTTCTAAGCAGACTGCTCTGGGGTACATCCAGGGCAATATAGAGATGAAAATCAGGTATTTCTGGCTTTACCTTAGCTAATGCTGCAATCAGCAAATCTCCCCCTTTAGTCCACTTCGCCCCCCCTGGAAAAAGTAGGTTGAATTTCCCCTTCAGGTCCACAGTTAAAGAGGAACTATTTTTAATGTCAGCCAAATTAATGCCATTGTATATCAAGGCCGGTTTGTTTTTAAACTCTACTCCCTGTTTCTCCCAGGCGTCGATGATAAAATCACATACTCCGATGACTCTATCCACTTTGGCCAGAGCCTGCTTGAACTTCCTCGCCTTCAATTTTTCTATGGGCTTAACGAGCGGGTGTTCAGGGGTTACCCCCCTAAGCCCCGACTCCCCGTGGACAGTAATTATGGTTGAACTCTGGAGACTATCAAGAGTAGAAACCAGAATGGCCGCATTGAAGATGTGTGAATTAACAATATCGACTTGGTTTTCCTGCAGGAATTGCCTTAAATCACCTTTTACTCTCTGATAATGCTGGTAAAGGAGCAATTCGTCCAGATAACGGTAACCCAGGCGAAGAAATTGGGTTAACAAGTCCCGTTTTTTATTATTCTTTATGATATGGGGTATATTAGAGTCCGGTGGGTAAAAACAACCAACATCAAAAAGCTTGACATTCTCGAGGTCGTTATAGAATTTCACGATCTCATGGTTAAGAACAAGGCTCACATTCTCACCCTTGTCACGAAGATGCCGAGCCAGCTCATAAACCACTGTCTCAGCACCACCCCAACCATCGGAAATACAAACTTGGCAAATGTTCATAAATTAATAATTCTTATATTTTTTTGTATACAACTTAAGGACTACCCTTGATTCCTGTGCCTGTGAGCAGACGGCTTAACGAATTAATCGAGGCACCTAATAGTAATTTACATACGAAGAATTTTCCCAATGGCCATGTGAATCTGCTTATTCGCCCCAACGGCGAAGGAAACACCCTTACATCAACAAAGTTGGTAGCCTTCAGAATTTACTTATCAGCATTTCTCTTTTCTTCCTCAGTTTGATTCATAAATAATTCGGTGAGATGTTTTCTCTTTTTTTTCTTGGCCTCTCTTGAATGATCCCAGCCTATTTTATCTGTGTCCAAATCAGGAGGTTTCAGCTCTTCCCATCGGGCAAGGCATTTTTCTTGGTATTTAGCGAAGGAGCTGATAGGTCTGGCTGGCACCCCCATGACAATGCTATATGGCGGAACATCCGAAATAACTACTGAACCAGGCCCCACTATGGAATTCCTGCCTATGTGTATATTGGGGAGCAGTTGAGCACCTACCCCGATGAGGCAGTTATCTTCGATGATAATAGGGCCGTAGACATCAAGGTTCGGTTGGTTGTCCCTCAGAACCCACGTACCTCCATCATGAGTGTGAAAGACTACATCATTAGATATCCATACACGATTACCAAGGCTGACTAGGTATGGCTCAGTTCCCAGTGACTTGGTACTGATAACGCAGCCTTCTCCAATCTTCGCACCCTGTTTTCTGAAATATTTATAAATGGTATTATGGTCGTACCCGGCAATTACGACCACCTTTGTAGCTTTCCTGAAAGCTTTCTGCAGAAAGATAACTATCCATGTTAAAAAGGCCATTTTTCTCCTTGGTTACCGGAGGAAATAGTAGATTATATTGTCTCGTACATCCTGGGCATTGTTGTATTTAACTTCAAGGTTATCTACCATCAAGCCAACTTCGATAATAGTGCACTGGCATGTTTCCATCCTGCGGATACCACTTATGTGAAATCAAGTAACTCATATTGCTAGAAGCGTTGAACCTGGTAAACCATGCCGGTACGCCTTGTGAAGGATGTTTGTAAACATTGAGACCTGTCGAGTGATGTAAAAATACTATTTTCACTTTTCGCTTAATTTGGCTGCTACCATAAACACTCATAATGGAATCAACGATAAATTTAGCAAACTCTGGGCCTGCCTTGTTATTGGCCAGTTTGTTGGGATGGGAGTCAGGACTGTTGTGGTCGGATTCATATCCATAATTAAGGAAATCAGTATCCGGGTCTATCATCAAACCACGGAAGTCCCAGATAAAGATATTGGGGTGAGAACCACCTTCGTTAATAAGATCTCCCTTCAACCAGTTCGAAAATTCAGTGGCCCGAGCAGCATTTTCGTCTTTATGTCCCTCCGTCGGCTCATAGAGCCGATGCCTCGGCGATAGGGTCCAGATGATGAATAGTTTATCCGGATGCTTATCGAACATGTTTCTAAGAAGGCGATAAATTGCCTTGTAGTTCTCAAGGCTCTGCCTCGGTGATGTTGGGTCAGCTTCTCTAATATCCTGTAAGACATCGCTCGCTGGAAAACAGTGTTTCATTATCAACACGTCATATCGCGCTACGAGGTCGGAGAACCGCGGCTCGCTCCTGGAATTTACGCCGTGAGTTATCATCCCAGAAGGCGGTATATGCCGTATGGTTCTGAGGGTCAGGCCGGCCCATCGCCTTACCATGGGCATATCCATCAAAGACTTCTCTTTAATTGACACAGTCTTCCTTTTTGATGGCTAGTTTTGCCTTAACCATCGCCACGATATCGGGATTCTCCGGTTCGTTAAGCCTTGCCAGGGCGGCTTGACGATTGAGATAACCTTCCCGAACCAGATTCGCCAGTTCGAAAGCATACGGATGAAAGCCCAATCGCTGCTTGTGGACGACATTTGCGAAGGAATTGAGAAGGCAATTAGTGGAATTCGCATCGGTGTCAGTCAGGTGGTTTCCAGCCAAAGCGTGCGATGTTCTTATAGACCGCTTGTTCTTTGTAATCTAGAAATGCCAGCGGGTGTATATAGTAAGGAAACCGATAAGAACCCGTGAAATGTTTGTCTTCAAGAAAATAGGGTTTTATCTCGCTGCCGACGATTTTATACAGGGGGTCATAGAGAGACTTCTGCATCATTTTTACGATACGTGGATTGTTCTTAATGATGGATGACGTGACAGGCGCCTGGCCGGGAGACCATCCGTAACCGATGAAGGGGATATTTTTTTCCAGGGCGATTCGCAGGGTACTGTATTTTATGATGGCCATGCAGGAAGTACAAACGCTACTCGCCCTCTCCAAAGCCTTGGGCGGGTAAATGTCCTTACCAGCACAATGGCGAAAGATTCTGGCCAGGACATCGAATCGTGGCTTGAAGAAGATATGATCCACCCCTAATTTCTCCACAACGGTCCTTATGTTCTTGAAGGCCTGTTCCGAGACGAATCCATTATCAATTGACACGGCCAGAACACTCAGTCCGTATTCTTCTTTAAGAACGGCCAGCGTATAGGTGCTGTCCTTGCCGCCACTGTAGCACATCAGTGCATCGTATGTACCGCTTCCCCGGTATTCTTTAATCAATGCCTCGAAATTTTCCTTGTATTCCGCCTTTTTCTCCTGCTCACTCCCGATACCTTTGAAATCAAGGCACAGATTGCACACCCCTGCCTTGTTGAACCGAATGCCCGGGAATGTTTCCGGTAGGACGCATCCGGTACATATTTTCAATGCTGACATTTTATCACCCGTCAACTTGCCCCCGTCCCCCTCTGTTAGATAAAAGCAAGACTTTCAGGTCTTAAGTGATTATACCGGTCTTTTTGCCGCACTTAATACCCTGATTATACCATCTTCATCTTTGAAATATCTTATGTCCTCGTATATTCACTAAATAGGCACTGGTGGCATGGCATGCAAATGTCTAGTCGCGTTAGCCTTGGCAGTAAAATCTCTAAAAGCCCTCTTAACCTGCTCTTCCGTCAGATTCATCGCCTGGCACACATCTTCGATAGGGACTTTGTTTTCCCAGGCATATAGTAGGAGGTCAAGTTTGTCGTAGGGCATGCGGAAATAGAACTCTTCATCAGATTGCATGAAACTATAGGTATCTGGAGTCGGTATTCTATCTATAATTTCCTTAATTATTCCCAAGTAACCAGCGAGCTGGTAAACCTGCATTTTATACAGGTGGGCAAGGGGCTCAATATCCACGCCGCCATCGCCGTACTTCACAAAGAATCCCTGGATGTCTTCACTCCGGTTGGTAGTGCCGCAGACCAGATAGTTGTTCATCTCGGCATAGTGGTAGAGATACATCATCCTGGTTCTTTGTTTGGTGTTCGTGGCCGCGACGATAGCATGCATCGTGCGTGGGTCAAGCCGGGCCGATTTAATATTGCCCTTACTATCCTCAATTTTCAACGAGAAGACGTTAAAAGCATCTCTGGCCAGCAGGTCGGCGGGCAGGGTGATTTTCGATTTGTACTGCGGGCCGTATTCAGGGAAAATATTCCTGATAGCGTCATCCCTCTTTTGATAGGTCCCAATTGCTTCAAGAGTAGGAGTGATATCAATCGTTATCGTCTTCACCCCCAGCTTCTTAGCGTGGGCAGAGGCGTATCTCGCCGAGACCGGGTTTGACTCCTTCTCCGGCAGTAACACCCCTAAGACCTTGTCCTTGCCCAAGGCCCTCACGCATAGAGCGGACGAGACCGCAGAATCAATGCCGCCGCTCATCCCAATTACGGCGCCATCGCGCCTCATTTCGGTGACCTGTTTTTGTATAAAGGCACAAATCCGGTCCGCCTCGGCGGCGCAGTCCAATTGCAGGATATCTTTATGGAATTTCATATTTTACTCTTGCGGTTTTATCGATAGAAGACCTCGCTTCTGGATTTTCCCGGTGGTAGTCTTCGGCAGTGGTCCGCAAAGAATCACACTTTTAGGCACCGCGAAGTCTTCTAAACGTTCAGAACAGAATTTGATGATGTCCTCCTCGGAGGCCTGAGAGGCATCAGTCAAATGTGCAAAAGCTTTTATTGCCTTCCCCAGGATTTCATCCTCCACCCCGATTACCGCGGCCTCAACAACATCTTCTCTTTCGTATAAAACATTCTCTACCTCTTTGGGGCTTACCATGTGTCCAGCCGTCTTGATGATGTCGTCTTTACGACCCAGGAAGTAGAGATAACCCTCTTTATCCTTATTAAAAAGATCTCCGGTATAAAGGACTTTCTCACCAGGATAGGACCCCGGACGCAGGGCCTTCGCCGTTTCCTCGGGAAGGTTCCAGTAACCCTTCATCACGTTTGACCCTCTCACTACGAGCTCACCAGGTTTCTCCGCCTCCGTTATCTCTTCGCCATTCTCATCAACGATATAGGCCTCTGTATTAGGCATCGCTTTACCGACAGAACCTGGCCTTTTCTCCAGCTCCTCAGGCGGAAGATAAGCAACTCTCTTACATTCGGTTAAGCCATACATGGAGTATATATTAACTCTCGGAAAGGCCTTCTTCAGATATGCGATATGCTTTAGCGGCAGTGTTTGACCGGTGCTGGTAATATACCTCAGGCTGGAAAAATCCTGCTTATCAAGGTTTTTAAGTCTGACAAGAATTGCGGCAATCATCGGAACAATCGGCCAACCGGTCACCTTTTCCTGGACAATTATGTTGATAACTTGCTGGGGATAAACGAAGCCTTTTTCAAGAATTACCGTGCCGCCAAACATAAAAGCCATAAGGACCTGATACAGGCCGTAGTCAAATGCCAGGGGCAAAGTATCAAGAATGATGTCGTCTCTAGTATTTTTCAAGTACTGAGTAATAGAGGTGGCGGCGGATACCATATTATGATGGGTTAGCATCACTCCCTTGGGACTACCGCTAGAACCCGAAGTGTATATCAGACTGGCCAGATCGATATCAATACAAGATGGTGCCGGACGGGCGGTAGAGTATTCCTCCAGAATTACTCTAAAGGACGTTAAGCTCTGGCCAGTAACCGGTTTGTTCATTGGGGAAGCCTTTTCAGAATCCGTGGCGATAGTCTGCTCCAAATTTGGCAAATGGGAGAAAGATTCAGACATGGTTCTCAAGTGTTCTGTATCGGTTATCAGCACTCGCGCCTGGCAATCACTCAGTACATACTCGAGTTTTCTTGCCTTAACCTGCGGGTCTAATATCACAAAGATACCACCAGCTTTTAATATCCCGAAGAGGGAGATGACTGATTCAACGGAGTTGTTAAGACATACAATTGCCCTATCCTGGCTCTGAAACCCTTTAGCTATCAGGGCGTTACTAAAAGAATTGGCAGCATTGTCAATCTCAACGTAGGTAAGCCTTCGGTCACGACAGACCAATGCCACCTTATTGGGGTATAATTCGGCGCTTTTTTCTAAAAATTCATTAAGCAACATAACAAATGACCCGGAAAGTAAGGTGAATTTTACGACTTAGTAGTGGCTAATTTTAACTCCACATAGGTCACTAATTTGTCAATTGAATCAAGGTTTTCAGGCACCATTTCGTCGTCCTCTACTCTGAAACCGAATGTTACTTCTATAAAGGCCACAAGCTCCATAACTCCCACGGAGTCGATAATCCCCTCCTCGATAAAGAGACTATCATCACGGAGATTGATTGATTTATCTCCCTTTAGAAAATTATTGACAACAAATATCTTTAGTACGTTTCTCGCGTCCATGTTCTCTCTCTATGAACGCATTTATTAAAAATTTTAAAGGTAATTAGTATTCATTCAGCTTACCGGGTCAGTACTTTTATATTTATTGTATTGTGCTGCCTTCTCATTAAGTAGTATTTTAGTTGGTATGTGTTAGGAACAAGTATATTGGAGGTTAACATTTGGTTAGAACTATTTTAACCATTCACACCTTATTCTTACCATTTTCTTACTGTTACACTATCCCCAATTAACAATATTTGTATTAATATTATAAAGGTCAATGTATTGTAATTTTAACATAATAGATGGTTGAGGAAAATAGCCGGGAGCAGTTCAGAGAAAAAATCATAGGCGCTCCAGGTAGTCGGCTGGCGGACAGAGTATTGGCATTAAACACAACAGTCGACCCGTAATAAACAAATTGGAAAAATAATTATGCTAAGAACAGTACTATTCAGGCTCACGATTGCTTTGCTTCTGGTAGTCAGTGTCATGCCGGTTTTTAAATCCGGCGTGGCTGCCTATACGTATAACGGCCCAGGGTTCGTCATCGACCACAATAGCGACAACATTACGCAAATCCCCCAGTATTGGATTGAAAAAGCCAAAACTGAACTTCATATCGGCTATGGGCACTGGTCACATGGCGCGCAGTTGACAATGGGCATGGGCTATGAATATCCCCTCGGTACAGGCAACTGGACCGGTCTGGTAGCCTTTGCCAACGGCGGCGGGAAAGGCCTATCGCTTCCCCACAATTTCTTCGCCTGGAATAACGGTGGCACAAACGGGGCGCTGGACCTTGAGGATACCTATAACACGACTAACGGGTATTTAAGCGGCTTCCTAGGCTTGAAGAACGGGGATGGGTCTTACTACGATTGGTATGGGGCGACAATCCAATACCTCAATGACCACCCGGATGTGAATGTCCTTATGTGGGCGTGGAGCAACGGCCTGGCAGATATACAGGCGGCCGGTAACATGACCAGTTTTTATCTCCAGCCTATGAGCCAGCTTGAAACCTTGTACCCTAATGTGAAGTTTATTTACATGACCGGCCGCACGAAGTCCGCGGATACACCGGATTATGAGATGAACAAAGCCGGTAACGATTTTATCCGCCAGTGGTGTCAGGCTAAGAACAAAATCTTATACGACTTCTATGACATTGAAAGTTATGACCCGGACGGTACATATTTCCCTTTTACTGACGAATATTGCGAATACTTTACCTCCGCTGATTACTCGACAAAAACAGGAAACTGGGCAACGGAATGGCAAGAGGCCCATTCTGAAAATGTTGACTGGTATTACTTGCCAACTCATACCCCCCCGGAAACAGCACCCCCTATACCCCATCCTCCTTATCCCGCCGGAATTAATGAACTTCATACTATGCCTTTGAACTGCAATCTTAAAGCCTACGCCGCCTGGTGGCTGTTTGCACGGCTGGCGGACTGGGATGGCACGCACAACCGCCCCCCGTTGGCCATCAACCAGTCGGTCAGCACCGGTCAGGATACTGCCAAGGCCATTACGCTGCCGGCCACGGACGACGATGGCGACGGCCCATACCTGAAGTACAGTTACACCCAGCCAGCGCACGGCAGCCTGACCGGGACAGCCCCTAACTTGACCTATACGCCGACAACGGGCTACAGCGGTGGTGACACTTTTAACTTTAAGACAAATGACGGCCACCTTGATTCCAATACCGCTACGGTGAGCATCACGGTCAATGATGTCAACCGTGCCCCGGTGGCCAATGCACAGTCGGTCAGTACCAATAAAAATATCGCCCTTGCCATCACCTTGACGGCTACGGACGCCGATAATGACCCGCTGACGTATAGTATCGTCACCCCACCGCCCCACGGCAGCCTGACCGGGACAGCCCCTAACTTGACCTATACGCCGACAACGGGCTACAGCGGTGGTGACACTTTTAACTTTAAGACAAATGACGGCCACCTTGATTCCAATACCGCTACGGTGAGCATCACGGTCAATGATGTCAACCGTGCCCCGGTGTCCAATGCACAGTCGGTCAGTACCAATAAAAATATCGCCCTTGCCATCACCTTGACGGCTACGGACGCCGATAATGACCCGCTGACGTATAGTATCGTCACCCCACCGCCCCACGGCAGCCTGACCGGGACAGCCCCTAACTTGACCTATACGCCGACAACGGGCTACAGCGGTGGTGACACTTTTAACTTTAAGACAAATGACGGCCACCTTGATTCCAATACCGCTACGGTGAGCATCACGGTCAATGATGTCAACCGTGCCCCGGTGTCCAATGCACAGTCGGTCAGTACCAATAAAAATATCGCCCTTGCCATCACCTTGACGGCTACGGACGCCGATAATGACCCGCTGACGTATAGTATCGTCACCCCACCGCCCCACGGCAGCCTGACCGGGACAGCCCCTAACTTGACCTATACGCCGACAACGGGCTACAGCGGTGGTGACACTTTTAACTTTAAGACAAATGACGGCCACCTTGATTCCAATACCGCTACGGTGAGCATCACGGTCAATGATGTCAACCGTGCCCCGGTGTCCAATGCACAGTCGGTCAGTACCAATAAAAATATCGCCCTTGCCATCACCTTGACGGCTACGGACGCCGATAATGACCCGCTGACGTATAGTATCGTCACCCCACCGCCCCACGGCAGTCTGACCGGGACAGCCCCTAACTTGACCTATACGCCGAACCTGAACTACAACGGCAGCGATAATTTCACTTTCAAGGCCAACGATGGGAAAGTAGACTCCAATACTGCCACCATCAGCATCACGGTTGCGGCTACAACTCCAAACCCTCCTCCATCTGAGGGCGGCGGAGGTGGTGGAGGCGGTCCTAGCGGTGTTACCAGTCTGGCCGAATACATCACCAGTAACGGTACATTCGTTGCTAACGCTACGGCGGAATCGATGGACGGCAAAGTTAAGCTCGATATATCCAAAGGCACCATCGGCGTGAACAAAAACGGCAACCGGTTATATTCCGTATCTATCAAGGAAAATACAGCACCACCCGTACCGCCGGCCGACTGTAATTTCGTATGCCTTACTTACGACATCGGCCCAGCCGGCGCGACCTTTGACCCACCCATCTATTTGACTTTCAAGTATAGTGATTCTCAGGTACCGGCGGGAGTCGCCGAAGAAAATCTGAAACTCGCTACCTGGCAGGACGGGAAATGGGTCCCGTTCGAAGACTGCGTTATCGACCCGGTCAATAACACCATCACGGTACCGTTAAGCCATTTTTCTACTTTCACCGTCCTGGCCTACACTTCGCCTGCCAGCTTCGAAGTCAGTGGATTAACGATTTCGCCAACAGAGGTCTATCCGGGTGATAC
Organism: uncultured Chloroflexia bacterium; assembly: GCA_963739515.1. Lineage (GTDB taxonomy): Bacteria > Chloroflexota > Dehalococcoidia > Dehalococcoidales > RBG-16-60-22 > JBFYTX01. The sequence goes on along the minus strand of CAVUAO010000002.1, from coordinate 447,833 downwards.
CGTTACTGTCAGCGCCACCATTACCAATGCCGGCGACCTGACCGGGCGCTATGACGTCACTCTTAAAATAAATAACTCGGAATCGCAGGCAAAAAAAATAACCCTTGATGGCGGCCAGAGCCAGACGGTCAGCTTCACCTTAATCACAGACACAACCGGCGAACATACCGTGGAGATCAATGGTCTATCGAGTAATTATAAGGTTAAGGAACCCGTGCCTGAAGGCACCGTGGCGGAATTGCCAACGCCAGCCAGTTTTACTATCTCCGGTTTGTCAATAACTCCAGATGAAGTCAATCCCGATGAAGAAGTGACAATTTCAACCGTGGTCACTAACAGCGGAGGCAGTCAGGGAAGTTATATTCTCGTTCTTAAAATAAATAATCAGGAAGAAGCCAGAAAAGAGGTGGAATTCGAGGCTGATCAGATCCAGAAGGTCTCCTTCACCACCGTGGCAAAGGTCGGGGGAAACAATAGCGTCGATATCAATGGTAAAGCAGGACAGTTCAATGTTACCGTGCCACCACCAACTTTACCAAAAGCCGCCGACGAAATACCGTATGTGAAGCCGACTAACTGGCCGCTCTACATCGGAGTTACGGCTACGCTCGGTGGCGTTGTGATAATTGGATTATCGACCTTTATTACGCAGCGTCGTCGACGTAGCTATAGAACCTGGCGATAGGTGGATTGACATAATATTCTTGGTTATTAAAGTTAATCTTAACCTTACCATGTAACTATTGGTACCAGTGTTTAAAGCCCCAGCCGTTGATTTGACATGTTCCTTACCCAATTCGTGTTTAAAGGAGTACCCCCGATTCTGCTAATGATACTTTCAGCAAGGCGTTTTCTACATACTTCTCCGGTCGAATAAAATTTTAGCTTCATCCCCTTATAATATGCCCCTTCATTAAGAGCGCGTCAGGCAAATTCACGTAGTTTCCTTTGATGGTATTTTATTACGGTTCCGCCTTTTTTAGTCTCACCATCCTTTGTCCCGTAATAATTGCTGTATATCTGGGAAGTGTACTGCTCAGTAATTTTATTACTACTAATGAAATAGCAATTACCAGCAGCGGTATTGCGAAAAAGTAAAGCAGTTTGGTTAAGTCATCCGTCGGTGTATAAAGCTTGATAATCACTCTCTGGATAAACCCCTGGAGAGGCTCGTGAAAGGCGAAGATAAAGAAGCTGACGCTTCCCAGCCACATGAATAGAGGTTCAACTTTCTTATACAGAAGAACTCTCGAGGCATATAGGCCAGCGAAAACACCGGTGGCAATCGCAGCTCTATGTAACATATAGCCGAAAGAATGTTCATGAAAAAGGGTATCCATAGTAAACAGTACCAGGCAGATAGCAAGTATGACTAGTCCGTATCGGTCAAGCCAGAAAATGCTTTTCTTTTGGACAGCCAGGATTGAGCCGGCAAAGAAGAAAAATACCGATTGAGGGTCGGGGATAATCGAAAGCTTATTGAAGAACCAAACTATAAAAAAGATAAACAGAAAGACTAGAGAAATAGAAGTCTTCTTGTGCATCAGGTGGAACAGGGGTGTCAGCACTACCATTACCATTAAGTCCCGGATAAACCAAAACTGGAAGGCGATGGGACTGCGGGTGACGCCGAATATCATATTGAAATACCCGCCAATACTGAGCTCGGTAATACGGGGAACACCCCCAGATAAATACTGGGCTGTGATGGGCAGTTCTTGTGCAATGGCATATAATCCAAGATAAAGGATATTCCAGAATAAAAAGGGGATTAAAAGGGTAAAGACCCTTGATTGCACCTTTTTCTTAAAGGCGGGGCCGGACCATTCTAGCCGGTAAAAAAACAGGTACCCGGACATGAAGAAAAAGAGGGGCACCGCAACAAAAGCTAAACCCTTCCCAATGTAATACCTTATGAACATAGCAGCGAAACTGGACGGGTCAAGCGTCGCTACCGTGCCACTAAATTGAATAAGGGATTCGTACGCATGGCCAAAAATAACACCAACGATAAGCGGAAAACGAATTAAATCTAATCTGGCTGACTCATTACCGGTTAGTTCCATAATACTATCCTTAATACTCCAGCGGAAAATACCATTTGATCATCTAATGCCTTGACGAATAAATAATCTATAGTCTCAGCCTCAAGCGGAGAGTATCAAAGCCAAAGAGAATAGTATAGGACAGTAAGCCGAAAAATAGTCCTGCAAGGTCAGCCAGGAGGTCATAAAAATCCGGGTCACGAAAAGGTATAAAATACTGCCCGAGTTCTGTCCCCAACGCTAACACTAACCCGAAGATGAGCCCGAAAATCACCCTGACCACAAACCGCGAGGAGAAGCCGGCGCCATAAATACTAATGAAGCCGGTGACGGCAAAAAGACCGAAATGGGCAACTTTGTCCCAGTGTTGGAAACCTCCGAGGTTGGGAATGATACTATCCCTTATCGGCGATAATAGTACCGCAAGAAGAAACAACGTCCAAAATACCAATAAAATAGCGCGTATTTTCATTGTTCTTATATTCTGTGGTTACTCCAGGCAACCATATCTATCTGGTTATCGTTCCCGTTATGTTCAATGCGAAGCCTTCAACGTGAGTCCCTATGACCTTCTGGGGCCTGCTAGCTCTCCCTGACCAGGTCCAGCATCCAGATACCACTCTTTAGTAATATGAGCATAGCCTTCAACGTTCCTGGCCCAGGATTTTCTTAATTGTCCATAATGTTACCATAGCTCTGTCCATCTTGAAAACAGAACCTTGTCTCTATTACTTAAATGCTATTTTCTTTAATATTAGCCGCTGTTATACTGGTTTTTATCAGTATCGTCATGAATTGTACCGCGATGGTTGTTTTAGGTAACATATATTGTTTAGGTAACATATAAAAGTAAGGGTTTTCAAGATGAAAGTTATGCCAGCGAATTATCAAGCCATGAAGGCGAAATACATGATTACTCTTCGGAGAAGAGGTCTGCTGCTTAGCCGCATGGCAAGTCTATTTATAATATTTTTTATGTTATTCTCGGTAATCTCGCCTTTCATAACGGCACCTGCTGCCAAAGCTGATGATGGGGCCGTCTGGGACGCAATCAATACTATCTATTATAACCCAAGTCAAGAAGAATCCAACAATACCTTCTTGTATACTGCTGCTCAGGAGCTGAAAACGTATCTGCAGCAAATGTCAGGTCGGGCATGGACAGTGGTTACTAATACTCCTCCCGTACCCCCAGCTATTTATCTCGCAGTCGATGCTACCATGCTGGCGGCTCACGGGGACGAGGCTTTCAGGTTGGTAGTTGATAGCAACGGCGTGACGATTACCGGCAAGACGGCTATCGCTTGTCTTTGGGGAGCTTACTACCTGCTTGACGAGAAACTCGGAGTGCGCTGGTTCTTTAAGAGTCCAGCCTGGACGGTAATGCCGGATAGTCTTATTGATTTAGGAACCACAGATACTATTGTTGAACCTGATTTTTTCTGGCGGCAACTAGTTGGCTTTTCTTCCGTTGGGCAGACTGATTCTATTAACTGGATAATGCATAATAGAGAGCTTGGAGCAAAGTCTTATGCAGATTCTCAAGGTTATGATGCCCTAATGGACTTGGCGGTTGGCTGGGGTTCAATGACCACACAACAAAAGACAGACTACTATAATGCCCATCCTACCTATTTTTATCCTACTGGTGGTTATGTATATAACTGGAACCTCAATTTAGCTACTCCCGCTGTCACGGCGATGGCGGTTGCGTATGCCGAAAGTGTTTTTGCTTCATTGTACGGTAATGGCCCGGTCCTCCATTATGGCTCAGTCGCTATTTCCCCTAGAGACAATGGAGCTTTTAACCCCCCATACGCCTCCACCGATATCCAAGATATCACCGACCTTGTTTTTGGGGGAGTTAATGCGGTAGCTGCTGGCATAAATGTAGATTATCCTGATAAATACATTTTAGTATTTAATTATTTAAGTTATTCTGGCATACCGTCCTTTGCGCTGGAACCAAATCTTCTTGTTCCTGTAACCTCGGATTATAATAATAGCAATCTCACTAACTACGAGCGTGTGGAAGGGCTACTGGCAAAAGGTGTAAAAGTAGGCTGGTACGACTTCGTTTGTCATTCTGATGGCCCTCGGATGAACTACGATGTCATAAATATCCTTAAGTGGCTCGGCAATAATGATGTCAAATGGTATGCTGGCGAGACTATAGATTGTTGGGGTGGGCGGAGTGGTCTTACATATTATATTATGAGTAAATTATTCTGGGATTGTAACTTGAATGTCGATGATATTTTGGCTGATTTCTACACCAAGGCATTTGGGCCTGCCGCCGCAGTCATGCAGAAATACTACGAAGTTAGAGATACTGATAGTATTTCCTTAGCTCAATCCTTCAATTATTTGAATCAGGCGGAGACCCTGGCAGCAGGTAATTCGGCCGTCCTGACACGTATCCGCCAACTCGAATATTATAATCGTTATGTTTGGAAATATAACAATATCGGTATCACTCATTTGACCCTTAGCGATTTGGAAAGTTTCTACACCTTCATTTGCAAAATCAGAGACACCTACATGACCAATTATAGTGGTGTCGACCCTGCCGGAGATGAAGCCAATCTGAAAGCAGAGCTCATAAGGAGGGGTTTAACAAGTGGGCAGGTTACTGCTCTACAGGATTTTACTCCGCCAACCGCCGGGGAAACAGCGACATGGTTGAGCGAGGCGATGTCGGCCTTTAGCTCATATTTAACTCTTCCGGGGTATACCAACATAAAGGCTATAGACCTGGAAACTCTTAGCAATACTATGACGCAAAATGTTAATCCTCTCTATGGTGGGAGCAGAGATATTCTCGTTTACTCCAGCGGTAATGAGAATGTCACGATAAGAGCCAAAACAAACACACAGTTCTCAATAGGCTGGTACAACCCCAATGGAATAATGACATCATATTGGACGCAGACTCAGGCTTGCGATTGGACAAACCACAGCTTCCCAGCTGTCGAGGCAGGTTACTATTTATTGCACGTTAATAGAGGAACTCCTCTTCCAAGTGTCGGCACATATATTGACGTTCAAAATAGACCTGCATCTATCGTTGCTGATTACCGTGTCGGTCTATATAGATTAGAAAAGGATACCGACTATACACAGCATGATGCCCCTTGGTTTTCTGGTACGAATAGTCAGTACTTCTATGTACCAGCAGGAACGTCCAACTTCACCTTTGGCACAAACAACGCTTTCCCTGATGAACCAACTCTTATAACCGGCTCACTGATTGACCCCAACAATGTCAATCATAACTTCAACTTCCCGACTTCAGATGGTGAGATTACTATAACTACTCCCGTAGCTGGTTTGTGGAAATTGACTTTTACTAGTTCTGGTAGCAACTATTTCTGGTTCAAGGGTATACCTCCTTTTGTCTGGCACGATCCCAAATATCTCCTGGTTCAAGCAACCGGCTCTCCTGCTCCCGGCCAGCCGGCCGGAAATGCTGATATCAACGGCGACGGAATGGTGAACATCCTTGACATAATCGGAATCGCCCAACACTGGGGTGAAACCGGCGTGAATGACTGGATTCGAGAAGACGTTAATAATGATGGAACGATCGATATACTGGATATTACTATCGTCGGGCAGAACTGGACGGGATAGGATAGAAAAATGAAAAATAAAAATACGTTCAGATTATTGAGAAACCTGATTATCTTTTTTGTTGCTTGCCTGTCGGTATTTCTCCCAGGTTTAGCTAATGCCGCGGGTAACGCCGTCGTCAGCGTTGCCGCTCCAGCCGGTGCCCTCGCTCTCGGACAACAGTTCACCATCAGCATCAACGCCCAGCCCAACAACGCTATCGCCGGCATGCAGTTTAACCTTAGCTATAACCCCAATATAGTTACCGCCGTTAGCGTGGTGGAGGGCAACCTGCTAAACCATGGCGGCGCTAACACTTATTTTAATGCGGGTCACATCGATAATACGGCCGGTACCATCACCGGGGTGTTCGGAGCGATTACCAGCCCCGGTCAGACGGTAGCGACGCCGGGGACATTCGCCGTCATCACAATGACGGCCGGGAGCACCGGAGGAAGCTGTCCGCTCGCACTATCGAACGTAATCATCGGGGACATCGCAGGCCATTCAGTACCGGTAACTTTGACCAACGGCTCCGTCAGTGTGAACCGGGCGCCGGTGCTTAATACCATCGGCAACAAGACTGTCAATGAAGGCGTATCGCTTTCCTTCATCATTTCCGCCACGGATCCGGATGGAGATTCAATGACTTACTCGGCTTCCAGCTTGCCCAGCGGGGCAGTCTTTAACCCCGCCACGAAGACATTCACCTGGACGCCATCTTATCGACAAGCAGGAAGCTATACGAGCGTGCACTTTATGGTATCTGATAGCAATATGAGTGATAGCGAAGATATTATCATCACCGTGAATAACGTCTACGAGTCAGATATAAACAGCGACGGAGTAGTGAATGTCCTTGACATAATCAGAGTTGCCCAGCATTGGGGTGAAACCGGCGCGAATGGCTGGATTCAAGAAGACATTAATGAGAATGGAACGATTAATGTGCTTGATGTCATTCTGGTTGGGCAGTGCTGTACAGGTTAGGAAATAAAAATGAAAAATAAAAATACGTTCAGGTTCCTCAGAAACCTGACTATCTCTTTAGTTGTATTATTGTCAGTCCTCCTCCCCGGTCTCGCCTATGCCGCGGGTAATGCCGTTGTCAGTGTAACTGCCCCGGCCGGCGCCATCGAACCGGGGGAACAATTCACCATCAGCATCAACGCCCAGCCCAACAACGCTATCGCCGGCATGCAATTTAACCTGAGCTATAACCCCAATATAGTTACCGCCGTTAGCGTTGCCGAGGGCAACCTGCTGAACCAGGGCGGCGCCAGCACCTTTTTTAATATGGGCCAGATTAACAATACGGCCGGGACCATCACCGGGGTGTTCGGAGCGATTACCAACCCCGGACAGACGGTAGCGACGCCGGGTACATTCGCTGTCATCACGATGACGGCCGGGAGCGTCGGGGGTAGCTGCCAGCTTACGCTATCGAACGTGATCGTCGGGGACATCAGAGGCCATTCAGTGACGGTAAGCGTCATCAATGATACCGTAAACATTGCAGGTAACCGGCCGCCGGTTCTTAATGCCATCGGAAACAAGACGGTCGTTGAAGGGGAATTGCTTTCCTTTACCGTTTCCGCTACCGACCCCGATGGAGACTCATTGACTTACTCGGTTTCCAACCTGCCGAGTGGGGCAGCCTTTGACCCAGCTACGCAGACATTTAACTGGACGCCCGATAGTGGCCAGGTAGGCAGCTATCCTAACGTACATTTTGAAGTGACCGATAGCACTTTGACCGATTTTGAAAATATATCAATTACGGTAAATACTGCCTCCTCAGATTCTCCTATGGGGGGAGGCGGTGGCAGTGGCGGCGGTGGCGGGGGAGGCGGTGGTGGGGCGACCACTAGTTTACGCAACTCCCTGACGGCCGATGGCCTGATGGTCGAAGACTTGACGGCCACGGATATCTATATGAAGGTAGAGCTCCGTCTACGTAAAGGCACTATCGTATTGAATAAAGCTGGCCAGGCATTGACCGCCATTCGTATTGCACCGATAGAAGATGGCCAGCCTGCCGACGAAGGCTCGGTAATGGTCGGGCAGTCGTATGATATTGAACCGAACGGCGCAACCTTCGACGCATCGGCAAATCTTGTTTTTAGATATTCCATTTCGGACATTCCACCTGGTATTCCGGCGGGCAATCTCTACATCGCATTTTGGGACCCCGTTGCCATGACCTGGACGGACCTGGGCGGCACCGTCGACGCCGAAGCCCATATGGTGTCCGTAGAGATAAATCACCTGTCGTCCTATACCCTTATGGCTCATACCCGTCCTGCCAGTCTGAAAGTGATGAGCCTGGACTTAACACCGAATGAAATAGCCCCCGGAGGGACTGTCACTGCCAGTATTGTTGTCAATAACACAGGTGACTTCAACGGAATCTACCCGATAGAATTGAAATTGGATGGCGTTTCATTACAAACCCGGAGTATCAATTTAGCCGGTGGCACTAGCGAAACGGTAACCTTTACCGTAACTTCAGACATTATCGGAGAACATCAGATTAGCATAGGAGGTATGCCAGGAACATTCCTGGTGCGTATACCAATAACCCCGGCGGCTTTTATAGCCAGCGAATTAAAGATAAATCCGACTTCAGTCAACTCCGGAGAGAATATCAATATCAGCCTCCTTATTAGTAATAGCGGTGACCTATCGGGAAGCTATCAGGCAGTACTGGAAATAGATGGTGTTGCCGCTCAGTCGAAAGAAATCACGCTTGATGGCGGTGCGAGTGAGACGATAAGCTTCGATGTCAATCCTGATACCACCGGACTTCATAATATCAACATCGGCGGTTTGCAGGGGGCGTTCGAGGTCACGCTGCCAACCCCACTGGCAGTTGCCGAGAAACCCAAGCTGGAGCTAAGCAGTTTCAGCGCTACTCCCACTTATGATACAAACACGAATACGCTGGTCGATGTCAGGATATTGTACCAGATGAACCAGACCTATGAAGATTCCCCCGGCATCAAGCTGATGATGAGGGTATTACATAATGGCGAGTTAGCGGAGCAGGTACCTCTGCTTGCCTTAAGCCAGCTCCAGGAGGACGGGAAAACCGGTAAATTGAGTTACATACCTTCCACGGGATGGGCCGCCGGAGAATACGCTTTCCGGGCGGAACTGCATGACGGAGAAAATGTTCTCCAGACCATCTCATCAGAGAATTTAACGGTCACACCCGAAGCTTTAACCAGCGTATTCAGCTGGTGGACCCTTGGCGCCGTCATCGGCATCACGTCGATCTTGATTGTTGTCCTGATAGCTTTTATATTATACTTCAGGCGTGATATGCTAAGACCTAAAAAGAAAATTCCTTAACAATGAGGTGATTTATCGCCGTTGAAAAGAAACCCACCATGCGCCGTAGGTTGAGATCTACGGCGCTTGTCCTGATAAGCCAGATGCTGTTGATAGCTCTGGCTTTTGCTTGGCTATTGCAGATGGTTATAATTGCCAGAGAAGGGTCGGCCTACTTTATTGAGAATAATCATTTGATATTATATGGAGAAATAGCGGTGGTCGCCTTAATCTTCATATTTGCGGTCTACATACTTATTGCCCAGATACGGAGATTGGGTGAAAGACGAGAAACCGACAGAAAAGAAGATAGAAGGTAAAAATAAAGGTACCTGCCTGAACGATATTTTCAGATAGAAAGAATCCGGCGGACGACAGGACGCTGGACAGGTTACAACCGAAAATTACAAAAATATGAGTGAGGCACGAACTTTCAAATCATGTCTGGTGTACTGCAGCGTTTCGCTAACATCATAAGGTCTCACAGGATCGCGTTTGCTCTATTATTTTTCATCCTGGTCATGATGCAGCCAATTCTTTATCACTCGGTCGCAATAGGCGTCGATGAAGGCTATTTCGCATTTATGGGAAATAGTATCCTCCATGGCTCAATTCCATATATCGATTATGCAGACAATAAGCCACCGGGTATCTGGTATCTAATGTCATTAGGCTTTCTGGTTTTTGGCAAGTCGATATACGTAGCCAGAGAAATTACCTATGTGGCTAATGCTCTATCAGCCTTCATTCTATTTTTGATAGGTAGAAAACTTTGGAATGAGAAGGTCGGGATGATATCTGCCTTGTTGTTTCTGGTTGGTATCCTGATACCAGATTTTGAGGGATATTATGCCTTGACAGAGCCATTCTTGACGCTCTTCAGCTTGTTGGGCTTTCTATTTTTTATCAAGGGAAGAAGACAGACGTCATATCTGCTTGCTGGCGGTGCAGCCATAGGCATAGCCACGCTTTTCAAGCAGACGGGGCTATTACTCTTAATTGCCATAATCATATTTTACCTCGGCAATTTCTGGATTCCCGTGAATCGTAACAAAGACTATCTGGCGGCTTCTGCGAGAAGCATACTCCTCTTGCTGTGTGGTTTTTTCATCCCTGTATTAGCTGTCGTCGCCTACTTCTGGAGCGTACATGCCCTGGGGCCGCTGGCCGATTACATGATTCTTGGCCTGAAAGGATACGGTACGCAGTTTGATCTTTCAACACTAAAAGAAGAATTCCTATCTTTTTCCATCATCTGGGCCTTATCGGCCGTATCTCTTTTAACCATTGGTTACAAATTCATCAAAAAAAGCAGTGATTGGGAAACTCTAGTATCAATCTGGCTGCTTTTAACTCTTAGCCCGTTAATTTCAAGACAGTACGGACATTACTTCATTCAGGTCTTACCTCCTGCATGTCTTTTAGCATCTCTGCAAATGGTTAATATCATGCGCAGGCCATCGGTACAAAATAAAAATACCTCGAGACAGCATGGCACTGCCCACTTTTTCGTAATTGCCTGTATTGTAATTTTGGCACTTATTACTGTGGTCTTTAGTTCGTATAGCTATATTGCTAGCAACACAAACCTGACTTTACAAAGTCAAATTCAGACAGCTGATTACATACGAGCTCACACTGTAGAAAGTGACAGGATACTCGTTTACCCATATCAACCTTCAATTTATTTCCTATCCGATAGAGATCCATGTGTAAAGGTCCTTATCCTAGAACGGCCGGTAGTTGACGAAAACATGGAACTAGAGTTGCTTCGGCAAATAAGTGAAGGTAACCCGAAGTATGTTGTCATGGAAACCGATGCCGAAGGTGAAATCAAACCAGGAATCCCGAGCATTTACGAGTTTATTGTGAGACATTTCCAGAAAGACAATTCCATAGGCCGATTCCAGATATTCAGGAATATTGGCGGTTAGCGGCGTAATATTTCTCTGGCGCCGGTGAGTAAACCAGGCAATGTCAGATCAAATATAGATTACGACCCCTTACCAGGTCCATAATACCGTCTTAATTTGCGTTATAAAGATCATGGAGCCAGCGATCAAGCTGCAAGTCTTCCTTCAGTTCAGCGGGTCTGAGCAGCACTCTACCGAGTCGGGGGAGGATGGCTATTACCCGTTTTAAATTGAAGGGCCCGGTGTTGTCTTTATTTCTGTTTTTTTTAATGATTCCCTTGGTAAAACTAAAAAACCTGCCGGCGATAGCCCGGACCGTTCCGCGGCGACTGAAAGCCCGTTGGGAATCCAATAGGCCATGAGCCAGCCAAGGTCTGGTATCCAGAACACGCCGGCGGATAAACAGTTCTACCGAAGCAGGGTTAAACCCCTGAGGCTGAAATTTATCTAGAACAGACGCCGGTACCGGGGTCTGTAATAGGCGCTGACAGGTATAAAGAACGATATGTACTCCATTTAATACTCCGTTTTCCCAAGATGTCTTCTCTATTAAGTCCCAGTCGATCGAATCACCGTAATGTGTGATAACTTCGGAGATATCGCAAAGCTGTCCGAGGGCGCTATTACTCTCATAACGGCGGTCAAGCAGGAACTTAATACTCAGGTGTATGAGCAAGTCTTCAGGTGCCAGTGTCAAAGCATGACCACCAGATATTGTAACTGGCCTGGCTCTTGCCCAAAAATCGTCCAAGTCAAAGTAGTATGGTTCATCCTGGCTAACAATATGATGATGTATTTCCAGCATAATTTTTTTTTCATGATGCCATAGATTAGCTAGATGGCGACAGTTCTGTCTGGTTAATTCCTGAAGCTCGTGGTTAACGAGGAAACCATATCCTTGTTTAAAGGCTATAGTTTCTGCTTGCTCCAGATGCTCAGGCCGGACAAGTATATCGAGGTCGCCCATCGGCCGCAAACTGATATCGCCGTAGATGCTTTCCAGTAAGGCGGCGCCCTTGAGCACGACGACCGGTATTTGCTCCTGTTGAAATATGGACAACAAGCGGGAAAGCTCATCCTGTAGAACAATATTCCTGGCCAAACTCTGATAGTAGGCGCCTCGCATCCTTTGCAGGATGGCCATTGGGATAAGTTCTCGTAAATCTGGAGACATTAAACAATGAGCCAGGAGAGGCGACAACCGGTGCCAGGCAGCCTTTTTTATCATCAAATCCCAGTGAATATCTCCGGCAAGGATATCTTTTATCGCCTCATATCGTTTCGGGGATAAATCAAGACGGGCGCAATGAATAAGGAGTGCATCCTCACGACTTAGATTAACCATAGTTTCTTCGTAGTGTCGTTCGGCTACACTGTTTTTTACTGCCATTGTTTCACTTCTTCTATATAGTTATACTTTTAGCGACTTCTCAGGCGACGCAGAATATAAAATACCATCCGGTAATTTATTGTTTGAGGAACGTAGTGACTTCGCAGGCACACCTCCCCATATAGCGCCCTCTGGTACATCTTTATTTACAAAACTACACGCAGCTACGATAGCATCCTCACCTATGGTAATACCTGGCATTACGACGCAATGTGCTCCTATCCTGGCATTCCTACGTAATATTACTTTCCCCTTTTTATCATCTATTGTAGACTCGGAGTAAATTGAGCAGTGTGAACCAATTTGAGCTTCTTCTCCTATCTCAACCCCATATTTTGCGTTGATATAAGTGAATGCGCCGACATCTGAATTTTTACCAAGCCTGAGGTTTTCAGGGTGTTGACACATCCAATTCCATTTAGTCACACCCGCCTCGTTAAATTCAGGTCTTTTCCAATCTTTAAATCTCCCCATGATTCTCCTTTCAGTTGGACATAGCTCCAATAAAATCAGTTTTATTCTGGCCGATTCGACTCCGTATCGTTTCTCTGATGTTTGATTCGCTAACGTCAGGGTTAAAACCGGTGGCGCGTCGTAGTTTGACTATGTCAGCAACAGAGTCGTAAAGTACACCTTTGTATTCTCCAAACTGGATTTCAAGATTAGGGAAATATTCCTTGACTATTTTTGTCAGGTCTTCAATACTTCTCCCTACACCAGTTCCAACATTGTAAATTTCAAATCTGTGGTCAAGTTCCAGGGCGCTGGCAAAGACATTAGCGACATCGGATACATGGATGAAATCCCTTTTTTGTTTCTCGCCAAAAAGCTTGACTGGTTCGCCCTTCATGGCTTTCTCCATCAGGATATTCAATATGCCTTGCCCTTTTATTCCGTACACATTGAATAAACGCAACATGGTAATATGAATACCGTAATTCAGGCTATAAGTTTCTGCCAGTCTCTCAGCCATATATTTATGGTAGGGATAAACACCGCTAAGCTTGGGTGCTGTCCCCTCTGTCACGGGTGACCTATCAACTGCACCATAGATAGCTGCGGAAGAAGGCAATATAAGCCTAGCAACGTCATTACCTCTCATGGACTCAAGAAGAACCTGAAGGCTTCGGATATTTAAATCAAAGCTCATCTGAGGGTGTTCTTGGGCTGACCTGGCGTCAGCTAAACCAACCATGTGAACAACGACGTCACATTGCTTGACGGTAGTTGTCAGATGACCAACGTCAAATATATCACCCTTGATGTACTCGGTGTGGTCTTCTTTTGTGTCCCAGACACCAACATCATAAATGGTTACCTGGTGTCCTTTCTGAGCTAATTTCGAAGCCACAGTTGAGCCAATAAATCCGGCTCCACCCGTTACCAGTACTTTCATGTTTACCTCCATAGCGGAATAGATTTCCCGGGACGATACCCGGGTATTTTCCCTTGTTTACTTTACGGGTTTAGCAGGGTTTGCTGAGAAAAACTCCTTTATCTTATCGGTCATATAATCCATTTCATCTTTAGTTAGAGTAGGAAACATCGGCAGGGTGAGAACTTCCCGTGAAATGTTTTCGGTCACGGGCAGCTCTCCGACTTTGTGGCCGTGGTCTCGACGATAAAAAAGACTCAGGTGAACCGGGTCGAAGTAAACCTTCGTCCCAATGCCGCTCTTGTTAAGATAGTCCTTAAGCTTATCCCTGACGCCGTCTCCGGCATTAAGCCTGATAGTATACATTTGATAAAGATGGAAATAGCCAGCCGGCTCCGTAGGAGTTTTAATCTCCTTTATTGAGGATAATTTTTTAGTAAGGTAACTGGCATTTTCTCTTCTCATCTGGATAACCCGGTCTATCTTTTCTATCTGGGATATTCCCAGGGCGGCTGTCATCGTTGACATTCTGAAGTTATAGCCCAAGGTTACGTACTCCATTTGCTCGGTGGAGGTGAAATAATCGCTCGTTTCCACCCTGCCATGGTTATATATCAGCCTTGACTTTTCATAAATGTCTCTGGAATTAGTAAAGATCATTCCGCCTTCTCCCATCGTAATCACCTTGGGAGAACAGAAGCTTAAAATAGCAGAGGCGCCAAAGCTCCCTACCTTTTGCCCATCGACTGTAGCACCCAGTGACTCGGCGGCATCCTCAATGAGAAGGACCTTGTGCTTTTCTGCAATCTTCTTCAGTTCCTTGATGCGACACGATAAGCCCCCGTAATGAATGGGCATAATAGCTTTGGTCCGGCGCGTAATTTTCTTTTCCACATCCGCCGGGTCGAGCCCGTAAGTCTCTCCCTCAATATCCGCAAATACCGGCTTGGCGCCTACCATTAGCACGGAGTTTGCCGTGGCGATAAAAGTGAAAGATGGAACGACTACCTCGTCACCCTTGCCGATACCATAGGCAGCCAAAACGGTATGCAAAGCTGAAGTCCCGGAATTTAACGCGAGTGCGTATTTTACACCCACGTATTCAGTGCATCGCTTCTCGAACTCTTTGATCTCCGGGCCTATCGCCCAATAGCTTCCCTTTTTTATTACCGAAGTAACCTGTTCGATATCATTGTTGTCCCAGTAGATTTTGAATAGAGGTACCTGCATTTTTTAGTTTCTCCTAGAATATTTATCACTTTTTATGTTATTGACCCGCTACTAATCCAACACGGTTCATGACTGCCGGCTTAGTTAAATACTAGCCTTTATCCAATGCACTGACCTGGTCAGGCTTACCTACTTTTACCTGCCGGCCAAAGTCATCCTTCTTAATTTCAGACGTTGTTTCCGTAAAATCGTCATTTATGCCTCCGGAGCCATAGATTCCCCGTCGTCTGACCAATACCGCCCAGAATGTCTTGAAGATGATTTTTAAATCCCACCATAGAGACCAGTCTATTGATATACAAGACGTCCAGCTTGATGCGTTCTTTCCAGGAGAGTAGGTTCCGTCCGCTTACAACTGCCAGACTTGTTATGCCGGGTTTGAATAATATTCTCTGCCGTTGAAAGTCGTTATAGCGTTCCGTTTGGTAACAAAGGGCAGGACGTGGACCGACTATACTCATCTCTCCTTTTAAGACGTTAATCAGCTGGGGTAATTCGTCAATCCCCCAATTACGGAGCGAATTACCCACCCCGGTAAGGCGGGGGTCGTCTTTGGCTATGTTAAACCCCAGGCCATGATTGACAGCACCGTCTATCATCGTGCGGAATTTCCATATGCGAAAAACCTTCCCGTTTTTCCCTGTTCGCTCCTGGAGGAAGAAAACCGGACCAGGCGAGTCAATTTTTATAAGGGCGGCAATTACCAGGAATGGTAGACATAAGAATGTCAAGCTCAGGGAGCTCAAGATAATATCTGTTATCCTCTTTGCCCAGAGCTGAATCCTCTTTCGATGAACCATCTTTTTAAACGAGGCTTTGCTGGCTAATCTTCTACTGACGATTTCGGCATAAGCCCTAACCTGGTTGTCAAGCGCGATGCGTTCATCGAAAAGCTCACAGGCTCTCCGTCTGCCTTCATCTCCCATCTGCCGGGCCAATCTCGGGTCTGACAGAAGAGATATTATTGCTATTGCCAGCGCTGCTGGGTCCCTTACTGGCACCAGCAAGCCGGTCAGGTCAGGAACCACCTCTTCTCGGCAGCCACGGACGTTGGTAGCTATGACCGGCTTGGCACTTGCCATAGCCTCAAGAATGGTACGAGGCATCCCCTCTCGATGGGAGGGAAGAACAAAAAGGTCCAGGGCGGCCATTGCTTTGGGGACTTCATCAATAAAACCTGTGAATAAAATATGGGGTGCTAGATTCTCCTTTGCCAGTAGATTGTTGATAACCTGTTTCGTTTTTCTGTCACGGTCGCTGTCAAGCTTATCTCCCACAATCAGTAGCTTGGCTTCGGGGATAGTCCGAACTACCGGGTCCATCGCCTCGATGAGTTCCAGAATTCCCTTCTCTCCGACAAGGCGTCCTACAAACCCAACAACTTTATCTTTTGGCGACAGTCCCAGGCTTGCTCTGGCCTGGAGGGGTTCGGTAGTGAAGCGTCCGATATCGACGCCGTTGCCGATACATATTAATCTGTCCTTAGGGCAAATACCTTCCTTCACAGCGTTAACGGCATCTTCATGACTCTGGGTAAAGACCAGATGCGTAATAAGGCACAGGAGCTTTTCCACCCAGATAACAAAGCGCCTGACCCATCCGGACATATTATCGTGGAAGTAAAAACCATGGGCTGTGTAGATAATGACAGGCACCCTAGCCATCCAGGCTGCCACTCTCCCCAATGCCGCCGCCACCGGCGTGTGCACGTGGACAATATCAAAGCGTTCCCGCTTCATGAGGCGATACAGGTGCCACAGAGATTTGAGGTTGGAGATAGGATTGATTCGCCGCTGGATCCCAATATTATGCACCGTATATCCCTGGGCGCGAAGATCGGAGACATAATCGCCTTCCGAACAGGCGATATGGACCTGATAACCTTCAGTAGTGAGCCTGTCAATTAATGGCATTAAAAGCTTCTTAACAGTCACATCAGCGGCTGTTACCTGTAATACTTTATAGGAATAATTCAAATAAAGTTACCTCGATGATACTGAATCTATTCTAAAACGGTGTAGTTAGAGTGGCGTTGGGGACAAGTAAGAAAATGGTTAGAATCCTGGCGTTTTATTAAGAGGTTTTCTGTCCTGCTTGACGCTTAAGGTTATCGGTCAATTCCCCCATGGTCATGTTGTCCAGCAGGCCCATGTCACGATAGCGAGAGACCCCAACGAAAGTGGTCTCCAGTCCACCAAAGAGCTTATCGGGCTGGCTGGCCAGGTTAAAGGGGTGTAACCACAGGTGGAAGACACGGCGCTTTTTAGCAGCCTGTCGCAGTCCCAGTTTAACCTTTAACATCCGCGATTGGCCGAGCATCCGCCCCCACCAGCGGTAAGTTGAAGGGTAAAAATAACTGGCTGACATGTTCCACAACCCATCTTCTCTCTTGGGCAACACCACGGGTGGCGAGAGAGGGAGAATATGATCCAATTGGCGGCATGCTCTGGAAACGATAACAGGGAAACGCTCCGACCAATGGGAGGTAACCCCCCGATAAGCAGTGAACCCGGCTTCAGCTAAAATATCAAGTTGGCCGACTAAATTACGAGGAAAAACAAAGGAGTGAAGATTCAAGCCAAGCTTCTCCGCTTCAACGCGGCAGGCACGCAGTTCTGAAGCAAAGCATTCCCGGCTGCAGCCTGGCTCACCAACCTGGACATGAGAAAAGGTATGACAGCCGATTTCCTGGCTGACCTGGCAATTTAGAATTTGCCGGATGATATCTCGACCATACCAGAGGGGTGCGTCTTCAAGCCGGGAGCATGGATCGGGAAGGAACCAATCATCGGGAAACCAGCTGTATTTTGGCCGGATAATCTCGGGATGTTTGATTCCATTAACAGGTTGGCACTGCTCCAGAAAGAGGTGACCCACGACCGCCCAGGTAGCGTGGATCTGATATTTTTCCAGCAGCTTCAACAACCTGCCAATGCACTCCCTGGTCTGCTGGAGTAGGACCTCACGCTCTTTGAGATTTCCTCCGTGTACTGCGCCCCAGGCCAGCTCAGTATCTAAGGAAAGGGTAAAAACGCCCCGTTTTAAAGGGCTACTTTCATCATATTTCAATTTCCCCTTCGAACTAGATATGATGGAGTGAGAGACGGTATTTTTTCCTTTAGTCGAGTTTTCAAGTTTAATAGCTACCTCACCCATGGTAAGGTTCTCCAATACGCCACGGTCACGACATCGGCTAACCTCAGCGAAGATACTCTCCAATCCCCTAAGCCAATACTTTGTATTACTCACCAGGTTGAAAGGGTGAAACCATAGATGGAATAGTTGTCGCTCTCTGGCAGCAAGATGAAGTCCTTTCTTAACTTTGTTAACCCGTAGTGACATGGGTATCATCTTTCCCCAGCCAGCACCACAAAAGTAAAAATAGCTTGCTGGCAAGTTCCACACTCCCATCTCGCAGCTAACAGTAGGCACCGGTGACGGTATACGAAGCCAATGGTCAACCGGATAAGCTAACCTTTGCAGGAAAGCGGGTAATCTGGCGTACCAATCGGGGGATGGACCGCGATAAGCGATATATCCATAATTCCGCAGGCTATCAACGTACTGGACGGAATTCCACGGATAAATAAAAGAGTATAGTGTCACCCCAAACCTGTCAAATACCTGCTGGCACGTCTTCAGTTCCGCCTCAAACTTTTCTCGGTTACAAGTTAAATCCCCTGCTCGAGTATGAGAAAAGGTGTGACAACCGATTTCCTGGGACGTTTTACAACTCAGGATTTGCTGTATGACATTCTTTCCCTTCCATGATGGTGCCCCGTGTAACTGGGTATACGGCTTATTAACCAACGACTCGGTTAATGACAATTTCTCGTAATTCGGGATGACACCTGGTGATTGATTCTCTACGACAAATTCACGCCTGTCTACCAACATGTTCCCTTGTACTGCCCATGTTGCATGTATATTATATCGCTCCATCAGTTCCAGCAGGAGGCCAATGACTTCCTGGCACATTGGATCACGTGTCAAGGGGACGAATGATTCAGCATCTATGGAAAGAACAAAAGCACCTCGTTCCAGCAAGTTATACATTATACAACTACCTCCACAATATTTTTCTTCTTTCGGGTGTGAAAACAGGTGTAAGTGATGAGCACAAAAAAGAACGGTAATAACGCATTATTTATATATAGGTCAATTGTGAACGTCGTTAACGATTAGTTCTTTCTTTATAAATAAAGAGTCATCCTTTTGCGTGAGGATAACTTTTCGTTTCTGTTTATAACTCATTCCAAATGTTTTCATATTCAACTTCATCATGTGCTGGTGATATTCTTCGATTGAGCAAATAAAACGACAAGGCGAGCCGGCGGCTACGGTGTCATCTGGAATACTTTTGGTTACCACGGAACAGGCTCCAATAACACAATTATTACCGATTGATACTCCTGGCAATATTAGGGTATTGTTACCAACAAAAGTATTAGAGCCAATCTTGATTCTACCAAAAACATCGAAACTGGGGTCTTCTTTTTGAAACACAAATACGCCACCATCATGTGTCACAAAATAAACGCCAGAAGTTAGGTAAACGTGGTCACCGATTTCAATAAGATATGGCTCGGAGCCCCAGTCTGTGGTGTTGATTACACATTCTTTACCAATCTTCACACCTATTGACCGTGCCCATTTTTCTGGACCTATTACATACCTTCTCGCTCTCGCGAATAGATTTATTAATAAACCAAATATTCTCATATTGTTTTCCCTTCCTTATCCGATGTTGTTCACTTCGGAACGGTTCTATGAAACACTACTACTATTCGCCCGATCAGTTTTTTCTTTTCGTAAAGAGATATTTCAAATAGTGCGTCAGCCCCGGAGAGTAATACAATTTGCTTCGCGAGTTGGGCTTGTGATAACTATTTAACTTCCCATTATTTAAGCCATCAAGGCATCTAAATAACAGGTCCACCCCCGCTTTCTGCTGCTTATAGACAATGCTTCTGAGAGTTTCACCATGTGCGACGGCTACTCTCTCTTGTAAGAGTATGGCACCGGAATCAATTCCGCTATCGATAAAATGAACAGTGACACCAACCATTTCTATCTCTCCGTTGTAAATTGCCCAAAACCCCCCATGCGTGCCTCTGTATTCTGGAGTAATCCCTACATGGATGTTTATTATTCCTTGAGGGACAGATTCAATTATTGGAGTTTTGATAATTGAAGTCCCGTTCACTATTACTAAATCAGGTGATTTAGAAACTATGAAGTCTTTAACACTAACATGATTAATATTTTTAACCTCTAATTTATCTACTTCTTTTATGAGATATTCAGTCGGTTGATCATTAAAAATCTTGCTGATAGTCTTAATATCTTTAGGCTTCTCTATAAGCCGTATGTAAAGGCCTAAAAGAATCTGATTGATTACGCCAGACACGCCAATACGCCTTACTCTTGCTTTTAGAATCGTCAATAAGGACTTTAAAGGTCGTTTTTCAAATACCACGCCAACTAGAATGTTACTCGCCAAGAGTCTATTTATCAGGTAATAACTTGATGGCCCTTTATCTGATAACACTACTATTCTACGCATGGGTGACGCCTAATTCTCCCGCATTCCCGATTACAATTTTGCGTTTTTCCGTCAATCTTGATGGGCTGTAGGATAAAAACATGAAAAAGAAAGGATACAACATCACTCGCTCTCGAGCTAAAGTGCCGAAATTGGTTATTGCCGCGAAGATGATAATAAAGGCAACAATGTAAATCAGAACATAGCGAAGATAGCTACTGGAAATTGAGGAAACTATCGCCCGACCTAGACTTTTAATCCGCCATAGAACCAGACCCAGAGCTAACATCCCTTCTATACTTCCAATCAAAGCTTGAATACTATATACCTCCCAAGGGAAAGGGCGGAAGAGGAGAGTAATTGGGAGCATAAGATAGTTCAGGGGGTTGTTTAGATTTATGGCCTGAAAGGCCGACCCGCCTTCGTATGAAAATCCTTGAAATTGTTGCAGATACGCAATTATTTCGTTGGGAGACAATTCTTTTAAATTGAGGAAAGTCATCACCTGAGGCAATAAATACCATGCCAATCCTCCGACAGCGATAAGCCCAATGATATAGATAGCCGGATGAAAAGGCTTTTTCCTCGCCCCGGGCAGGAAAAAGGCAAGCGCGAACGCGAGTATTGAAATGGCCGCGATATGGGGACGGATCCATAATGCCCCCACGAATCCCAGGGCTAACGGCAGCAATCCCCGTAGCCGGGTCTGTAATATTTGCGCGGCGCCATAGGCAAAGAGGCCCAGGCACAGGAACATGGGAGCGTCTTTTCCGATGGCGCTCGGCCAGTATAAGATAGAAGGAAAGAAAAAGATCAGCAATATATAAGGCCATTTGTTCCTATCGGGGAACGCCACCCGAAATGCCCGGTAAAAGTAATAGCTGCCTAAAAAGGAAAAAAATGTGTAAACGAGATAGCCCCCGAATATACTTGGACCTATTACCGAATAGATAACTCCCGTGAAGAAGTTTATGAAATCGGTACCCCAACTCAGAAAGGGAGCCACCTTACTAAACTCTAAATTCCATATATAGTGGGAAATTAGGATACCATTGGCATCATAGCCTTTTGCGTCGGCTGTTCCTCCGTAAAAGCCGAAGGCAAAATAATAATTTAACATAGCGAAAACAACCTTTAGCAAGAGTGCTAAAATAAGAATTTTTATGAAATTCCCACCCTCCACCCGCGCGAGACGCGGTAGCAGAAAAATGGACAAAATGCCTATTCCCCCTGCCACCAAGAGCATCCCCTGCAAGTTATAATCAGAGCCTGCTATAAATAAACCAATAAACGCGGCTAAGATGGCGAGGAGGGCCAAGCTCAGGACCGATTGAAACCGTAATGTTTTTGTATTTGACATAGGTAATATCTTCGATATTTACTATAAGTCTCTCAATGATTTTGTAAAAATGGTTTCTGGTTCATATTTCACTGAAGATAGTCACTGCCCGCATATCGGACCTATATCTATATTATCCGCCGTAGCGCTACCGGTTTGGTGCGGGTGATCCAGGAACTGCTGGCACCAAAGCTCAAAAACGGTGAGGAGCCAGAGGTGCCAGTGATAATAACCCCTTCCTTCGATATGGCCGCGATAGAGCTTCTCGATGTAGTTATAATCAAACAAGCCGCGGGAGCGAGCCCGTGGATCGAACAGGACCTCTTTTATAAAACCCTTCAGGTTATCTCGAAACCAAATCTCCAGAGGAGGGTCAAAGCCATGCTTACGTTTCCGCAGAGTTTCGGTAGGAAGGTGCGAGAAGAAAGCTTTCTTCAGGATATATTTGGTGGAAAAGCCTCTGACTTTATATTTGGCTGGAATCGTTGCGGCAAATTCTACCAGTTCGTGGTCTAAAAAGGGAACACGCACTTCCAAACTCACTGCCATACTTGCTTTATCTGCCTTTTCCAGATATGTGTCTGGCAGCCAGGTTTGCTGGTCGATACAAAGCAGACGGTCGACACCCCCAGTTCCATTTTGAGTAAAAAGGCTACGATAGATTTCCAGGGGATCGAAATCCGGCAACTGTAAAAGACGCCCGCCGAATAGTTCGACTCTCATTTCCTTGTTAAATATGGATAACCAGCTGACATAGCGTTCCACTCTATCGTGAATACCCGAAGCCTCCATGAACCGTTGCCACCGGTTTGAAGAAGATAGTTTGGCTAAAGACATGTGTAACATCTTGTTATT
This sequence comes from uncultured Chloroflexia bacterium, assembly GCA_963739515.1. Classification (GTDB taxonomy): domain Bacteria; phylum Chloroflexota; class Dehalococcoidia; order Dehalococcoidales; family RBG-16-60-22; genus JBFYTX01. The sequence goes on along the minus strand of CAVUAO010000002.1, from coordinate 425,196 downwards.
CAATAAAGCAACTATCGCCGGATAACGGTAAAAGAAGTTTTCTATGACGTATCTCCTGTATCCCCCAAAGACCTCATCACCACCCTCCCCACTCAAGCTTACCGTGACGTGCTCTTTAGCGAACTTGGACACCAAATAGGTAGGAAAACTTGCTGGGTCCCCAAATGGTTCATCGTAATGGTAGACCAAAGTCGGTAGAGCTTGAGTCAGGTCTTTTTCACCCAGTAATATCTCATGATGTTCAGTACCGAAGTGCCGGGCAACTATACGGGCATCGTCAAGTTCGTTATAAGTCTTACCACCGGTGTTAAATCCAATAGAGAAAGTTTTAACCTGCGAACGATCTATAGAACTCATCAAGCTGGTAATAATACTGGAATCCATACCACCGCTCAGGAAAACGCCCAGAGGAACATCGGAAACAAGCTGTCTGCGGACGGATTCTCTGAGCAAGCGATAAACCTCTTCAGCATAATACTTCTCACCGGCATCCTCGTTCTGCCCCGGTTCTGGTGGCGCCCAATAGCGCTTGATTTTTATCTGAAGCTGTGCTTCCCCTTCCGAGACACAGGTTAAATGATGACCGGGAAGAAGCTTATTAATGTTCTTGAAAATAGTGCGAGGCGCCACAGAATGTCCGTAGGTGAAATAATTGGTTATTCCTTCTTGACTGAGTTCCCTTGGTATTCTGCGGTCTTGAAGGATGGACTTAATTTCAGAGGCGAAGGTAATCGCATTTCCATTGAAATAGTAGTAAAGGGGTTTTATACCTATTCGGTCCCGGGCTAGGAAAAGTCGGCGCTCTACTTCATCCCAGATAGCCAGGGCAAACATCCCGTTAAATCGGAGCACACAATCCGGCCCCCACTTATCGTAGGCGTAGAGGACAACCTCCGTGTCTGAATTGCTTCGAAATCGGTATCCGCAGGATTGAAGCTCTGCCCGTAGCTCTTTAAAGTTATATACCTCACCGTTGTAGGTAATCCACTGCTTACCTGACTCTGTTGACATGGGCATGTGGCCGGCCGCGCTGAGGTCGATGATAGCGAGGCGCCGGTTGCCCAAGCCGATGTGTGCTCCGATATACACACCCTGGTCGTTCGGTCCCCTGTGGGCCATAGAGGCGCACATCTCTTCGATAAGAGGTCGTTCTATATTTTCTTTCAGGCTGAACTTACCACAAATTCCGCACATAACTTTAGGCCCGGTCTTTCAGAACAGACAGATATACTTGCTCTACCTCTTTCACCATGCGCTCAATGCCGAACTTTTCTCGAACCTTTTTCCTTCCCTCCTCGCCCATCCGGTTACGTAATGCATCGTCGCGTAATAAGTCCAAGATTCTTGACGCCAGTTGTTCGGGGTCGCGGGGCGCTACCAGAAAGCCATTCACACCCTCATCGATCACCTCTGGAATACCATCAACATAAGTGGCTACCACTGGTTTTCCCAGGCTCATAGCTTCCAGGAGGACGATCCCAAATGCTTCCCAAAGCGACGGTAGCACGAAGACATCGAAGGCAGCCATCACCTCAAGCGCGTCCTCACGAAATCCGGTAAAGATTATCCTGTCCCGAATCCCGAGATGCTGTGCCAGTTCCTCCAGTCGAACCAGGTCTTTCCGTGTTCTCTCCCTGCCGACAATGACAAAAATGACTTCCGGCCGTTGCTCCATCACGAGTCGAGCAGCCTCTACCAGATATTGGTGACCTTTTTCCGGCCGGATATGTGATACCGTTCCCACTACCAAACTATGTCCGGCAATTCCGAGACTCTTCTTGACTAATTCAGGATCTGTCTGAATACTCTCGAGGTCGCTAATATCAATCGCGTTATGAACTACATGGATCGTATCTGGCCGGGTCATTTTGTATTTCAGGATGGAACGCGCTACCGCTTGGGACACCGCGATAGTAGCATGATTTAGAGGGTAAGTTAAAACGCTACCCAATCTCGTCAGGGGATGATAGCTTCCCATAAGCCCGTGTTCCGTAGAGACGATTGCCTTAACACCGGCGATAATTGCCGCGGGCCGTCCCACTATACCCGCATAGGGCAAATGAGTGTGAAGAAGATCTATTTCTCGTTCCCGAAGAAGGTGAACCAGCTTGAAGATGACCCTCAAATCATAGGCCTTCTCCATGTTGAGGCAGGAAACGGGAATACCCTGCCGCTCAAATTCAGGTACCAAATCTCTCATATTTTTGAAAAGGTACACAACTTGATAATCAAAGGTATCCCGATCAAGATATGGGAGCGACATGGACAGTAGCTTCTCGGCTCCACCGGGAAAAAGCCCCTTTATCAGCCAAAGAACCTTCCTACGACCCGCCATTCAACTCCTTGCCATTTAGATACCGCATAGCTACGTCTGGTTTTCATCTTGCCCGGAGTGGCGCACGAGCATTCGCTTGAATATTGCTTCTAATCCCTTCACGTTCTGCCGAATGTCGAATTTGCTTTGTACGATCTGCTGCGCTCGCTCTCCCATGTTCCGGGCAGTGTCGGGATGCTCTGCCAGTTGCGCAACAGATTCTGCAAAAAGAACAATATTGCGTTCCCGCACCAGAATGCCCGTATTTCCGTCCTCAACTAGTTCCCTTATCGATGGAATATCAAACGCCACTACCGGTTTACCCGCGGCCATAGCTTCAATAACAGACCCGGGCAGTCCCTCATAATACGAGCTAAAAACGAACATATCACTTATATGTAATAGGGCTGCTATATCGTCGCGATGCCCGAGCAATTGCACGTGTTCCTGCAGACTCAAATGGTCCCGCAGACTCACCAGCTCCTGTGTGAATTGACTTTCGCCATTACCGGCGATCAGCAGCTTGGTACGAGGGAAACGCTCCAGGACTTGCGACATGACCTCCAATAAGTCTTTTTGCCCTTTAACGGCTGAAAGTCTGGCTACATTCAGTAAAATCGGGTAAGCACCATTGAGACCCAGTTCATCCTTTAATCTGGTCATTGTATCCCTCGGAAGCTGCCCTGCGTCGAATTGATCCGGGTCCTGACCGAGAGGGACGATTGAGATACGCTCTGGGGGAAGGTGCAAGTTCTTTATAGCCGATTCTTTAATAGTTTCTGAATACGCGATATAGCGGACATTTACTAACCGAGCTAACATGGCATGTATCATAAAGAATATTCGTGATTTCCAATACAAAATAATACTGCCATTCGCGGCTGCGGAACGCGCCCTGGGGTCGTAGGTAGTCGTCAGGAATGCAACAACTGGAACTCGCGTGATCAGTGCGGCGAGGAGGGGAGAGAAATCGGAACCAAATATCCCCGTCACTATTAAGTCAATGTCGTGCTCTCTAATAACCCGGCGAAGCCTCCGTACCTCCCCCAGCAGGTTATACCGGCTTCCCACCTGCAAACAGATAAACTTACTAGCTTGGTCCCTAATCGTCGGCTCAACGTATCCAAATCGGCGTATGCAGCAGACAATAGACTGGAAATGCTCCCGATCGAGATAATTCAGGATCTTGGCCAGCTGCTTTTGTTCTCCGCCGACGGTCAACGCCATGCTACAGTGTAATATCTTGAATATTGACTTGCCCGAACTTGTTGTTAACATATTCCCCCGGAGCTAAATGATTTATTTTCTATCCCTGAACATAGCCAGAATCTGGACCGGCCCTAATTTAAATATCCTCCAGAGCAGAAAAGAACAGGCGGCGTAAACTACAGCTCCCAAACACAGAACGATGATAAATTCCCCGAGACTAACCTCGTAGAAGGCGCGCCTGGCTAATTCAAGAGTTATACCGAAGGCTATGCTCACAATAGTGGGCAAAACTAGTGGCTGTACCAACTGCTTGATACTGGATTTCAGGATTCCTGCTGAGACCCAGGTTTGAACCAGAAATCCGCCGACGTTGCCGGCGAGTACAGCCATGGCTGCCCCATTGATGCCAAAATTTTTAGTTAAAGGGTATAGTAGGGCAATGATGATTAAACTCGCTATCACCGTCATCACAAACCTGGCCCGGGGCTTGCCAACTGCATAAAACAATGAACCCCCGGTGACTATTAAAGAATATATTGCGGCCGCGATGCCAAGTATTCGCATAGCGTGAATAGCCGGGATCCACTGTTGTCCCAGCACAAGCGTGGCGAAGTCCGATGCTAGAAAAAATATCCCTACTGCGGTGGGAAAAACAATATATGCGATAGCTTCGATAGATTTTAAAAATGCCAGACGTAAGTTTGAGGCATCGTCCTGCAGCTTCGAATAGGTTGGGAAAACAACACCGCTACTGATTATTCTCATTTCCTGACCAACCACGTCGCCTATTCTGTGGGCCATAGTATAAAGCCCCAGGGTGACAACCCCGAGAAGTCTGCCGACAAATATCGAATCAATGCTCATGAAAATATAGTTCGCTGCGGAGCCTAGAAGAACCCAACCCCCGAACACAAATAGTTCTTTCGCCTTCAGTATATCAAACCTCAACTTGGGGCGGTAGGGGTGCATAGCGAAGGATACAATCGTCATTACAATACTCGAAGCAACCGCGCCGTATACCAACGCCCAAACGCTTCGTAGAATAAATGCGGTGGAGATAGACACTGCAAATTCAGATAGTATTACACTCGACTCCCAGATAAATCGCTTCTGAAGCTCCAGCTCCTTGTAAAAATAAACTATGCCGCTACTAATAAAGCCATTAAATACTAAGGTTAGCGCCATAGCCTGGATAACTGACTTAGCGCCGGGGGCATTAAAATAGCTTGCGGTTAACGGGGCGATACTAAAAACAATACCGGCGAGTACCAACCCCCGTATTGCGGACATGATAAAGTCTGTATCTAGATAACCTCGTATATCCCCCTTATGTTGAATCAGGGCTTCACCAAAACCAAATGTGGTGAAGGTTTTTAGCAGTTCTAAAACTATTAAAGCCACACCAACCAGACCGAAAGCCTCGGGGGAAAGAAGACGGGCAAGGATGATAATCCGCACTACTCCGAGAACACGCTCTACCGTCCGTAGAGCCAACATCCAGGCTCCAGCAAATACAATTCGTTGAGAAAGTCGCTGGCCAGGTGAAAGAAAAAGCTTTAGTATCTTCGGTATTTTCATGATAAAAAAAGCTGGAAACAATTATTATGCATAATTTGACGAGTTCATGCTCTTTTGAAACAAATTATGGCATTGGTTGACCATTTGGTATGAAGATATTTATTAAGATGTTATCAATACTCGGATCGAGCAAATAGCATCAAGACTATATTTTTAGCTCTTTTTTTCAAAAATGCTCCGCCCTCTCGGCTTATGCTGAGTTCACTATATTGGTTCTATTATTCATGACCACTTATTTGTATAATCTGAGATAAAGGGAAAAAAATATCTTTAAGTAAGTCCTGGCAACCCTAGGTTGCCAGAGACAGGCTTTTATAGCAACGTTCAGCTCTTAAGGTTTCCACCGGGAGCTCTACTTTGTTCTGGGGACCGAGTAACTGTAGGAGAACTTGACAACGCTTCCGGGCGGATGAATACCGGTGGAAGATACCCTCTACGCCGGAAAAAGGGCCACCGATAACTACCACCCGCTCACCGGGAGAAAAGTTGGGAATGTGCCCATCTTCATTCCACGAGGACACCCGCTGTTTAATATGAGCGATAAGCTCATCCGACACGGGGACGAGTTGTTCACCAGCGCCGAGGAAGTAACACAGCCCCGAGACCCAGCGGATAGAAGGCCAGGCTTCGGACTGGATATCAATGCGGCAAAAGAGATAGGTCGGGAACAGCGGTTCGAAGGCTAGCTGCCGGCTCGAAGGTCGGCGAATCAAGGGAGCAAAAACCTCGATGCCCCATTTCCTGGAGAGGCAGGTCTCTACCGACCGCTCTCTGGCCGGTTTGGTTTTGGCCACATACCATGCTTCCAAAATATGTAATACCTCTCTTTTTTGAATCTCTGTAACCTAACAGAGCGAAGGCTTTATTTAACGGTAACCGATTTAGCCAGATTACGCGGTCTGTCTGGGTTTTTACCCCGGGCGATAGCGGCATAGTAAGCTAGAAGCTGAAGAGGCACAACACTGACCAGGGGGTAGAATTTCTCTTCAACCTTCGGAATCTTGATCCATTCGTCGAATATCTCGTTATTTTTATCGGAGAGGCCGATGACAAACGCACCTCTCGCCTTGGCCTCCATGGCATTGGAGAGCGTGTCAGCATAGGTGTAGTCATCAGGACAGATACATAGTACCGGCGTCCCCTTTTCCATCAGGGCCAGGGTACCGTGTTTCAACTCTCCGGCGGGCATGCCTTCAGCGTGGATGTAAGAAATTTCTTTTAGTTTAAGGGCACCTTCCAGGGCGATGGCGTAGTTGATGCCGCGGGCCAGGAAATAGAAATCGGCCCGGTCTTTTATATTACCACCCAGCTTTTTTACTTTGTCGCCGTTGTGGCTTAAGTTTTCCCTGATCAGGCTGCTGATTTCCCTCAGGTACTGCTTGCCCTGGTCGAGCTGGTTAAGCATGGCAAAGGTCATCTGGTAGAAAATCACCAACTGGGCGATGAACGACTTGGTGGCCGCCACACAGAGCTCCGGCCCACAGTTTAAATAAAGGACCCTGTCGCTCATCCGCGTCAGCGTGGAGTTGGGTACATTCACCATGGAGATGATTCTCGCGCCACAGGCCTTGGCCATTTTCACGCCGGCGATAACATCCGCAGTTTCACCGCTTTGAGAGATGGCTATTACGACGGTGTTTTTGTCTATAGAATTAGCAAAATACTCGAACTCCGAGCCCATCACCACCTCGCAGAACTTCGCCGCCTTGGTGGAAAAGAGATATCTGCCAATTAGGGCGGCGTGCCGCGAGGTGCCGCAGGCGATGATAACTACCTCCTTGGCCCTGAGGACCTCCAAGGCGATTTCCAGCATTAAAGCGTCGTCCTGGCGTAGCGCGGTCTCAATGGCATCCGGCTCTTCAAGTATCTCTCTTATCATGTAATGCTTATACCCGTTCTTGGAGGGCACGCACCACTCCCCAGTGATGGGCTCCGGTTGCCTGCGAATTGCTTTGCCTTCTTTATCGAGAATAACAATACCATACTGCTTGATGATGACTACCTCCCCGTCATCCAGAGGGATAAAACGCTCGGCCCGGCCGAGGAGCGAGATGATATCGCTGGCGACGAAGTACCCGTTAGCACCCATGCCGACCACCAGCGGGCTTTCGTTCTTAGCCGCCACTATTTTATCCGGCTCCCAGCGTGAAATAGCGACGATGGCATACGAACCTTCGAGCTCGGTTATAGTGCGCTGTAAGGCTTCCAGCAGCGAGGCCCCGTCCGCCATATAGTCTTCCATGAGGTGACAGATAACCTCGGTATCGGTCTCCGAGACAAAGTGGTGCCGCGTCTCCAGCCGCCGGCGCAGACTCTGATAGTTATCGATGATGCCGTTATGCACCAGAGCTATATCGGAATTGCAATCAACGTGCGGATGGGCATTCTGGGCGGTGACCCCGCCGTGGGTGGCCCATCGAACATGGCCGATGCCTATATTACCGGGCATTTCATCCAGCTGTAGCTCTTTATTGACCGCAGCTACCATGCCCACGCCTTTTTTCAGGTAGATGTTGTTGTTCTCTATCGTGGCCATGCCGGCCGAGTCATAGCCTCGGTATTCCAGCGTCTTCAGGCAGTCGAGAATTATCGGAGCTACCCGGCCGTTTACTCTTTTGTTTCCTAAAAAGCCCACAATGCCGCACATGAACGTTTTTCTTTTTTACAGAATAGGTCTGAATAAGAATAACTGATGGTTACGAATATTATATTATTCTAAATGAGTTGGAACGAGGTTAGATAAAGGTCAAGATTAGGTTAGAATTCACGAGTATCTGGTCAAGGATGAAAATACTGCTAGAGAACTTTAGTATTTCTATCACAAGGTAGCGGATTCACGGCCGGGATAACAACATACGTCCCAACCCCCACTGAGCGGATCCTTAAAAGTCTAGGCTCCATTTCACAATTTTAAGATTGAGATGCTTACTCCGCACTAATGTGGGAATGGGCTGTTGAATCTAACAGTTCCCTGATACTGTTAGATTCGTTTCAGGTTGGAGAGACCTCGTGCGTAAGCCTACTAATCAGTTTCTGACGCACTAACTCTTTGGACAAGTTCACCGAGGCCTTAAAAACCAAATCGTCGTTTTTTAAAAGTTGCGCGACAGCGTATAGATCGCCCTTAACATTTAAAGATTCTTTGTGAAGTTCAATATGTGGTTTCTCCTCTTTCATGTTTGCGCCAGCACTTTCGAATACCTTTCTGCATTCACATTGCGTTCATTATAATTACTTATGCATTCAAGCCACCTCTATTTGAAAACGGGCCCGTTACATTCTTAATAAACTCTCCCCGTCTATTTTCAACCCTTATCGTCTGATTGCGAGCATCAAGTATAGCCACAAACCCCTCCGGGTCTAAGGGTGGAAACATTGCCTCAAGACGCTCTATCCGGCGTTTTAGTTCCTGACTCATTAAGGTCTCCTCCTCATTTCAGACGCACTCTTCTCAATTGCGGTTACTCGACTCTCTAACTCTAAGATTTCAATAGCCTTAATAGATTGTTCCAGTATACTTAGTGCAGTTCGCACCTCGACTGATGGCTGTCCACATGTTAAATTCCTCTCTAGTGTCTCAACGGCCTGTCCTGTAGCGCGCTGTAGTCTGGCGATTGCAAACTCTACAACTTGCCGTCGAGCAGCACGGTATTCTGCCTGAAATTGAGGCAACTGCAGCCACCTCTACATGGTGACAGGAGCGATACTGGTTGCTGCAGCTGCGTCCTCAATTGTCGAGTGGCTTAATAGGGCTGATATCGCCTGTTGCTGCTTTCGATACAGTTTATCTCCATGTCCTTTCATCTGCTTTCACCTGCCATCATCAATTGCTTATTGCACAACTGGACTTCATGACCGATAAAGTTTGTTATTGCACTCGACCTAAGTAGCTCTTCCAATGCCAGGCGCGGAACCAAGAGACGGTGACCAAGCTTTAGTACTAGAAGTCGCTTCGTTCGTGCCAACTCATAAGGTAGGTTCCTGCTGATACCAAGGACTTTTGCGGCTTTAGATATTGACATTGTTGTTTTATCCATCTACGCCTTTACCTCCATTTTTATCCTCACTATATATATAGTTCCCAGTTGGCAAAATAGTAAGCAAATCCGCACATTTTTACGAAAATATTTTTTATAATCCTCTTACAATATGCCTTGCATAGGGTACAGAGAGTGAGACTGTTGCTGGAGGAATCATTTATCACAGTACAATCGTATAATAATAGCTAATATGCCCCAGACTATATTAAGCTAGAGTGTTATCTACGAAATGGGCAACAAAATGAAAAAGCTATTGGCCAATATCCTAATCTAAGAAGCAGCACTCGTAAATTAGATCCCCGTATTATAGGCCCGCAGGTGAGTCCACAATGTACTACTTACAAGGTCTTTGTCATTAGTGACCGATTCCTCGGAGATGAAGCTCAACAAAGCTTTGTTGGCAGTCCCCGGCGATTTCCTTACGTCTTAATTGTGTAGACCGTCAGTGATAATGGAAACACAAAATAGGTCACTAAAACCGTACAGTTCGGTTGGGTGCAATTTGCTCCTGAGGCTGTTTTGACTATGGCAACGACGTAAGAAGTGGTATAACTATTGGAGGCAGGTCAGGGTTGCTTAGCTTGATAGCGTCCCTGGAGCGATTCGAACGCTCGACCCGCTGCTTAGAAGGCAGCCGCTCTATCCAGCTGAGCTACAGGGACAAAATGACTTCCTTAAAAATGTAGCACGAATGCCGAGCGAGGTCAATACGATCGTTTGACCCTAACGAAGGCAAAGAGAAATGTCTCTAGGTTTTGGTGTCCGGTTCTTTTTCCGGCGAGTGCTTCTTGAAATGCTTTACATGCCGATAAATATAAAAAACAATCAATCCGACAATTATCGCGATAAACAGCGGGTCGAAGGGGCGCATGACGTTCCTTAATTGCTCCCAGTGTTCTCCCAGCAGATAACCACCATAAGCCAGGCCGGTACTCCAGAAAAAAGACCCGGTAAAAGTGTAGGCCAGGAACTTAAAGATATTCATCCTGGCAATACCAGCAGGGAGGGAGATATAGGTGCGTATTAACGGCAGCAGGCGCCCGACGAACACAGTCCAGCCGCCTCTCCGCTTAAACCACCGGTCGGCGATATCAAGGTCATGTTGTGATATCAGGATATAGCGACCGTATTTATTTAAAAGAGGGCGGCCTGCCCACATCCCCACGTAATAGGCGATAACTGAGCCGACGGTATTGCCGATAGCCCCGAAAACCCCAGCTAACACGGTGTAGGTTGCGGGTAGGGATTGCTCCTTGATGAGCATCCAGCCGGCGAGGGGCATGATAAGTTCACTGGGGAAGGGGATACAGGCGCTTTCCAATGCCATGAGGGCGACTACGCCCGGCCACTGGAGAAGGTTATAGGTATTGGCGATGAAATTCAGTATGTTTTGTTCCATGGATGCTTATGGGAGTGTAGCAAATGCCGGTTATCAGCGTCAAGCTGACGGTTGAGCCGCGGCTCCAGGACATGCCCGTAGCTTGACATTCATTCGTGGGTAAGATAGCATTAAATTGGTTTCCGCTCGTATTCATAAAAGGCTATGCCGAGATTGCTTGATAAAATCGATAGTCCCGCCGATTTGAAGGGTTTATCGCTGGCCGAGCTGGAACAATTAGCTGGCGAAATCAGGCATGAAATCATTAACACGGTAACCGCGACCGGCGGCCATCTGGCTTCCAACCTCGGCGTCGTTGAACTTACAATAGCCCTCCACCGCGTCTTCGCTAGCCCCCGCGATAAATTTATCTGGGACGTAGGGCACCAGAGCTATGTGCACAAACTCCTTACCGGGCGCCGTCTCCAGTTTAATACCCTCCGCCAGTACGGAGGACTTTCCGGTTTCACCTCCCGCGATGAAAGTGAACACGACCCCTTTGGGGCGGGACATGCCAGCACTTCCATCTCCGCCGCCCTGGGCATGGCGGTTGCCCGCGACCTCTCCGGCGACGATTACAACATAATTGCGGTCATCGGCGATGGGGCCATCACCGCCGGGATGGCTTATGAAGCTCTCAACCACGCGGGGCACCTGGGCACCCGACTTATCGTCGTGCTCAATGATAATGGCATGTCCATTTCACCCACGGTGGGCGCGGTTGCCCGGATGCTGAGCCGGGTACGCCTGAACCGAAGTATCGGCGGGGCCAAAATACGCAGCAAAAAAATCGTCACTGCTCTGCCGCTGGGCAAAAAAATATGGCGGCTTAGCCAGCAAATTGAGGCGCGGGTGAAAGGCTTTTTCATGCCCACGCCCATCTGGGAAGCCCTTGGCTTTACCTATATCGGTCCGATTGATGGACACAATATTCATGACCTCGAGACCGTATTCACCCAGGCTAAAGGCTACACCACCCGGCCGACTTTGATACACGTTGTTACCACCAAGGGCAAAGGTTATTCCCCCGCCGAGACCAACGCCGTCTACTTTCACGGCGTACCGGCCCGGGGAAGCAATAACGAGAAGATACCCACCTACAGCGAAGTGTTTGCCCAGACTATGCTCCGCCTGGCCCGCGAGGAGCCGCGACTCATCGTGGTGACACCGGCCATGCCCGAAGGCAACTGCCTGGCCGCCGTTGAGGCCGAGTTTCCCCGGCGCGTCTTCGACGTAGGCATCTGCGAGCAGCACGCGGTTACTTTTGCCGCCGGTATGGCGGCACAGGGCTATCTGCCGGTGGTGGCGATATATTCGACCTTCCTGCAGCGCGCCTTCGACCAGGTCATCCACGATGTCTGCCTGCAGAACCTGCCCGTGGTCTTTGCCATCGACCGCGGGGGTATCGTCGGCGATGATGGTAAGACGCACCAGGGCACATTCGATATCTCCTATCTCACGCTGATTCCCCAGTTGGTCGTGGCGGCCCCCAAAGATGAAAACGAACTGCAACACCTGCTCTATACGGCGATAAAGCTGGGGCGCCCTATGGCGGTGCGCTATCCCCGGAGTCCTGGCTTGGGGATACCGCTTGATAAGGAACTCCACGAGATACCTATCGGCAGGAGCGAGGTTCTCAGGTACGGCGAAGACGTGGCAATACTGGCTCTGGGCGCTTCGGTAGCGCCGTCGCTGGAGGCAGCCGTGGAACTGGCGGCGGAAGGAATCGAGGCTACCGTGGTCAACGCCCGATTTGCCAAGCCGCTGGATAACTCGCTGATTAATGACCTGGCCGGACGCGTCAAGCGGATCGTCACGGTTGAGGAGAACGTTTTGACCGGCGGCTTCGGCAGCAGCGTTGCCAGTTTACTGCAGAAATCCGGACATTGCGATGTAGCGGTGAAAAATATAGGCATCCCGGATGAATTCGTCGAGCACGGCACTCAGGTTATCTTACGTTCCAAATACTCTCTGGACGCTCAAGGTATCGTCAAGCAGGTCCGGGAATTGTTCCCGGTCTCTAAAATTCGCTTGTTGCCGGTCGAGGGTAAAGCCAAGACCGCCTAGCGATTAAAAATCACTTTACGCTCAGTAGGGTAGGGGAGTGATGCGTGAACAAGATGACCGTCAGGGACATCGAGGTCACCGGTAAAAGAGTCCTGGTACGCGTCGACTTCAACGTTCCCATGGATGCCGGTAACGGTACCATCACCGACGACAGCCGTATCCGGGCCGCTTTACCCACGATTAACTACCTCATCGACCATCAAGCCAGAGTTATCTTGATGTCTCACCTCGGCCGACCGAAAGGAAAACCGGCCAAGGAATTCAGCCTCGCGCCGGTGGCCGAGCGGCTTTCCCAGATTCTTGGTAAACCGGTGACTTTTGCCGCGGACTGTATCGGGCCGGTGGCCGAGAAGTCCGTTGCGGTTCTGAAATCCGGCGATGTCCTGCTGCTGGAGAACCTGCGCTTTCACTCTGAGGAGGAGGAGGGCGATGAGAACTTCGCCAGGGCTTTAGCCCGTCTCGGCGATGTCTTTGTCAATGATGCCTTCGGCACCTCTCACCGCGCCCATGCCTCGATATCCGGCATTACCAGGTTCCTGCCGGCGGTGGCCGGCCTGCTCCTTGAAAAAGAAATCAACACGTTGGGCAGTCTTTTAAAGGACCCGGACCACCCCTTCGTCGCCCTCTTCGGCGGGGCCAAGGTCAGCGATAAAGTCGCCGTGTTAAAAAACATTATGGACAAGGTGGACTGCCTTCTTATCGGCGGCGGCATGGCGGCAACATTCCTGAAAGCCAGGTCAATTGGAGTAGGCGTATCGGCCGTCGAGGCGGAGAGTATCGGCATTGCGGCCGACCTGATCAAGCAGGCGGAAAAGTGCGGGGTTAAGCTGGTGCTGCCCGTCGATGTCATGGTCGCCGACGAAATCGATAGTCAAGCCGCGGGTAAGATAGTATCGGTCGACGCGATACCGGACAATAAAAAAATAGTAGATATCGGCCCTAAAACTCTAGCAGCTTTCCGTCAGGAACTGAAAAAAAGCCGGACGGTTTTCTGGAACGGGCCCATGGGCGTGCAGGAGATTCCGCAGTTTGCCCGGGGTACGGAAACGTTAGCCAGGCTGTTGCCCTCGCTTCAAGCCAAAACCATCGTGGGGGGCGGCTCGACGGCGGAAATCATCGATGCGCTGGGGCTCGCCGATAAAATCACCTTCGTTTCCACGGGCGGCGGCGCCTCCCTAGAGTTCCTGGGCGGCAGCCAATTGCCCGGTGTGGTATCATTACTGGATAAGAAATGAATAACCTGGAGTTGATCAAGGGCATTTCCTGGACCTCGCCGGAGAAGATCGTCATGCTGGTCATTGACGGGCTGGGCGGTCTGCCCGACCCCAGGACCGGCCGGACAGAACTGGAAACCGCCCGCCTGCCTAATCTAAATGCGTTGTCAGCGCGGGGGATCTGCGGCCTGGCCGACCCTGTCGCCCCCGGCATCACGCCGGGCAGCGGTCCGGGCCACCTGGCGCTTTTCGGTTACGACCCCCTTGAATGCAGTATCGGCAGGGGAGTGCTGGAAGCCATGGGCATCGACATCGAGCTTAAAGATGGTGACGTTGCCGCCCGGGGCAATTTTTGCACCGTCGATGCCAAAGGCATGATTACCGACCGCCGGGCGGGGCGTATTTCTACGGAAAAATGCGCCGAGTTGTGTAAATTACTTAATGCCATATCGGTTGAAGGAGTTGACATAAAGATATACCCGGTCAGGGAACACCGCTTCGTCGTTATTTTCCGCGGCCAGAACCTGCAGACTGAATTAACCGAGTCCGACCCTTCGCAGACTGGCGTGGCCCCGCTGACGGTTGCACCGATGCATGCCGGAGCCAGGCAGACCGCCAGTATCGTTAATGAATTTATCGCAAAAGCCACAGAAATTTTAAAGAATCGCCATCCGGCGAACATGATTTTATTGCGTGGCTTCTCTAAAAAACCGCAATTACCCACCATGCCGGAAATCTATAAGCTGAATCCGCTGGCCATCGCCGTTTATCCCATGTACCGCGGGCTGGCGCGGTTGGTGGGTATGCGGGTCGCTGAGACAGGCACCACACTGGAAGATGAATTTCAGACTTTACGGAACAATTATAAAAAATATGACTTTTTCTTCTTGCATCTAAAATGGACGGACACCGCCGGTGAAGACGGCGACTTCGCGCGCAAAGTGAAGGTCCTGGAGCAGATCGATGCCGCGCTGCCCGGTCTGACCGCTCTGGAACCGGATGTGCTGGTGATTACCGGCGACCACTCGACTCCCTCAGTGCTCGGCGGCCATAGCTGGCACCCGGTGCCGGTCCTGCTATGCTCTAAATATTGCCGGGCGGACGGCGTGAAAGAGTTCTCCGAAAAGGCTTTCCTGGTGGGCGGCTTGGGCAGGCTTAGCGCCACCCGGATTATGCCCCTGGCGATGGCTAATGCCTTGAAGTTGACCAAGTACGGAGCTTAGGAGTTAAAAATGACACGCGTACCATTGATTGCCGGTAACTGGAAAATGAATACCACGATTGAAGAAGCCATCAATCTGATTAAATCGATGCAGCCCGAGCTGCAAAAAATAAAGGGCGTGGAAAAAGCTCTTTGTTTACCCTTCGTTTCTCTGATGGCCGCTAGGGCAATCCTCCAGGGAAGCGGTATCCGGTTGGGCGCCCAGAATCTCTTTTACGAAGAAAAAGGAGCTTATACCGGTGAGATCTCTCCTCTAATGCTGGCGGGGCTTTGCGATTACGTCATCATCGGGCACTCCGAGCGCCGGCAGCATTTCGGCGAGACGGATGAAATTATCGATAAGAAAATGAAAGCGGCGGTCAAGAGCCACCTGAAGCCCATCTTTTGCATCGGGGAGACTCTGGAGGAAAACGAGGCGGGGCAAACGAAAGAGGTCCTGGGACGCCAGCTCATGGCATCCTCCGACCGTTTTTATTATCTCGGCGGCTGTGTCATCGCTTACGAGCCGGTATGGGCTATCGGCACGGGCAAGTCGGCTAGCGGCGATGACGCTAATAAGACCATCGGTTTTATCCGGCAGTTTATTTCGAAACTGCACGGCAGCGGCATCGCCAACACTGTACGCATCCTTTACGGGGGCAGTGTCACCGCCGCCAACATTGCCGAGTTTATGAGAAAATCGGACATCGATGGCGCCCTGGTGGGTGGCGCGAGCCTTCGCGCCGACGAATTCGTCAGCATCGTGAAACAGGCTTCCGATATTAAAGGCGTTTAACCGGAGCATGAAGCGTCTCGTTGCTGTCATCGGTCCTACCGGTATCGGCAAGAGCCGCCTGGCCCTTCATCTCGCGGGTGTCTTTCACGGTGAAATCGTCAGCGCGGACAGCCGGCAGGTCTATCGCTGTCTGGATATCGGCACCGCCAAACCGACTCCTCAAGAAATGTCTCTTGTTCCCCACCATCTTATCGATATCGTCAACCCTGATGAGGATTTCAGCCTGGCGCAATACCTGGAGCTCGCCAACCGGGCTATCGCCGGTATTTTTCAGCGGGGCAAGCTGCCTTTCCTGGTGGGCGGCACGGGACTTTACGTTAAAGCGTTGCTGGAAGGCTGGCAGGTGCCTGGAGTTTCTCCCGACCGTGAATTCAGGTATAATAGAGAAAAGAGAGCCAGTGAGGGAAGCATCGATGAACTCTATAACGAACTTATCATTGCCGACCCTGACGCGGCAGCAAAAATTAATCGCCGCAATGTGCGCCGTGTGATCCGCGCCCTCGAGGTTCATGCCAAGGCCGGAGAGGCTTTTTCCCGGCTCGGACGTAAAAAACCCCCCGCATTTTCTCCATTTATCATTGGACTGACGACTGACCGCGCCGAGCTGTATCGCATGGTTGACCACCGGGTGGATGAAATGATCGAACGCGGCCTCGTCCGCGAGGTGGAAAACCTCCGGAAAAGGGGATACGACCTGGACTTGCCGTCCATGTCCGGCATCGGCTACCGTCAGATAGGACAGTTTCTGAAAAGCGAATTAACACTGGAGGAAGCGACGCATAAAATGAAAACGGAGACCCATCGGTTTATTCGTCACCAGTATGCCTGGTTCCGGCGGGACGATGCCGATATTCACTGGTTCGATATCCAAAGTCAGCCTGATTTTGCGATAGAGAAAATGCTTTCTGAGTTCCTGCGAAATGAATAAAATGAGAAAGAGAGATGCAGTTAATGGATTTCACCAAGATGCAGGGCGCCGCCAACGATTTCGTTATGGTGGAAGCCCGTAATATAAAACGCGACTGGTCGAAAATGGCGATAGCTGTCTGTAACCGTCATCTGGGCATCGGCTGCGATAGCCTGATCATACTGCTGCCCTCCGATAAGGCCGATTTCGGTATGCGTACTTTTGACGCCGACGGCTCTGAAGCCGAGACCTGCGGTAACGGCATCAGGTGCCTGGCGCGCTATGTCCTGGAGAATGGACTGGCTAGCCCGGACGCCGAAGAGATGACCATCGAGACGGTAGCTACCGTCAATCACGTCCGCCTGGAGAGAAAAGGCGGCCGGGTGGTCAAGTTCTGGGCGAACATGGGAAAACCGAGATTGTCCGCCGCGCAAATTCCGGCGAATCTCCGGCCCGGCACCAACGTGGTAGTGACTAATGGTATGATGTCTTATATGTCCAAGGTAGACAGCACCGAGCTAACACTCAACCTGGTTTCCATGGGGAACCCCCACGCCGTCCATTTTACCCGGGAGCCGGTAGAAAGTTTCCCTTTATCCCGAATCGGGCCCCTGGTGGAAAACCTGCCGGTCTTTCCCAACCGGGTAAATTTTGAGGTCGCGCGGGTGCTCGACCGTCAGCACATCGAGGCCCGCGTCTGGGAGAGGGGCGTGGGAGAAACGCTGGCTTGCGGCAGCGGCGCCTGCGCCATCACCGTAGCTTCGAAGTCGCTCGGTTATACCGAATCCAAGGTGGATATCAAACTCCCCGGCGGAGTGCTGAACGCCGAATGGAATGGCAATAGAGAGGTCGTGTTGGGAGGGCCGGCGGAGATGGTCTTCGAAGGGAAATGGCCAGACTGAGGAGTAATATATGAAAATAGCCCGGCGCATCGAAAATCTCAAGCCATACCTGTTCGTCGAGATTAATAAAAAAATAGCCGAGAAAAGGGCCAGAGGCGAGGAGGTCATCAGCTTCGCTATCGGCGACCCGGATATCCCGACCCCGGCCCATATCATCAGCTCCCTTTGCCAGGCGGCGCAGGACCCGGCGAACCACCGCTACCCCGAGTCCGAGGGTCTGCCGGAACTGCGCCGGTCTATCGCCGCATGGTATAAAAAACGCTTCAACGTTAATCTCGACCCCTCCACCGAGGTGCTGCCGCTCATCGGCTCCAAGGAAGGCATCGGGCACATCGCTTTTTGCGTTATCGACCCCGGGGATATCGCGCTGGTGCCGGACCCCGCCTATCCGGTCTACGCCATCGGCACGCAGCTGGCCGGCGGCCGACCGTACTACCTGTCGCTCAAGGAAAGCACTGGCTTTCTGCCCAGTTTTGATGGCATTCGCGAGGATATCCTGCAAAAGACCAAAGTGCTGTGGATTAACTATCCCAACAACCCCACCGGCGCCGTCGCCGACCTCACTTTCTTTAATAAGGTGGTTGAATTTGCCAAGAAGCATGATATCCTCGTCTGCCATGACGGCCCTTACTCGGAGGTGGCTTTCGACGGCTACCAGCCGGTCAGCTTTATGCAGGCGGAGGGGGCTAAAGATATCGGCGTGGAGTTTCATTCGCTGTCCAAGAGCTATAACATGACCGGCTGGCGTATCGGCATGGTGGTCGGTAACGCCCAGGCGGTAGGGGCGCTGCGGACGTTGAAGTCCAACCTCGACTCAGGTATTCCCCAGGCTATCCAGCAAATGGCTATCCAGGCGTTTAACGGTCCGCAGGACGCCATCGCCGAGCATAATGCCGTTTACCAGAGACGCCGCGACCTTATTTGCGAGGTGCTGAATAATATCGGTCTTCAGGTAACGCCGCCCAGGGCGAGCCTTTATATCTGGGCGAAGGTGCCGGAAGGCTATAACTCGGTGGAT
Source organism: uncultured Chloroflexia bacterium (assembly GCA_963739515.1). Taxonomy (GTDB): domain Bacteria; phylum Chloroflexota; class Dehalococcoidia; order Dehalococcoidales; family RBG-16-60-22; genus JBFYTX01. The sequence goes on along the minus strand of CAVUAO010000002.1, from coordinate 406,572 downwards.
TTTACCGCCGACTTACTGGAGCAGGTCGGCGTGGCGGTCACCCCGGGAGTAGGGTATGGCCACAGCGGCGAGGGCTATGTGAGGTTATCTCTGACTATCCCCGATGCCTCGCTGGTCAAAGGACTCTCGCGGCTTTCGGGATGGCGCAATACACGTCGCCTGACCATGAAGAAATAACTTGACATAATATATTGTCGCCAGGAGAAACATATTACTAAGAACGCGATTATCACCAGGGCGGCGCCGGAACGCGCCCTTTTACTGGCGGTGTCTCATAAAGGCAGCCAGGGAAGGGATTCGACCAGGAATTCGCTGGAGGAACTGGCGCAGTTGGCGGATACCGCCGGGGCGGTCGTCGTCGGTAAAATCATCCAGCAGCTGCCGGCGCCGACGCACGACTACTATATCGGTAAGGGAAAAATCCAGGACCTCCTGGCTTTAAAGAGCACGAACCCGTACACGGTGGTCATTTTCGACGATGAGCTTACGCCTAACCAGCAGCAGAACCTGGAAGATGCCCTTGAAGTAAAGGTCATCGACCGCGCCGCGCTGATTCTGGACATCTTCGCCAGGCGCGCCCGCACTCATGAGGGGCGTTTGCAGGTGGAACTGGCCCAGCACCAGTATTTACTGCCGCAGTCTCGCCGGGCAGTGGAGCCACCTGGAAAGACTCGGCGGCGGCATCGGCACCAGGGGCCCGGGCGAATCCCAGCTGGAGACGGACCGCCGCCTCATCAGACGTAAAATACAGCGTCTTGAAGAACAGACCGAGGAAATCAGAAAACGCCGCGCCCAGTACCGGCAGCAAAGACTGAAAAGCGGCATCCCCGAGGTGTCCCTGGTAGGATATACCAACTCCGGGAAAAGCACGCTATTAAATGTACTCTGCAAGGCCGATGTCGTCCTGGCGGACGATAAGCTCTTTGCCACCCTCGACCCCACCACACGGAGACTGACGCTTCCCGATAATAAAGCGGTGCTGGTCACCGATACCGTCGGCTTTATCCGCAAGCTGCCGCCGACTATCATCAACGCCTTCCGGGCAACGCTGGAAGAGCTGAATGAAGCCAGCCTCTTGTTGCACGTAGTCGACCTGTCCTCGCCGGACGCCACCGAGCAGTGCCAGACGGTAGAGAACATCCTGGTGGATTTGGGTCTCGCAGCCAAACCGCGGTTGACGGTGCTGAACAAAATCGACCGCCTTCCCGGCGGTCAGGATTGGGACGAAAAACAAGCGTTGGACTATTTCGCCGCCCAGGTTGTCCCCGACGACCCTTATACGGTACATATTTCCGCTTTAAAAGGGTGGGGACTTAACCGACTCCTCGAGATGATCAGCCAGGTCATCGCCGGCCGCGCGGTTACACCCGTTCAGCATTAATTATGGATACAGGCTTGATTCTGGCCCTCATCGCGGCGGTCAGCTTTGCCGCCGGCATTGTCCTGGTCAGAAAAACCGCCGGCGAGGCGGGAGAGTCCTTCAGCGTTACCGCCATCAGTATCTTTATTGGGATTCCGTTCTTCGCCATCGCCATCACTATCAGCGGAGAGTGGCATAATCTCATATCGATATCCTGGCGGGCGCTGGCGCTGCTCGGTGCCGCCGGCGTCATTCATTTCATTATCGGGCGGCTGCTGGCCTATAACTCTTTCCGGCTCATCGGCGCCAACCGTGGGACGCCCATCACGCAAATCAGTCCCATATATACCGTTATACTAAGCTGGATTTTCTTGGATGAGAAACTTACCGTCTTTATCGCCTTCGGCGCGCTGTGCATGCTGGCCGGGGTATTTTTCATCAGCCAGGAGAAAGGACGCCCCGATGTAGGGGGAAAAAAGCCGCCGCCTCACGACATGAAGGGTATACTGATGTCTCTGGGAGCGGGGCTGTGCTGGGGCATCACCCCGGTGTTAATCAAGCCGGCGTTGGCAGAAGCGGGTTCGGCGGTAGCCGGAAATTTTATTTCTTATGCGATGGCAGGGATATTAATGGGCTTGATGTTGTTAAGCCGGACCAGGCGGAGTAATTTCGCGCGACTTTCTTATAAAAAGAACATTGCGCCGATGGCGCTTGCCGGACTGTTTACCGCCGCGGGACAACTTCTTTATTTTGCCGCTCTGGGGAGAAGTCCGGCTAATGTCGTGGCGCCGCTGGTGAGCATCCAGATACTTTTTATCTTTTTCTTTTCATTTTTGATAAACCGGAAAATCGAGCTGTTCACCCCGAAAGTCTTTATCGGCATGGCGGCGACGCTGGCGGGGACGTTTTTACTGTTCCGGTAGGCGGTTTGGCCATTTCCCCGAAGCTGGGACGCACCACAATCAAAATCTAAGGGCTTCCGTGAACTTTTGAGTACCTGGTTACCATCGGGACGTCTAAAAAGGACGGCGGCGGGTCTGAAATGCCGGGTTTTCCCGTTTTTTAGTGGTGACCCACCCCCTTAATCCCCCTCCCTGCGTTTTCGGGGAGGGCGAAATATTGTGCGTTTTGTAAGTTCTGCATTTATTCTTTCAAGGGGCCTTGGTTTCGCCCGGTGATAATCTATTTTCATGCTGTGAATAGACGAAACGTAAATTAAAGACGATTCCATCTAGGTCGGAAGTGTTGATATGTCTCAAGTTCTTTAATGGTTTGAATTTAATCATCTGCAAAATAATATCACCCAAAAGTAATATATACAATAGGAATTTGGTAGATATTTGGGTAGGAAATTGACAACCGGTAAATATAGTTTAATTTTTTTTCAAAATATTTCTCTTGTTTGGGAAGTGGAAAAATGTCAAAGCGGGTTATCAAGTGTTCTAATTGTGACATTCTTCATAAGGTAAATTCTATCTTACGTAAAAAGTGATTTTATTTTTGGTTTTAAGTCGTGTCTATTTATCAGATGCAATTCTGAAATGCTGGGTTTTCCTGTTTTTTGGAGTAACCCACCCCCTTCATCCCCTCCCTGCGTTTTCAGGGAGGGGGAAATAAATAAAGAGGGGCCAGCGCCCCTCTTAAGAACTCTTTTACTGGCACGTTTACATAAAGGCATTGACATTTTACTTGATAGGAATATAATATGGGAAAATATATTAAGGTCATTAGAATGATAAATTTGTTGGGTCCAGAACCAAGAAGTACTCGTCATGCTACATTTGTTAAAAGAGTACGTAAATATCTAGAGAAGAAATGTGGTCGAGCTGGTTTTGAACAGAAAGTAGTACCCGGTCATATAACTGACGCATATGGATTTAATAAGAAATCAAAATTAATCTACCTTTGCGAAGTAAAAGTTAGACGTTCCGATCTTAGACGAGCTCCTTACCAAATCTATGAAACTGCGCTACGATTCAAAAAGAAACGTAAGGACTTTGATACAGTTGTACCGGTAATTGCGATACCAGTAAAACTACAGAGATTCCTCATAGAAGAAGATAATTGGGAGCCCCTTTGTGTCATGTGTAATAATCTGGGAATAGCAATCTGGGTAATTGAACAGTCAACAGTACTAGAAGTCCTGGGTCCTAACAAGAAGAAAACCAATAGAACCAAGAAGATCATACCTAAGAAGAGAGCAGTCGAAAGAAAAAAACCAAAAACAATAACCAGCAAAACCAAAACAACAGTAAAGAAACAGAAAACACAAAATGCAAAACGAAAGACTTCTAGATTCAAAGTAGCCAAGACCAAGCCAACGAAAAAACGATAGTTTAGCTCATAGTTAACATAATAATATCACTATTTATTTTGATGCTTTTATTTCCTTCTTCTTAATCTCGGGAAATACATGGGCACCTCTTTCATGTACCGGCGGTAATCATCGCCAAACCGTTCCAGCAAAAGTTTTTCTTCAAATCGTGATATATAATAAAGAAACCATACGGCGATAATCCAGATGGCTAAAGCCGCCAGCGAGGTCCTGAAAAAAAGCAGGCTCAGGTAGAAAAGCATTTCGGATAGGTATATTGGATGTCTGACAACGCCCATGATTCTTTTCCTGATGACGCCTGGTTTTTCTCTAACTTTTCCAAATACTATTTTCATTCCGGAACGCGCCATAACGAAAGCAATAAGCAATAAAATAGTCCCCACGGTAATTTGCACCGCCAGCGGGATATAGTCATTGAGGAAAGTAGTGTATTTTAAAAAGAAAGAGTCGCCAATCCAGACAACTAAAAAACAAATAAAAATAATTAATTGGCCCGCGTCCCCGAATTTATATTCGCCGGTCAGATCGTCACGGTGCCGTTTTGCCGATTTATTGTCGCCGGAACCCATAATAGCTACTCCAACCTTCGTTTATATTATGTCAAACTCTCTATACCCTAAATGCTGGGGCGCACAATATATGTTATGTAGTGTTACGCGCTCATAAAGACTACATTTACATAATAATTCGGGCAGCTCCCCTGCCGCTTATCAAAAGGATAATAAATCAAAATTCAAACTTCAATAATCAAAATTAATATTTGAATTTTTATTTGTTTTTTTAAAATTTTATTTTTTAGTTTTATTTCACTCCCAGCTTTTTTAACATCTCGATAATCTCTTTGCCCGCGTTACGGCATTCTTCCATCGCCGTTATGTTGATGCCCCCGCCGACTCCTGTTTTCACCTCGCCTTTGCCCGGTCCGTAACCGATAGCCCCCCTCAGGGCTATCATCCCCTGGGTGATGAACCAGCCCTGAACCTGCACGCGCGTTTGCCCGGCGCCTATCCTCCTTAATGCCAAGACCGGCGCGGCCACTTTGCCGGCGAGCTTATGGCTGAAGAGATAGCAAAATGTCCGGTCGATGATAGCCTTGGCCTGCGCTGTGACATAGTTGAAGTACACCGGGCTGCCGAAAACTATACCGTCCGCCCGGTCCATCTTCTCGTAAAGCGTTTGCATATCGTCTTTGATTTTGCATTTACCGGTCTGCGCGCAGGCGCCGCAGGCGTCGCACCCGTTGATGGTCTTGCCGGCGACCAGGAATATATCGGTTTCCGCCCCGGCTTTACGGGCGGTCGCCAGCACCTCTTCGACCATTATCTCGGTATTGCCGCCCGGGCGCGGACTGCCCACGATACCTAAAATTTTCATTATCTATACCTCCCTTTATTAATCGAGTATACGTTTTTATAAAACCTTAATCAAAATTTTATCAATCTTTAGCGAATCTTAATTCGCCAGATGGCGAATTAAGAATATAATCGCAATATGGGATATTTTTCCAGGAAACTGGTAAAGTTATTTACCATTACCTTCGTTTGCCTGTTTGTTGGCATGACGCTTCTGCGACTGAGCTCGATGTTCTTCCCGCAAGTTCCGTCGCCTTCTGCCACCTTTGATTGCGACGATAGCGCCCTGGCGATGTACCGTCACTTCCAGGGCCTGGGTATTGCCTCCACGCCGATTATCGGTAATCTTAAGATGACCGGCGAAGCCTATGCGCAAAGCGACCATGTCTGGCTGCTGGTAAAATCCGCCGGTCTGGAAATCGCCTACGACTGGGGCACTCCCCGATTCGACCGCCAGCACTACGAAGGCTATAAAATCAGCCTTGACTATCTTCTCCAGGCCGTCCAGCAGGACCAGGTATCCAGCGGGATTCTGGCTTCGTCAGGTCAATAGTCGGCCATCTTTAAGACTTTCTCTCTCTCACCACTTTGCACAATTTTTCTTGGCAAAATTACGTTCTGTCAACCATACGTAATTCACAAGCTTGTTTGCTAATTTGAGGTCATCAGGAATTAGTGGGCTCGGTAGGGATCGAACCTACGACCAACCGGTTATGAGCCGGCCGCTCTAACCACTGAGCTACGAGCCCCGACCCCCTATTTTAACCCCGCCGTGTATCCAATATCAAGAGAATGCGTTTGAATTCCAATTTGATAAATAGTAAGATGAAAGTGATTTTATTGACATGGATGGTGCCATTGGTTAAGCCGGATTGGGAAGTTACCGCGACGACTGTTTATTGCGATGCTGTTGATGATGAGGTAACGTTTATCGTCTATGCCGATGGCGCCTGCAAGTGTACCGGCCGCGGCAAATACGCTAAGGAAGATAAAAAGACAAAACGCGCCGCCAGGACCAAAAACCAGCGGTGCCTCGATGCGGATTGCGCGACATTGAATCGATACCGGGACAGCCTTTTAAAAAGCCAGTGACGACACCGAATAAAGAGAGCACCGAACTCCAGGAATCCCCCGATATCAGGATAAAGATTGAAAATCTTTCTCTGTCGTTCGGCGGCGTCCGGGCCCTGGTCGATATCAATGTGGATATCAGGGACAAAGAAATCCTGGCCATCATCGGTCCTAACGGCGCCGGCAAGACCTGTATCCTGAACTGCATCAATGGCTTTTATAAGCCGCAGTCCGGCGAAATATCCTTTGACGGTAAAAAAATCACACGCATCCGCCCGGATAAAGCCGCCAGGATGGGTCTGGCCAGGACCTTCCAGAATATCGAGTTGTATACCGGCCTGAGCACCCTGGATAATATTATGGCGGCCCGCCATGTCATGATGAAGCAGAACGCCTTCGAGAGCGCTCTTTACTTCGGCCGGGCGCACCGCGAGGAAATCGTCCACCGCCAGACCGTGGAAGACATTATCGACTTCCTGGAAATAGAGTCGATTCGCAAGAAAACGGTGGGCATGCTCCCTTATGGGATGCGCAAGCGCGTGGAACTGGGGCGGGCGCTGGCGCTGGAGCCGAAAGTCCTGCTGCTGGACGAGCCGATGGCGGGCATGAACCTGGAAGAAAAGGAAGACATCGCCCGCTTCATCATCGATATCTTCGAGGGACAGGGGGTCACCTACCCAAATACCCCGGTGCTGCGGGACGGCGTCAGCTGCATTGTGCTGGTGGAGCACGACATGGGAGTGGTCATGGACATCGCCGATAGGATTATCGTGCTTGATTTCGGCAGGATCATCGCCGAGGGCACTCCGGAAGAGATCAAGAACAACCCGCAGGTCATTGCCGCTTACCTCGGGGAAGAGAAAAGTTAGCCCGACTATCCTCCAGGTTTGCCGCTATGTTCTACAGTTATTACTACATTTCCCTTTTTGTGCCCTTTTTCGACATATCTGTGAGCCTCGACAATCTGTTCCAGCGGATAGCGTCTGTCAATGACAGGTTTTATCTTCCCCGCCTCAACGAGTTTTTTGAGGTAAATTAGGTTTTCAGTTTCAGGGATTGCTGTCCCACCTATTAGTTTCTTGCTGCTCATCATCGAAGCCCATCGCATCCGAATCATCACCGCCGGAGTAGCAACAGCATGAAGATAGATTCCTTCTTTCTTTAGAGATCTCATACAACCTGAAAACGAACTCTTGCCTACTGCGTCAAAAATAACATCATAGGTCTCACCGTTTTTGGTAAAGTCCCCCTTAGTGTAATCGATCACCTTATCAGCTCCCAGAGACGTTACCAATTCTAAGTTCGTGGTACCGCATACCCCGGTAACTTCCGCACCGAAGTACTTGGCAAGCTGAACTGCAAGAGTACCTACACTTCCGGAAGCTCCATAGATAAGCACTTTTTGCCCGCTCTGTATATTTCCTTTTCTCAGAAAATGTAAGGCTGTATTGCCCCCAAAAGGAATGGCGGCAGCTTCCTCATAGGTCACATTTACGGGTTTGATTGCCAGACACCCATTTTCAGGCATGCATATATACTCGCCATATGCACCACCATTGTGCCCGGGATATGCAAAAACCTGGTCGCCTTTCCTAAACATTTTTACATCTCTGCCTGTTGCTTCAATTTCACCGGCTAATTCAGACCCCAGTATAGCTTTTTTTGGTTTTCTAAGACCAAGCGCTATTCGAGCAAGGAGCCAGAAAGAGAGAGGGACCGTGAAACTTCGCATTCTAGAGTCCCCTGATGTTACTGTTGTCGCGAATATTTTTATGCGCACTTCATTGTTCCTGGGAGTTGGCTTTTCCACTTCTTTAAGTTGAAGAACTTCTGGCGGTCCGTATTTTGTACAGATGATTGCTTTCATAAGTTATCCTCCCCTATTCCCACTTGCGTTCGTCGGTAATCCCCTGCTGCTTTTCCGCAATCATACCGGAAGGAACAAACTCTATCTTATCTATCTTGATACGGCAGATGTCCTGGAACTTGTTATTTATGTCAAGTGATAATCTGGCTTGGTCAACGCCGCTGTCTTTCAATTCCACCTTCAGCGTCATTTCGTCGCGGTGCTCGCGGCGTCCCACGATAAGCTGATACCTGGCGACCTGGCTGAAGCCCATAATCGCCTGTTCCGCCTGTTTGGCCACGATGAACATTCCCCGCACCTTTACCGCGTCCCCTGCCCGGCCGACGATGCCAGTGATGCGGTAGGCGGTACGCCCGCAGGCGCATTCCTCCGTAATGTAGGAGGACAAATCGCCCGTCCCGAACCGTATCAGCCCCCAGTTTTTATTCTGCAGCTGCGTCGTCACGATTTCCCCGACCTCTCCCGGACCTAATTGTTTTCCGGTCTCGGGGTCGACGATTTCCGTGACATATTCATCCATGAGGTGCATGCCGGACTTGCAGTGGCATTCGTAAGCGATGGCGCCGCCCGGCTCGGTCACGGCGTAAGTCTGGAAGGTATCGATGTTATAATCATTCTCGAAGGTCTTGCGGAGAGAAGACGGCAGCATTTCCCCGGTGAACCAGGCGCGTTTGATGTAAAGGTCTTTTTTAACGTTATGTCCCGTTTCCTCCGCCCGCTTGATGATAGTATTCAGAAAACTGGGCGTCCCCACGAACCCGGTGACTTTCAGGTCCTTCATAATCTGTAACTGTAGGTCGGTATTGCCCGTGCCGGCGACCACTACCGTCGCCCCGCACCCGCGGATACCCTCATGGAATAAAATGCCCGCCGGGGACATGTGATAGGTAAAAGTATTGATCACGACGTCGCCCTTCCTGAACCCCGCCGCCCAGAACGACTTGGCGAACCATTTGACGCTGGAGGGTTGAATTTCATAAATCGGGCCGGGAGAAATAAACACGCGTTCGACGTTTTCCGGGGGCATGGCCAGGACGCCGCCGTAAGGCAACTCCGCCTTCTGCATTTCGAGTAAGTCTGTTTTACGCGTTACAGGGAGCTTTTCCAGGTCTTTCACCCTGTGTATCTGGTCGGGGGCAACGCCCGCTTTGTCCAGCAATGTTTTAACCGCGGGGGCATGTTTATAGGCGTAGGCTATGGTCTCGGCGAGTTTCCTGTCGAGATACTGTTGACGGGCTGCCGGCGACATAATTTCCAGCTCGTCGAAAAATTCGCCCTTCCGGGATTTTACAGCCATCTCTTTCTCCTCTTGTAGTGCTTCACCTCGCGGTAGCTCTTTTTGGTGCCGAGGGCGGAAAGCCCCATGTAAAATTCTTTCACGTCCTCGTTATTCTTCAGGAAATCGGTGCTGCCGTCAAGCACGACCCTCCCGTTTTCCATGACGTAACCGTAGTGGGCGATGCTCAGGGCGACGCGCACGTTCTGTTCCACCAGCAGCACCGAGGTCTTTTGCTCCGTGTTAAACCGCTTGATAATATTGTATATCTCTTCTACCAGTAGCGGGGCCAGACCCAGCGATGGTTCGTCCAGCATCATCAGCTTCGGCGTCGCCATCATCGCCCGGCCGATGACCAGCATCTGCTGTTCGCCGCCGGAAAGGTAGCCGGCCGTGTTCCGCCGCAGCTCTTTGAGACGCGGGAAATAATCGTAGACCATCTCCAGGTCGTCTTTTACCGCGCGGCGGTCGCTTCGATTATGCGCCCCCACCATGAGGTTCTCCTCGGTGTTGAGGTGCTCGAAGACGTGCCTCCCCTCCAGCGCCTGGATGATGCCCATTTTGCCTATCGCCTCGGCGTTCTTCTTATCGATTCTCTCGCCGTTCCACTCGATACTCCCGTCGGAAACTTCCCCCTCCTCGATATGTAGCAGTCCGGAAATGGCTTTCAGGGTAGTGCTCTTTCCGGCGCCGTTGGCGCCGAGTAAGGCGACGATGGCGCCGTCTTCCACATTCATGGAAACGCCATGTAATACCCTGATGACATTGAGATAGGTGACCTCAATGTTATTTAGCTTAAGCATATACTCCCCTGATGGGATAGGGCTCCGGCAAGCCGGAGCCCCTTTTTAACTAAACTATTGACCCCACCACGATAATGTTTCGTATTTGATTAACGGCGCGGCCTGCCAGTCGGCCATCGCCACCGCCTTCCCCCCACTTATTTTATACAGTCGCAGGTAGTTGTCCAGGCGGTTATCGCCTCCTCCCACGTAACTGACCGTGCCGCCCACCAGTCCTTCGGCGGTGTAGCCCTTGAGTTTCTGGATGCCCTGTTCCTCCACCGCTTTCCATGCCGCGGCGCCGCCTGTGGCGAGAGTGTCATAACCGGCGTTTTTCACGGCCTGCACCAGGATTTCCTTCATGATTAGCATGGTGGTCCAGCAGGAAAGGTAATCGTCGTTGTTCAGGTCCTGAGGGTTATTTTTCAGGCAGTACTCCCTGGCTTTTTTGATTCCGGCGACATTATCGTCCCAGCTGGCGGTATGCGCCACGCCATAAACGCCTTCGACGGCGTTTCCACCCAGGTCGATCAGCGCCTTGCCGAAACTTGCCGCCGCGCAGCCGATGGTCATGGCGGGAAGCAGACCCAGCGTCTTGGCATTTTTGATGATGACCGCGGTGGGCGCGGGTGTGCTGGAAATGAAAAGGACGTTGATGCCCTCGTCCTTCATTCTCTGCAGGGCCACCGTCTCATCGATGGTGCTGATTTTATGCTCCGCGATGTCCACGATGTCTATCCCGAGTTCGTCGGCTTTGGCTTTGGCGCCGTCTTTCATACCCTGGCCGGTCGGATTGGCTAACCCCTCCAGCGCCATCTTCGGTCTGCCCGGGCCTTTCCAGATGTTGGCCAGATAGTACTTGGCAAACGCGACCCAGTCATCGCCGTAATCGGGCGTCGGCCCGTAGACATGGGTCGGCGGATGCAGGTTAATCGTGGAGATGAATGCGGCCAGGCCGGGGAAACCGGCTTCGTTGGACTTGCCCGAGGCCGCTTTCATTTCCGTGGAGGAATGGGTCGCGAAAATCACACAGCCGGTATCCATAAATTCTTGGACAATGGTGCCTACCCTCTGCATATCATAGCCGGAATCACGCCATTCCAGCTGAATCGAATAACCGTTAACGCCATTAAGTTCTTTATTAATGTATTCGACCGCGTCGGCAAAGCCGTGTTGACCGGGGATACCCTTCTCGGGCACGGGACCGGTCGATGGTGTCATGACACCCACCTTCAGCACCTGCCCGGGCTGGGCTTTTCCCCCGCACGAGGCGAATAGCGGCGTCATCAGCAAAATCACCGCTAATACAAGTACCAGAATTGTCGCTTTCCTGTTTAACATTTTACCCCCTCTTTAAATATATTTTGCTTCATTGTCCGTTGTTTAAATATTTTCACATAACAAATCACCTCGTTTTTTATTTAATACGAGAAAGGCCAGAACCTGTAGGCCGATTTCAGCAGTTGCCAGCGGTGCGCCAATCCCCTCGGCTCGAATATCAGGAACAGGACGATGGCCAGGCCGAACAACAGCGGCGCGATGCCCGAGGTAAAGCCGGGGAGCAGATGAGGAAAAGCGCTTTGAAGAGAAGGCGATAGCTGGATTACCAGCTCATCGAGGAGACGGATAAATAATACCCCGAATATCGGCCCGGTCGTCGTGCCCAGGCCCCCGATGATAATCATCCCGATAAAGAGGATGGAATCTTTGAATTGGAAATAATCGGGACTGATAGTCCGGCTGGTGTGTGCCAGTAGCGAGCCGGCGATGCCGGCAAAAAAGCACCCTATAAAGAAGGCGGTAAGCTTATACCGGAAAAGGTTGATGCCCATGACCTCGGCGGCGAGGTCGTTGTCACGTATCGCCACAAAAGCCCTCCCTACTCTGGTGCGGGCGATATTCTTGGCGGCATAAATAGCGATGACAGTGATGATTAAAATCAAGTAGAACTCGCTGGCGGTGCTTTTGAGTACCAGGCTACCTATTGAAGCGGGACCGACATCGAGGATACCGTTGGGACCGGTTATCGAAGTCCAGTGCTCGACTATCCAGATAATAATAAATTGGGCGGCGATGGTCGTTATCGCCAGATAAAAACCTTTCACCCTCAGCGAAGGTATGCCGAAGAGAATCCCGATAAGCCCGGCTAATACGCCCGCGCAGAGCAAGCCGACGATAAACGGCACGTCGAACCTGCTTACCAGCACCGCCGACGTGTAAGCGCCCACCGCCATGAATCCGGCATGCCCGATGGACAGCTGTCCGCAATAGCCGGTTAAAATATTCAGTCCGGTGACGGCGATAAGCGTGATGCCGATCCGGTTGGCGATGTCGAGCCAGTGGCCGCCGAACCACAGGGGAGCGGTGAACAATAAAACCAGTAGCCCGATAAGTAAAAACCAGTGCGTTTTCGTGCGGAAGATGGCCATATCCTCTGCGTAGGTGTAGTTTCTTATCCCGGCCGGTAAGTCCATCCTATACCCTCTCGATGCGCTTCTCCCCGAACAGTCCGTATGGTTTGATGATCATCACGATAATGATGATGATGAACGGAATTACTTCCCTGATTCCCTCCCACGTCAACTTGGTTAAGTAGCCGCCCCCGATGGTTTCCGCGAGGCCGATGATTGGCCCGGCGATAATGGCACCCAGGAACGAATCGAGGCCGCCCAGGATGACCACGGAAAAAGCCTGGAGTCCGGTTTCTACCAGCGGGAGCTTTGCTGATGTTGCCGATGCTCGATACCAGAATCCCGCCTACGGCGGCCAGCACGCAGGCAAACATCCATGATTGCGAGAAGATTCTGGTTACCGGGATGCCGCAGGCCTGCACGGCTTTCTGGTCGTCGGCGGTGGCCCGCATGGCGATACCCATTTTATGGAACCTGAAAAAAAGCGGTCAATAACAGGTAAAGGACCAGTGAAATCACCGCCGCCCAGATGAACTCCTGCTGGATGACCGCCGTGCCGATGTGTATCGGCTCCTGGGGGAAAAGGGGCGGTAAAGACGCCAGGCTCTTGGGCCAGATAATGCCCACCAGCCCCTCAAAAAAGTAGGCCAGTCCCAGCGTGACCGCGATTAACGACAGGATGGGTTGCGCAGATCAGCGGACGTAGCGTGAATCTCTCGATGGCCCACCCCAGGACCAGGGCGAAAACAATCACTAGCGGAATACCCGCCCACGCCGGGAGCCCCGCCTGCACCAGCATGCCGTAGGTAAACCACGAGGAAAGGAGCACCAGTTGTCCCAGCGCCAGGTTGGCGACGCTGCTGGATTTCCAGATGATGACGAAGCCAAGGGCAATCAGGGCATAGACCATGCCGATGGATATGCCGGTGATAACATACTGCAGCAACTCCGCCATTATCAGGACGCCGCCTTTGAAATATTTCTCACTTGTATGCTCGTCGTGACCACGCCTTTTCGTCCGTCTCGATACGTCACGGGGGCTTGGACGTCAATCTTCTCTTTACCTCCGTATAATGCCTCGATAAGGTCTTTATACCGCTGCTCCATGAACTCTCTTCTCAGTTTCCTCGTGCGCGTCAGTTCCGCTTCATCCGGGTCGAATTCCTTGTGCAGCAGCACGAACTTCTGGACGCGGGACGTTTCCGGCAGGTAGCCGTTGACCCGTTCCAGGTCCTGCCGCACCAGGTCCGCCACCTCTTTTTTCTGGGAAAGGTCGACGAAGGTCGTGTAAGGGATACGGTGGCGCTCCGCCCATTTTCCCACCATGGCAAAATCGATATTGATGATGGCGGAGACGTATTCCTTATCTTTGCCGCCGATGACCATCGCGTCCTTGATGTAGGGACTGAACCTGAGCCTGCCCTCGATATACTGGGGCGCGTACTTGGCACCGGATTTCAGCATGCCCATGTGCTCCAGCCGGTCCATGAAGATCAGGTGCCCCTGCTCGTTAATGTTGACGGCGTCGCCGGTATGGCACCAGCCGTCGATTAAAGTCACCGCCGTTTTTTCCGGGTTTTTATGGTAGCCGGTGAACATGCAGTCGCTGGTGACCAGCAGTTCGCCTTCTTTGGTTATCCTGAGCGACGTCCCCAGCGCCGGCCGACCCACGCTCTCGAACTTTATCTCGCCTTTTCCGTGAGAAGATATCAGGCCGGCCTCGGTGCTGGCATAGCACTGCCGCAGCTCCACGCCGATGGCGTGGATAAGGCGGAAAGTGTCCAGGCTCAATACCGAGCTCCCCGTAACGGCGAACCTGACCTTGCTCAGTCCCAGCCTGTCCTTGAGGGGCCGGAACAGCGCCATATAAGCCATGAAATGTAGCATGCGCCAGAAAATGTTGGGTGTTTTACCCGCGAATTTGAAGTCGGCGATTTTATGCCCGACCGGCAGGAAAAGCTTATAGGTCAAGCGTTTCAGCCAGTTGGCGTCGAGCATTTTGACCTGTATTTCGCTGACCAGCCCCTCCCACTGCCGCGGCCCGTAAATGACGAAGTTGGGACCGATTTCCCGCGTGTCCTCGGCGATGGTCTCCGGCTCCTCGGGGAAGTTGAGCTTGGCGCCGGTCAGCAGATGGGGAATCGTGGCGAAAAAGCTGTCGCCTACCCACGCCGCCGGGAAGTTGGAGATCAGATTGTCATTCTCATCCAGAGGGTAGCGATTGGCGAATCCGCGCGCGGTGGTAATCAGGGCACGGTGCGTCAGGGTGGCACCCTTGGGCAGGCCGGTCGTACCGGAAGTGTAGTAGATAAAGGCGATATCGTCTCCCCTGCCCTGCTCGACGTTCTTTTCAAAAAGACCGGGATGTGTTTTTTCATATTCCCGCCCCAGTCCCATGACCTCGTTAAAGCTGATGAGGATGGGGTCGTCGTAGTTGCGCAGCCCCTTAGGGTCCCAGTAAATAATCCTTTGCAGCAGGGGCAGGTCTTTCTTGATTTCCAGGAACTTGTCCGTCTGCTCCTGGTCGTTGACGATGGCGAATTTAGCGTCGGAATGTTCCGCGATGTACTTTACCTCGGACGGGATCGAATCGACGAAGGCGCCGGTGGCGATGCCCCCCGCCGCCTGCACGGCGAACTCCCCCCAGAACCACTGCGGCTCGTTGTCCCCGATGATGCAGGTGACGTCGCCGCGCTTTAGCCCCAGGCTTATCATGCCCAGCGAGAAGAATTTAACGTTTTCGCCGTAGTCCTGCCAGCTATACCGGTGCCAGATGCCGAACATCTTCATGCACATCGCCGTCTGTTTACCCCATTTGGCGCTGTTGTTTAAAATGATTTGCGGAATTGTTTCTCTTTTTTCTAATATGCCGGTGGTCAATGCCATACCCCTATAAACTTAATTACCTCCCGCGTGGGAGGTAATTCGAATTCAATAACTAATATAAATGTGAACCAGATGGTTTAACTACGGATATTTTTACCTCCCACGCGCACTCCCGGTGCGCCCGGTAAAGACGAATTTTGGTTTCTCCCGTTCCACGCGCTTGAGATACATGGCGTCAATAGCTTATCACAGGATTATCTTGATGTCAATATGATGTGAAGCTAAACGGGGATTTTATGTTCACCCGGTGACGACCGTCGTGCCGGTGGCTTTGGCAATGAGTTTGCCTGTCTGGTTGGTCACCGTCATCTCGGATACTCCTATACGCCGGCCGCTCTTGATGACGCGGCATTCGGCGGTAAGCTCGTCGCCGACGCCGGCGCCGGAGATGAGGTGGATATTGAATTGTGTGGCGATGCTGGGGCTGACCAGCGAGTTGGTGGCGTAGGCAAAAGCCTGGTCGGCTACCGCCATGACGATGCCCCCGAAGACCATGCCGTTAAAATTAAGATGGTCCGGCGTGAGTTTCATCGTTACCTTGGCGTAGCCCGGCGTCAGTTCTACCAGGTGTATTTTCAGGAAAGACGCGATGGGCTCTTTAGCCTCGGCGGCTTTTAGTTTTTCGATATTGTTTTCCGGCATTTCGCTACATTATAGCACGTCAGCCAAAGCAGTTGACAAACAGGGTAAATATACGTCCATAATAAGAGCCAGATAATCAACGGAAGGAGGTAGCGATGTCTGTCTATCTTATGCTGACGACCCTTACCGATGCCGGCCGCAAGGCCCTTCAGGAAAACCCGGAAATTCTCAAGGAAATCAATAAAGAGGTGGAGTTTATGGGGGCGAAAATACTGACCCAGTATGCCCTGCTCGGCCAGTATGATTTCGTCAATATCCTCGAAGCCCCCGGCAACGAGGCCATCGCCAAGCTGGCGATTCGGCTGAGCGCTAAAGGCACCACCCAGACCCTGACCCTGACAGCCATACCCATTGACGACCTTATTACGACGCTTAAAGAACGGGAGAACCCCTGGTAATACTCGGTAACGCATTATGGACAAGATAAAAGTCCTGATTGCCGATGACCATGCCGTCGTGCGGGAAGGCACCCGCCAGATTCTGGAGAAAGAACTGGATATCGATGTCGTCGCCGAGGCCGCCGACGGCGAAGAAGCGGTGAACCTGGCCGGCAGCTCCCATCCGGACGTCGCCATCATCGATATTGCCATGCCCGGCGTCGACGGCATTGAAGCAACCCGCCGCATAAAATCGCTTTATCCTTCGATAGCCGTCCTGATACTGTCCGCTTACGATGACGACCAGTTCGTCTTCAGCCTGCTGGAAGCGGGGGCCGCCGGATACCTGCTGAAAAGCATCCGCGGCCGTGAGCTTGTCGACGCCGTCAGGCAGGTCCACGCCGGGGAGTCGGTACTGCACCCGGCCATCGCCCGCAAGGTGCTTAACCGTTTTGTCCCCGCCCCCGATAAATCCGCCCGCCAGAAACCTTCCGATATGCTCAGCGAGCGCGAGTTAGAGGTGCTGCGTCTCGCCACCCGCGGGCTGAGCAACCAGAATATCGCCGACGAGCTCTGTCTCAGCCTGCGTACCGTCCAGGCTCACCTGGGACATATCTTCAATAAACTGCAGGTGAGCTCCCGGACCGAAGCCGTGGTGCATGCCCTGAAACAGGGCTGGGTTACCCTCGAAGATATCCCCTAATATTGTATAATTAAGATATGGTGTGGGTAATCGTTGCCGTTTGCATCGCCGTTATCGCTCTGGCTATTGGTCTCATTTTCTGGCGCCGCGCTCGGGGATATCGCCGGAAACTGGATGCCGCCGAGCACGAGCTAAAGGTGTCCGAGGCCAGTTATCGCTATCTGTTTGAAAACGCCCACGATGCCATCTGGCTCCATGACCTCGAAGGCAATTTCATCACCGTCAATAAAGCTACGGAAAAGCTGACGGGGTACGGCAAGGAAGAGCTGGGCCGGATGAACGTGAAAAGTTTCCTCTCCGAGGAAAGCCTGGAGCTTGCCCACCAGATCAGGAAGAAGCTCTTGAACAACGAACCCGTGGTACAGCCCTATGAGCAGCGCGTCTTCCGGAGGGATGGCAGCGAAGCGTATATCCAGCTGACCACTAGTCTGGTGTTTGATAAAAGCCAGCCGGTGGCTTTCCATCACATTGCCAGGGATATCACCGAACAGAAAAGGATGAATGATAACCTGCGTTTTTATTTTCAGCAGGCCACCAAGGCGCAGGAAGAGGAGCGGAAACGTATCTCCCACGAATTACACGACGACACCATCCAGTCACTGGTCGCGCTGGCCCGCCAGCTTGATGCCCTGGCTAGCAACGACCAGGCGCTTTCCCAGGAAAACCGCACCCGTCTGGAAGAGTTGTGGCGCCAGACTGATAATATATTGCAGGGCGTGCGCCGTTTGAGCCAGGACCTGCGGCCGGCGGCCTTGGACCGCTTGGGTCTGCTGGCGGCGGTCGAGATGTTGGCGTCGGAAGTTACCCGTTATTCCAGCGTCGTGACCAATATAAATACGCTCGGCAATGAGCACCGTCTTCCGGAGGAGGTGGCGATTGCCCTTTTCCGCATTACCCAGGAAGCCCTGAGGAACGTCTGGCGTCACTCCGGGGCGACCCGCGCCGATATAACTATCGATTTTAGTGACGGCCGGACGAAAATAACTGTTAGCGATAACGGTAAAGGATTTCAAATACCGGACAAAATGAGCGACCTGGCCAAACACGATAAGCTGGGGCTGGCGGGCATGCAGGAGCGGGCGCAGCTGGTGGGCGGTACGCTGACCGTTCAATCACAGCCGGGTAAGGGGACGACCGTTACCGTTGAGGCGCCAGGTTAAACTTTGAAAAAAGAATGGAGCGGGAGACGGGACTCGAACCCGCGATGGTCCCGATGGAAATCGGGAAACTCTTCTAATTGATTTACTCTGGAGCGGGAGACGGGACTCGAACCCGCGACAGCCTGCTTGGAGGGCAGGAACTCTACCACCTGAGTTACTCCCGCTCATTTTCCGCGGTTATAGGTAAATTGTACGATAAACTCTAGGTTAAAACAAGATGTGGCATTCGACTCAGCATTTTGGATTTTTTCTCACAGAAACTTGGTAGTAAATAACTACAACATTCATGTTTTTCTACGTCTCAATTCTCTTTCCTTTTCCTCTCTTTCTTCATCCTCTATTTTAATTAATTGCTGTTTGAATACTTCAGACCCCTGAATTTCTCTAATATAATCTGCACCCCAAACCAAAGAAAGGCCGGTATTTTCTTCGAATATCACACGAGCCTGACCAGTTTGGTCACTTCTAGCTACTTCTTGATATGGGATATATGACCCGATAATACCAACAAATTTCCCACCAGAAACTTGCATTCCTAATTTGTTTGGAAGCTCTATTACTGTCGGCTTGGCAAAGACAGGACTACCACTATTCCCAGGGAATGCAGCAGCATCTATAAGGAAAGTGTTATTGCTATTTATTCTGCTAACGATACCGCTTCGAAATACTGGTGATACCCCATCGAGAGCAGTTCCCGGCTGGTAAGACAAGAAGAAAACATCATCAAGTTCTAGTAAATTGGACTTTGCTTCGAATATTGTGTCCGGAATTACCATTGTGTCAATTTCAGGTTCAAGGGGAAAAGGTAGCATAGCGATGTCTACATCAACATCTCTGTGGAAAATCCAATCAAATTTATGTGCAGTCCTAAAACCTCCTAAGTCGCGCCAGTAGGGCTTTCCTGGAGTTTTTACATTATACATGGCGTATAATTCACGGTCCTTAACTTCCTTGCTTTTTGGATCCAATACTACGTGTTTAGCCGTGACAAGAAACAATACAGTATTTACACTTATAAGGAATGCAGTAGCAATTGGAATAGGTTTTCTCATCTCACCAAAATGCCCAAGAAATATTATTGATTTTTTTAAATATTCGATTAAATCTTTCATGGCTTCACTTTCCTTTGTGGTCCATATTTCTTTACCTTTGGCTTATTCCAACAAGTTAAGCGTCATTTCTTACTAGGACAATACTGGCTCCGAATAGTGATAGCTAACATTCAGATATCCCTTTATTGCACTTAATATGAATGATTATACAAATATTCACGTATAAACAAAAGCCCCGCCCTTGTTTGCGGCAGCTTATAGAGGTTATAATGAAGCAAATTCAAAAGGGCTGCCGATGCTTAATGTTACGTTGCTTAATCCCCCCTGGTTCACCCGTTATCCCCAGCCGCCTCTCGGGTTGGCTTTAATCGCCGCTATATTAGAAAAAGCGGGACATGCGGTAAATCTGATTGACGCCAATGCGCTGAAAATCCGCCCCGAAAAAGCCGCGGCGCTGGCAGCCGGCGTCGACGTCGTCGGGATTACCGCCATGACGCCGACCATCGGTGCCGCCTTAGAAATCGCCCGTTATATCAAGCATACTAACCCCGGGCTTACTATCGTTATGGGCGGCCCCCACCCTACCCTGCTGCCGGAAGCGACTCTTGCCGTTTCTCCATCGGTAGATATCATCGTCAGGTGTGAGGGCGACGAGACTGTTATTGAGCTGCTGCAAGCCCTCGAAGGAAAACGCGGTCTGGACACGGTCGCGGGCATCAGTTACCGGGCAGGTGATAAAGTAGTCCATACCCCTGACAGGACTTCCGCGGTAGATATGGACTCGCTGCCTTTCCCGGCTTATCACCTGCTGCCCTGGCCAAAATATCGACCTCACCCGCCCCACGGGATGGCGCTGCCTTTTGCCGCCATGGTCACCAGCCGCGGCTGCCCTTATCACTGCGCCTATTGCTCCAAGCCGGTTTTCGGCAACCGGTTCCGCGCGCAGAGCCCCGGGCGCGTTATCGCGGAAATGGCTTACCTCAAGGAAAAGCTCGGCGTTAAGGAGATTGCCTTCTATGACGATTCTTTCACGCTCGATAAAGAACGCATCCACGCTATCGCCGATTTGATCATCGATAAGGGACTGAAAATAGCCTGGTCCTGCGAGACCCGCGTTAATCTCGTTGATAAAGAGCTGCTGCGCCATATGCGCCGGGCCGGTTGCTACGCCGTCGCTTACGGCATCGAGTCGGCCTCGCCGGAGATAATCGCGACTCTACAAAAAGACATTACTCTGGCTCAGGTGGAGGTGGCCGTCCGGGATAGCCGAGAGGCCGGTCTGCAGGTTATCGGCTATTTCATGCTCGGCTCCCCAGGTGAGACCCCGGAAACTATACAACAAACCATCAACTTTGCCAAAAAGCTGAAGGTGGACTTCGCCCAATTTTCCGTGACCACCCCTTTTCCCGGCACCGGGCTATACGATATTTATATGCGTGGCAGGCAGGAAAATCCCCCGTGGGAAAGCTTTGTCTACGCCGGTATGGATAGCCCCGCCACCCCCGTTTTCGAGAGTGATAAGCTCAGCCGTGACGACCTTAAATTTTGGACCCGGCGCGCCTACCGGGCTTTCTACCTGCGCCCGTCATACATCTGGCAAAGACTGCGGCGCTGTACCTCCTGGGGTGAAATCAAGATGAACTTTAGGGGTTTGGGGATGCTGCTGAGGGGGATTTAGAGTTTAGAGTTTAGGCTTAGAATTTAGAGTTTATCAATCGGGGCGAGTGGATTCGAACCACCGACCTCAGCGTCCCAAACGCTGCGCGCTAAACCAGGCTGCGCTACGCCCCGTCCGTTAAAGTATAGCCGAGAGATGGATCGGGCGCAATACTTTGTATTCATTTTCATTGAAACGGGAAATATGGTGGATGTCCCACTTCACCCAAATCAAAATCGTTTTTACCTTTTTTCTTTTTGAATGGTTTTTCTTTCGCGCCAAAAAGAAAATATAATACTGCTCCAACCGCTGCGCGCTAAAGCAACTATTGCGCTTGCCCACGTTAATTTCTTTGTTTCTTCATTCTTTTATTCCTGTAAGGAATTAAAGCAACAAATATAGAGATAGCACATACAATCAGCGTAGTAATTAATGCTATTTGAAACGTCCTTGATGTTTCTTCCATAATGTTTCTCTGTATATATCTTATAACACCGTGTCAATTTACTAATAAAAAGAGGGGCTTTTCGCCCCTCTTCACTAACTACTAACTACTAATTACTGACTAGTCCCGGCAGTCCGGGCATTTATCGTAATCGCTCAGCGGCGTGCCGGAAATTTTCGCGATATATTCTATCTGTTTTTCCGGCGCCCAGTACTGGCCGCACACGGAGCACTTCCTCATGGGGAACTCCATCTGGTTATGGGGCCACTTTATATGTCGGGTGCCGTCGCTATCTTCCATGGTAATCGCCCCCGTGGGGCAGCTGTAAGAGCAGGAGCCGCAGCCGATGCATGCCTCCGAGAAGTCCTCCCCGAAAGGCGTGGTCAGCTCCCTTTCCGTGCCGCGCTTGGACAGGCTGATGGCGGATACGCCGACCACCTCCTCGCAGGTGCGGGCGCAGTTGGCGCAGAGGATGCATTTGTTATTCCCGCTTTGCTCTACCAGTCGCGTTTTTTCCAGCCCGAGCTGCTTCGCCATGTCCCGAATTACTTCCGATTCCGGGCACCTGGCCAGCAATAGCTCGAGGAGCATCTGGCGGATTTTCCGGAGTCTCTCCGTGTCCGTCTTGACGTTGAGCCCCTCCTCCGCCTGGTAAATGCACGACGTGACCAGCCGCTCCCGGCCCCGGGCGGTCTTTATCTCCACCAGGCAGAGCCGGCAGGCGCCGTAAGGGGCGACCGCCTCGTTTTCACAGAGGCTGGGGATATAGATATTATGGTCGCGGGCGGCGTGGAGCAGGCTGGTGCCCTCTTCGGCTTTTATCGGTCGTCCGTTAATCGTCAAACTAACCATCTCGTCTTGTCCTTACTGGGCCTTTACGGCCTCGAACTTGCAGACGCCGGCCGGGCATTTCTTATCTCTAATGTGGGCTTCGTATTCATCTCTAAAATGGCGGATGGAGCTCATGACCGGATTGGGAGCGGAGGCGCCCAGCTGGCAAAGGGAGGCGTCCACCAGTGTCGCTGAAATATCCCGCAGCAGCTCGATGTCTCCTTCTGTGCCCCGTCCCTGCGTAATATCGTCCAGGATGTATTTCATTTGCCTTAAGCCTTCCCGGCAGGGCAGGCACTTGCCGCAGGACTCCCCTTCAAGGAAGGTCGTGTAGTAACGCGCCATGTCCACCATGCAGGTCTTGTCGTCCATGACGATCATGCCGCCGGAGCCCATCATCGAGCCGGCTTTAGTCAGCTCGTCAAAATCGACGGGCAGGTCGAGCAGGCTTTCCGGTATCATGCCGCCGGACGGCCCGCCGGTCTGTACGGCTTTAAACTTGCGTCCCTTTGGAATGCCGCCGCCGATATCGAAGACGATTTCCCGGAGCGTCGTGCCCATGGGCACTTCCACGAGGCCGGTATTGCTGATGTTCCCCACCAGGGCGAAAATCTTGGTGCCTTTGCTGCCTTTTGTGCCTATCTTCGCATACCAGTCCGCGCCTTTATTAATGATTAATGGCACGTTGGCCCAGGTCTCCACGTTATTTAAATTGCTCGGCCTTCCCCACAGCCCCTGCTCCGAGGTGTGGATATATTTGGCGCGCGGCTCCCCGACCTTGCCTTCGAGGGATGCCATTAGCGCCGTCGACTCCCCGCAAACGAAGGCACCGCCGCCTCGTTTTATCTTAATATCAAAACTGAATCCCGAACCGAGGATATTTTCCCCGAGGAGTCCGTAAGCTTCTGCCTGCTCCATGGCGATACGCATGTGCCTGACGGCCATCGGGTACTCGTTGCGGATGTAGATATAGCCTTCGTGGCTGCCGATGGCGTAAGCCCCGATAATCATCCCCTCGAGGATGCTGTGCGGGTTGCCCTCGACCAGGCTCCGGTCCATGAAAGCCCCGGGGTCGCCCTCGTCGGCGTTGCAGATTACGTATTTAACGTCGCCGTGGGCGTTTCGTGTGCTTTCCCACTTGCTGCCGGTGGGGAAGCCTGCCCCGCCGCGTCCCCGCAGCCCCGACCTTTTAATCTCGTCGATGATTTTTTCCGGGGTCATTTTGAGGGCTTTGATGAGAGCGGTATAACCGCCGATGGCCAAATAATCGTCGATAGATGTCGGGTCGATCAGGCCATTGTTGCCGATTATCAGACGCATCTGCCGCTTATAAAAAGGCACCTCGCCTTCTTTGGTCACCTGAGTATTGGTGGCGCGGTCGGTATAAAGCAGCCGTTTGACGGCGTTGCCCTTCCCGACAGTCTCGGACAGTATCTCGGGGACATCTTTAGGCCGCACTCTCTGGTAAAATATGTCTTTAGGTTTAATAACGACCAGCGTGCCCCTTTCACAGAAGCCCGGGCACCCAATGACTTTAACATCGACCTTACCGCCGAGGTTCTGCTTCTTTACTTCGTCCTGGAAAGCGGCGACGATGCTCTTGGAGCCGTAGGCCTGGCAGCCGGTGCCGTTACATATCGTAATCGTGGGCTTGTTGGGGTCTCTCTTTTTTAATATCGCTTTTCTCAGGGACTCTAACTCGCCCGGGGATTTTAATTTTGCCACGGGAATTCCTCCGCTAGCTAGCTGTAATTCTTTAAAACTCCGCTGACTTTATCCGGGGTCATCTCGCCGTGATAGTCTTCCCCGATGATGACCATCGGGCCGAGGGCGCAGGCGCCCACGCAGTTGACCGTCTCCAGTGTAAACTTGAGGTCGGTGGTATTGCCCCCGGTCTTTATCCCCAGCTCTTTTTCCATTTGCTCCAGGACCTTATCCGCGCCGCGGACATGGCAGGCGGTGCCCATGCAAACGTTAATGAGGTGGCGGCCCCGCGGCGTCAGGCTGAAGGCTTTAAAAAAAGTGGCGACGCTGTATACCCGGCTCAGCGGGACGTCCAGTCCGCAGTGGATTTCCTCTAAGGCTTCCCGGGGCAGGTAGCCGATGGCCGATTGCGTATCGTGGAGGATGTCAATCAGCGCCGATTTGTCACGCTGGTTTTTTTCCAGCACCTCCGCCACTTTTTCTTTAAGTTGATTTACAGCCATTTTTTACTTTCTCCAACAATTTCTGGTATTCGAGTTCCACGCGCTTTTGTATCTGGGCGATGACGTCGTCGCTCAGGTGCCGGAACCTCCCCTGTATTTTCAGGTAGTCCGCTACCGGTCTCAGTTTTGGTATAACCAGGCTCATTTTATAAACGCCGTTCTCCACTTCGTAAAGCGGGAACATCCCCGTCTGCACGGCCAGGCGTGCCTGCCGGTTAATCGTATCAGTAGCGGTACGCCAGCCGGTGGGGCAGACGGACAGCACGTGCACATAAGCCGGCCCCTTGGTCGCTATCGCCTTGGCTACCTTGGCCATGAGGTCGAAGGGATACCCGTGTGTGGCGGTGGCCACGTAAGGGATGTTGTGCGCGACCGCTATCTCCGGCATGTTCTTTTTCCAGCTGAACTGCCCGATGCTCTTTTTGCCCACCGGCGAGGTGGTCGTCGCCGCGCCGAAAGGAGTGGCTGATGACCTCTGGTTGCCGGTATTCATGTAGCCCTCGTTATCGAAGCAGATATAGGTAAAATCGTGGCCTCTCTCCAGCGCGCCCGATAGCGCCTGCAGGCCGATATCGCTGGTGCCGCCGTCCCCCGCGATGGCCACTACTTTAGTGTTCTCCGGCAAATCTGCCCCCTTGCGCTTCATGGCTTTTAGGGCGGACTCGATACCGGAAGCCACCGCCGCGGCGTTCTCGAACAGGGTGTGTATCCACGGCAGGTGCCAGCTGGTCAACGGCAGCTGCGAGGCGAAGATTTCCGCGCAGCCAGTGGCGTTGACCACGATAACGTTATTATCGAGGGCTTTAAAGGACTGCCGGATGGCCAGGGCTTCGCCGCAGCCGATGCAGGCGCGGTGCCCCGGGGCGAAGTTCTCCTGCTTTTTGACGAGCCGGGGGACATAAATCGCGTATTTCTCCATTATTCCTTCACCCCGTAAATCTCATATTCGTTCTTGCTGCCCTTGGCTGCTATTTCGATGCCCTTCCTGACGATGTCCTTGAAACCCGATACCGTCGTATCGCGGCCTCCCAGGCTGATGACGTAGCTGACAATTTTGGGCTTTTTGGCCTGGTTATAGAAGGCGGACTTGACCTCGGAGGCGACTGGTCCGCCCGGGCCGCCGTAGGAAATCGCCCGGTCCATGACGATAAGGATATCCGCGTCTTTCACCGCCTCCCGCAGCTCCTCGAACGGGAAGGGCCGCCACAGGCGTAACCTGATTTGCCCCACGTCCATCCCCTCCGCCCTCAGTTCGTCGATGGCGACGGAAGCGGTCTCGCCGATGCTCCCCATGGTCATGATGAGCACTTTAGCTCCGTCGCTATGGTATTTCTCGATGGGTAAATATTGCCGCCCGAAGGCTTTATTAAATTCGTTCCAGGCTTCGATAATGACTTTTTTGGAGTTGCGTAAATTGACTTCCTGCGCCCACTTGGTCTCCGTGAAGATGAACGGCGGGGCGAACTCGCCCATGGCTACCGGCCTGTCGGGATTGAGCGGGAGCGGGAAGCGGTTCTTGGGCAGGTATTTATTGACGTCTTCCTGCTCCGGGAAAACAATCGGTTCGACCACGTGCGTCAGGTTGAAACCGTCCAGGTGGACCATCACCGGCAGCAGTACTCGTTGGTCTTCCCCGATGCGGAAGGCGCAGATGCTGTTATCGACGGCCTGCTGGCCGTTTTCCGTGATTATCTGGATCCAGCCGGTGTCCCGGACGGACATCATGTCGGAATGGTCGCACCAGATGCTTAACGGCGCGGACAGCGCCCGGTTGGCCACCATCATCACGATGGGCAGCCGCATGGGGGCGGCGACGTAGACGACCTCGTTCATCAGCGCCAGGCCCTGGCTGGACGTGGCGGTAAACGTGCGGGCGCCCGTTGCCGAGGAGCCGAGGCAGGCGCTCATGGCGGAGTGCTCCGATTCTACCGGTATGTACTCGGCGTCGAGCTCGCCGTTGGCCACCAGCTCGGCCAGGTGCTCGACGACGTGGGTCTGGGGTGTTATCGGGTACGCCGCGATGACGTCCGGATTGGCCAGCTTCACGGCATCCGCGACGGCAATAGATACTTCAACGCCTACTCGCGTGACCACTATTCCACCTCCTCGACCATCTTTATCACCCTGGGCCAGCATTCCCTGGCGCAGACGCCGCAGCCTTTGCAGTAGTACAGGTTGGCTTCAAAGTAGCCGTCCTGGTTCGGCCCGATGCATCCTTCCGGGCAATACAGGGCGCAGAGTCCGCACTTGATGCATTTTTTAAAGTCGTAGGTCGGCCTCTGCGAGCGCCAGGTACCGCTCTCATAACTCCGGGCGCCGCCCGGCTCGGTCACGATGTTGCCGATTTCCAGGTCTTTCCAGGTCAGTTCATTTTCCGGTTTCGCCATCTATTGCTCCTCGGTCGCTACTTGTTCGTAGGCGGTTTCCATCGCTTTGATGTTGCGGTCTCCCAGCCGACCGAAACGCGTGCTTAACGGCGCGTGCGCCGATTTCTTATCGATGATGCCCGTCATTTTTACCACCGCCCCGAGCATGGTAGTGTTAACGATAGGCACGCCCAGCACCTCGCGGGCTATTTTGGTCGCGTTGACGGTCGCCACCGGGTTTTTTATACCGAACTCGGACTTTATTTCTTTCGCAGTCTTGCGCGTATTTATGATTACCCAGCCGCCCTCTTTCAGTCCGGACGTCACGTTAACCTTGCCGAGCAGGCTCGGGTCAAGCACGACGACGACGTCCGGCTGGTTGATGTCCGCCCTGATTCTTACGGGTTCGCGGCTATCGATGCGGTTAAAGGCCTGTACCGGCGCTCCCCGCCTCTCCGGCCCGAAGCTGGGAAAAGCCTGGGCGTACTTGCCCTCGCTGATGGCTGCCTGCGCCAGCAACTCCGCGGTCGTTACCGCCCCCTGGCCGCCTCGCCCGTGCCACCTGATTTCCACAAGGCTTTTCTCTTTCGTCATGAGCGACTCCATACTACGAAAAACGCCCCTGGAGCGACTTGAACGCTCGCACCCGGCTTCGGAGGCCGGTACTCTATCCAGCTGAGTTACAGGGGCTGATTACACTATGAATCATACTATAAATTGGCGAGTTTCCGCAACTATGACTATCTGAATTCACTACGGTGAAAATCACTACCTTCTATGATAAATGTTGACTTTTTTACCTTTGGCCGATTAAAGTAATAAATAAGGGAGTCTTTACGACGACGTTATGTCAACCAAAAAATCCACCAGTTTGCGGAAGGTTAAGGCGGTGATTCTCGTCGGCGGCCAGGGCACGCGCCTTCAGCCGCTGACCTTTATCGTGCCCAAGTCACTCGTGCCGGTGGTGAATCGACCGGTCATGGAACACATGATTGCCTATCTTAAGCAGTTCGGCGTTACGGATATTGTCCTGACGCTGAGCTACCTTCCCGAGGCTATCCGCCATCATTTCGGGGACGGCCGCGATTTCGGCGTCCACCTGACCTATTGCCTGGAAAAGGACCCCCTGGGCACTGCCGGTGCCGTCAAGAACGCCGCCGCCCATCTGGATAGCACCTTCCTCGTTCTGAACGGGGATATCTTCACGGAAATGGACCTGGCTGATATGCTTTCCTCCCACGTTAATAAGAAAGCCAGAGCCACGATTGCCCTTACCTGGGTGGATAACCCGAGTGCTTTCGGCGTCGTGGAGACCGATGGCAATTCTCGGGTGCAGCGTTTTATTGAAAAACCCCCACCCGGCACCGCCGCCACCAACTGGATCAACGCCGGCACCTATATCCTGGAGCCGGAAGTCTTGGAATATATCCCGGTGAACCAGCCTTACATGTTCGAAAGAGGGCTTTTCCCCGCCCTATTGGATGCGGGCGAACCCGTCTTCGGCTACCCCTACCGCGGCTACTGGCTGGACATGGGCACCCTGCAACAATATTTCTCTCTCAATATGGATTTCTTGCTTTCTAAAGTAAGCGACCCTTTAATTTCAGACTTCAGGCGGGACGGCACAAACATTGGCACGGATGTGGTTATCCATCCTTCGGCGGAGATTAAGTCGCCGGCGGTCATCGACCGCGGCTGCCGGCTGGGTAAGGACGTTAAACTTAAGGGACGGGTGGCGCTCGGACGGAATTGCCTGCTGGCCGATGGCGCCAGCCTGGAAAACGCCATTTTATGGGATGATGTGCGCATCGGGGCTGACGCCCGGTTGGACCGGTGTATTATCAGCAGCCATAGCGTTATCGGTGATAAGCAGACTATTCACAATTGCGTGGTCACGCCGGAGCAGACCGTGCCGTTGTCAAAATCAAGCTAATAATTTTCCATCAGAGGAGTATATATGGCCGGAAAGACGACTAAACCCGCCGAGAAATCGAAGAAGCCGCAGTCCTTAGAAGTGACCTTTATTTGCCGCCGTTGTGAAAAGCGCAAGCCGATAGAAGAAATGAGGACGGTCACCAGGTTCTCGCCGGTCCTCATCGTTTGTCGGGATTGCGCCAGGGAATTACGCTAGTATATCTGGAGTAACGGTATGGCTGAGGGACTGGGAAAGATCGAAAAACCCCCGGTGGCGAGTTTTAAAAAAGGCCGGAAACTGTATTTCGTGCCGCTGATTTACGGCGGCAAGGACCTTCCGGAAGACTATCTCGAAAAGTTCAATAAGTACTGGGAGCAGGTCAAAAAGCAGCTTGCGGAACTGTCTTCTAAGCTCGGCGAGGTCAAGCGCATCTATCACGAGCTGATTGATGTTGTCGGCGAGGAAGGTCTCAAGACCATCGCCGGGTTAAGCGAAAAAAGCCGTGACGTCGTACAATCTTGCCTGGATAAGCAGGCTCAGTTGGAAGCCCTTGAGGATAACGATATCCTTACGGAGTTCATGGACTGGAACCGCTGCCTTATTATTGGACTGCAAAACCCGAAGGTGCTTTCCCGAGTTTACGATTCTTATGTCGAAGTGGGAAAAAAGAGGAACGAATATATTGCCCGGAAAATCGATGAAACTCTGCTGGAGAATGAAATCGGGTTATTGCTCATGAGGGAAAACCACCAGGTCCAGTTCCCGGCGGATATCCAGGTCTTTTACGTCGCCCCGCCCGCCCTGGACGAAATTAAACGCTGGCTCAGGGAGCACGAAAACGAACCGAAACAAGAGGGCTAGTTTTTATGTATCCCCTGGCCGACTAACCGGGCATATGTTTTGGCGGCTTTGGGGTTCGGGGCTTCCGGCGTCACCCGCCTGACGTAGATGCCGCCGCACTGCAGGCAGGATATATAGGTCCCCTCGTAGTCTCTTTCCAGGAACAGGTCGCCTCCGCAACGCTGGCATCCCTTGATTTTCACGATGTGTAACATGGCCGCCTCCCCTGCGACTGTCTGCTTTATTCCTTTCCTCAAATGCCGTAATCGTCTTATGCGTAGGTATTGTAAAAAAGCGATATCACTGCGGTATCACATAATATGCCAGAATTATCACAAATTTAACACAATGGAACATTCGGATAGTCGCCCGCGGCTTTGACATGACGAAGCGAAATGGACTAGAATTTCTGCGTCGGCGGCACATTCCCCGAGTTAAACTTTAAGGAGTCTAAATGGCTACGAAAAAATATGATCAATACATTATCCATCCGCCCCATATCCAGATGCGCCTGAAGTCGGACCGGAGCGTTATTTTCGATGGCATTATGGCCAACAAGCAGGTCCTGAATTATGATTTTACCGTCGGCCACCAGTTCGTCAGGAAGCCGTTTAAGGGAGACAATCCCGCCCACACCCATAACTTCCAGGAATTTTTAGCCTGGTATAGCGGCAACCCCGATGACCCCGAGGATTTCGGGGCTGAGGTGGTGTTTTACATGGGCGAGGAGATGATAAAATACGTCTTTACCCGGCCCACGATTATTTCCCTGCCTCCTGGGCTCGTGCATTGCCCCCTGGAGATAACCCGCGTCGACCGCCCGATTATTCAGCTGGAAATGATGCTCCCCACCCCGGATGGTTCCCCGCCCGCCAGGGAGCCTTTCTTTGAAAAAGATAAGGGATTTAAACCGCAGTTGGTGATGGATTTTAAGGATTTATCGCCTAAGAAGTAAGCGGTTTCTGATAACGGACACGAGAAGCCCCCGGGGGTCTCCCGGAGGCTTCTTTCTATTGGGCCGTGTCTCTCGTCCAGTAATGACCTTCCTGGAGATTGGTGTCCGCCTGCTGCTTTAAAAGCAGGTAACTGTTTTGTCCGGTCAGTTTATAAAGCTCGTCGTAGAGTCGGGATTGTTCGGTATATACCTCTTTCGTCGGAAAGGCGTGTTCATTGTTTTTAATGCCGACCAGCTTGGCTAAAGCTTGCTCGCGGTCTTTCAGCATTCTCATGTATTCCGCCGGTTTTTTGCTATTTTTCGCTAGGGCAATTGCCTTTAGGTATCTTCTTGGTGATTAAGTTGGGGTTCGGCGTCTTTAAGATTGACGTAGCTGTGCGGTTAAGGCATAATTATTAAGCCAGGAGAGGTGTCCGAGTGGTTGATGGTGCCGCTCTCGAAAAGCGGTTCCCGATTATATCGGGACGTGGGTTCGAATCCCACCCTCTCCGCTTTAATTGATAGAATTATCAAGCGTATTAGTATAGCTGTTAATCTATAACGCGGAGAGGTGCTGGAGTGGTCTATCAGGCACGCCTGGAGAGCGTGTGTAGCCGTAAGGCTACCGTGGGTTCGAATCCCACCCTCTCCGCCAGCTTGCGTCAAGGCTACGGCTGGCCAGCCAATTGAACTATGTGGTATGTTTATATATTGAAAAGTACGAGAGATAATAATTTATATATCGGTTCAACCAATAATGTCGCCCGCCGATTAACCCAGCATAATTCGGGTAAGGTGGTTTCAACAAAGAACAGGCAGCCGTTTAATCTGGAAGCTTATTTCGCGGTCAAAGATAAAACTAAAGCTATTGAACTGGAACGATACTTGAAGACTGGCTCAGGAAAAGCGTTATTATGGAAACGAATCCTTTAGCCACCGAAGCTCTTTTGGAGCGTAGGCGGCCACCCTCTCCGCCAGCTTGCGTCAAGGCTACGGCTGGCCAGCCAACTGAACTATGTGGTATGTCTATATATTGAAGAGCACGATAGATAATAATTTATATATCGGTTCAACTAATAATGTCGCCCGCCGATTGACCGAGCATACTTCGCGTAAGGTGGTTTCAACAAAAAACAGGCAGCCGTTTAATCTGGAAGCTTATTTCGCGGTCAAAGATAAAACTAAAGCTATTGAACTGGAACGATACTTGAAGACTGGCTCAGGAAAAGCGTTATTATGGAAACGAATCCTTTAGCCGCCGAAGCTCTTTTGGAGCGTAGGCGGCCACCCTCTCCGCCATATTTTAAGTAAAAGTTATATTTCGGTTCCCCGCTCCATTAAATTTTCCCATTCCCTCTCGACCCTGGCTTTAACCTCTTCGAGGCTGCCATCGGTTTCGATGACCACGTCGGCGTGCCTCAGGCGCTCTTCGCCGCTCATCTGGGAACGTATCCTCGCGCTCGATTCTTCCTCGGCGTATCCCGACCTCTCGCGGAGTCGCTTTCGTATGGTGGCTTCTGGGGCAACTGTGACCCAAATCTCGTCGGCCTGCTCGGCTTTGCCCGCTTCCAGCATCGCCGCTGCTTCGAGCACCACCACCTTTACCCCCTTCCGCCTGTACTCCTCGATTCTCCTGTTTATTTCTTTATCGATGGCCGGGTGCACTATGCGATTTAACCGCGTGAGGGCCTGGCTATCTTTAAAAACCAGGTTAGCCAGTTTGGCGCGGTCGATTTCGCCCCCGGGGTCAAGCATATCTTTACCGAACTCACTGACCACCCTCAGGTAAGGCTTCCCTACCGACTTCAGGACTTCGTGTCCCACCTTGTCCAGCTCGATAACCGCCGCCCCGAGTTCCGCCATGTACCGCGCCACGGTGCTCTTGCCGCTGCCGATGCCGCCCGTCAACCCGATGATTTTCATCTTTTCCCGCCCGATAATTCCCAAGGAAATATGATTTATTATATTATATTGGTAGCGCCTTTTAAATATGGCTCGAGGCGTCCCCAGGTAAAAGAAAGAATCCGCGAGGAAATATTGTTTCGATGTTAATGTTTGGGCATCCCGGTATCACCCTGGGCATGGCGACGCTCGTGGCTGGAGCGGTGGGTAAGCCGCGTCCCGGCTTTAATGTGATGTCCTGGTTTGCCTCGCTCTCGCGTTACATGGATATCCGGGTACTGCTGGTCGGTTCTCTTTTGCCGGATATCATCGATAAACCGGTCGGGCAATATTTTTTCCGGGAGACGTTTTCCAACGGCCGTATCTTTTCACATTCGCTCCTCTTCCTTTTCGTCCTCACCGGCATCGGCTTTTATCTTTATAAAAGTCGCCGCCAGGTCTGGATGCTCACCTTGGCCGCCGGCACTTTTACCCATCTCATCCTCGACCAGATGTGGATCGCCCCCCGGACGCTGTTCTGGCCGCTGCTGGGCTTTACCTTTGATAAAGAGGACCTTACGGACTGGCTTTTCAACATCTTCCGGGAGTTGGTCTCGCACCCTGAGAGGTATATCCCGGAATTGATTGGACTGTTGATATTGGTATTGTTCGCCCTGGCGTTAATATTCAGGAAAAAAGTCATTGCCTTCCTGAAATCCGGGCATGCCTGATACGTCTATCCGGGACTGGCGAGCTTTTTCTTGACTTCGGAGAGCTGCCGGAGGTGTAGCTTCTCCTCTTCGATTATTCTGTCCAATACCGGGATGTGGCGCTGGGGCAGGTTGTCTTTCATTTCATAGTAAAAAAGCAGCGAGTCCTTCTCGGCGCTGATGCCCAGCTCCATCGCTTTGATATCGGTGTCTGCCTGCATGGCTATCTCGCTGGTAGCTGAATCGTCGGAGAAAACGGCTTCGTCGCTGAGGGTTTGAACATAATCGGGGTATTTTGGCTCGGCTATTTCGCCGGACTTGCCTGTCTGAGTTTCCGCCAGCATGTCCTGGAATGTCTGAAGGTGTGTCCGTTCCATCGCCGCCAGGTTGGCGAAGGCGTCACGCGCCATTTCATTATCGGTCGATTTTGCCATGACGTCGTAGAAGCTGATGCCCCTTTTTTCGATGTCGATGGCGATATGGATGAACTCATCGCCGGAGAAAACGACCGACAATTACCTTAACCCCCTTTAAATCTCGACCAGTATGTTGTCGCCTTCTATTTTTATGTTATACGTCTTAATCGGCTGAGGCGATTTTGCTATTTTGTATAAAGTCGCCATCATCCCCGTTCCCCTCGTCCAGCGGATGTTATGCCCGTCGGTAATGTCGAACTGCGAGCCGTGACGCGGGCATTGAATCACCGTTCCGCTGAGGATGCCCGCTGAAAGGTCCCCGCCCATGTGGGCGCAGCGGTTCTGGGTGGCGTAGTATTTGTCCCCCACCCTCGCCAGCATGATTTCCTGCCCCAGTACATCGAGCTTTTTCTTGCCTCCATTTTCCAGGTCGCTGGTCTTTCCGACCGGTACAAAACTTGCCATTTCGCTTACCTCCCTTATTCCACCTTTTTAAACTCGCTCTTGGCCGCCCCGCAGACCGGGCATACCCAGTCGTCAGGGATATTCTCAAACGGCGTCCCCGGGGCGATTTTGCTGTCCGGGTCGCCGACCGCCGGGTCATAAATGTAGCCGCACACGGTGCATTCGTATTTCGCCATTTTACTTTGCGCCTCCTTTGTCTCCCGCGATATAGCTGGGCGCCGTCTTTGGGGTCGTGCCCCGCTTTACCTCGTGATAATATTCGTAAGTCATGCAGGGTTCTTCGGACAGGATTTCCGCCGCGACGACTCTCCCGATAAATATGGTGTGCGTGCCGACGTCGACGTCCTGGATTACTTCCGCTTCGAGGTAGGCGGTGGCGTGGTCGGTAAGTATCGGGGAGCCCGTCTGCCCTATCTTGTAGTTCACCCCCTTAAGCTTGTCCGTATCCCGTCCTGATTTAAACCCGAAATTGCCGATATAGGAGAGGGGAGTCGCGTTGCAGAGCACCGCCGCGGTAAAGGATTTGCTGGCTTTAATATATTCGTGGGTCAGGTTGGTTTTATTGATGCTTACGGCGACCGTCGGAGGCTCCGACGTTATCTGGAACACGGTGTTGGCCGTCTGCCCGTTGCGCTTTTCGCCCTCATGCGCGCCGATGATGTACATGCCGTAACCGATTTTGTGCAGGGCATTCAGGTTCATGGTAACCTCCCGACTACATGACCTCTTTTTCGCTGGCTTCCACCGCCCGCTTCAGCTCCGCGCTCAGCATCGGCGGTAGCCCCTCGATATCCACCCGGAGAAATCCCCGAACAATCGTGGCCGTAGCCTCTTCTCTGGTCAGTCCCCGGGCCATCAGGTATGTCACTTCTTCCTCATTAATCTTGCCCACCGCCGCCTCGTGGGAAAGGTCGATTCCCGGCAGGTTGCCCTTCAGCTCGGGGACGGCGTAAATCGTGCCCGTCTCTCCCAGTATCAGGCCGCGGCATTCCAGGTGCCCCTTGACGTCCACGGCGTTGCCCTCGATATAGCCGCGGGCTGTTATATTGCCCCCGGTGGTTATCGCCCGGGAGACGATTTCCGTCCGGGCGTTTTTAGCGTTGAGAAATACCCGCGACCCCACGTCGATGTTCGTCCCCTTGACGGCTACCAGGATGCTGTTATAGCGCACCGTGGCGTTTTCGCCGACACATCGGGCGGTAGGATACATCTGTAGTGAGTTGACCGGTTTCATGAGGAGGTAATTGCTCAGGAAAAGGCCGCCTTCTTCGATGATGGTGGTGGTGCGCGGCCTGACGGCTACCGCCGGGTTCCACGAGTGTATCATGGTGAAGGTGACTTTAGCGCCCTTTTTCACATAGAACTCGGAGACCCCGATGTGCAGTCCCGGCTCTTCCCGGGTAGCGGTGGCGCAGCCGGTAATGATGTGCAGCTCTGAGCCCTCTTCGGCGATGATGATATTATGCACGTTCTGCACCACCTTCGATTTCTCCAGGTAAAGGCAGGCCTGCACCGGAAAGACGGTCTTTTGCCCGGGCAACGCCCGGATGAAATAGCCGTCGCCCTCGTTCATCTCGACATTGGCTGTATATTTATCGGCGTCCACGGCCACCGCCTTCCAGAGGTAGTCCGCTAGCCAGTCGTACTTCTCCAGGGCTTTACTGACCGCCATGACCTCCACCCCTTCCTGCTTGGTGGAGAAATGTACCGGTTGGTTATCCAGTTGCAGATACGTGCCCGACCTCTGGCTGATGTCATCCAGCATGACGCCCGCGGTGAGCATCTTCTCCTTCGTCTGGGGAGGGAGTCGGGACGGGTCGGGTTCATAGCGGTGTCCTTCATCGCCGGGGTTGTATTTGCTTAAATCTATATCCTCGCCGAAGGCGGATTTTTTGGCCGCCGCGGCTTGAGCTTTGTCCTTGTAGGCTTTGGACGTTTTCACTTTACTCATGCGTCGGTAATCTCCCCAGGTAGCATTTAATGCACTCGTTGTAGCCTTTCTCCCGTATTGTCCCCAGCATTTCGTGGGGGTCGCCCACGCACCCTATCGTGCCGTCGCACATGACATAGCCGGTGCGGGCGTTGACGTAGTCCAGGATATGGCCGGTATGGGTGATAATCAGCCCCATGCAGTGGCGCTCCGGTATCGGGCAATTTTTCTCCAGCAGCTGGTTCATCAGTTCGCCGATGAGGGCGATGTTCACCAGGTCTACCCCCGATTCCGGTTCGTCGAGGAGCGTCAGCTCGGGCTTTTGCGCCAGCAGCTGCATCAGTTCCGAGCGTTTTATTTCCCCGCCGGAAAATCCGTAGTTGATGTCCCGGTCGAGGAAATCGTTGAGGTCGGCCGCTTTGGCGAGTTTCTCGATTTCGTCGCTGTCTCCCCGACCTCTCAGGGCGGCCGCCACGATGTCGCGGGTCTTGACGCCGCGCACTACCGGCGGCCGCTGGAAAGACATGCCGATGCCCAGCCTGGCCCGTTGGTCGACCGTCATGCCGGTGATGTCCTTGCCCTTGAAGCTGATGCTGCCTTTGGTTACTTTATATTTGGGGAATCCCATGATAGCCATGAGCAGCGTGCTTTTGCCGGCGCCGTTAGGCCCGAAGAGCACATGTGTCTCGCCGTTCTGTATCGTCAGGTTGACGTCGTGGATGATTTCCTTGTCTTCCACCGCCACCGAAAGGTCCCGGATTTTTAGCATGTTTCTTACCTCAGCGATTAAATAATTATTATTGTCTTAGCCGCCGTCGAAAGAATGGTGTTCTTTCACCACGAACCAGCCCGCCGGGTTCTTGAGGAATTCAAAGTAGTCGAGCAGGACGCGGTAGTGTTCCTCCTCCTGCATCGCCAGTTCTTCGTAAAACTGCTTTTCGGCGGCGTAGGTGGCCCGACTGCTTCTGGCTTTATAGAAATCGTAGGTCTTGTTCTCCATCGCCATGCCGGTCTGTATCGCCTCAAGCTCCGTGTCGATAGCCTTGAAATTTTTGTCCATGTCTTCTATCGCCGTGGCAAACACCGTTCTCAGGCCACGGCCGCCGTCACCGCTAAAGGCTTTTTCGGGCCAGCGTTTTTTCGTGCCGATGTTTTTATAAATCTTCTCGAATATCTGCCGGTGGCCGTCTTCCTCGGCGGCCAGCCTCTCCAGAAGCTCCCGGCCCAGGCTGTTCTGGCTGGCTTTAGCGGATTTCAGGTAAAATTCTTTGCCGTCAATCTCCATCTGGATGGATGCTTGCAGCGCCCCGAGCGTGGTATCCTGCTCTCCGGTCATGGCGGCCTCCTCTCGCACAAAAAATAACGCCTCTCAGTTTATCCGTCTGGTGCTTCGCGCCCAAGACAAACTGAAACTGCAAATACAGTTTTTGATACTATCTTTTGTAGAAGATTATACTGGCGATATTCACCGGGTGTATATGACAAAAGTTACATCAGCCGTTTAAGTATATAATATTGTAATTTTTATGTCGACTGCCCCATTGATTGGGTCTACAGGTCCTTCTTCATCTGTTCGAACTGCTCTTTGGTTATTTCGCCGCGCGCGTAGCGCTCCTTGATAATTTCCAGCGGCGTTGACCTCCCGATGGCGCCGTGCCTGGCTAATCTGCTTATCCCCCAGACAATGAGGGCGATAATGCCTCCCCAGAACAAAACCATCAATATCCCCCCGAAAACCATCCACCACCCCGTGCCTTCGTGCATGTACCACATAAAATTACCTCCATGTCCACGCCTTGAATAATTAAATACTAATACGGGCTATCCCAAATTCATGTGATAAATATCATATACTCAGGACTTGCCATTTTTTAAAATTAAGTTAATAACACCATTTTAGGGAGGCGTATATTATGAAATTTAATCGTGTTCTGTCTCTTGGGATAACCTTCCTGGGCCTGGTGGGTCTAGTGCTCGGTGTCGTCTTTGTCGCGGAGGGCATTATGAAGAACGACCTCATTGCGGACAGGATGACGGTGGAGAAAGTCACCCTGGCCGTTGACCCCAATAACCCTGGTGTGACTACTCAGATAAACAACGCCGCCGACGCTCAGAAGGCGGCTGATACCATCGCTTCGCATCGCAGGAAGATAGCGCCATCTTATCAGGAGCTTTTGGGCGGAAAGCCATTTGATTCGGCGAATACCACTCAACTGAAATACGCTCAAGCCATGAACCTTGAGAACTATCTTTACACGGCGGTTACGGCCTTCGGTCTCGTTGAGGTGGCTTTGGCCGCCGGCGTCTTTATGGTGATTACGGGACTGGCCCTCGTAGGTGCCGGTATCTTGCTTTACCGTATGAGCCGCGCTTAATAATAAAACATTGATTATTACTAAGAATTAGTCAACGCTTACCCTCCTTTAGTGGGACAGGTAGAATAGTCCTGAAGGTGTTGTCCATGCTATACTGAGGAGGCTTTATGGATGAAACGCTGCGACTTATCGAACAGCTTATCGCCGAACACAAGACGGTCGGTGAAAAAACCCAATCGCTGGAAAAGGCGGCCAACGATGTCAGGCTGCTTTCAGGCTTGAAAGATGTCGGGAATGAGTTTGTGCGGGGCGATCTCCCGCAGGATGCCGACCTCAAGAACCTGGCGCAGATAATCAATATCATCGCCGCCTGGCTGGAAAAACATTTTGACCGTGAGGAAGCCACTCTCCGGCCGGCGGTGAAAAAATACGGCAATAATAAATTCGTTAGTTCCCTCGACACCCTGCTTTTTGAGCATTCCGACCTCCGTGACCGTCTGCTCCACGCGCGGATGCATATCGATGAGCTGCTGGGCGGCAGTCTGGACCCGGTGCGCCGGGACGCCGCCGTCCGCGACCTGAGGGTCCATCTTGAACATTCCCGAAAGCTGCTGGAGACCCACGCCGCTCAGGAAAACCACTTCTTAACTGAGTTCCGCCGCTATCTTGCCAAAGCCGCTAGGCGAAAGGAGTAACCGCAGTGACCAGAAAAATCAGCCTTTCCGTTAACGACACGCCTATCAATCTCGATTATTTCGTCGCGGCATATCTCGACCACGTCACCGGTGGTATTATTGCCAGCCTGAAAGATACCGCCAGGATTAAGGAACTGGCGCTGAATATCGATGAGGACGGGATTGTCGCCATAAATCTCAACGGTGCGGACATTCCCCTCAACTTTTTCGCCACGGAAATCGTAAAAAGCACCATTGAAGGCATGGTGGCGCCGTTAAAAGGCGTCACCGGGAAAGTCCGGAAGCTGGAGTTAAAAATCTCCCGGTAAGTCCGGACTAGACGTTTGTTTCACAGAGCTTTACCTCCCCCCACGCCCCCACCTCCCCGCCGATAATGATCACCACTCCCTTTAGTCCGTCAATATCTTGGGCATACTTAAGCGCTTTATCGATGTCTCCCGGCTGTTTGACCCGGTTCCCGATGGCCGTCGCCGCGGCATCGGCCAGCGTTGCCGACCCCGCTATCGTCACCACCGCGTCGGCCTTTCCGAAGCTCAGGGAATGTCCCACCGTCCCCGACGACGTGCAGACCCCCAGGGGCGTCTCCCGGGGCTCTATTTCCAGCCCCACTTTCCCCGTTAGCGGCGAGTCCCCCGCGTATATCCCCACCACCCTTTTCTTTAATATCTTTAGATAGATATCCCCGCCGTTTTCCACGATTATCTCCGGTGTAAATTCCAGGAGTTGCCGCCCCACGTATTCGGCGATGGCCCCGGCTACCGCTGCCATCGGTCCCACCCCGGCTTTAGCGCCCGCCTCCGCCATATCTTTAACTATTGCCGGTGCGTTCTCAGAAATCACCAGCGGCTCTAAAGATGTTTGAAACTCTGGGTTATTCTCAATGTATTTTTCCAGCTGCCGCCGGTATTTCAATACCAGTCGCCTGGCTTTTCTCTGGAGATTCGAGGTCGCCCTTATGTAAAGGTCGGTTTCCTTCTCCGTGACGTTGCACGCAACGAGGTCTTTGCCTTCAATCCAGTGCCGGTATGTCCTGGGCTGATAGGTATCTTTTTTCATATCTCACTCTGTCATTCTGAGCGCTCGCCCTGAGCCTGTCGAAGGGCAGCGAAGAATCCGTCCCCTCTCTTATCACCTCTTGTCAACCTTTCCCCCTGCCCCCTTCCCTTAGAAGGGAAGGGGGAGTGAGCAAAAAGAGGGGGCTTGCGCCCCCCCTTAAACAACCGCCTTACTTGCTCTTGAAATCTTCTTCCAAAATACCGTATACATAAGAGTCGAGCCAGACAGGTTTTCCGTCCTCGCCATCGCGTACATTAAAGTTTTTTCTTAAGTAGCCTTCACGTTTCATACCGCATTTTTCCAGCACTTTCCACGACGGAACATTCTCCGGGCTGCAGTGGGCTACAATGCGATGAGCGCCCATTTTTTGGAAAGCATACTTAATCACCGCCAGAGACGCTTCGGAACAATATCCCCTATTTTGGTAAACCGGATTAAAGATAAAGCCGATCTGCCAGGCTTTCAGAAACTCCGGGCCTTCCGGGAAAAAAGATACATGCCCGATGGGCTTTTTGTTATCTTTCAGCGTGGCTGCCCAGAAGTTTGTCCCCTTCGCCCAATCCCGGGCGAGTTCTTTGGCTTTCTCAAGCGAAATTGGCCCCCCCCGCTCGAACCGGTACGTTTCTTCCCGCGACATATATTCGTACAGGTCCTGGTAGTCGCTTTCCAAAAAGGGACGGACTATCATGCGTTTCGTGGTCAGCACTAAAAATGCACTTCCATCGCGTGCGGCGGACAGGCCGGGATGCACAGCCCGCAGGCAATGCACTTCTCATTTTCGAATATCACCATTCTTGTCTTGGGGTCGACGCGGAAAGCGCCGGGGGGACACACCGTTATGCAGGCGCCGCAGTGCGTGCACCGCTCGTCGTTGCGCGTCACGTCCTGGCTGAGCGACTGTATCTTTACGCCGGTTTTAATGAGGAACTCGATGCCCTTGTCGTATTCCGTCTGGTTCCCCTTGAGCTCGAGCACCATCAGCCCTTCCTGCTCCGGCGTTATCGACGCCTTAAGTATATTGAACTCCAGGTCGTAGTCCTTGACCAGGCGATAGACTATCGGTCGCTCCACCATCCGCTTGGGAAAATGCAGCACGATTCTTTTCGTTACAACCATGTTTTGTACCTCTTGATTATTATTCGATTGGCCGTTCCTTTAACGACTTGAAGGACACGCCGGATTCCACCCCCGGCAGCGACTCGACGGCTTCCGTGAGCAGGAACCTGCCCGCTTTTATCCAGTCCTTGAGTATCGTGGCGATTTCCACCGCCTTCGGGTAGCTCGACCTCGATGCTGTCGGCACGTCCTTGCCCTTTATCTTTATTTTACCGCTTTTCAGCTCGGCATAGCTAACCTCGGCCAGAATATCCGGCTTTAAATTGGGGAATGCGTCGGCATAGTCGACGACCGGTGCCAGGATATCGGCGTCGGTTACCGTTGTATATCGCAGGATTTCCTCATCGAGGATCGGTATGGGCACCCCCACCCCTACCGTCAGGCTGCACCCGTACCCCTGCACGCTTGTCCCCACCAGCCATTTCGGGCTCATCTGCTTCAGGTCGCCGATGACCGCCAGTGTACCGGCCCCCTCTTTAGGTACGCCTTTTTCCGTCCGCGGCACGTTCGGGTTGAACTGCGTGCCCTGCCAAGCTATAAATCCCACGCCGCCACCCAGGAAAATCCGGGTGCCGATGCCGATGGTCCGGTAATAAGGGTCGTTGAACAGCGGCGAAAGCTGTCCCGCCGACGAGTAGTTGGCGTTGCCCAGCTTGGGCTTGAGGATGCCCATGTAGGTGTATATCGTTTTATCGGAAGTATTTACGGCGACGTTATAGTTCTGGTAGGCGTTCCGGACGTTGAACAGCACCGCCTGGTTGAGGTCTTTGATGTTTATCCAGGTCTCCAGGCGCTTGCGCGGGTAGCAGTCCGTCCCGTAAGCTGTCGCCACTAACCTCACATCTTTGCCCGCCGCCAGCTCTTCGATGACATGCCCACCGCCGTAGTTGAACTCGCCGGGATGGACCCTGTTTCGCGGGTCGTCGTCGGGTAAAGCGTTGGCCCCCAGGAAAAGGTCGACCGCCGCCAGGCCGGTATAGGCCGGCACGTCGTTAAGGTAAGCCCGGCCGCCCCCCAATTTTATCCGGGGCTTGGAATGGCCGATGTTGAAATAGGCACCGGAGGAGCACATTATCC
Source organism: uncultured Chloroflexia bacterium (assembly GCA_963739515.1). GTDB lineage: Bacteria > Chloroflexota > Dehalococcoidia > Dehalococcoidales > RBG-16-60-22 > JBFYTX01. Next base: position 364,442 of record CAVUAO010000002.1, on the reverse strand, counting down.
CGAACGTCCCCGTCGTGACCACGTCCACTTCTTTAGCCGCTTGGTTGATGCCTTTTTCCCGCGCCACGTCGATTATCTCTTCGGCGGTGAAGACTACGGCCTTGCCCGCCTTGATTTTTTCGTTGATTTCCGCGATTGTCTTGGCCACTGGCGGTATCCTTTCAAAAGCAGAGTGTTTAAGAGGGGCGTCAGCCCCTCTTCTCTGTCTTCCCCCTCTCCTTCACCCTACCTCGCAAGGAGAGGGGGATTAAGGGAGTGAGGTTCATAAATTTATTATGTGTTTCTACTCCCAGACGCATGATAATATGAGATAACATAACATTTTAGCAGACATTAGCTTCAAATACAATAGATGCACGCTCATCACCTGTATCCCCCTCTTCGTCAGCGGAAGAGAGCACGGTGAGGGTCGGGGAGTGCGTCAGCGAAGAGGGCGTTAGCCCCTCTTAAAAATCCTTCCCCCTCTCAAACACCCCGTATCTTGAAGGGAGTGCGTCAGCGAGAGGGGCATTAGCCCCTCTCAAATCAATCCCCCTCTCCAGCCAGGGGGAAACCACACTCTGCATGACATATCTGGCTGGAGAGGGGGCAAGGGGGGTGAGGTTAGATGTGAGTTCATCGCGACAAAATCCCCTTCTCTTTCTCCCTCCTCCTCTATATAATAGTTACCGGATATCCCTGACTAATACTATTGATTAGCTTGCCATAAATCGAAAAACGAATACTGCCGAATATGAAGCTGATTTAACATAAATCGAAAAACGAATCCCTCGGATTTCGAAGCTGAGTTTAACATAAATCGAAAAACGAATACAGCTATAAAAATGCCGAATTAGCTACGAAGCTTAAAAATAAAAAAACGAAAAAACGAATCCTTTCCTTTAACTATAAACTGTAAACTGAAAACTGTTCATTGTTCGCTGTTAACTAGCTTGAAGCCCCTACCTGTATAAGCTATAATCAAAAGTGAACCCCCTATTTACAGGAGACTCATGCTCAGGACGCATACCTGCGGCTCTCTACGGAAAGAACATATCGGTGCTACCGTGTCCCTGGCCGGCTGGGTCAACCGCCGCCGCGACCACGGCGGGTTGGTCTTTATCGACCTGCGCGACCGGGAGGGCATCGTCCAGACGGTCTTTAATCCTGAGATATCGCCGGCAGGCTTGAAAACGGCCGAAGAAATGCGCAGCGAATATGTCATCAGGCTCACCGGAGAGGTAGCCGCGCGTCCGGCCGGCACCGAGAACCCCAGAATCCCCACCGGCGATGTTGAAGTAATCGTTAAGGAAGTCGAGATATTGAATGCCTCCAATACCCCTCCCTTCTATATCAACGAAGAGGTCGAGGTGGACGAAAACGTCCGCCTCAAGTACCGCTATCTTGACCTGCGCCGCCCCCGTATGAAGGAGAACTTGGTCCTGCGGCACCATGTTACGCGGTTCATGCACGATTTCCTTGATGCCCGCGGTTTTATCGAGGTCGAGACGCCCATTTTCGTCAAGAGCACCCCGGAAGGCGCGCGCGACTACCTTGTGCCCAGCCGTGTCCACCCCGGTTGCTTTTACGCCCTGCCTCAGTCCCCGCAGCAGCTTAAGCAGCTATTAATGGTCGGCGGACTGGAAAAATATTACCAGCTGGCCCGCTGTTTCCGCGACGAGGACCTCCGTGCCGACCGCCAGCCGGAGCACACCCAGCTTGACTGCGAAATGAGCTTTGTCAACCGGGAGGACGTCCTTAATCTCATGGAAGAGCTTTATACCTCTCTGGTCCGCACCGTTAAGCCCGGGCTTAAGATGATTAAGCCTTTCCCCCGGCTTACCTACGCCGATACCATGCTGCGTTATGCCTCGGACAAGCCGGACCTGCGTTACGGCCTGGAAATCGCCGACCTTACCGATATTGCCGCCGGGACCGATTTCTCCGTGTTCAAGTCGGTTGTTTCGACCGGCGGCGTCGTTAGAGGTTTTGCTGCGCCCGGCTGCGGCGGTTATACCCGCCACCAGCTGGAAGAGTTGAACTCTTTAGCTCTGGAAGCCGGCGCCAGAGGCCTGCTGACCATCTCTCTGAGTGCTTCTCAGGGCAGCCTTAACGACCTCACCCAGGATATGGTGAAATCGGTAGCGGCTAAATTTATGACTTTAAAACAGGTAAAAGAGATAGCCGGGCGCTGCCGTGCCGATAAGGGCGATCTGCTTCTTATCGTGGCGGGGGAACCGGAAAAGATATATCCGGCATTGGATATCCTGCGCCGGGAAATGGCACGCCGCCTTAACCTCGCCGACCCCGCCGTCGTCGCTTTCGCATTTATCGTTGATTTTCCGCTTATCACCCGGAACAAAGAAACCGGCCGCTGGGAGGCGGTCAATAACCCCTTTACCCATCCCCGCGACGAGGATATTCCCCTGCTGGATAGCGCCCCGGACAAGGTGCTGGGGAAAAACTACGACCTGGTCTGCAACGGGCTGGAGCTCGCGAGCGGCAGTATCAGAATTCACCGCTCCGATTTGCAGCGAAAAATATTAAGTATATTAGGCTACGAGGACGACAGGATAAACAGCCTGTTCGGACACATGCTGGAAGCCTTTGATTTCGGCGCGCCACCCCATGGTGGTTTCGGCGCCGGCATCGACCGCACGATGATGGTTCTAACCGGCGAGGAGAATATCCGGGAAGTCATGGCGTTCCCCAAGAACCAGAGCGCCATGGACCTGACCTTTAACGCGCCTTCTTCCGTTACGGAAGCGCAGCTGGCCGAGCTTCATATTAAATTGCGGGATGAAGAGTAGCCTGTTTGGAGGGAACTTGAAAGTAACCAAAGATAAAGAAGAAAACCGCCAGGCTTTCCTGACCGTTGAGATGGAGCCTGCCGAGATGGAAGACGGTATGCGGCATGCCTACGAGCGCCTCGTCCAAAAAACCAATATTCCCGGCTTCCGCAAGGGCAAAGCCCCGCGCGTTGTAGTGGAACGCACCCTCGGGAAGTCCCGGCTGCTGGAAGAAGCTCTCGACCGCCTGCTGCCTCAGGCTTACGAGCAGGCTATCAAAGAGCAGAATATCGAGCCTTATGCTCAGCCGGACCTGGAAATCACGCAACCTGACCCCCTTATCTTCAAAGCCGTCGTGCCTTTGATGCCTACGGTGGAACTCGGCGACTATCCCGGCATTAGGATGCAGCCGGAGCCGGTGGAAATCAAGGAAGAGAATACCAATGCCGTTCTAGAAGAGCTGCGCCAGCAGCACGCCACCTGGGAGCCCGTTGACCGGCCGCTGGACTATAACGATATGGCTGTCATCGATATTAACGGAGAGGTCGAAGAAAAGCCCTATGTCAAAAAGGCCGCCGCCCAGATGCAGATACTTAAAGACACCATTACCCCGGCGCCGGGTTTCGCCGCGCAGGTGGTCGGCATGAAGAAAGACGAAGAGAAGGAGTTCAATATTACCTTCCCCGCCGATTACCCCAATAACAATGTCGCCGGCAAGGAAGGCCATTTTAAGGTCAAGTTGCACGAGATAAAAGAGGAAAAGCTCCCCGAACTTAATGACACTTTAGCCTCACAGGTCTCGACCGAACTCAAGACTCTGGATGCCCTTAAGGAGGAGGTCGCCAAGAGCCTGCATCTTCGCGCCGATGAGCGCGCCCGGATGGACTTCGAGGAAAAGCTCATCAATGCTGTTATCGAGCATTCCAAAGTAGAGTACCCTCCTGTCCTGATCGACCTGGAAATAAACCGCATGATTAACGAACAGGCCCGCCAACTGCAGTTGACCGGGCAGGGCATGGACCAGTACTTGAAAAGCATCAATAAGACGGCCGAACAGCTCCAGGAGGACCTGCGCCCGGTGGCGACCAAGAATGTTAGTGCTTCCCTGGTGCTGGGCAAGATTGCCGAAAAAGAAAAAATCGAGGTGACCGAAGAAGATATCGCCAACGGGATTAACAATATGACCCGGAACGTCGCCGCCGATAAAAAAGAGGAGTTCCGCAGGCTGCTGGATACCCCGCGCACCCGCGAGTCGCTGGAACAATCGTTAAAAACGCGCAAGACCATCGAACGACTGTCTGAAATAGCCAAAAATACTGGAGAAACTAAAAAGGAACCAAAGGAGGAGGAAAATGTATAGTCTGCCTATGAACAATCTGCCGTTTTCTAATTTGCCCGCTAATGTGATTCCCGGCGTGGTCGAGAGTGGACCGAGGGGTGAAAGAATGTGGGACCTGTATTCCATGCTCCTGAAAGAGCGCATTATCATGCTCTTCACTCCCATCTCCGACCCCGTCGCCAATACCCTGATTGCCCAGCTTCTCTACCTGGAACGCGAAGACCCGGATAGAGACATAAATATGTATATACAATCGCCAGGTGGGCAGATTACCTCCGGCCTAGCCATCTACGATACTATGCAGCTTATCCGCCCGCAGGTCTCCACCATCTGCGTCGGCATGGCGGCCAGCATGGCGACGGTGCTCCTCTGCGCCGGCGCCAAAGGCAAACGTTATGCCCTGCCCCATGCCACCATTCACATGCACCAGCCCAGTGGCGGTGTCCAGGGGCAGGCAGCGGATATGGTCATTGCTGCTAAAGAAATTATGCGTCAGCAGGATATCCTCAAGGAAATACTCGTCCGGCATACCGGCCAGGCCTTAGAAAAAATCACCCATGACACCGACCGCGATTTTTATCTGAACCCCGAGCAGGCTGTGGAATATGGCCTCATCGATGAGGTTTTGAACAAACCGACGGAAGAAAAGACGGAAAAAAGCAAAAAAGAAAAGAAATAACGGCCGCTGTTATGGCATACTAAACAAGAGAGGGGCCAAAGCCCCCTCTTCGATTCCGACGCTTACAACTTAAAACCTATAGTTCCCTCTTCAAATTCTCGTCAATCTCTCTGGTAAGGTCATAGCCAGGGATAATATTACCATCCACGTCGACGACCTGCCGGTCTTTCGTTATCCTTATCTTGCCTTCGCTAAATACTTTCAAAGTGGCTACCGTCAGGGGCAATTCCCGCACTGCGCCATGCTGTCGGATGGTCTTAAATAGCATGTTTTCTTCGCCTCGTTCGGCTTTAATTTGCGTAATTGCTTTGCCTTGAATCTCCTCCCAATATTTGTCGAATGCCTTGCCGCGTATCGGGAATAAACAATATGTGGCTGTGGGTCCCATATCCAGCTCGGGGATGGCCACGTGCATCTTGACGCCTTGTTTCTCGGCTCCAGTCTCTATAAGCTTCCAGATGACCTGCTGCCAGGTGCCGGCCGGTCCTCCCGGCGCGGCCGGGTGCAGGTTGATTATTTTATACTTTTCGCACATCAAAGGTGAAGTGACAATCATCAAACCTGCTAACGCGACCAGGTCAGGGCTAAAAGTATTTAGCCGCTTGATGACCTCTTTATCGTAATCGATACGCCACTGAGGGAGGGGCTGAGACAGGTCGGGACTGGGCATGCCCCTTATAGCCCGATATTTCTGATAAGAAAAGCTGATCAGCGGAATGCCATATCCTTTTACCATATCGAGATACTGGTCGGTGGGCTCAGTCTCGCCATGCTCACGACTGCAAAAAACGAACTCTATCTCGGTGTTGAGCTCACCGGATTTGATGGCGTCGCAGGCCGCCTTCAATAGGGCTTTAGACCCGGCGCCTCTCCCCGTGGAGAACCAGCCGACTTTGTAGCGTTTGGACATGTTCACCCCCTCGGGAGGATTTTCCCTTTTACCCTCGCCAGGGTACTGTAAAAATGGACCAGCATGCCGGAACGCTTCCCCTGGATCTTTCCCTGCGCTAGGGCCTTCAGGAATTCGTCTTTGTTATTGAATTCCGGCATCTCGATATAGGCGTTTCCGATTTCGTTTATCGTATGGGCATCACTGCCGGCGCCAGCGGGAATACCGTGTTTCTCGGCGAAAGCCCGGGCTTTATTGGAATTAGCCGGAAAAGGGCTGCGCGAGTTGAGCACCTCCATGAGATCGATGTCTCCGGCGATTTCATCGATAACTTTGTCCTGCAGCGCTGAGCCGCGTATCGTCTCGAAGGGATGCGGGATGTTCACCAGCCCGTCCTGCTCCCTGATTCGCCTGACCGCTTCCCGGGGCGGGATGCCGCTAGGGATGGTCTCCTTGAGGAACATGCCCATGATTTCACCCTGCGTGGTCAGTATCTCCTCGGCAACAATTACTTTAAACGGCGCAAGTGCCTGCATTTTTAGTGCGCCTTCAGCGGTGCCGTGGTCGGCGATAGCGATGCAGTTTATCCCTAACTCCTGGCAGCGCTTAATAATTTTTTCGAGGGGCGTCTGGCAATCCATCGAATATTTCGTGTGGATATGCAAATCGGCTTTAAGCAAGGCAGCAATTTCCCTTTACGCAAAATCCAACGGTTCAATCATATCTGGCTTTGACCGCCCTAGTGAGCGGTCTGACTTTCCCGTTCTCCATGACCGCTGTATCCTCTATCCTTACGCCTCCCCACCCCGAAATATAAATCCCCGGCTCGATGGTGAATACCATCCCTTCTTTAAGCGTGTCTTCTGAACTGGGTCCGAGGCGCGGCAGTTCATGTTCCGCCAGCCCCACCCCGTGGCCCAATGAATGCCCGAAAGCTTCGCCGTAGCCTGCCTTCTGAATAATTTCCCGGGCAATGCTATCGGCCGCTTTCCCCATCATGCCCTCCCTTACCATTTCCATCGCCGTCACCTGGGCTTCGAGCACGGTGTTATATACCTTTTTAAATTGAGCATCAGCGGTGCCGGCACAGACGGTCCGGGTAAGGTCAGTAGCATAGCCTTCATATTTCGCACCCATATCGATAACCACCGGGTCGCCGTCCTCGATGATGCGCTCGGTCGGCTTGGCATGGGGCAACGCCGCCCGCGGCCCGGATGCCACGATAATTTCGAACGGTAGTGCCTGACTGCCGCTTTCCCTTAGTGATTTCTCCAGCTCCCATGCCAGCTGTTTCTCCGTTATCCCGGGCTTGATAATATTCACCACCCTTCGGTAAGCCGCGTCGGTGATGCGGGCGGACTTTTTGATAAGCTCTATTTCTCCCGGTTCTTTCACCGCCCGTACGGCTTCCACGAGGCCATTGATGGCGACCATTTTTACCGGCAGCTTTCTCTTTTTTAATGCCTGGCTTAACTCACGATGAAACTGGTAGCTGACGTCATAGGCTTCGAACCCCAGGCTCTTGATATTCATTTCATCTAATAGCCCGGGAAACCAGTCGTTAATGTTATTGGCGATACGTAGAATCTCGAAGTCAGGCGCTTCGGTAATTGCCTGCTCAGTGTAGCGGAAGTCCGTAGCCAGTACGGCTTTCTTTTTAGAGATAATTAAAAACCCCGACGAACCATCGAAGCCCGAAAGATAGCGCCGGTTCTGCGACTGCGTGACAAAGATGCCATCGATTTCTTTCTCGGCAAACCGGCGGCGTAGTTTCTGTAAACGGTTATTCACTTTTTTCCGTTTCTCCCCGGGCCATGGGATGGGCAGCGAGGTAGATCTTGCGCGCCCGACTTTGCGTTACATGGGTATAAATTTGGGTCGACGACAGGTCGGCGTGACCCAGCAGTTCCTGCACGACTTTGAGATCCGCCCCACCATCCAGCAGGTGCGTGGCGAAGGTATGGCGCAGTATATGGGGGTGTACTTTTTTGTTGATATTCCTGGCGTATTTCGCCAGAATTTTTTGCACCGTTCTGGCCGGGAGTCTCCCCCCGTAGCGGCTGACGAACAGGGCATTGTTTTTTTGATTGCCCAGGAGTTCCCGACGTCCTTTTTCGATATAGTTGTTTAATGCCTCCGCCGCCGGCGCTCCTATCAGGACTACCCGCTCTTTGGCCCCTTTCCCCCACACCCTGATTTCGTTCGTGGCGAGGTTCAGTTGTTCCAGGTTCATATTTACCAGCTCGCTGACGCGCAGGCCGGCGGCGTAAAGCAGTTCGAGTAAAGCCCGGTCGCGCTGTCCCTGTGGCTGCGTAAGGTCCGGCGACTCCACCAGTCGCTTGGCGTCCTCCACGGTAAGAAAAGAGGGCAGGCGTTTATCGAGCTTGGGCGAGACGGTGGTGGCGGCAGGACTGGCCGATATCATATCTTCACGCATGAGATAGCGGTAAAACGACCTGATGGCCGAAAGCTTACGGGCGATGCTTGACTTGGCGTAATTTCTCTCCATGAGATACGCCAGGTAGCTGCGCAATGTTTGTTTATTCACGTCCTTGAGCGTTTCAATCCCCTTCTCATTGACGAAGTTGAAGAACTCCATGAGGTCATTGGTATAGTTGCGCACCGTGTAAACAGAGACATTTCTCTCCGCTTCCAGGTAAGCTCGGTATTTGTTAAAGACTTCCTGCATGGTCTTGTTCTGCTGCCGGAGGATTACCTCACTCCACTTTCAGCTAATTTTTATTTGCCGCCGGTTCTTTATTTTCCTCCTCCGCTTTCCCCTTATATTCGCACTTGATGCACCACGCCTGCTTACCATGTTGAGTGAGGAGTCCGCCGCATTGAGGACAAGACTGCGAAAGAGGCTTAAAATTAGTAATGAACTTGCAGTCCGGGTAGCCGGTACAGCCGTAGAAAGTGCGTCTCTTCTTGCTCATCCGCTGTATCAGCTCTTTGCCGCACTGCGGGCACCTAGCACCCAGCTTTACTTGGAATGATTGGGTGAACTTGCAGCCGGGGTAACCGCTGCAGGCGATGAACTTCCCGAACCGTCCCGTCTTGACGATCAGGGGCTTGCCACATTTGGGGCAGGCCTCGCCGGTCGGTTCGTCCGCCAGCTTGACCTTTTCCGCCGTCTTGACCGCCTCTTGCAGGTCTTTATCAAAAGGCACGTAAAAGTCCCGGATAACATCCGGCCATTTACGCTCTTTACTGGCAATGTCGTCGAGCTCATTCTCCATATCGGCAGTAAATTTGATGTTGATGATATCCGGGAAATGCTGGACGAGCAAGTCGTTGGTGGCGAAGCCGAGTTCGGTGGGCTGAAAGACCCCCTTGACCTTGGTAACATAGTCCCGCTCCTGGATGGTGGATATCGTTGGGGCATAGGTGCTGGGCCGCCCGATGCCGAACTGCTCGAGCGTTTTTACCAGGGTCGCCTCAGTATAGCGAGGGGGCGGCTGGGTAAAGCGCTGGTCCGGGAAAATCCCCAGGAGCTTGAGCTCGTCCCCTTTGGCCAGTTCGGGCAGGGCGCCCTTGCCTTCGTCTTCAGCTTCGTCACGGCCTTCGCTGTAGAGGGTCATAAAGCCCGGGAAGGTATTGACCGACGCTAACGTCCGCAACAGGTAGTCGTCGTGGTTTTTCGCCTCGACGTCGACCGTAGTGTTATCGAATAATGCCGCCGCCATCTGGCTGGCAACCATCCGCTTCCAGATGAGGTCGTAAAGCCGGTATTGACTGTTATTGAGATATTTCTTAATCAGCGCTGGTTCGCGGCGGGTGCGAGTTGGGCGGATAGCCTCGTGCGCTTCCTGCGCCCCCCGGCTCCGCGCAGTGTATAGCCCGGGGACGCGGCGGGAGGAATTTCGCCCCATACTTTTCGCGGATAAAAGCTACCGTTTCAGCCACTGCCGACTGCGCGACGCGGGTAGAATCGGTACGCATATAGGTAATCAGACCGACATTCCCTTCATCATCGCCGACAGGCAAGCCCTCATAAAGCTGCTGGGCGAAAGCCATGGTCTGCTTGGCGCTGAAGCGGAGCTTACGCCAGGCCTCCTGCTGGAGCGTGCTGGTGGTGAAGGGCGGGGCCGGCTGGCGCGTCGCTTTCTTGGTGATTACTTTAAGGACGTCGTAGGCAGCCTGCTCCAGCGCGACCTTGATTTTATCCGATTCTTCTTTAGTGTGGACATCAAGCTTTTTACCGCTGACCAGCCCTACCAGCGTGGCACGGAAAGAGATATTCTCTTTCTTTTTGCTCAATTCAACTTCGATGACCCAGTATTCCTCGGGTTTGAATGCCTGGATTTCCCGTTCGCGGTCGACGATTATCCTGACGGCGACCGACTGCACCCGGCCGGCAGACAGGCGTTTCCTGACCTTCTTCCAGAGCAGCGGACTGATGTTATAACCCACCAGTCGGTCGAGGATACGCCGCGCCTGCTGGGCGTCCACCAAAGGCATATCGATGCTGCGGGGGTGGAGGAAAGCCTCTTTGACCGCCTCATCGGTTATTTCCCGGAAGGAGACGCGGTGGAAAGGCTTGCTGTCCGTCTTAGCCACTTCCGCCAGGTGCCAGGCAATGGCCTCGCCCTCGCGGTCGGGGTCGGTGGCGAGATAGACCTCCGATGCCTCCTGCGCCGCCTGCTTGAGCTCGTTGACCAGCTTGGTCTTAGCCCGCGGCACGACGTATTTAGGGGCGAAGCCATTTTTTACGTCCACGCCCATCTGGCCCTTGGGCAAGTCTCTCACATGGCCCAGCGAAGCCCGGATGCTATAGCCTTTTCCGAGTATTTTACCCAGCGTTTTGGACTTGGCAGGAGATTCAACAATGACTAATTTTCTGCTCATATTTTTTATTCAACTCTCACGCGATATTCCTGTCTTAACTCCCTGGCTAAAACATAGTTCATGGTACCCACCTGCTTGACCAGCCCCTTGAGCTCCATCATCGCCAGGGTGCCGCTGACGGTGGCCGTCGGCAAGCCGCTCCGCCGGCAGACCTCGTCGATGTGGGACGGCTCGGCGGAGAGCTGCTTAAGCAGTACCGATTCCGTTTCAGACTCCGGGAGAATTTCCCGCATCTCGATCTGCCTCTCCACTGCCATCAGGTTTAATTCTTCCAAAACATCGATATGTTCCCGCACCAGCTTGGCGCCCTCCTGGATAAGGCGGTTGGTGCCCCGGCTGGCCGGCGACAGGATGCTGCCGGGAATGGCGAAGACCTCCCGGTTCTGCTCCAGCGCCATGTGAGCGGTAATCATTGCCCCGCTATCATCTCCCGCCTCCGTTACCAGCACCCCCAGGCTCAGGCCGCTGAGGATGCGGTTGCGGCGGGGGAAGTTCTCCGCCCGGGGCCGGGTGCCGGGCGAGTACTCGCTGATAACTGCCCCGTTGGCCATGATATCCCGCGCCAGCTTTTCATTCTCCGCCGGATAAACGATATCCAGGCCGCTGGCGAACACCGCGATGGTCCGGCCGCCCGCTTCCAAGCGCGCTACGGTGGGCGATGGTATCAATGCCTTTAGCCAGACCGCTGACAATCGTTATCTTGCTCCGGGCAAGGTCGGCGGTGATTTCTTCGGTGACCTGCTTGCCGTAAACGGTCGCCCGCCTCGTACCGACCACCGCCACACACCACTCGTCCTCCGGCTTTAAGGCGCCGCGTACATATAACACCGGGGGAAAGTCATAGATCTCCTTGAGTCGCTTGGGATAAGCCTTGTCGTTAGAAGTGAGCACCTGGATTCCCAGGCGTTCCAATTTGGCCATTTCCGCATCCGGGTCGATACCGTCCCGCCACTGGCTGATAGCCCGCAAGGCGACGGTGTCCAGTCCGGCTTTCTTCAGGTCGCCGGGGGCGGCCTTCCAGGCGTTCTCCAGACTACTGAAATAGCTTTCGAGCTGGCCCAGCCGCACCCGGCCAATGCCGGGGATAGTGTTAAAGGCGACCCAGTACTTAACTTCGGCGTTCAAAGCAATTTTAATTCTAGCACAGGGATTGGCCGATGACAAAGTGAGTCCTCCGCCCGTACCTTTTTTTATGATTTGATTCGTTATTCGTTTTTTTAATTTTTTCAGTGTTTTTCATGAGTAATTAGCTTCAGTATTCGTTTTTAGATTATGTTAATTTCAGCTTCATTTTTAAGTTTATTCGTTTTTCGTTTTATGTTAAATTCAGCTACAAAATCCGATTATTCGTTTTTCGATTTATGTTAAGTATATCGAGGGGCAACATTAAAGACATTGCTTATATTATAAATTAGATGGGAGAGAAGAGAAATGGGATTTTGTCCATTATGAACCTCACCCCCTGCCCCCTCTCCTGCCAGGAGAGGGGGAGGAAAAGAAAGAGGGGTCGTGACCCCTCTTAGACGCCCCGTTTCTCGGTTTCTTGACTCTCAGCTATAAAACTGGTAGAATATTAAATCTGGAGGCCCGAAAATTTACGCGATAATTGAAACAGGCGGCAAACAGTACCAGGTAGTCGAAGGGCAGACCATCGACGTGGAACGGCTGGACGTAGCCGAGGGCGGCTCTATCGAGCTGGACCGCGTGCTGCTGCTCGCCGACGGGGCCAACGTCACCATCGGCAAGCCGGTCATCGAGGGCGCCAGGGTCCTGGCCACCGCTAAAAAGAACGGCCGCGGCGACAAAATCATCGTCTTCAAATACAAAGCCAAAGTCCGCTACCGCCGCAAGAACGGACACCGGCAGCTTTCCACCACCCTGAGCATCGATCACATCCTGCCGCCGGGAGTAGAAGCCCCCAAGCCGGTGAAAAGGGCGCGGCGCAAGAAAAAAGAGGAGATAAAAGAGGAGACAACCGATGGCGCATAAAAAGGGAGGCGGCACCAGCCGGAACGGCCGGGACAGCCAGAGCCAGCGGCTCGGGGTAAAGAGGTTCGCCGGGCAGACGGTCAACGCCGGGACCATTCTGGTGCGGCAGCGGGGCACGCTCATCCATGCCGGCCTCAACGTGGGCATCGGAAAAGACCATACCCTCTATGCCCTTATCAACGGCATCGTTAAATATGAACCGACCACCGGTAATCGCAGAAAGGTCAGCGTTTTAATCGCTGAGTAATATGAAAGAAAAGATACATCCACAATATTATACGGACGCCGAGGTAATCTGCGCCTGCGGGCACAGGTTTACCACCGGCTCGACGAAAAAGCAGCTAAAAGTCGAAGTGTGCAGCAACTGCCACCCGTTCTTCACCGGCGAGCGGCGCATGATGGACACCGCCGGGCGCGTCGAGCGGTTCAAGAAGCGCTATAAGATACAGAGCTAGGCACGATAGACCGGAGGAGGGCCGATTTATCGGCCCTTTTTCTTTATCAATATGGCGGATAAAAAGAAGTTCAACTACGGCGGCCAGGCGGTCATCGAGGGCGTGATGATACGCGGAAGAAAATCGCTGGTAACCGCCATCCGCCGGCCCAACGGCGACATCGTCACGAACGTCAAAGATTTGCCGCCGCTAACTACCGGCCGCCTGCGGCGGATACCCCTGATACGCGGCGTGGTCGTCCTGGTCGAAGCCATGGTGCTGGGCATCCAGAGCCTGCTTTTCTCCGCTAACGTCGCCATTGAGGAAGAAGAGGAAGAAATCCCCACCAAGGCGCTCTGGATAATGGTCGGCACCGGGGCGGTCCTGATGGTCGCCCTTTTCGTCCTCGCGCCGCTTTTCCTCACGAACTGGCTCAAGCCCTATCTACCCGGCTCGCTGGCTTTCAACGGCGTCGAAGGGGCGATACGCCTGGTGATATTCATCGGTTATCTGAAGGTAGTATCGCTCATGCCGGACATCAAGCGGGTCTTCACCTATCACGGCGCCGAGCACAAGACGGTCAATGCCCACGAAGCCGGCGTGCCGATGGAGGTCAGCGCCATCAAGTCTTACAGCACCGCCCACGTACGCTGCGGCACCAGCTTCCTGTTCTTCGTCCTGATCATCGCCATCATCGTTTTTGCTTTCGTGGGAAGACAGACGCTCTGGCTGATGATCGTCTCCCGCATCGCGCTCATCCCGGTCATCATGGGGCTCGGCTACGAGGTCATCTATTTCGGGGCGAGGCACACCAAAAACTGGCTGGTAAAAATTATCCTGGCGCCGGGGCTTTTCCTCCAAGCGTTAACGACGGGCGAGCCCGACGAAAAGCAGTTGGAAGTAGCCATCGCCGCGATGAACAAAGCGATAGAAATCGACGAAGTGGAAGAAGTCGCTACGCCGGCCGCTTAATACCTCAAAATTCTTCCGCGTCCAGTTCGGTAAAAAAGCAGTTCTTATTACCGGTATGGCACACGGGTCCCGTCGGGTGCGCTTTCACCAACAGAGAGTTGTTTTCGCAGTCCTGCCAGATCTTGATGACCTTGATAATATTGCCGGAGGTCTCCCCTTTATGCCACAGCTTTTTCCGGCTCCGGCTATAAAACCAGGCCTCGCCGGTCTCTAACGTTTTACGCAGGGACTCCCCGTTCATATAGCCCAGCATCAGCACCTCGCCGGTAGTCGCGTCCTGGATGACCGCCGGGATAAGCCCTTTTTCATTAAAATTCAGTTTACTCATGGCTGTTCACCTTTTTTTACCGCTGGTGGTTTCCTTATACTTGATTGATTTCGGCCAGCGCCTGTTTCAGGTTGATGGCCCCGGTATAAATGGCTTTGCCCACGATGGCGCCCTCGGCGCCGAGCTTCTGGAGCATTTTCAGGTGGTTGAGGGAGGCAATGCCCCCCGCGGCGATGACCGGCCTGCCGACAGCTTCAATCAGCCCGGAAATGGCCGAGAAATTGGGCTCGGTGAGGGTACCGTCGCGGTTGATATCCGTATAGATAAAGCGCGGCACGCCGACCTGCGCCATAGTCTGCGCCAGCGCCACGGCGTTCCTTTCCGTGCCCTTCACCCAGCCGCGCGTCGCCACGATGCCATCGCGGGCATCAAGGCTGACGGCAATGGACTCGCGGAAATGCTCGCAGGCCTCGATGACCAGCTTAGGGTCTTCCACGGCGGCCGTGCCCAGGATCACCCGCTCGATACCGGCCTGCAATAAAGCCTTAATGGTGGCCATGTCCCGGATGCCACCGCCCATCTGCACCGGCACCAGTATCGCCCTGGCGATGTTCTGAATGATTTCCAGGTTGCCGATTTTCCCGGTGGCGGCGCCGTCGAGGTCAACGATATGGAGTCGGGGCGCGCCCATCGACTGCCATTTCAGGGCGACATCCAGAGGGTCGTCGGAAAAGACGACTTCCTGATTATAATCGCCCTGGTAAAGCCGGACGCACCTGCCTTCCCGCAAGTCTATAGCCGGTATGATCTCGATTTTTCGACTCCTTTAAAAAATATTATGAGGAAATTATAGCACCGGAGTACCTCGAACACAATTGGAAGGCGCGTCTTGACGCTATTATCAAATCCGTCTAAGATTAATTTAACCGTTCCGTGCGGAAACAAATATGGCTTATCAGACTATCCGATATACACAGAAAGGCCACGTCGCCATCGTCACCCTTAACCGTCCCGCCGCGGGAAATAAAGTCAACCAGGCGATGGACGGTGAGCTGGCCGAGGTCGGCCGCATCATTAACGAGACAGATGACGTCTATGTCGCCGTTATCACCGGCGGCGGAGCCGATTTCTGCCGAGGCGCGGAGGAAGAAGCGGAAGGGTCAGTCCATCCCGCCGCCGCCGTGGCCGGCATTGACCGCCCGGTTATCGCCGCCATCAACGGCGACGCCCTGGGAGAGGGGCTGGAAATAGCCCTCGCCGGGGATATCCGCATTGCCTCAGACCAAGCGCATTTCGCCCTGCCGCAGGCGGCGCGGGGGCGATTGCCCGCGGACGGCGGCACGCAAAGGCTGCCGCGCATCGTGGGGAGGGGCAAAGCCCTGGAAATACTCCTCACGGCGGGCACGATATCCGCGGCCGAGGCGTTAGAAATAGGGCTGGTAAGCAGGATAGTCCCGCCCGGGGAACTAGCCGGGGAGGCGGAAAAAATCGCCGGGACGATAGCCTCTCGAGGGCCTCTCGCGCTCAGATATCTCAAGGAGGCGGTCAACAGCGGCCTGGAGATGACGCTGGCGCAGGGCCTGCGCCTGGAGGCCGACCTGTATTTCCTGCTCCATACCACCGCCGACCGCACCGAGGGCATTAACGCCTTTCGTGAAAAAAGACCGCCCCGCTTCGAGGGACATTGAAATAGGTTTTCAGGAGATAAAGAAGTGAAAGAACACCTGGCTGAAATTATCGCCGTTATCGCCGTCGTCATCGCCGTCCTGCTGCGTTTTCACCAGAAAATCGTTCATGGTTTCTGGTTTCATATGCAGGGCATCTGGAATCACGAGGCAATAGAGGCGTGTCTGGTCGTGTTTGCCGCAGGCCTGCTCATCGGTAAATATTTTTTCCACGCATAAGGGCGAAAATGCCAGCTTTTGAAGTCATTACCTACGAAAAGCAGAACGGTATCGCGTTTATTACTTTGAACCGCCCGCACGCCCTGAACGCCTATAACATCAAGATGCGCGACGAGCTTTATGAGATTCTGGGGGCTATCCGCGACGACCCCGAAACAGAGGTCGTCATTTTAAAAGGGGCGGGGGAAAAAGCCTTCTGCGCCGGCGCCGACCTCACCGAATTTCTGACCGCCCCGGCGCCGGTGTTCGCGCGACAGGCGCGTTTCGCCCGAGACGTCTGGGGACTTTTCCTGAGCATCGACAAGCCTTTTATCGCCGCGCTGCACGGCTACGTACTGGGCTCCGGCATCGAGATGGCGCTCTGCTGCGATATCCGCCTGGCGGCCGAGGACGCCCGCTTCGGCCTGCCGGAGACGGGACTGGGCATCATCCCGGCGGCGGGGGGCAGCCAGACCCTGCCCCGCACCGTCAGCCCGGGCGCCGCCACGGAAATGCTTATGACCGGCCGCTGGATTGACGCCGCGGAAGCACGCCGCATCAAGCTGGTCAACCGGGTCGTCCCCCGCGCCGCCCTGCTCCCGGAAGCCGAAGCGCTCGCCGAAAAAATCAGGTCGATTAATCCCATGGTCCTACGTTATGTCAAGCAAGCCGTCACGCGCGGCCTGGACCTGACCCTGGCGGATGGCCTGAAACTGGAAGCATCGCTGGCGAAGCGTCTGACGCAGGTATCCGGTAGAGATACAAATGAATAGCCCGGACCTGCCCGCCCGCGTGGAAAAAGTCGCCGACCTGATTGTAAAAAGTCGCAAGCTGGTGGTCTTTACCGGCGCGGGCATCAGCACCGAGTCCGGCATCCCCGATTTCCGTGGTCCCGGCGGACTCTGGACGCGATTCGACCCCGACGATTTCACCATCGACAAATTTCTCACCAGCCCGGAATCCCGCCGCAAGCAGTGGTATATCTTCCGGGAGGGCCTGCTGAGTGACAAAGCCACGCCGAACGCGGCGCATAACGCCGTCGCCGAGCTGCACCGCCTGGGCAAGCTGGACTGCGTCATTACGCAAAACGTCGATAATTTACACCAGAAAGCCGGCGTCCCCGATGAAAAAGTGCTGGAGCTGCATGGCAACATGAAGTGGGCCGTCTGCCTCGAGTGCGGTCGGCGCTATCCTTTCGGGGAGATTAAGTCGCGGCTGGAAGCGGGCGAGGACATCCCGGCCTGCCCCGCCTGCCGCGGCATGTTGAAGCCGGACGTCGTCATGTTCGGGGAACAGCTGCCTGAAGAAATCCTGCAGGAAGCCGGCCGCCGTTCCCGCGCCGCCGACCTCTTTATCGTCATCGGCTCGACGCTGGTGGTCTATCCCGCCGCCTACATGCCCGCCTACGCGGTCGCCGCCGGCGCCAAGCTGGTCATCATCAACCGCGGCGAGACCCCGATGGACGGGCAGGCTTCCGTACTTATCAACGCCAGCGCCGGCGACACGATGGCCGCCATTGTGAAAACGGTCAAGGAAAAAACCGCCCTTTAAGCCCTTTTCTCCCTTTTTGACCTTTGATTTTCAGGCTTGTTAAGTATTTATAACTATGAATTTGAAATTTTACCCACCCCCCTTTCCAGTCCCCGGTGTACTATATCCAAAGTTTGATTTTGTATTTCATCTTGGGTAAAATGAATATATCATTGTTACACCCGGAGGTATGCTATGAACACCACTGATTTTCTTAATATCGCCGCCGCTATCTGCCCTGATAAGACCGCCATTGTCTTTGAGGATAAAAGGTACACCTTTTCCCAGCTTAACGAGCGCGTCAACCGCCTGGCCAACGGCCTGATGAATTTGGGCGCCAAAAAAGGCGTCGTCATCGCTTTCCTCCAGGTCAACTGCAACCAGTGCGTGGAGACCTATTTCGCCGTGGCCAAAGCGGGCGCCATTTACCTGCCTCTAAACTTCCGCGTCAAGGAAAAAGAGCTGATCTATATGCTTAATATGGCCGAAGCTTCGATGCTGATTGCCGGCGAGCGGTATATCTCGATGATACAGTCCATCCGCCCCGAGCTTAAATACCTTAAGCACCTCATATCCATCGAGACCAAACACGCGGATATGCATTTCTACGAGGATATTATCCAGTCGTCATCGCCGGAAGAAGTCGTGACGCCTATCGACGAAAAGGACACCACTATTCTCGTGTATACTGCCGGCACCACCGGTTTCCCCAAAGGCGTGATGCTTTCCCACAATAGCTTTACCGGCTACGTCCTGGAAAACGTTACCCCGCCCGACCCCGAGGCCGACGAGCGCAACATCCTTACCGTGCCCCTGTACCACGTGGCGGGCATTCAGGCATTGATGGCGGCTGTCTACGGGGCGCGCACGCTGGTAATGGAGCGCCAGTTCGAGCCGGAGGAGTGGATGACGCTGGTCGAGAAGGAAAAAGCCAGCCGCGCCATGATGGTGCCCACCATGCTCAAGCAACTCCTCGACCACCCCAATTTTAAAAAGCACGATTTAAGCTCCCTGAAGGTGATAACCTATGGCGCGGCACCCATGCCCCTGCCCGTCATCCGCCAGGCGCTGGACGAGTTCCCCGGCGTGAGCTTTATCAATGCTTTCGGCCAGACGGAGACGGCCTCGACCATCACGGCCCTGGGACCGGAAGACCATTTCATCACCGGCACCCCGGCGGAGAGGGAGAAAAAGCTCAAGCGGCTGGCATCTATCGGTAAGCCGATGGCTGATACCGAGATGAAGGTCGTCAACGATAATGGAAAGACGCTGGGCGTTGGTGAGGCCGGCGAGATTCTCGCCCGGGGACCCCGTGTCATGAGTGGTTACTGGAAGGACGAGGAAAAGACACGGAAGACCATTGATAAGGACGGCTGGGTGCATACCGGCGATATCGGCTATGTGGACGAGGACGGCTATTATTTTCTGTCCGGCCGCTCCAGCGATATTATTATCCGCGCCGGGGAAAACATCTCTCCGGAAGAGCTGGAAAACGCTATTCGCGAGCACCCCAAGGTAGAAGATGTGGCCGTTATCGGCGTACCGGACGAGACCTGGGGCGAGGAGCCCCGCGCCGTGGTGATTCTCAAGAAGGGCGTACCCAAGTCCAAAGAGGTGGAAGCCGAGATTATGGAATTCTGTCGCCAGAACCTCGCCAGCTTCAAACGCCCCCGCACCGTGGTCTTCGTTGACGAACTCCCCCGCAATCCGATGGGCAAGCTCATCAAGCGGGAAATTAGAGAGAAATACGGGAAGCCGTAGCCCCTCTCCTTCATCCTACCCTCAAAGGGAGATGGATATAAGTCGAAGAATCTTCGAGGAGTGAGGTTTAGTTTACCACTTCCTCTTCGTCAGTTTTGACTTTTAACCCTTGAGTTTTACCCTTTCTTTCACATGTACTCCCTATCTGTTATACTTTTAACATATGGAATTCGACCTGACCGAAGAACAAAAGTTGCTTCAGTCCACCCTGCGTGATTTCGCTGCCTTGGAACTTGAGCCGGTGGCCTCGCGGATGGATAAGACGGGCGAGTTCCCCACCGCAGAAATCAGGAAGATGGCCGAGCTCGGCCTGTTCGGGCTGACGATACCGGAGAAATACGGCGGCGGGGGGCGGGGCACCCTGGACATGTGCATCGCCGTCGAAGAGCTGGCCCGGGCTTCCGCGGCCATCGATGATTACCTGCGGGTCAGCCTATCGTTGGCCATCGTCCCCATCATGGAATACGGCACGGAAGCCCAGAAGCGGAAATACCTGCCGCCCCACGCCCGCGGCGAAAAGATGGCCTGCTTCGCGCTGACCGAAGCCGGCGCCGGCAGCGACCCGACACGGCTCCAGACCACCGCCACGCATACTAAAGACGGCTATATCATCAACGGCAATAAACTGTTTATCAGCATCGGGGACAGGGCCGAGATAGTGGTCGTTTTCGCCACCATCGATAAGTCTCTCATGCAACGCGGGATTACCGCCTTTGTCATGGACAAGGACACCCCAGGACTCTCCGTAGGCAAGCACGAAGACAAGATGGGACTCCACGGCTTTACCTCTACCGAGCTTATTTTCCAGGAGTGCTTCGTCCCCGAGACAAACCGGCTCGGCGAGGAAGGGCAGGGACTGAAAATCGCCCTGGATGCGCTGGACATCAGCCGGATTACGGTCGGCGCGGAGGCGGTGGGCATCTCCCGGGCAGCCCTGGAAGCGGCGCTGAAATACGCCAAGGAACGCCAGCAGTTCGGCGAGCCTATCGCTAACTTCCAAGCCATTCAATGGCTCCTAGCGGACATGGCCACCCAGATTGATGCCGCCCGCCTGCTGACATATCGCGCCGCTTACCTGAACGACCAGGGCAAGCCCTTCGTGAGGGAAGCGGCGATGGCCAAGGTCTTCGCTTCCGAGGTCTCGTCGTTGGTGACCAATAAAGCTCTACAGATACACGGCGGCTACGGCTATACCACCGATTACCCCCTGGAGCGCTACCTCCGCGACGCCAAAATAACCGAGATTTACGAAGGCACCTCGGAAATAATGCGGCTGACCATCGCCCGCAGCCTGCTAAGAGAAGGATAACACTTTCGAAACTGGTTCTCGGTTCTCACCCTGTTTTGGCTCCCCCCCTTAATCCCCCTCTCAAACAGAATCTATTTTTATTACCCGAATTATTTCATGTTTGAGAGGGGGAGGGGAAAAAGAGGGGTCGATACCCCTCTTAGACGCCCCGTACATGGAAGCAGCCCAGCAAGAGTGAGATACTACTTTGCAACCAAAGTTAAATGATACCTATAAAAGGCACTAAATACGTTCAATTTGACAAGTTGACAAAGTCCCCTATCCGTAGTAGAATAATATTACCATCGACCTTTACGGCGGTGAGTTAAGAGTTAAAACCTTAACAACATGAGTCGCTTGGATCGGAAACGACCGAGACGGCAAAAGTAATCAAGTGCATTTGCCCTCTCGGGACTAAAACCGAGAGGGCTTTTATTTTAAGGGCTTCATGATGAAAACAGGTTTTATCGGGGCGGGAACCGTAGGCACGGCGCTGGCGGTCCTGCTGAGTCGCCAGGGCTACCAGGTCGTGGCGGTCGCCAGCCGGACTCCAGCTTCGGCGGAGAGGTTGGCTAAAGCCGTTGCGGGCTGCCGGGTTATGAGCAGCCAGGAAGTAGCCGATACCGCCGACCTCATCTTCATTACCACCCCCGATGACGTCATCGCTACCGTCGCCGCGCAGGTAAAATGGCTGCGAGGATGCCGCGTCGCCCACTGCAGCGGCGCAGATTCGACCGATATCCTGGAACCGGCCCGAAAATCCGGCGCCAGCGTGGGCGGGTTTCATCCGCTCCAGACCTTCGCCAGCGTCCAGCAGGCCATCGAAAACATCGCCGGCTCGACGTTTGCCCTGGAAGCTGAAGAGCCGCTCCTAACCACTCTTAAAGATTTGGCCACCGCCCTGGGCGGACGCTGGATAATACTAAAACCCAGCGATAAAGTCGCCTACCACGCGGCGGCCGTATTTGCCAGCAACTACCTGGTAACGCTGGTCAAAATGTCCACCGACCTCTGGCAAACTTTCGCCATCCCCACCGACCAGGCCGTTGCGGCGCTTCTCCCGTTAATGCACGGCACTCTCCACAACATCGAAACCATCGGTATACCGCAATGCCTGACCGGGCCCATCGCCCGCGGCGATACCGGCACCGTCAGCAAACACCTCAAGACCCTGCGCGAAAAAACCCCTGCGCTTCTCTCTCCTTATAAAGAACTCGGGCGGCAGACCATCTCCATCGCCCTCGCGAAGGGGAGAATCAACACCAAACAAGCCAGCAAGCTGGAGACGATATTAAAAACAAATTGAGGAAATCCAACCAGGGAGAATGAACATGAGAACGATGTTAAAAAGCAAAATCCACCGGGCCAGGGTAACCGACGCCAATATCGATTACGAAGGCAGCATCACCATCGACAGCAAGCTCATGGCAAAGGCGGACATCCTGCCTTACGAGCAGGTGCAGGTGCTCAATATTAACAACGGCGCGCGGTTCACCACGTACGCCATCGAAGGGGAAGCCGGCAGCGGCGCCATCTGCCTGAACGGCGCGGCCGCCCGACTCGGCGTCAAATGCGATATCGTTATTATCCTGACTTATGCGCAGGTCCCCGAAGCGGAAATCAAGAACTACCGACCGAACATAGTGCATGTCAACGCGAAAAACGCCATCATTCCTGACGGAAGGACCAAACTCGATGAAAAAATTTTCGCCTGAGGAAATATTATGCGAGTCACGATTAATCAAATCAAGGAAATGAAGCAAAAGGGTGAGCGGATAACTGCGCTTACCGCTTATGATTACTCTACGGCCAAGATAATTGATGAGGTAGGCATACCGATAATCCTGGTTGGTGATACCCTGGGGGAGGTGGTCCTTGGTTACGGTTCAACCATACCGGTCACTATGGAAGATATGCTGCACCACACCAAGGCCGTGGTCAGGGGCGCGAAAAAGTCGATGGTCATTGGCGATATGCCGTTTATGACTTATCACGTTAGCGTCGAGGATGCCCTGCGCAATGCCGCCCGCTTTATCCAAGAAGCCGGCTGCCAGGCGGTCAAGCTCGAAGGTGGCGTCACCGTCGCGGATAAGGTAAAAAGAATCGTGGAATGCGGCATCCCGGTCATGGGGCACATCGGCCTGACCGCGCAATCGATTAACCAGCTCGGTGGCCACAAAATACAGGGAAAGACACCAGAGGCCGCCTTCAAGCTGCTCGAAGACGCCCGCGCGCTGGAAAAAGCCGGCGCTTTCGCCGTCGTCCTGGAGACAATCCCGACCCCTCTGGCAACCCTGATTACAAAAAAAATAAACATTCCGACAATCGGTATCGGAGCGGGCATAGGTTGTGACGGCCAGATATTGGTTGTAAATGATATGCTCGGTATGTTTACTGACTTTGTCCCCAAACACGCTAAACAATATGCCAAGCTTGCTAATATTATGTCAACCGCAATCACCGAGTATTTTAACGAGGTTAAATCAGGTAAATTCCCTACTGATGCACATAGTTTCCCCATGGACGAGAGCATATTGGCCGGCTTAAAGTAAAGAGAAAAGACATTCATTGACTAAAGCATCAGCGAGCCCCGAAAAATCGGGGCTCTTTATTTTGACATGGCACCGTGATATGTGGATAATGGGGGTGATAAAAAATGAAAGTCATTGAAACGATCGCCGATTTCAGGAAACTGAGGCAGAAGCTGGCGGAGCCGGTCGGGTTCGTGCCGACGATGGGGTATCTCCACGAAGGGCATATTTCACTGGTGAGGCAGGCCAGGGAAGAAAACGGGTCGGTGGTCACCAGCATTTTCGTGAACCCCACCCAATTCGGGCCGAAGGAAGACTTCAGGAGCTATCCCCGCGATACCGAACGCGACCTCAAGATGCTGAAACCATTCACCGATATAGTTTTCATGCCGGCCGAGCTGGAGATGTACCCGGATAATTACGACACGTGGGTCGTGCCCGGTGATATTACCGAGAGGCTGGAAGGGGCGGCCCGCCCGGGACACTTCAGGGGCGTCGCTACAGTGGTCGCCAAGCTGTTCAATATCGTGCAGCCCACCCGCGCCTACTTCGGGCAAAAAGACGCCCAGCAGCTGGCGGTAATCTCAAAGATGGTCGGCGACCTCAATATAAATTTGCAGGTCATCGCCTGCCCCACGGTACGCGAACAGGACGGCCTGGCGATGAGCAGTCGCAACATCTACCTCACCCGGGAACAGCGGCGGGCGGCGGCGGTCCTTTACAGAGCGCTGGGCCTGGCCCGGGAACGGTGGGAACAGGGCGAAAAGGACGCTGGCGCCATACGCCACGAGATGATCGATATCATCGAGAAGGAGCCGCTGGCAGACATCAGCTACGTGAGCATCGCCCAACCGGAGACGCTGAAGGAAATGCTGCACCGGATGAAAGCCCCGGCGCTGGTCTCTTTAGCGGTGAAGTTCGGCAAGACGCGGCTGATTGATAATATCACGCTGGAATAGCCTTTTCCGCGGTTCTGCAACCCCGAAACAAGGAGACCCAAACATGACCGTACAGGAACTAATTGACGCCGCCTACAGCGTGGCCGGAGTATACAAGCCGAGTAAAGAATGCGAGAGCGGCGCGGTAGGCGCCGCTTTATTGACCAGGGACGGTAATGTTTATACCGGCATATGCATCGATACTGCCTGCAGCCTGGGTTTCTGCGCCGAACACGCGGCGGTGGCGGAAATGCTCAAGCACAAAGAATCCGAGGTTATCATGGCAGTAGCGGTAACGGACGAAAAGGAAATCCTGCCGCCCTGCGGCCGGTGCCGGGAGCTGCTGGCCCAGGTCAACAAAGCCAACATGAAAACCAAAGTGATAGTTAGTCTGAATAAGACCGTCACCTTGAGAAATCTGCTGCCCCATTACTGGATAGACACCAAGAAGTAAGAATTCGTTCGGGGTTTCTTGACTGCCTAAACAATCTAAAGTAAAATATTACTATCGCCGAGGTAGCTCAGATGGTAGAGCACTTGACTGAAAATCAAGGTGTCCCCA
Source organism: uncultured Chloroflexia bacterium (assembly GCA_963739515.1). Lineage (GTDB taxonomy): Bacteria > Chloroflexota > Dehalococcoidia > Dehalococcoidales > RBG-16-60-22 > JBFYTX01. The sequence continues at coordinate 339,763 of CAVUAO010000002.1, read as the reverse complement.
GTTCGATTCTGGGCCTCGGCACCAGGTAAACGGCGGGCGGAAGTAGTTCAGTGGTAGAATGCCTCCTTGCCAAGGAGGAGGTCGCGGGTTCGAACCCCGTCTTCCGCTCCATGATTTCCCTACCCCGCCCCTATGGATTCCCGCTTTCGCGGGAATGACAATAAAACGGATTCTTCGCTGCGCTCAGAATGACAGGAAGTATTTACGCGAAGAATTCTGCCTTTTGCGTTTTCTCTCTCGGCCCGGGGTTTTCATCAGGATAGCCGCAGATAACCGCCGCCACGATACTCATATCGTCCTTGATGCGCAGCGCCTTGAGGGAAGCCTTATCGCTATTGATCAGCTGCGCCATGCCGATAAAACACGACCCCAGTTCCACCGACGTCGCGTAGAGCATAACGTTCTGCACCGCCAGCGCCGCATCGGTGAAAGCCCAGTGATTATCTTTGGGCGCGGCGATAAGGATTAACAACGGCGCGCTGTGAAAAAAATCCGGCTTGGCGCCCGGCGGGCCTTTAAGAGGCATACCTTCTTTCTGCACCGCCGCCAGTATTCCATCGGAGAGTTTTGACATCAAAGCTTTCTCGGTAATGACCTTGTACTCCAGCTCCTGGGCATTACGGGCGGTGGGCGCGTACTTAGCCGCCTCCAGAAGAGATTCGATGACTTTTTTCGGCAGGCGTTTGGTTTTATAAACGCGGATGCTCTTTCTTTTTTTGATGACGTCCATGATGTTTTCCATATAATTTTTCCTCCGTAATTAAAAAACCCTCTCTCACTCTCCCTTTACAAAAGGGAGAGGATGATAGTGCGAAATATAGATCTCATTTCCCGGCTCTCCACTTTTCGATTTCCACCAGACAGGAGTTCGGCGCCATGCCGGGGGCGTTTTTGGACAGCACGCGGGAAGGCGTCAAGATAGAGACGCAGCCGCCCCTATCAATGCTGTCGGGATTACCAGGCTCAAGCGGGTCGTACCTGGCGGAGCCGTAATAAGAATGGACGACCCCCACCCTCATCCGCTCGGTAACCTCGGCGATACAGAGCACGGCGCCGCGGTCGTTAAAGAGCTTCACGATATCGCCGCTGGCAATGTTCCTGGGAGCGGCGTCCGAGGGGTTGAGGCGTACGGGATGCCAGTAATAGCCGTCCTTCCAGACACGGTGTCCAGGAATCTCGCCCAGCCATACCGTGTTGGCGTCATAATGGGTATGGAAGGAATACCGGGGGTGGGGGGTGATAAGCTGGAGGGGGTATTTTTCCCGCAGGGCGGAGTTATAGCCTTCCCAGCTGGGAATATAGCGGGGCAAAGGCGGCCTTTCCTTATCATCGGGGAAGTGCTGCAATAAGCTCTGAGAGACGAACTCAATCTTGCCGCTGTACGTCCCCAGCTCTTTGCCCTTGTCCGTATTCCTCTTGGGATTAAAAAGGTCGGGGGTATCGCAGGGGCGGCCATCGTAGAACCAGCGTAAAGCCGGGGTCGGCTGATAATCAGCCGGCAGGGGAACGATAAAGTAGCCCTTCTTTTTAAAGTCGTCGAACGAAATGTGTTTAGGGAGGTCGGAAGAGTAAAAGACTTTTTCGATCCAGTCTTCATCAGAGTTGCCCTCAGTGTACTCCTCGGCGATACCCAGTCTTTCGGCGAGCCCGGTAAATATCTGATAGTCCGCCCGGGACTCGTAAAGCGGCTCAATGCACTTTTGCTGATAGACGATGACACGGTGGTTGCAGGCGTTGGAGCCGTGCTGAGTATAGCCGCCGGTGTTCGCCCACTCGCCGATATCGTCACGCTCGAAATTAGTACAGGCCGGCAGGATGACATCCGCCAAGCCGGTCTCGGTACACCACCAGCAGTCCTGGTTAACGACGAACTCCAGCCTGGGGCTCTGGTACATTTTCACCCAGCGGTTCGTGCCGGTCATCGTCCCCAGGAAAGAGCCGCCGTAGCGATAGAACATTTTGACTTCCGAGCACCCCTCAGCCGGATAGGTAAAATCGATAAACTGCTGCTCCAGCGACTGCCCGCTGAAGGTCTCGCCCTTCCAGCGGATGGGCGGATGAAGAATCGCTTCCGGTATGAGCAAACGATAGATACGCTGGTTCACCGGATTTTCCACAGGTTTTCGGGCAAACCCGTTCAAGAAATTAGCCCCGAAAGAAGCATAACCGGGGAAATTAAAATCGCCGTTGTAGGGCGAGCCCATCGTCGTGCCCCAGATACCGACGCCCGGTTTGCCCAGGCCCTGCATCGCCTGCAGGAGCACCATCAGCCTGGCCCATTCCGTGCCGTAAGCCTCCCGGCAGGCGCCGGACTGGCCGCCGCGGGAACCGGCCGCCAGCATGGTACGGCCGGACGCCCACTCCCGCGCCAGACTCTTGATGGTATAGGCCGGCACATCACAGATGGGCGCCGCCCATTCCGGAGTGCAGGCATCACTGATAATATGCTGCTTAAAATCCTCGAAGCCGACCGTACGCGCGGCGACATATTTCTTATCGTAGGTGCCCTCGGTCAGCCAGACATAGGCGACGGCTTCCGCCATGGCGGCATCGGTGCCGGGGCGGGGGGCAATCCATTTATCGCCCAATATCGTCGCCGTATAGTTGCAAAAGGGGTCGATAAAAATCTGCTTTTTCCCCAGGTCTCTCAGCCATAAACGCCATATCGCCGCTTCCTGCCCGCCGTAGATGGCGCGGGTCGAATCGGGGTCGTTGCCCCAGTGCACGATAAGGTCGGTGTTTTTTAAAGCATCCTCAAGCAAATCGTACTGCTCCGGCATGCCGAGTCGCCAGAAAAAGCCGTAGGCATGGGTCGCGCCCCAGTGCCAGCCTTCCCAGCTATCGGGGTTATCCAGAATATCGGTAAAGCCAATCAGATTAAAAAATCGCGCCCAGGCAGAGGTGCGGTAGCCCACGTTGCCCCAGTTATGATGCGAGGAGGCGCGCGACATGATGGCTTCCGGCCCGTAAGTTTCTCGAATCCTTTTCATTTCCCCGGCGACGATATCCAAGGCTTCATCCCAGCTAATACGCCGATAGCCGGACTTGCCCCGGTTGCCCGGGTTCCGCTTGCCAGCGGGGTCGAAGTCCTCCCGGATAAGGGGATATTTAATCCGGATATCCGAATAAATGCGCGCCTTTTCCCCCATGGTAAACGGGGAGACACAGGCTTTCCGCAGGGGAGAAAAGCGTTTGCCGCCGGCGGAGATAGTCCAGGAGGCCGCATCGCTTTCATCCAAAACCAGGGGACGCACACGAATTATTTTACCATCCCGGACATAGACCTGGACCGGCCCGCCGACGGTAAGATTGGTGAAGATATTATCCAAGATGACACCTTTCCGTGGTGGTATTTTTTCCCTTATTAAAAGTATAATAATAAACACACGAGATAGCAAACGGGAGATACGGTGATGAAAAAACAGACGCTGATATCCTGGAATGTCAACGGCATCAGGTCGATAGCGAATAAAGGTTTCCGGGAATGGCTGCGTAAAGAATCGCCGGATATCATCTGTCTCCAGGAAACCAAAGTGAATAACATCGAGCAGCTAGATACCGACCTGAGAGAGCCGCCGGGCTATGAGGTCTTCTGGAATTACACCGAGAGAAAAGGTTACGCCGGCGTGGCCACCTTTACCAAGGAAAAACCGCTCAACGTCCGCAAAGACTTCGGCAAAATTAAACTCGACCTGGAAGGTCGCGTGATCATCACCGAATATCCGGAATTTACACTGTTTAACGTTTATTTCCCCAACGGTAAAAAGAACCAGGAGCGGCTCGATTATAAAATGGCTTTTTACGAGGTTTTTCTGCGCCATGCCGACGCGCTAAAAGCGGCCGGGAAAAGGCTGGTCATCTGCGGGGACGTCAACACCGCCCATAAAGAAATCGATATCGCCCGGCCGAAAGAGAACTCCAAGCTTTCCGGCTTCCTGCCCGAAGAACGCGCCTGGATGGACAAGTTCGTGGCGCACGGCTACGCGGACACCTTCCGCCACTTCCATAAAGAGCCCGACCAATACAGCTACTGGGACATCAAAACGGGGGCGCGGGCCAGGAACGTGGGGTGGAGAATCGATTACTTTTTCGTCAGCGAAAACCTGCTGCCGATGGTAGAAAAAGCCTTCATCATGCCCGAGGTCACGGGCTCCGACCACTGCCCGATTGGGATTATCCTCAAGACCGACTAGCCCTTCGCCAGGTCTTCCAGACCCCGGATAATATCATAGAAATCGTGGAAGGGTGTGAATGGCAGGGCCTCTTTGCGGCAGCATTTGAGCAGTTCATCGATGGCGAAAACATGCTTCGCCCGCCGGGCGGAGAAGATATCCGAGGCGCCGTTGCCGATATAGATGACGTCATAGCCCTTTTTTTGGAGCAACCCGGTATACGCCTCTTTAAAACCGACCTCCATCTCCGTGCCGTCCGGTCCGACGTAAGCGACCTTCAAGTCATGAGGATAAAAACGATTTTGCGCGGCATACACCTCGACGTTGTTCAAGCCCAGTTTCTTCAAGATGGCTTCGATATAGAAAATAAGCCCGTTGCTGACAATGACGTTTTTGATGTCCTTCTTAGAGCAATAATCCAGATACTCAGGCAGGCCGGGCCGTATTTTCACGCGGGGGCTATTTAAAACGAGGTCGGTCATGGTCTGCCGGTCGGCCTTGACCATGCCGAAGACCTTTTTATTAAAAGTGCCGACCGGTATCCTACCCTCGGTATAGTCTTTGAGATATTCCCGCCATCGACTGCCGACATAGGTATCCAGCAAAAGGAAGCTGACGTCTTCCTCGGTGACCGTGCCATCGAAGTCAAGCTGAACGGCTATTTTCTGGCTGATGGGAAACTCCTTCCCGGCGAACCCTCTAATTCAAATATATCGGATTGAAGGGGGGCGGTCAAGGCGATGGACTCTATTTGGTTTGGTAGATTTCCTGAACTCACCCCCTGTATCCCCCTCTCAAACAGATATATGATATGTATCCAACTTCAGCGTGTTTGAGAGGGGGAAAGAATTTAAGAGGGGGCTACGCCCCCTCTCGCTTCGCACTCCCGCTTTAACTAGATAAGAACGAAAGCTTTTTGACACGCTGCTGTTTAAAAACAGGGGCTAAATGATATCCCCATCGGCGAGGAGATAGTCGTGTTCGACAGCGACGCCATCGAACATATCGGTAAGGCTACAGGTATTCCTTGATTTTGGTCGCCTGGTCGCGGGTCATGCCGGTGGTGGCGGCCAGCTCGGCAATGGAGGCCTCCCTGATGCGTTGGACGGTGCCGAACTGCCGTATCAGGGCGGAAAGCTGCTAGAGAATAGCAGCGTTTTCGCGGAGCAAAAAAACAAAGCGGCTTGCCAGTCGGGCTATAAATTCAACGACGATGCCGGGCATGAGGTCGAACCATTTATTCAACTCCTCTACCTGGAAATCGTTCAATCCCAAATTGGCAGTTCCCTGCTTCGCCAGTTCTATGTATCTCCGGCATTTTGAATCAACTCCAAGCTTTGAAAACTCTTCAACCAATACCCGCCGTATCGTGTTAAAGCTGGCGTCACGGTATCTGGCAAGTGCCCGTGGTTGCAGTACATCCGCCAGGATCATACATATCAGGTCATAAGCACGCTGTTGTCGCTCTTCACCAAGGGCTTCGGATTGAGCCAGTACGTGCTGGCCAAGCTTTACTAACTGCTCGGGTGAGTCGACAGCAGCGCCGTATCGAAAGTCGACGCCGTCTAGTACTTCCAGGAATTTTTTCTTAGTATCCATAACTGTCCTCCATCCGGAAAAAATACCGAAGATTAGTCTCTATCCCCTCATTTTTGAGCAGGCGTGCAATTAGTCCGCGGCAAGGGGCGGCTCAAGGAACTGAAGCAAATGGGATTCCTGGATATATTTTCGGAAGGCAGCAACCCCATCTACAGTAAGATCAATAGGGATTTACTGGTTGAGCTAGGTATCATGGGTATTTTAGAAAAAATCGTTATACCCAGAATTGAAAACAGTTTTAGCCAGGAAACGTTGCGGTATTTCCGGGACTGTTGGGAGCAGGGACAGACTCCGGATCTCAATTACCTGATAAAAAATTCACTCTACCGTAAACGGACATTTATGACAGTCACTTCACCAGAAGTATATGATAATTTTAGTCACGAACCTCCAATAGCGGGATACAAAGATCTGGCCTTTATCTTTGTTCAGATAGAAACACAGCACAATTTCGTAGAGAGGTGGACGGTCTTCGCCGGACTATGGTTTGAAGAAATCGAGCTGTTACTTCGCTAAAGAATCATGGTTATATTCAAATAATGATTCTCAATTGAGTTATTAAGAAATGGATAGACAGCCATGAACGCGGATGGTAGGTATGATGAACCAGGGGATGGAGGAGTTGGAGGATAATCAAGACACGTCGGAGGCGTTTCATGACCAAAAAAGATGTATGAAATACTCAATAGGAAGAATCATGATATCGTAAATACATTTCTGGGGGATGGATCTGGCCTGCCTGCGGGTTGTTCCAGAGAAAAAGAGAAGGAAAAGGTTACAATTAATCCAGTTTAAGATATGTCGTCAGGCTCGATTTACCGTAAAATGAAACATATTTCAAACGTACGCTCGCTTACACTCTCAATAATGGGTTTATTTGTCACTAAAAAACCCAATGTGACACGTTTAAACCACAAAGATGAGTATTATAAAAACTATTATTTCCCTAAAAACTTGTGTGATGGCGTCGAATTGATTGCTGCAATAGAGCGCATCACTAAGAAACAGGCAGCCGAGCTCCTGATGAAAGCCGGCCTGTCCAGCTGTATGGGAGGGAAACTAACCGAATATATTCAAAACGATCGGGCTGCCAGAGAACAAAATCAAAAAAAAATACAAATGACTCGCTTCATAACGATTTTGAGAAGACATGCCAGGGAACACGGCAGGGATATTTCAAAAATTAATTAATGACATTTACACCTGGCGAGAAGCCTCTTTCTTGCCTAATTTGAAGAGCATGAATCCAGTGGCACCAACGGCAATACCGATAACAATCAGGGCAGTACCAGTAACCATCGTTTCCTGGATAACCCCAAAGCTAAGCACAGCCATATTGAAAGAATTCTCCATGTTTAATCCCTGCGTATATTTCAAATCATTCGGATCGGCCGGATCATACTTACCACTCGGATTAAGAGCCATCAAGTCATTATAAGTTGGAGATATACTTTGTAGGTGTTTGGCAATAGTCTCAGCGGCAATTTGGGCTTTCCGGGCATTATCAACTATTTCGCCATTGGCTATCTGTTCCTTAGTCAGACCGACGGTCACGTTCTGTTGCCGCAATTCATTAGTTATATAGTTGTTCTTCTGGGCAGCCAGACCAATAAATGCTGCTCCTATGGCCACACTCACTATCCCCAAGACCACCACTAACATAGCTAGATACTGCTTGTTGCGCCCCATTTTTAAACCATCCTCCTTATTTTTATGTTTAGGACCCGCCCTCCAGCCCACTGTACCACCTTCAACAAAGGCAACACTAAGGCATTCCCATTGTCAATTGCTGCCGTGGTGTTTTCATCATGGAGCACCAATGGGAGAAGACGACCACTTTAACAGCGGCCGTCTTCTCCCTGCGGGGACCTAGCCCCGAATTCACCTATCTTTGAATGTGGAGCGTGCCCTGGAAACAATAATTGGAGAACGGGCCGCTAGTAATTGAGTTAGTGATGCCGCTAGGGTAAATCACCTGATAGGTCCCGCTCACTCGCACGCCTTTCATCCAACCATCCGTAACGACTCCATTGAGCACCGCCGTGCCCTTGGTGTTGTCTTGGGTTACACTAAGACGCGCCGTAAATGGATGCTTCCCACCGTTAATGTGGTAAAGCGCCGTAAGGTGTGTCGTGTTTCCATTAGAGCTAGTGCTGAGTGCAAGCACGTCCCCAGCAAATAGCCCGGCGCCGGCATCGCCACTGACGACACCCGCCATTTTGGCCAATACGGGGGCAACAGGGGTTTCGGCGGTTACCCATTTCGTAAAGATGATGTCGGCACTGGCGCTACGGCTATCCGCTGATGCCACTTGCGTACTTTTCATTTTCTGTTATTGCTCCTTTTTATATTTTTTTATTATTCGCCTTTTACCGGGACCTACCGCGCCGGAAGGGTACATTCGCGGATTCCCGACCAGCGTCTTCCACACATGACCATTTTTAGCTCAGACAGCTGCCGCAACGAGCCCATGGCTCACCCGAGTCGGCCCCTCCAGCACGCCGAAATCTCTGGAGGAGATATTGGTCAGATTCGGGTGCTTGCCGACAGCCTGGAAGATGTCCGACCTGGTGTAAGCCTCGCACGCGCTTCGGTCACGCCAGGTATAGACGCCTCCGTAAGTGTTTGTGGCCTTGTCCGCCAGCCAGACCTTAGAGATGAGCCCAGGCATGCTGCCGAAGGTCGGGGCCAGTTCATCGCACCACTTGCGATACTCCCCATCACTCATGTTCTTGAGATTGAAACTGACTACCTGGATATGCATTGTTTGTTCCTCCTTTTTTATTTCTCCGTTATCAAGAAAGCGAAGTGGAACGGGGGTAGTTTTTCTCCAGGATGGTCATCTATGGCCGTCAACTGCGGGATACGGAAATTGTTGACCTGGCTCATATCCTCCCCTTTGTAGATACCGGGGTACAGGTCGATAAAGTGCCAGCCGGGTTCGCCTGCCGCTGGAAGAAAAACGGTCACATCTCCCTGGCTATTGAATCCGCAGGCGTAGCCAAAATAGGCGTTATCATAGACAAGGGTATAGATATTGGCCGTTTCCGTCCACCCCACCCCCTTAAGATGGATGGTGATGGTAGTGCCCACCGGACCGGAAGCAGGCTCAAGAGCGAAGGCTGAAGGGGTAATCGTGAAAGCGGTTTCCGCCACCTTCTCTCCCTTGATTTGAGCCTCGATTCGATGAGACCCGCCCAGGTCGTCTAATGCTTTAAAAGGAAATTCTATCTCCCCATTAGCACCTGCGGTGACCGCACCTAGCAGAATCGATTTTTCTTGATATCCTTGGCCTGAGACGCGACTGCCCGTCATCCGGAACCAGATGAGTTGCACCGACTCGCCCGATGGAAGTCCGCTCCCCTTTAAGATAACCGGCGTACCCACTGTGCCTGAGGCCAGGTCCGTCCAGAGAACAGGCTGCCCGGCGACGGCGGGAGCAATCCCTCCCTCCACGGATAAACTCTGGGTTTGGGCTGCCGGCGGAAGCACCGCCGCTCCATCGGTTATAGTGAATTCCAAGGTCCACTGGGGACGGTCCGGTTGCGGTGACTGCTGCATGTTCATATAGGGGAATGTCGCCGAGCCGTGGATAATTTGAATGATGTGCTTACCCGGTGCGCCCGCCGCGGGAATAATAGTTCGGGCAAGGCCATCAGTAGTCACTGACGACATCCAGCCGGTGAACTTGTTGTCATACAGGACAGTCCAACTGTTCTCCAGCGCTCGCCAGCCAATTCCTTTGAGTTCTATGGCTATAGGTGTACCTGCTGGCCCGTTGGAGGGGGAGATTGAGGCTTGCATGGTGACCTCAAAAGCAGCCTGGTTCTCCGTTACGCCGTCCTGGCTGATTACCCGAACGTCGTGTTCAAAGCCGAAACCATCCGGGACGGTGAAAGTGGTTTCGAACCGTCCGGCAGCGTCCGCCCTGACCGTCGTGAGAGGTTGCAGGTCATCTGCAAATTGCCGGCCGTGAAATGTCCCGTCGGCTGTGTTGACATTCCATGAACCATTAATACCCTGCCAGACAATTTGCAACTCCGAGTTTGGGTCAAAACCATTTCCGGCGGCTTTTACGGTGGTACCAGGCAGACCAGCCGAAGGAGTGACCGAGAATTGGCCAACGTACTTAACACTGGTTGTTGGTGATACCGATGTTGTTGGTGATACCGATGTTGTTTCCGGTAGTGCCTGTCCCAATGCGGCCTGGCATGCCGTGGCTATCACGGCAATGAGTACCGTGACAGCCACGATGGCAATAAACCTAGCTTTATTCATACTGGTGTCTCCTTTTCAGCTATTGGGCCGCTACTACCGTCAACAGCGCCGGGGCAACGTTAAACTCGCTGAATGTACCCGTCCGGCCATCCTTGCCTTTTACGGTTACGGTGAATGGCGCCGACCCGGTAGGATAAGCGGCGGGAACAGTCCAGGCAGTTGTCCAGAAGTGATCCGTGGCCGGGGGCTGCGGCTGGTCTGGAGGTGCAGCGGGATGAGGCCCATAACGCGCGTTGAAGGTCTGGCCATCCTTAAGGCTCACCATAACAGAGTCAAGAGCCTTGTCATCCATAAGGTTACCCGTCGTTGGGTCGTACACTTTAATCTGCCAGACCACAGTTTCGCCCTGCAGGAACCGGCTTGACACGACGCAGATGTCCTGTGGATTAATAACACCGGCGCCGCCGATAACCGTATTCGCATCCACGATTAGCGTCTTAGCTACCGTCGGGGTAATGGTGACTGTCTGGGGTGGAGGAGTAACGGTCATTGTCTGGGGCGGAGGAGTAACGGTCAGTGTCTGGGGTGGAGCAGTAACGGTCGTCGTTTCTGCAGCGCAAGCCGTACCTACCAGCGCTATTACGCCAATAGCGGCAGTCACAGCTCCCGCTTTCCATAGTTTTGATAGTCGCATAGAATTATCTCCTTCCTTTATTTAAATCTAAAGATTGATATTTCTGTGAATATTGTGCGGTTTGATTTTCGATGGTTTATCACCTCTCTTTGTCCACACTTGCTCTTATAACTGGTTTCACACACGATTGAGGAATCATCTACAAGTAGAACTTTCATGGTGACTCCCTTTTCTTATCTCAAGGTAGCTCAACCGTCATCTATTCGTATTCTAGAGAAAGGAACACTGGCTGAATATCAGCGGAAGTGTGATTTTTTTGTAGGAACTGGCGCTTTGTATTGTCAGAGTTCGTCCTACAAGAGACCCAGCGAAAAATTAAGGGAAATAATCAAAAAAGGGCACTCGCCGGTCAACGCCGTCACATTTATGATATTTGCGGCTTAGCGGTGGATGGCAGGAATATGCTCACCAAATATTGAGTTGGGCGGTCGGCTGGTCCGGCTGATTGAGGGTCTTCTTAGTGCTGTGTGTTATCTCAGTTTATACGTTATACGAATATCGTAGAAATATCTAAGTGGCATAGCTTAAGTTAGCAAATTGCGCTTTACGGCATATCTGGCTAACTCTACGTTGTTCTTCATACCCATTTTTTCAAGAATACGGGAGCGGTAGGTGCTTATGGTCTTGATGCTAAGGAAAAGTTCCTTAGCAATTTCCGCAGTTGTTTTTCCTGAGGCAATCAGGCACATAACTTGATACTCACGATTGGACAGAGTCTCATGGGGCTGTTGTTCCGTTTGGTGCAAAAGAGAAGCCAAATGTTCGGCCAGGGAAGAACTGACATATTTACCACCGGATAACACTTTTTGAATGGCTGAGACTAATTCATCCGGCGCGCTTGCCTTTGTTAGATATCCCGAAGCGCCGATTTTTAATGCCCTCACCGCAAGCTGTTCCTCTGGATACATAGTAAGCATCAGAACGGGTAGGTTTGGTTTTTCGTATTTTATTTCTTCTAGGACGTCGATGCCGTTCTTACCGGGCATGGCAATATCTAGAATAGCCACGTCGTAATTCCCCATTCTTGCCATGTTAAGCGCTTCCATGCCATCTGTGGCTTCATCAACAGTGACCGCGTCAGGTAGCTCAGCGATTGTTTGCTTCAGTCCCTGCCGGACAACCGGGTGATCGTCGGCAATCAGGATTCTTATCATCAAGATTCTCCCTGGTTCGCCAGTGGAATTCTCACCAACACCAGCGTCCCTTTGCCAGGAGTGCCTTCTATTTCAACCTGGCCTCCCCAATATCTGGCGCGTTCTTTCATACTAAGTAAACCAAAAGACTTGAGATCGGATATACGCCCTTCATCAATCCCTTTGCCGTTATCCTTGATCCTCAATACAATTCTATTGCGTTCCTTTTTTAGAGTCACTGTTACTCTGGTTGCATTGGCGTGGCGAACGACATTGGTCAATGCCTCTTGACAGATGCGGAAAATCGCCGTAGAGCGATCCCGGTCCAGCACAATGTCTCTCGGGTACGACTTGAACTTAAAACTGATTTCGCTGCGCTTTTCCAGTTCCTTGGTTTGCCATTCGATAGCCGCCGTAACCCCAAGGTAATCCAACACGGCCGGCCGCAATTGAGCAGAAACTCTCTTTACGGTCTCGACGGCTTCATCGATAAGGTCGACCATAGCCTTGGCTTTTCCGATAAGGGATGTTTCGCTTTGGGGAATTCTCTTAGCCATCCAGGATGCGTCCATTTTCAGACCTGTTAATAGTTGGCCGAGCTCATCGTGAATTTCACGTGCTAAGTTGGTTCTCTCATCTTCTCTGACCGATTCTAAATGTAGGGCTAGCTCTCGGAGCTGGTTCTGCGAAACCAGCAGGTTCTCTTCTGCCTGTTTACGGTCGCTGATATCGGTGACCATGTGGAAGAAGATTCTCTTGCCATCTGCAGTCGAGCCTTTAGTCGGATAAACGGATGATCGGATCCAGTACCTGGATGCCGGGTCATATATTTCCCGTTCCACAGCCTGATTTGTTCTGGCTGCCTCTTCCAGCGGGCATTTATCTATAGGTTTATCAAGACCATGTACTACGGATGGGCAATACTTGCCAATAATGACCTGCGGATCAACGCCCAGCGCGCCTCGGACGGCACTATTTGCCTGCAGAATGCGATGTTCTTCATCCACCAGCATAACGTAGAAGGGGAACGCGTCCAGGATATCCGAGATCTCCAGTCGAATGTCCGTGCCGCTAGATTCGTTATTCACGGCTGCTTTCTGGAGCCTTTTTTTTGCCCCCTTAGTACATTGCAGTGTCCCTGATTCAACAGGACGTGTCGGTGAATTATGCCTCATATAACCCTGACCCCGATTCTTAACAGAGGGGAAATAATCATCTCATTTCATTATAACACTGTAAACACCGAAACTGTTTTTATCTTAATTTGCAGGTATTATCGAATAATTATACAGTAACTGTCCGCGGGTTGACCAAATAAGCAAGAGGCGTATTGTCCAACCGTGCAGTCAGACATATTTTGTTACACAAGAAACGGATAGGGAAAGGACTCTCACCTGCTGACAAATTTCCAAGATAACGGACGAGCTTCTTGAGATCTGACGGCATTGGCCAAATGTAACACAAGCCTATGAGGTAAGGCTCATCCCTAATTATTAAGTTCCTTAGGTTCGCCGCTGGTTGGTTATAAAGCCTCCCTATCAGAGGGGCTCCTCTTTTCAAAATTGTCCGCATTCCCCGAGGAAGTCCCTATATAATAGCTAGTTCTTGAAATTCCACTTTATGACTTTTTGTGCAGGGCATTAAACATTCCTGACAATTGTTACACCCATTGACTCAATGATTAGCCTAGGGTTACTTTTCCCAAACTTCTGTTTGAAAAGAAGGGATTGATACTGGTGATACAACAGTTACTCATCTCTTATGAGTTTCTTAGTCAGTTCTCAGCCGGTAGCCCACTCCTGGTTCAGTAATAATGAACTGCGGGCGTGTTGGGTCGGGCTCTATCTTGCGGCGCAGATTGCTGATGTTCACGTGCAACATATGGAATTCTTCGCCATATTCGGCTCCCCACACCTCCCGCAGGAGAAAGTGATGGGTCAGTACTTTCCCTGCATGAGTTACCAGCACGCGAAGTAATCCATACTCGGTAGGCGTCAGTTGTACCTCAAGTCCTGATACGGTTATTAATCTACGTGCCAGGTCGACTTTCAAACTACCGCTTGTGAAAACAGGCTCGCGGGTTGTTTGAGCAGCACGACGCAGGGCAGCGCGGAGTCTCGCTAGCAATTCTCCCACGCTGAATGGTTTGGTCAAATAGTCATCCGCCCCGGCATCAAGCGCCGCGATTTTATCACTTTCCGCCCCCCGGACTGATAGGATTATAATCGGCAACTGTGTCCACTGGCGAAGCAACCTAGTAACTTCGATACCATTTATATCCGGTAAACCTATATCCAGGATGATGATATCTGGTTTATCAGCAGTAGTTTTTAAAAGAGCCTCCTGTCCGGTTGCTGCTTCAATAGTGTCATAAGCCTGGGTTGTAAGCGTAACCCTTAAAAATCTCCTGATTGCCGGCTCATCATCGACTATCAGCACCCGCTCGTTAGGCATGAAATTGCTCCCCTTTGTTGTGGTCGGGCTCAGGCACCGGTAGAACTAATTTAATGATAGTACCACCCCCCGGACGATTCTCGGCAGCGACGCGCCCGCCGTGAGCCTCAATAATGCCTTTACAAATAGATAAGCCGAGCCCTGTGCCCGTTACGTTATCGGGACGCTGTATGCGGTAAAACTTATCGAAAATATGCGATAAGTCCTGCGGGGGGATACCGATACCACGGTCGGCTATTTCAATCTGCATCTCCCGGCCAACTTGCCGCGCCCTGATATCGATAGGAGAATCGTCCGGTGAATATTTGAGAGCATTATCCAGAACGTTTACTAATGTCTGTACGATAAGGCCAAAATCCACCGATACAAAAGGCAACTCTACCGGTATTTCCATATTAATCGGACGGGCGCTGGCGCGGCTGCCCAATTGTTCTAGGGCGGCACCGACCAAATCCTGAACATCGGATGACTGTCTGGATATTTTAATTGCCCCGGCCTCAATCCTCGATACATCAAGCAGATTGGTTATCAGGTGATTCAACCGCTCGGCCTCCTCGCGGGCTACCTGGATTAGATTCATTTTGGCAACGTCATCCAGGTGCATCCCTTCTTCTTGAAGGCTGCTTAAAACACCGATGATGGATACCAGAGGTGTACGCAGGTCGTGCGAGACCGCATTGAGAAGGGCGGTCTGGAGTTTCTCTGTATTCCGCAAGACTTGCGTATTTTGCGCCTCATTGGCTAACAAAATACTCTCGACAGCCACCGCAGCAAGGTCGGCATAGGCCTCCTGAAGCCGTTCTTGCTCGATGGTCAACTCGCCACTGGTATCAATCGTCGATATCGACATTACTCCCACTGCTCCCCTAGCAGTAATTAACGGCAGATATCGCGCTTTGGCATTAGGAAGCGTATCAGTGCCGCGTCCCACTATTCTTTGGTGCTGAAAAGACCAGATGGCGGCGGCTAATTCATTTTCGTCGGTAGTGGTATTCGGGATACCAGCGTATGGTTTGAGGATTTCTTTATTTTGAGGGTCGGGTAAGAAAACTATCGTGTCATGCCGGAATGTTTCCTTGGCTCTTGTTATAATGGCACGGATATAAGACTCAAGGTCGCTGGAAACGGCCAGGTCTCGACCCAGTGAGTAAAGTGCGGCCGTCTCCTGCTCTCGACGCCTGGCGGACTCGGTTTGCCGACGGACCCGTAATGACAGAAGGCTGATGACAACGCCAACGAAGAGTAAGGCAAGAAAAGTGAAAACATATTGAGTGTCTGTCACTCCAAAATTCAGATATGGTGGGACATGGAAGAAGTCAAATGCTAGCACGCCCAGAACGGAAACCAGGATAGACGGGCCCAGTCCCCACAAATAAGCCGTAATAACGACACATAGCAAATACAGCATGGCTATAGTGGTGGTAGCTAAAAAGCCGTGGATTAGTTGTCCTAGTAAGGTAGCCAATACGACCAATCCCAGACCTTGCAGATAGCCTCGCCAGTTGCGGGGCCGCCCCTTCTCCGGGGTCATAATCGGCTCTGGTTGTGCAGGTTCTCCTCGACTTCCCACGATATACACATCAAAATGCTCACTCTGGCGAATGAGCTGATTCACGATTGATCCGCCGAACCAGCCCTGCCAGCGATTTCTCCGTGATTTGCCGACGACTATTTTGGTAATGTTATTCTTACCGGCAAATTCTGTCACGGCCTTAACCACAGAGTTTCCCTGGATAGTCGAGACCTTAGCCCCCATTCTCTCCGCCATCCGCAGGGTGCTCGTTAGCCGTTCCTGCTGTTTGGGTGATAGATGCGCATCGGGTGTCTCAACATAGATTGAAAACCATTCCGCACCCAATTGATAAGCCAGTCTACGAGCGTTACGCACGACACGGGTACCGGCGGGACTGGAGCTAACACACACCAGAAGGCGCTCTGCTGATGGCCACGGGCCGGTGATACCGTGGGTCTTCATGTAAGCCAGCGTCTGTTCGTCGACGTGTTTGCCGGCAGTGCGCATGGCCAACTCGCGTAATGCCGTAAGATTGCCCTTACGGAAGAATGCCTCGGTGGCCGGCGCTATTTGTTCGGGGATATAGACTTTACCTTCCTTCAGCCGCTGCAGCAACTCGTCAGGGGGCAGGTCAACCATCTCGATTTCTGCCGCGTTATCTATAAAGCTATCGGGTACTGTCTCGCGCACCCAGACGCCGGTAATCTGGGCAACCGCATTGCGCCCGCTCTCGATATGCTGGATATTAAGCGTGGTATAGACATCGATTCCGGCCTCCAGCAGTTCTTCGATATCCTGGTAGCGCTTGGGGTGTCGTGAGCCCGGGGCATTTTCGTGGGCGAGCTCATCTACTATTGTCAGCTGAGGATGACGCGACAGCACCGCATCGAGGTCCATTTCGGTCAGCTTGATGCCGCGGTATTCCACCTGACGGCGCGGCATAATCTCAAGACCTTCCAGAAGGGCCTTTGTCTCGACCCGTCCGTGAGTTTCCACAACCGCAACGACGACATCCGTGTCCTTTTTCCGCAGGCGGGCCGCCTCAAGCATGGTAAAAGTCTTACCCACACCGGGAGCGTAGCCGAGAAAAATTTTCAGTTTACCGCGCCGTTTTTGCTCTTCCTCGGCTTTGACCTGAGTCAACAATTCATCAGGATTGGGGCGAGAATAGTCTTCAGCCATGCGATTTATGTCTCCAAGTGACATTTTATACTTTGTTTTCGGCCAAGTCTATTTCAACTCATCCAACGCCAGATTAAGCTTCAAGACATTAACGCGCGGCTCACCGAGGATACCCAACTGGCGGCCTTCGGTAAACTGATTTACCAGGGCCGAGACCTGCTCCTCGCTTAATCCACGGTATCTTGCGACACGAGCAACCTGGTAATTGGCCGCGGCAACACTGATATCCGGGTCGAGGCCGCTGGCAGAAGATGTGACCAAATCTACCGGAATCGGCGCGTTATTATCCGGGTCGACCGCTTTCAGCGCATCTATGCGCCCCTGGACCGCATCCTGAAGCGCCGGATTCGACGGCCCGTAGTTGGAACCCGAAGAGGCGGCGGCATTATAAGAGAACGGTGCCGTTGCCGAGAGCCTGCCCCAGAAATACTTCGGGTCGCTGAACGGTTGCCCGATGAGTTCTGACCCGATGCTCTTGCCATTTTCTTCAATCAGGCTGCCGTTCACCTGGCGATGAAAGAAGGCTTGCGCGATACCGGTCACGAATAAAGGATAAATTATCCCGGTAATTACCGTAAATATCCCCAGGAATATCAGGGCAATTTTGAGCTGGCGGAGCATATTTCCTTCCTCTGCCTCCTCGTTTAAACCAGGTGCAAGGCTACTAAAATCATGTCGATTAACTTAATGCCGATAAACGGCGCAATTAACCCGCCCACTCCATAGATTAATAGATTATCACGCAGGAGCCTGGCCGCCCCAACCGGACGGTACGGCACGCCGTGCAAAGCTAAGGGTACCAGCATCATGATAATAAGCGCATTAAAGATTACCGCCGAGAGAACAGCGCTTTCCGGCGTCGCCAGGCGCATGATGTTCAGTGCCCCCAGAGCCGGATAGGTTGAAGCAAATGCCGCCGGGATGATGGCAAAATACTTGGAAACATCGTTGGCGATGCTGAAAGTGGTCAAAGACCCCCGCGTCATCAGTAATTGCTTGCCCGTCTCGACGATTTCAA
This sequence comes from uncultured Chloroflexia bacterium, assembly GCA_963739515.1. Lineage (GTDB taxonomy): Bacteria > Chloroflexota > Dehalococcoidia > Dehalococcoidales > RBG-16-60-22 > JBFYTX01. The sequence goes on along the minus strand of CAVUAO010000002.1, from coordinate 321,780 downwards.
TGAGCTTGGTGGGATTGCTATCCAGGTCAATCATGTTCGCCGCTTCCCTGGCAGCCTGTGTGCCGGTGTTCATCGCCACCGCTACGTCGGCCTGGGCTAAAGCCGGGGCATCATTGGTGCCGTCGCCCGTCATGGCTACCAGCCGCCCGCCGGCCTGGTGCTCGCGTATCAGCTTGAGCTTGGCCTCGGGGGTAGCCTGCGCTAAAAAGTCATCCACTCCCGCCTCGGCGGCAATAGCCGTCGCCGTGAGAGGATTATCCCCCGTAATCATGACCGTCTTGATACCCATCTTCCGCATTTTTATAAACCGCTCTTTGATGCCGCCCTTAACGACATCTTTGAGATGTACGACACCGAGGGCTTCGCCGTTGCGTGCCACCACCAGGGGCGTGCCGCCACTACGCGCGATATTATCCACGATTGTTTTTAGTTCCGAAGGTACCGTATTTCCCTGCTCCCTGATATAAGCCGTAATGGCATCCGCCGCGCCTTTGCGGATGGCCAGCCCATCCATATCCACGCCACTCATACGTGTCTGCGCGGAAAAGGGAATAAAGCGCTGGACGTGCTGTTTCTCGGCAGAGGCGCTGCCCCGCAGTCCGTACTTTTCCTTCGCCAGTACCACGATACTGCGTCCTTCCGGCGTCTCGTCCGCCAGTGAAGCCAGTTGCGCCACCTCGGCCAGTTCACGTTCACTTACCGCTCCTACCGGTATAAAATCCGTTGCCTGGCGATTGCCCAAAGTGATAGTGCCCGTCTTGTCTAAAAGCAATACATCTACATCTCCCGCCGCCTCCACCGCACGGCCCGATAGAGCGATGACATTACGCCGGATAAGGCGGTCCATCCCGGCGATACCGATAGCCGGCAAAAGCCCTCCGATAGTGGTCGGGATGAGACAGACTAGCAACGCCACCAGCACCGTAATCGTGATCGGTGTGCCCTGATGATTTACGTCTACGCTATACAGTGAAAACGGCAGTAGAGTCATGCAGACGACGAGAAAGACAATGGTAAACGCCGCCAGCAGGATATTAAGGGCGATTTCATTGGGAGTTTTCTGGCGCTTGGCGCCTTCCACCAGGCTGATCATGCGGTCGAGGAACCCTTCGCCAGGGTTAGCGGTCACGCGCACCACCAGCCAGTCCGATAATACGCGCGTCCCGCCGGTGACAGCGCTCCGGTCGCCGCCGGATTCGCGGATGACGGGGGCACTTTCACCGGTGACAGCGCTCTCGTTCACCGAAGCAACCCCCTCGATTACCTCGCCGTCGGTCGGAATGATATCACCGGCCTCGACCAGGAAGATGTCATTCTGTCGTAGTGCGCTGGAAGACATCAACTCATATTTAGCTCCGTACTTCGGCTGGGTCAGCTTTTTAGCTTGAGTTTCTTTTCGCGTCCGGCGTAGCGCCGCTGCCTGCGCTTTACCGCGACCTTCCGCCAGCGCTTCGGAGAAATTGGCGAAGAGCACGCACAGCCAGAGCCACAATGCTACCCCGCCGATAAAAGCGGCATGCGCCTCACCTTGACCGAACAACGCTTGTAGCCACAGGATAGTGGTCAGGACGCTGCCCACCTCGGTGACGAACATGACCGGGTTGCGTATCATCCAGCGCGGGTTAAGTTTGAAAAAAGCGTCAATAATGGCGCGGCGATACAACCGCTGTCCCAAACGCAGCGGTTTCTTCGAAGGCGTCACCGCCAGGCCTTCGGTTGTTGGGGGCTTTGGTTCCGGTTGTTGCGGGTCTTCTACCATCATAATTACCTTATAAATAAATGTTCCACGATAGGTCCGAGAGATAAGGCGGGGAGGAAGCTCAACGCTCCAACGATAATCACCACCGCTATAAGCCAGAAAATAAAGAGAGGGGTATGGGTCGGCAGCGTGCCCGGGGTTACCGGCACTTTCTTCTTCTGCACCAGGGAACCGGCGATGGCCAGCGCCGGAATTGCCAGCCAGTAACGCCCGAAGAACATGGCAAAACCCAGAGCGATATTATAAAAAGTCGTATTGGTGCCGAGACCGGCGAAGGCACTGCCGTTATTATTGCTGGTCGAAGAGAAGGCGTACAGCACCTCGCTGAAACCGTGGGCGCCGGGGTTGAAAACGGCTGCCCTGCCAACCGTCGTAGCCACAGCGATAGCCGTCCCGAAAAGGACCAGTATTACCGGGATAAGCACCATGAGAGAAGCCATTTTCATATCATAGGCTTCGATTTTCTTGCCCAGGTATTCCGGGGTACGCCCTATCATCAGGCCAGCCACGAAAACCGCGATAATGACGAAGGCCAGCATGCCATATAAACCGGAACCGACACCGCCATAGACTACCTCTCCCAACTGCATGAGCCACATTGGCACCAGTCCGCCCAGAGAGGTGAACGAATCATGCATCGCGTTCACTGACCCGTTTGAAGCGCCGGTCGTGGCCGACGCCCACAGGGCGGAGTTGGCAGCGCCGAAGCGCACCTCCTTGCCCTCCATATTGCCCCCGGACTGCACATTGCTGGCCGACTGGTCGACATTAAGACCGGAAAGGGCCGGATTACCTCGCTGCTCCGCCCAAACGGATAACGATAACATCGCTACGAAGATGACGGTCATCGCCGCAAGGAGCGCCCAGCCTTTACGCGTATCGCCGACCATTCTGCCGAAGGTGTAACACAGCGCCGCCGGAATGAGGAGAATCGCCAGCATCTCCAGGAAATTGGAAAGGGGAGTAGGGTTTTCAAAAGGATGGGAGGAGTTAACATTGAAGAAGCCGCCTCCATTAGTCCCCAACTGTTTGATAGCCACCTGAGCAGCGGCCGGGCCGACGGCAATTTCCTGTTGATTGACTGCTTGTCCGCTGGTATCCTGCGTCGATTGCACAAGCGCCACTTCCTGGGAGCCACGAAACGTCTGTACCACACCCTGCGAAACTAGAACCAGCGCCATGATTATGGATAGCGGGAGCAGAATATAAAGGACGTTGCGGGTCATGTCTACCCAGAAATTGCCTATCGTCTTGGCAGAGTGCCTCACGAAGCCGCGTACCAGAGCAACTAAAATAGCCATGCCCGTAGCTGCGGATAAAAAATTCTGGACGGTGAGACCCAGGACCTGGGTGAGATAGCTCATCGTGGTCTCCCCGCCATAGCTCTGCCAGTTAGTATTGGTAGCGAAGCTGACCGCCGTGTTGAAAGCCAGGTCGGGCCTAACTGCTCCTAAATCCTGGGGATTAAGCGGGAGAGCAGACTGTAGGCGTTGTAAAGCATATACCAGAATCAAGCCTGCAAAATTGAAAAGCAACATGACAACTGCGTAGGTCTTCCAGTCCATCTCCTCGTCGGAACGTATCCCGACAATACGATAGATAAAACGCTCAACGGGTCCAACGGCACGTGTAAGAAACACGCGATCGCCCTGAAAGACGCGCGCCATATACGCTCCCAGCGGCTTGACAAGCAATAAAAGGACAAGCAAATACAGCCCGATTTGGAGCCAATCGAAAATGCTCATTTAAACCATTCCGGTTTAAGCAGCGCCAAAATGAGGTACACCAGCAAACAGAGGGCAATTATCCCCGAAATAATATATAGAATATCCATCTTATGACTTCATCAAGCGCTTGCAGATGAGTACCAGCCCAAAGGTTATCAGGAAGAATAAAATGAGCAGGACTAGAGAAGCGAGGTCATTCATTGACCATATTCTAGTAAAATGATAGTCAACAAGGTGTCAAGAAAATGACTTGACCTGTCAAGAAAATATCAAGAACAATCAGCCTTTCACTTCAATGGGTAATACAATTACCTAATCTGCAAATGAGAAATAATGTTTATGCGGAACAAAGCCTGTTAGTGGTAGCTGAAGTATGGTAATTTAATTACCTAAAGTGGGCCTTACACAATTTGAACCGCTGCACATTTACTCATTTAGTTACCTTTGAAGAAGCAGGTAACATAGGTCAAACGGATAGGTGTTTCGTGTTTTTGTCCCGATTTAATACGAATCCATCTATTTTTGGTTGATGGGTTGGTTTTTGGCGCTTTAAATTAATGTCAAAGCCGCAACGCATAGAAACCCCGATTTGCGGTAAAATACACGGGGAAGTAGGATATGAGAATAGGAATCCTTGAGCTGATGAGTGCCGGAACCACTAGAAGGTGGGATCATACGGCATATAATTATCTGGTTACCAAGCAATACGCCAGTATTATGCCCCAGGCTATAAGTGTCTGGTGCCGCAATCTAGGCCACGAAGTCTTCTATGCGACCTATTTTGGCAATAAAGACCCCAAACAACTGCTACCAAACGATCTGGATGTTGTGTTCATCTCAACTTATACTCAAGCAAGTGCACTGGCATACGCTCTGGCAAAACTGTATCGCCGGGAGAAAACACTTACTGTGATAGGTGGTCCTCATGCTAAACAATTTCCCGAGGATTGTTTGCGTTTCTTTGATATCGTTGTTGGTGACTGTGATAAGACGCTAATAACCGATATTTTAAGAGATGCCCCTCGGGGAGAAATTATCACCAGTGGGCGCGCCCTTGGCAGTATTCCCAGTGTAGAGGAAAGGATGCCGGAAATCCGCGCATCCACTTTCCTCAAAGGTAAGCCCTTTCTTTTTACTTCAATTCCGCTGTTAACCAGCATTGGCTGTCCCAATTCTTGTGATTTCTGTATTGATTGGAATAATCCCTATGTACTTTTATCTTTGGACCAGCTAGAAGCAGATATGCGCTATATCTTTCGACATTTCCCCAGGGTGATGATCAGTTTACATGACCCCAACTTTGCCGTGAAATTCGAGCAAGTCTTCAATGTACTGGAAAAGATACCCAATCGCAGGCGTCACACTTATATAATGGAGACTTCACTCTCCATCCTGCGGGGTTCCAGATTGGAGCGGCTGAAAAACATGGGGAACTTCTATATAATTCCCGGCATAGAATCATGGACAGCTTATTCAAACAAGGTTGGAGCCGGCTCTATACTGGCTCCTCGGGAAAAACTGGAAAAAGTCATAGAGCAGTTTAATAATATTCGACCTTACGTTACCGGAATTCAAGCCAATTTCATCTTCGGTCTGGATGCCGATATAGGGGATGAACCTGTAGAGTTGACCAAGGAATTTGCATCTCGAGTTCCCTTCGTTATGCCGAATTTTAATATTCCGGTCCCCTTTGGAAATACTCCGCTTTATGAAAGATATTTAAGCGAAGGCCGTATTTTGACAGCCATGCCATTTAGTTTCTACTATATGCCGTACCTGGTATCCACGTTAAAGAATTATAGTCCGGTGGTCTTTTATGAGAAACTCATCGATATGTTTTCTTATATCTCTTCCGGAAAAATGCTACTAAAAAGACTAAAGAACGCTCCTGCCTTATTCCCAGCCGGATATAACTTAGTTAAAACTCTGGGTAACAGGCAAATGATTGGGAGATTTCGGAATATATTAAATTTATTAAATACTAATAAACAATTCAGGGCTTTTCATGAGCATGAGACTGATGTTTTACCGGAATTTTATCACTACCAATATGAGCGTTTACTGGGCCCTTATGCTGCCCTAATGTCTCATGAAGAACGGAAACCTATTCTTGTTAGGCAGAGAAAGAATGACGTTACTCCTAGGCCCAAAGTGGCAGGTATTATTAACCTGTAAATGAAGTGTTGCATTTTCTTTTCACATTAACAAAGGTAACAAAATAGCGTATTTGTTCAGTATTTTAACTTCCTAGTCATCGATATCCATCCGGCTCATTGACAAATTATAAACGGGAATATAATTGAATTATTTAATGCGAGAAATCTTAAAAAATAGATGTGTTATCGGGAATATGTTTATGACGACAGAGGACGCCGGAATTGCTGAATTACATAGCGGTGACTTATTTCATTGCGTTTACTAAATAATTAGGGTAATATGGTACGCCATATCAAGTAGTCAGGTGCATAACCGAACCGACTTTAAAAGTAGGAGGCAAATAAATGAAAAAGACGGTTTTAATATTCATAGTATTGTTAATGGTAGCTGCCACGGTCATTACAGGCTGTGCCAAACAGGCACCATCCCCAGCCCCGTTGACTGTGTCACAAATTATCGACAAATCTAGCGATAAGATGCAAGCAATCAATTCTTTTCACTTCGCGCTAGACCAGGTGGGAGGGGGGACCCCCATAGCGATGGGCATAGAGATGAAGAAGGCTTATGGCGATGTAGTTAGACCTGATAGATTGAAAATGACTATTTCTGGAACAGTCTCTGGTATGTCACTCGAAGTGCAAATGATCACGGTCGGAGGAGTGATGTACATGACGAATCCTCTGTCCGGTAAGTGGGAGTTACCTCCGGCTGAGTTTAAAGTCCTAAGTGTATTAGATCCGAATACTTTTATTGCTGCTGTTATGAAAGATGTAACAGGTCTCACCGAGCTTAATGACGAGGAGTCAGCAGGTGTGCTCTGTTACCACTTAAGTGGCAGTATTAATTCCGATGACTTAAGTGCGATAACTGGTAGCTCTGTCAAGGGAGTGGCAATAAACATTGAGGTTTGGATTGGGAAAGACGACTTGTTGGTGCGTAATATCAAGGTGGCAGGCAAGATAACGGAAACAGAAGTACAGGGTATTGTCAGGACGCTAATATTCTCCAACTACAACGAGGTAGTAAGTATTGAACTACCTCAATAAAGTATCGATAGCATGAAGCTGGTGAATAGGGGACTAAATGTGGCTTTCGGTTAGGAAGCGTTTTAAGAGGACTTCCTCCCCTAATTTTATCCTGGCAGTCGTTTGTCTTGGCATCTTTTTCGCCGCACTTGACCAAACGGTGATATATGGCGCTCTCCCAGATATGATGAAGGCCGTTAACCTTCCGGTTACCAGGCTAGATCAGGCGGCGTGGATTGTCATTGGCTATCTCCTGGGTTACATTTTTGCTATGCCTTTGATGGGACGGGTCTCAGACGTTTATGGCCATGGTCGAATCTATATCCTCTCATTATTAATCTTCATGGTGGGATCGATAGCTGTAGCCCTCGCCATTAATCTTCAATGGATAGTTGGTGCGAGGATTGTACAGGCAATCGGTGGGGGGGCGCTAGTACCTGTAGCAATGGCAATTGTAGGTGATGTCTTTGTTGAGAGACGTAGAGCTATTGCTTTGGGAATTATAGGCGCAGCTGTTGAAGCTGGGGGCGCCCTCGGGCCATTTTACGGCGCGGCGCTGGCTCAATTCTGGGGCTGGAGATGGATATTCTGGATTAATCTGCCAATCAGCCTTCTGGCAATATTTGTCGTTTTCAACTTTCTTAGCACGAGTCCTCGGGCTCATGGAAAAATCGACTACATTGGTGGATTTTTGCTCGCCGCAGCTCTGGGTCTTTTCAGCTTGGGTATATGTCAGCAATCTGGACAACCGTATTTCTTTGTTTACATCCTTAGCTTCTTAGTTGGCTCTTTATTGTTTTTCGGCTTCTTCATTTTGCGGATTGCCAGAGTTTCTGAACCGCTGTTTAAACTTTCGATGTTCAGGAATGTCACCTTTTCTGCTGCCAACTTAACCAACCTACTCGTTGGTGGGGCTCTAATCATAGCTATGGTCAATATTCCTCTTATGAGTGACACTATCATGGGACGCTCACCATTGGAAGGAGGTTTAAGGTTATTACGACTTACTATCATGCTCTCTGCTGGAGCTATCATAGGTGGGTTTTTATGCAAACGATTTGGCTATCGCTTGCCCACGATATTGGGATTAATCTTAAGCAGTATTGGTTTCTTTTTTATGAGCCGTTGGAATATTGACATCGCCGATCCCCAGATGACTTTCCACCTCGCTGCCTGCGGGTTTGGACTTGGTTTGGTGATTGCTCCCCTTGCCACAGCGGTTATGGACTCGGTCGGAGAAGAACAAAGAGGTATTGCATCATCGCTTATAGTGATGATGCGCATGATAGGCATGATAATAGGACTTTCTGCAATAACCTCATGGGGGATGGGTCGCTTCCACTTAATGACGGCCAGCATGTCTCTTACCGAGATAATAACTGTCCCTGAACAGCTTGTTAAGTCACTTCTAGCTTTATTCCACGACTTTTTCCTCGCTTCAGCGGAAATATGTTTAGTTGCAGTGCTCCCTGCTTTGTGGTTGGGGAAAAAAAGAGGCCATTAACACAATCGTCCAGAATGTGCAGTTAAGGTCACAAAAGCTTGTATCCAAGACCAGACACGGTGCGAAAGTCCACAAGGTCTATGATACTGCACAAACCACATACCAGCGCCTACTGCAAGCGGGTGTACTCACTGAGGCTAAAAAGGCTGAGCTAGCAGCCACTTATCATGGATTTAATCCGGTGTAGCTCCTTAAACAGATAAATGATAACCTGGAACAATTATGGCAGATAACTAAGCGGCCCGCCTCGATAACCGGAAATATAAAGCAACTAGGAGGGCTTCGGTAATAGTCTTGTTTGACGTAATACACTGAGACCCCCCTTCTAAACTAGTTGGCGTAACTTGAACACTGCGTCATTGTACGATTTAGTGTTCAATTGCTAACCTTGCGGCCTCCTCTCTTGCCAACAAAGAACCGCTAACGTAAAATGAGACTTTGAAGTAAGTCCCGACATTCTTCGTGGGAGATTACGTTTTTCCTAACCTGGCCAGACACGAAATCGCCCGAAAAGGAGAAAGAAGATGAAGAGTCGCAGTTTCTTGAAGACGAAGGCAGTCTACGGCTTCAGATTAGCGATAGCTATAGTGGTTCTTGTAATTGGTTCGACAATTTTTCCCATCAATATAGTTGGGCAGGAATCTCTCAAATATCCGCCGCTCGATTCGACAACGATTGTGCCAGGCAGTACCGCTCCCCCTCAGGAAGTGATTGAGGTCCCCATAAAATTTAACGTCTTGAAGAAAGTAAAAATTACTGACGAGGATCTTGAAAGAACTGTCAGCAATGCAAACTTTATTCTGAAGCAGGCTGGAATCCAGCTTTCTTTTCCGCGCATCAATCGAGATGTTAGTGATGGAGGCAACGACGACGGCAAGCTTGATGACGGGGAAATGAAGCAGTTGTACGGAAATGGTATAGACATGCTAAATCATGAGTTTCGAGCCTGGTATGAACGTCTTTTTTACCCGAATGAAGGAAGGGGCTACAAAGTTTATATCGCCAATGAGCTTCCTGATGACGCCGCAGGGTCGTCCACACACAAGGCGACCACAGATAACGACAACATCGACGTTGGGTCCAAATCACGGGGTGGCCCGGTAAGACCTGTCTCGTTCATACAAAATAGTGGCAACTTACAGAATATGGGGACAGCGCTCGCCCATGAATTTTGTCATGGCATGACGGAGGGAGGCCATTCCAGTGATATCAACAATTTAATGTACCCCACTCTGGATTTGAAAGATACGAGACTGAACCAGGACCAGATAAATGAGGTTCGTAAGGGAGCCGAGAAACAGGGGTGGACAAAAAGGAAAGGTAGCTGGTTTAATGTTGATACCAAGAGAGCATTATGGACTGACCCTTTAGGTGATGTCAGTCAAGAATACATTGACCTATTCACTGGTTCTCTTTTTGCCGAGGGACCTGCGTCTGATCTTGAAGTGGAAATTGCATTGGCCGGTCTTTTCCCGGACGGAACCGATGTCAACACGAAGTTTGAAATGGGTTTTGACACGGATAATAACACTAATACGGGCTATAACGGAGTCGATAAGATTCTTCGGATTATTTTGCAGGGGAAGTATCCCTTCATTCCCCCGGTGGGTTCAGTAACCACCAGCCTTTATGATGTTGCTTCCGAGACATCTGTTCCGCTTACTCCCGGAGAGGTAGTTAGAATAGAAGAAATTGTGGATGTTAACGGACCGCCAATTCCCGCTCCATCTGACTATTCGGACTCAATCGAACAGTCGCTCCCTTTGTCCCTTCTTGGTCCACTGACAGATGCGGTGCCCGTCAACTTGTGGGCCACCAATATTAACACCGGTGAATACGATTGGACGTCATTTCTGTTCAATTTTAATCCGCCGCCAGGTGCAGCCATTGAGATGGAGCCACTTGAGGCGGAACCAGGGCAAATAGTTAATGTCCAAGGACTACGCTTCCCACCTTTGAGTACGGTAAAGCTTCTTATCGATGATACAGAAATAGTCCAAACAACGACACTGGGTGACGGAACATTCTCGACGTCATTTACCATCCCCGCTCTATCTCCGGGATGGTACTTTGTTACAGCCGTGAGTAGCCAGGTTGACTCTTTAAGCTTTGATTTCTCAATACTCGTAGTCCCTTCTACGCCAGCTACCTTCTCAGTATCAAATCTCTCTATCCAGCCACCGGAGGTTCAGCCTAAAGAGGTAGTAATTGTCGCCCTTTCTGTAGCTAACACTGGCGGGACGGAAGGAAGCTATAGCGTAGTCCTGAAGATAAATGGAGTTGAAGAGGCACATAAGACCTTGACTATTGCCGCTGGTAAGAGCCAGAGCGTTAGCTTTGAAGTAGCTGAGGAAGAAGCTGGCAGCTATAACATAACTGTGGATGGATTGAGTGGTAGCTTTACCGTGGCGGCACCAGCGCCTCCACCCACAACGCCACCACTGAACCAGGCTCCAACGCCAACTCCCACACCAACATCGACACCGACACCGGAGAGTAAGGGCATTAACTGGTCGTTGATTGGTGGTATTACAGGTGGGGTAATAGTAGTAGGATTGATTACCCTGCTCCTGGTCAGGCGAAGGGCATAATAAAACGATTCATTAATCTCAACCTCGAGCTAACAAAGTCTGGGGGTTGAACAATAGCTTGAATTGTGGTACGAGTCCAACTAGAATGTAAGAGCAAAAGCAAAGTTAAAAGTTCTGTTTATTGTACGGTAACGCCTACTTTAGGGGACTCGAACTATTATATGGTTCTAGGTTAAATATTAAGGCTGAAAACTAAATCAAAGTCCTTGCTAGTACTACCTATGGATTTCTCAGCGCCACCAGGGGTCTCAACAGGCAGAACTCCCAATAATTGTGCCTTTTTTCCACCCGGCGGCATTGGCAGTTGATATCACATATTCTTTAACTAATAATAGTGCGACATCCCCCAATATACCAGCTCATCTCGTTTAATTTTAATTTCGTTGACAAACTTCAAATTCAGCTTCTATACTTAAGAGATACAGCATATTTTGGTCCAATACAAACAGCGGACATTATTGATACGTCTTAACGATAGAACTGATTTCCTTTATTCTTTCGTTGAACAACAGCCGCTTTATAAAAGATAGGTGGTAAATAATGAAAATGGGATTCATATTCGGGGGACAAAAAAAGGCGGTCGAGGATACCCAAGAAGGAGCCAACAAGACCCTTGCAGGTACCTCTTCGACTACGGAAAAAACTGATAACACTAACGGCCCACCAGGACAGAACCGGCCGAAGACCATCGGCGAGCTGAAGGCGTCCGGTTATCAGCCCGTATCGATAAGAGAAGAAATGAGGCGTAACCTCATCGCCTTGATTAAGGCAAAAAAGCCTATCTTTAATGGCATCATCGGCTACGATAATACGGTAATCCCGCAGGTGGAAAATGCCGTGTTATCCGGCCAGAATATCATCTTCCTTGGTGAAAGAGGACAGGCTAAGTCCCGCGTCATGCGTCTCCTCACCGGCCTTCTGGATGAAGCTATTCCAGTCATCCGGGGTTGCGAAATTAACGATAATCCCTTCTCGCCGATATGCAAATCCTGCCGGGATAAAGTAGCCAGCGAAGGAGATAAAACCGAAATCGTTTGGCTGTCGCGACAGGACAGGTACGGGGAAAAAATCGCCACTCCGGACACCACCATTGCCGACCTCATCGGTGATGTCGACCCCATTAAAGTCGCCGAAGGACGGTATCTCTCCGATGAACTCACCATGCACTACGGGATTATTCCGAGGACGAACCGCGGGATATTCTGTATCAACGAGCTTGCCCGATTTGGCGGAAAGGCTGCAGGTGGGTCTGTTCAACCTGCTGGAAGAAGCAGACATCCAGATAAAAGGCTATCGGGTCAGGCTGCCGCTGGATATCATCCTTGTCGCCAGCGCCAACCCGGAAGACTATACCAGCCGCGGCCGGATTATTACCCCGCTTAAAGACCGCTTCGGCGCGCAGATCCGCACCCATTACCCCGTCACGATTAAGGATGAAATAGCCATCGTCGAGCAGGAATGGCAGCGGTTTAATGATGGAGATGTGAATTTTTACGTTCCCGACTATGTCAAAGAAGTGATTGCCGAGATAACTCATCTGGCACGGAAAAGCTCGGATATCGGCCAGCGCTCCGGCGTGAGCGTAAGAGTCTCTATCGCCAACCTGGAGACGGTCGTCGCCAATGCCATCAGGCGGGCCACCTTGCTGGGTGAAAAGCTGGCGGTGCCGCGCATCAGCGACTTTCCTTACATTATTGCCTCCACCATCGGCAAGGTGGAGATGGAAGGCTTTGAGGAAAAGAATGAGCAGAAGATTATTGACGACCTCACCAAAAAAGCGGTACTGGCGGTATTCAATCGATATTTCCAGTTTGACGAACTTGACCCCATCGTCAAGCAGTTCAACGGCGGATTCAACGTCGAAACCTCGGAAAGTATGAGCGCAAAATCTTATGTGCGCTACGTGAAAGAAATTCCCGGCATGGCCAAAGCAGTCAAAAAGATGACCGATACGGAAACGCCGGAGACAATGGCATCAATCGTGGAGTTTATTCTCGAAGGCGCGCATCTCAATAAAAGGCTAAACAAAACCAAGGTCGAAGGCAAGACGGTTTATAAGCATTAAAAATGGAAAATAATCGCTATTCCGAATGGGACGGCTCGCAGAATATCTTCGAGCCGGATGCGGATGCCCTGATGCAGGAGCTGCAGCGGAACCTGATGTACGACGGGGACCTGGCCGAAGCCCTGCGTATGATGCAGCGTAACGGCCTCACGGATAGACTGGGGAGACGTTTGCCCAGCCTCAAGGAACTCATACAGAGGCTGCGGCAGCGGCGGCAGGAACACCTGGAGAAATACAAGTTGAACTCCATGATGGAAGACATACGCAAGAGGCTCGACGATATTATCAAGACCGAGCGGCAGGGCATACAGCACCGGCTGGATGAAGCCAGGAAAAAAGCGGCCGACGGCAGCCAGGACCTCAACCCGGAAATGCAGGAAAGGCTGCTCAAGAACCTGGAAGAACGCGCCTCGCAGAACATGGAAAAGCTGGAAGTCCTGCCCAAAGACGTCGGCGGCCGGATAAAAGACCTGAACCAATACGATTTCATGGATGGAGAGGCCAGGCGGCAGTTCCAGGAGCTCATGGACATGCTCAAAAGAAACGCCATGTCTTCTTTCGCCAGGGAGATGACGCAGAAACTCAAGAACATGGACGCCAATTCTCTCGCCGCCATGAGGCATTTCATGGAAGCCATCAACCAGATGCTGGAGGCGCGGAGACGGGGGGAAGAGCCGGATTTCGAGGGGTTCATGAAGCAGTTCGGAGATTTCTTCGGCGATAATCCCCCCAAAAACCTCGATGAGCTAATCGAACGCCTGCAGCAGCAGATTGCCCAGGCGGCAGGCGTTAATGGAGAGCCTTTCCCCGGCGGACAGGCAGGAGCTTCAGGACCTGATAGACTCCATGCTGGATGAGTCCACCAAATATGAGATGGCCAAGATGATGGCCAACATGGAATCCCTGTATCCCGGCTGGCTGGACCCCCAGAGCTATAATTTTTCCGGGCAAGAATCGCTCTCCTATTCCGAAGCCCTGAAGCTGATGGAACACCTCCAGAAAATGGATAGACTCGAAGAGCAGTTCCAGGATTCCCGGCATGACGATTCTCTGGACGAGATTGATGAAAAGCTGGTTAAGGAGCTTTTGGGCGACAGCGCGGCGGAAGAGTTGAAAAGGATGCGCGAAATCACCAAAATGCTCGAAGAAGCCGGCTACATTCGAAAGAAACACGGGCGAGTACGAGCTAACGCCGCGCGGCATGAGGAAAATCGGGGAAAAAGCCCTGAACACGGTCTTCGCCAGCTTAAAGAAAGACCGCAGCGGCTCGCATAACATCAGGCAGCGCGGCACCGGCGGCGAAAGGACCGACGAAACGAAGAGGTATGAGTTCGGGGATGACTTCGATTTACATCTTCAAAAGACCTTGACCAACGCCCTGCTGCGGCGGCCGCAGGTACCGGTAAAAATGGATGTTCAAGACTTCGAAGTCTTCCGGCAGGAACAGACTGACCCGCTCCGCCACGGTCATCATGCTGGATATGAGCCTGTCGATGCGGATGGGCGGGAATTTTGAAGCGGCCAAAATCGTTTCCATCGCCCTCAACTCCTTAATCACCGACAAATTTCCTAAAGACAGCCTGTATATCCTGGGCTTCTCAGCCGTAGCCCGGCGCATGACCCCGGAAGAGCTGACCTATATCAGCTGGGACGATTTTACGCCTTATACCAATATGCAGCATGGGTTTATGACTGGCCAGGAAACTGCTGGAAAAAGACCGCAGCGCCAACAAACAGATAATCATGATTTCCGATGGCCAACCCACCGCGCATATTGAAAACGGACAGATTGTCTTTCAGCTGCCGACCACCCAGCGCTGCATTGATGTAACGCTGAGGGAAGTGAATAACTGCACCCGCGCGGGTATCGTCATTAATACTTTCATGCTGCCAAGCCGGGACATTTTCAACATGTTTGTGGACAGGATGTCGCGACTGAACCACGGGCGGGTGTTTTTTACAGAACCCGGTGACCTGGGCAAGTATATTATTGTTGACTACATCAACAATAAAAAGACGAAAATTTAGGGTTTACGATTTCTAATTTTCTGGAATTTCAAGACGAGTGCCATGTCTCGACATCATAGGAAGAGGGGACAAATGGTTAGAACCCTTGGGTGGGCGGATTGGTATTTTCGCAGGATAGATGAGAACCTTTCGATTCTCGATGTCGTGAAGTTCGGCACCATCGATTTTAAGCTCGCCGGACTCTTGTGGCTCTTAATGGAGCACCGGGCTTCGGTAATGGTGGCAGCCGGTCCCATCTGGGCCGGAAAAACCACACTGCTTCATGCCATGCTGGATTTTCTCCGTCCGGAAATAGAGCAGGTCTCTTTACGCGGCTACGAGGAGGATTTCAAGTCTTTAGGAAGTGAAAAGCCGGAAAATACCTATCTCATCACCGAAGAAATCAGCAACCACAGCTATGAATACCTCTGGGGCTACCAGGTCATTAAAGCGTTTGAATGTACTCCCCAGGGGTTATGCCTTGGGAGGCACAACGCATGCCCGCAACATCAGGGAAGTCGCCTATGTGCTCAATGCTCTCGGAGTACCTTTACCGCTCATCGCCGGTCTCGGCGCCGTCATCACTCTGCAGGTTGCTCAAGGCACATATTATGATGATGAACCGAGACGCTATGTGGATACGGTAAGCACCGTCAATCTTGCCAAAGAAGGTCTGTTCGCTCAAATTCTGACCACACGGCATTCACCGGATGAAAAATTTATTTATCCCCCGGAGCAGGACTTGCACAGTATTCTATTCAATAAGTTCGCGGTCAAATACGAATCGATTACTCCCGAAATAGAGGCGCGCGGCCAGTTCTTAAGCCAGCTTCGCGCCAAAGGAACATGTTCCCGGGAACAGGTAAGAGAGGCTATTTCAGGATATTATCGGGCACAGCTTCTTTGAAGCGCGGTTATTATCTAGGTTACCCGGCAACACTTTGAGTATTGTCAATTTTCTCCGAGTCTCTGTGCCGATGGTAGTGCATTCGCGAGAAAGTATAACATCGCTTCAAGGTTTTCTACAGATAGTCTTGGAGAGGGGGCTACGCCCCCCTCTCGCTTCGCACTCCCGCTTTAACTAGATAAGAACGAAAGCTTTTTAACACGCTGCTGTTTAAAAACAGGGGCTAAATGATATCCCCATCGGCGAGGAGATAGTCGTGTTCGACAGCGACGCCATCGAACATATCGGTAAGGCTACAGGTATTCCTTGATTTTGGTCGCCTGGTCGCGGGTCATGCCGGTGGTGGCGGCCAGCTCGGCAATGGAGGCCTCCCTGATGCGCTGGACGGTGCCGAACTGCCGTATCAGGGCGCTCTTGCGGCGGGGGCCAATGCCGGGGACGCTATCGAGCGCAGAGCGGAATGTTTGATGGCGGTGGATTTTAGTGAAGTAGCTTACGGCGAAGCGGTGCGCTTCATCCCGGAGACGCTGGAGAAGCTGCAGACCGGGTGAAGACCTGGGCAAGAGAATCGGCTGGCGGCGCCGGGGCACAAAAATCTCCTCGTTTTCCTTAGCCAGGCTGGCTAAAGGCACCTCAGCGCCGGCCTCCCGTAATACCGCCGCGGCGGCATTGAGCTGCCCTTTGCCCCCGTCGATAAGAATAAGGTCGGGCATGATTGCCCAAGTATCGCTTCCCACAGAGTCGCTCTTATTCACATGCTTAAAACGCCGCCGGAGCACCTCCTGCAGCATGGCGTAGTCGTTCGTGCCTTCGACAGTCTTAATCTTAAAGCGGCGGTAATGGGCCGGCTTCGGTTTACCATTTTCAAAAACGACCAGACTGCCCACCGCCGAGGTGCCCTGGATATTGGAAATATCGTAAGCTTCCAGGCGCTTTGGCGGATGCGGCAGCTTAAGCTCTTTGCTGAACCTCAGCCAGCGCGGCATCCAGCGATTTAGCGGTCGCCAGCTCTTTAATTTTAAGCTGCTCCAGGCCCTGCCGGGCGTTCTCGGCGGCAATGTCCACAAGCTGTTTCTTCACGCCGCGACGCGGCACCTCTATTCCTACCGCCGCGCCCCGCCGACTTTTCAGCCATTCCCGGACTACCGGCCCGTCTTCGATGGGATATTGCAGCAACAAAAGCGGCGGAATCTGAGGACGGGAAGAATAATACTGTTTGACGAAGCTGGTCATAATCTGCCTCGGCTCTTCCTGGCGTGTTCCCTGCAGGAGGAAGCTCTCCCGGCCGGTCAATTTATTGCGGCGCACGAACAACACCTGGACATAAGCCTGGTCGCCATCCGGGGCGAAAGCGATGACATCTTCCTCGCCCCTGATGACGGCGGCAATCTTTTCTCCTTCAATCACATTTTGTATCGCCTGAATCTGGTCCCGGAGCAGGGCTGCCTTTTCAAAGTCCATGGACCCGGCGGTCTTTTCCATCCTGTTTTTGAGCTCCCGCACTACCTTTTCCTGTTTCCCCTCGAGGAAGAGCGTCACATCCCTGATGACCTGGTCATATTCTTCCCGGCTCACCTCGCCGGTGCAGGGCGCCAGGCAATGCCCGAGGTGGTATTCCAAGCAGGGCCGCAATTTTCTGGCGCCGAGGTCTTTAGAGCAGATGCGCAGCGGGAAAAGGTGCTGCAAAACATGCAGCGTCTGCTTGACCGACCAGCCGCTGGAGAACGGGCCGAAGTACCGGCCGCCGTCCTGCTCAAAGCGGCGGGTGACATAGACGCGGGGCCACTTTTCATTAAGGTCGATCTTCAGGTAAGGAAAAGTCTTATCGTCCTTGAGACTGACATTATAGTGGGGGTGGTACTGCTTGATAAAGTTCAACTCCATGATGAGGGCTTCCTGCTCCGAGGAAGCGATATAGAAATCGATATCCGCGATCCGGGAGACCAGGTGCTGAATCTTGGGGGTAAGCTTAGGGGTGGACTTGAAATACGACCGGACGCGATTATAAAGGTCAGACGCCTTGCCGACATAAAGAATCGTCCGCGCGGCATCCCTCATGAGATAGACGCCGGGACGGTGCGGCAAGCGTTTGAGTTGCTCCTCGATCAGGCTGCTGGCCATCATCATTTCTCACCCATCACCCACCAATATTCTAGCACAGCCGATATCGTGAGCAAAGAATCTCAATATTTTTTATTAGTTTTTTATTTATTCGCTTGAGCCAGCAAATCCGGGAGATACAGCTTGATAGTATTAGCCGAAATGGCGTAGCCGATGCCCTCAACACCGATACCGAAAACCTTGCGCGTGACCATGCCGATGACTTTCCCCTGCATGTCGAGAAGAGGCCCGCCGCTATTGCCCGGATTGATGGCGGAATCCGTCTGCAGCCAAATCGTGTTCCAGCCCTCATCATATTCCATAGATGACAACAGGCCGCTGGAAACGGAGACATTTTCGTTCCCCAGAGGATAGCCTAATACCATGACCGACTCACCGGTATTGACGCCGCTAAGGTCTCCGATAGTCAAAGTGGTCAAACCGGTAGCCTTGATTCTTAAGAGGGCGAGGTCGTGGAACTTGTCTCTGGCGGCGATGGTCGCGGCATAGCTGGTGCCGTCTTTCAGATATACGGTCGTTTTGGTAGCGTCGCTGACCAGATGGTTACAGGTGAGTATCAAGCCATCGCTCTGAATGATAATCCCCGAGCCGGAGACCGTCCCTTCAGGTATTTCAGAGACAACGCGAACTACCGCATCGCTGTACAGGGAGGTGATGGCCGAGGCGGTCAGGTTCGGCGTATCGAATTTTTCCGGGATGACGAGGGAAGCGTCGGACACCTTGACACCCTGCTTGCGGGGAAGCCACGTAGGGGCATAGTCTATTGCCGTATTAACGGTCAATCTCGTGAGATTAGTCCCATCAGGGTTGATAGTATATATTTCATCATTTTCAGTATCCTTGGTGGAATTGAAGATAACTTTACTGCCATCCGGGGACCAGGACGGCGAATAAGAAGAGTAATCAGCCGAAGCCGAGACCACCCGGATATCACTACCATCGGCATTCATCAGGAAGATGCCCCAGGTCGAGGCGGGGAACCGGTTAGACTGGAAGAGAATTTGCTTGCCGTCAGCCGACCACTGAGGGAAAAGGTCATAAGAATAATCCTTGGTAATCTCGTGCTGCTGAGAACCGTCGGCATTCATGACATAGATCTTGGGATACACGACAGCCTTATCCATTTCAGATATAAAGACGACTTTGGTGCCGTCGGGAGACCAATCAGGGTAATCGTCATAAACGGCATTATTGGTAAGCCTCTGGAAATTACCGCCATCGACATCCATAGAGTAGATTTCCGGCGGGTCATGTTCCCAAGACTGGAAAACGATTTTCTGCCCATCGGACGACCACCGAGGTTCAAAGACCCTCGTCCCGGAAACGACGGATTTTTGCCAGGACCCGTCGGTGTTAGCCATATAGAGAGTCTCATCGGTGAGTGTCGAACCCTGATATATAAGGTCCACATACATGATGCTGCGGCCATCCGGCGAGGACTCCACCCGGGCATCAGTAGTCCCTCCGCCGAGTGACAGTTTTTTAACATTGGAGCCATCGATATCCATGATGTAGACATCATATAGGGTTTTGGTCGGGTCCGCCCGATTAGAGAAAAATATCACGCGGTCGGGTTCTATCGTGACATCGGGTGTCACCGTTTGGGTGACCCCATTTTTGGCGGCGGTAACGGTAATATTTTCATTATAAATGCCCGGCTTATCACCGGCAGTGAAAAGTCCACCACCGGTAATAGACCCCGCACTGCCGCTGACGCTCCAGCTGAAGTCCAGGCCGTTAATACGGTTACCGTTCTTATCGATACCCACCGCGATGAACTGCTGGGTCATCCCCATCCCCAGGTCTATCTGCGTCGGCGCCGTAATAATCTGGTTCAGAGCGCCGGGAACAATCGTAATGTTTCCCTTCGCCTGGCGTACCGTGTCTCCCTGTTTCACCTCTACAGAGATAACATCACTGTAACTGCCGGCCTTTTTCGGCGCGGTATAGAGTCCGGCGGACGTGATGGAACCGGCATCACTATTACTAAGCGACCAAGTCGCCGCCAGGTCTTTGATGGGATTGCCATACTGGTCATCAGCGACAGCCTGAAGCTGCTTGGTATCACCGGCGGCGATCTCAAGCACGGGGAGAGCCGCCGCCGCCAGGGGGTCGGGTTTCACGATGACCGAAGCGGAGCCCTCGGCGGAAGCGGTCCCCTGTTCGGCAGCAGCCGTGACGCCTTTATCAAAAGTGCCAGCTTTCGTTCCGGCCGTGAAAACGCCCTGGTCCGTAATAGTACCGGCTGACGCCTGCCAGGAAAGCGCGGCTTCAGAAATCGGGTTTCCGCTGGAGTCAGCCACGTCGCTGGTGAAGGTCTGCAACTGACCGATATTCAACTCGATGGTGGCCGGCATGACTTTCACCGCAGATACCGGGCCATGCGCCACGGTAATGGTCTGCGTCGCCAGGCTAGTCTTGGAAGGCTTGTCTTTTCTCGAAAAAATCACCGTTACGGTAAAGGTGCCGACCTTCGTATATTCATGGGTGACGGATTCGGCGACCGAACCGGTGTTGACCGTGTGGCCGTCACCGAAGTCCCAGCTGAAATTGGTGATATTATCCGAGGCAGCCTGGGTCTTATTGGTAAAGACCACCGTCAGCGGAGCCTGCCCGCTGGTAACGCTGGCTTCAAAAACGACCTTTGGCGTTGATTGGCAGCCGACGGCCAAAGGTATCATCGTCAAAATAAGCAAAGCGCTAACAAATAAAAATAAAAACCTTTTCATGCCTCACCTCCATACCATCCTATCTCTTGTTTAGTGCCTAATTATACTCGCCGCACCCGCACCTGTCAATACGATGGAATCTCAGATAATTAGCGTGGAAAGGCGGATAACAATGACAATAATGTACCAGAAGTCGACAACAGGCATAGGTTGATTATGCCACATTGAGCGCAATCGACTCAAAACGTGAACGCGCGATACGAGCCCGCTAAACTATCTTGATCAAGCCCTGCTTGATAGCGACGACGACGGCTTCCGTGCGGGCGTTGGCGTTCAGCTTACGCAGGATGGACGTAACGTGGTTTTTAATGGTCTGCTCGCTGATGCCAAGCTCCGCGGCAATCTGCTTGTTAAGATAACCCTGGGCGATATATTGCAGGATTTCTATTTCCCGCGGGGTGAGGGGAGAGATAAAAGCTTCCGCCTCGCTGCGGGTGGTGAGCTCCTGGAACTGCTGCAGGACGTGCTCAGCCACCTTGGGGCGGGTGGTCAGGGCTTCGTTAATCGGGTGCTCGCCCCGGTTGACACGCCGGACGATCTCAATCAATTGTTCCCCGGTAATCTCCTTGCTCATATAAGCGACGGCCTGCGCCTTAAGGGCCAGGAACAACTGCTGGTCATCGGGTTTGGAGGTCAGCACGACCACGCCGATATTGGGCGAACGCTGCCTGATTTTCCGAGCCAGCTCCAGGGCGTCATCCGAAGGACCGTCGAGGTCCAGCAACGCCACATCCGGCGGCAGGTTATCGATAGATTTAATAACATCGTTATTGATGCCGGTCGTGCCGATAATCACAATATCGTCGGTATCCATAAACGTGTGCTCAATAGCCTCCAAAAACAACGATTGCTGGCTGATGACGAACACCTGTATTTTGCTATTTTTATTATTCATCTTGATGCCTCCAGTTTGGGGTAAGAAAGCTACGTCCCTCACCTATTTTACCTCCTAGCCTTTTTCTGTTCACTATTCACCGTGACTTTATGAATGGCAATAAACTGTTCCACCAGAGACGGGTCGAACTGTTTACCGGAACATTGTTTTAATTCTCCCATAGCCTGTTCAATAGACACGTAAGCGGCCAAGGGTTTCTCACACGTCATATTGATAAAAGCATCGGCTATAGTGATTATCCTGGATTCCAGCGGTATATCTTCACCTTTGAGACCATCGGGGTAGCCACTGCCGTCATAGCATTCATGGTGGTGCAGGATACCGTTGGCACAGGCAGCCAGCTGGGGAATACGGCTAACGATATCCGCCCCGGACCGCGGGTGTTTTTTAACTTCTTCAGTTTCTTCAGGAGTCAACTCATCCACCTTGTTCAATATGGCACCACCGATACCTATTTTACCAATATCGTGCATCAAAGCACAGGCCTCGATGCGGTTGACTTCCGCGGGCTCCAGCTTCAGCGATTTTGCCAGAGCCATGGCGCACTCGGACACTTTCTTAGCATGATTATGCGTTAAATAATTTTTAGAATCAAAGGTCTCGCACAAAGCGTTGACGAAGCTCAGGTATTTAACATCCACATTACCATTAACCTTGTCGACGCCCGAATCCGCCGGCGGCGACGCCGTCGGGTTCCCTGAAGCGCAATAGCTCTTGTTGCCGCCGCTCCGTTTGACGCGATAGAGAGTGGCATCGGCGGCGGCGATGATATCAGTATGGCTGAAGCCGTCATCCGGCCAGGTGGCTAGACCGATGCTGGTGGTTACGTGGATGTCCCCGGAATCCAGTCCCCGGGCGATTTTTTCGCGGACACGCTCGATGACCTGCAGGGCATCCTCGATATTTGTCTGCGGCAGGAGGATGGCGAATTCGTCACCGCCGTAACGGAAAGCGTAGTCGACATTCCGGATGGCGCTTTTGATAATGTGGCCCACCTCTCTCAAGAGCCTGTCCCCGGAGAGATGCCCGTAACTATCGTTAAAAGTCTTGAAGGAATCGAGGTCAAGAATGGCCAGCGTAAAGACGCCGCCGTAACGCGAGTGCCGGCCGATTTCACTATCGATCATTTCATCCAGCGAGCGCCGGTTAAGAAGTCGGGTGAGCTCGTCAACACGCGCCTTCTTTTCCGCTTTGGCATAAAGCTGGGAGTTCTCCAGTGGCATGGCAATCTGCGAAGCGAGCTGCTCCAGCAGCTTGATGTGCCGCTGGCTATAGGCGTTAGGCAGTTTGCTGGCCACGATGAAACTGCCGATAGCCCGGCCCTTGGCAATCAACGGCAGGTAAGCCATGGTGCGCAGTCCCAGCTGGAAAAACCGCTGACCGGTGGTAAAGTACATCTCGCGGGAAAGGTCGGGCTCGATAAAAGATTTCTTTTGCGTGACCACCCAGCCCGTGCCCGTACCTTCCAGGGGCACGCGGTCGCCCACCTGATAGGCAGAACCTTCCGGCGAGGACAAGGCCATGCAGCAGAGGTTACTTTCTTCAATAAGAACGATGGACGCCCAGCTGACGTCGACGACTTTCTTCAACTCTTCCAGGAAGCTGCCGAATATCTGCTGGATATCCAGGCTCGAAGACAATATAGAGCTGGAGCTGTTGATGACGGACAGCTCTTCTTCACGTTCGCGGAGCTGCTCGCTAAGATATTCTTTCTCCAGGCTGACTGCGACCCGATTGGTCACATCCTCGATGATGGAAAAATCCTCGAGGGAATACCGGCCCGCCTGTTTCTTACCCAGCGCCAGGATGGCAATCAAACGGTCGCGACTAATGAGCGGTACAAACAGGGCTATCTCCTTGGCGTCGATCTCTTCTTTCTCCTGCGGCCAGAGACTGAGGAAGGCGGGCAGGATATTAAGCGTCTCCCGGGACAAAAATTTCTGCTCTCTCTCCAGATATTGGATAATCGGGTTGCCCGCCCTTATCCTCAGATCGGAAAACCGGTTTTCCGTGTCGACAGACTCAACGAATTGAGCTTTAAAGTCGTCGCCGCCGGCTTCGGGGAAAAGCAGGCACGCCTGTTTGATGTTGACGGCTTTAATGATTAAAGTCAAAAGCTCGCCGCCCTGCTCTGTGAGACTGAAGACATTATGTATCTTATTGGTAAACTCGTTGAGTCGGCGGCGAAAATTATAGCTCGAGCCCTGTAATGCCCGGCTCATGATATCAAAGAAATAACCGCGTATATGATAAACGAACACCACCACGCCCACACCGATCACCGTAGCGACGACCGACACCACCAGACGCAACTCGAATCCAAAAATCTTGCCGGCAATAAAAAGGAGCAGCCAGAAGCTGGAAACCCCGATAATCAACAGGCTCGCCCAGACCGTCCCCTGGCGTAAAACGAGTTTGATATCCACCAACTGATGCTTAATGACAGCATAGCTCAGGATAAAGGCAACAATAAGGTTACCGTAATGGCTGAGGGGATATTCATTTCCCCAGGGAAGCAGTGAGATCAAGGTAAACACGGACAGGACAATAATGCTGATGATGAGAGTAAGAGTCTGATTATGTAAAACCGGATTATCGGCCGTCTTCAACATGGAAAAAAATACATAGAGATTTCTGACGGCTATTGTCAGTAACAAAATGGCGATGATAATGACCCAAGGGCCATATTCGTAATGAAGTCGGTCATTGATTGACCCAACACCTTTCAACGTATATCCCAATAGTGTTAAAACGATAACAGCGGCGAGAGAAATATAGGCAAAAGGCAGCCAGCGTCCCTTCTCCTGAGGAAAGAAGGAGGAGGTAAAAACATGTAACTGAACGGCCGTTAGGGCAAAAAGGATAATGATGATTTTACTAAAAATCATCGAGTATTCCGGGTGATAATTACCGCGTAGATAAACGGTGACGAGACTCCAGGTCATCGCCGAAATTAAAAAGAAGAGGAAAAACATATGGCGTTTCCGCCACGGGCGAGTGGTGGCAGTCGTAAATAGTAAGGGGATATAAGCGATAGCTGCTATTAGAGGCGCGATAGCATACGCATTCATATATGGGCATTATTAGGCTAAATGAGAACACTGTCAATAGGTAACTAAAGTAGGCAAACCAAGGTAAGGATACTAAAGTACTACGAAATGACCGCCTCTTGCGTGCCCTGTTTTTCCGGTTCTTTAGACCCGGACTTAGTGACGAGAATTTCCTCATACTCGGCGGTCAAGGCGGAGAGGACTTTTTCCGGAGGATTAACATGGGGCGGTTTCAGGTGAGCGAGGTCGGCGCCCTCAGCCTGCTTTTTCGCGAGATAATCGGCAAAAGCACCTCTAGGTAAAAAATCGACTTTGAGCTTAAACTCTAACGAACTGGCAAAATCGTCACGAAGAGGCGAATCGGCATGAACATCGTCGTTATCAGATTTCATGATCTGGTGAAGCACCATGGCAGCGACATCCGATTCGCTATAGTTATTACCGTTCTTCGGCTCAATCAAGAGCTTAAGGGTCGGCTCACCGGGTTCCTTGTAGGCTATCCAGTCCTCGTAGGGAACGCCGGCCGCCTCTATCGCCTGCCATATAGTCTTTTCCGTCAACCTAACGAAAGCAAAGTCGATGATATCGTCAACCCTTCTTTCAAAGGCCATCTGAGGAAGCCTGATGCCCAGTTTGTCATTGCTTAAAGATGTAATTTTGACCATGTCCCCTATCCGATACCTGGTCATAACACCGCCGTAAAAATTGGTGATTACCAGTTCATAGTTTTCACCGGCTTTTACTTCATTAAGCAATAATGTCTTGGGTTGATAACTACGGTCCATCTGGTTTTTTAGTTGTTCATCTTCAGGGATAAACTCCAGAAAATTCAACTGGGGGATAAAAGTCATGCCTTCATAATCCCACGCCTGGGTGGCGATGACGCCGCCTTCGGTGCAGGAATATAAGTCCAGGGGACTTTTCCCCCAGAACTCTTTTATCTTGTCTTTATATATCCAGCTATCAACCCCGCTGCCGATGATGCCTTTTAACGACCAGATATCTTTCGGCAACATGGGGCGTCCCGCCAACCGGCTCTTAATCATAGCTCTCGCCAACCGCCCTAACGCCCGAGGTTTAAGTAAATAAGGGCGCAGGTTAAATTTACCGGAAGAATCGCGCAGCTTCTCACCGATTTTCATAAGGACCAGCGAAATACCGAAGAAATATTCAAGCCCCTCGGACAAGGCTTGTTCAAGGCCGAGCTTGATTCTATCTTCAAAAGATAAGCCCTCGGCCACTTCTAAAGATGGTAAATAAACAATGGGTGATTGCATTCTTAAAAGGTCGGCAAAGGTACCTGAAATATAAGGCCTAGGAGCTACGGAATACAATATTCTTATATTATCAGGAATATTCGAGGTATCTTTCCAGCCGTTGCACCCTGAAAGAACACCGATTCCGTATAGAGAAATACTCAATTGCAGAGCGTAATCCGGTGTTATCGGCACCCATTTACAGACATATTCTCCGGACCTTCCCGAGGAACGCACCCACCGTTCCGGTTTAACCGGGAGCACGTCTTCCCTCTTTTCGATAAGCTCGGGGCAATAATCCTTATAAGAGGTCAGCGGCACCAGGCGCCGGAATTCGGCGACGGTCTTCGGGCCGGGCGCCATGCATGATTTTATTGCCGAGCCGGCAATTGCCGAGTAACTCCAACTGTTTAAGCAGGAGGCGTTCCTGAATCTCCATGAACTGGTCGATGTTAAGGCTGAGAAAGCCGCAGCACATCTGCCACAGCTCTTCGTCCCGGCCTTCACGGAGGAGGTCTATAGCCTTCGGCATAAACACCTCTCAAGCTTTACCATCTGGCAAACCTAAGCCTAAGATATAGAAGGTAGCTTGGGAAGTGATTATGTACTAGAACATAGTTCTATCAGGCACGAAAAAGCCAAATGAATAGAACTAACGGCCGAAGGCGAGAAACCTAGAGATAGTTCTCGGAGTTTTCGTCGGGGCGATAGAGGGACTCGAGCTGCTGGCTTAACGCCTGGATATCCGTTTCTCCCTGGCCCTGGCCCATGCTCATGCTGTAGCTGATGAAGAACTGGAGGAAATTATGGAGGAGCTCCATCATCTGATTGGTGAAATGCTGGAACTCTTCTTTGGTGACGTAGTCTTTCCCGGTACTTTTCAACTGGCACTGGATGAGATAATTGACGAACTCGGTACGGTTCATTTCGCCGCGGTTTTCGTCGATTTGCTTGACGACGTCTTCCTTGACCACCATGATCAAGTCGTCTTCATCCAGTAACAGGGTTCGTCTCATCGATATCCTTCAACTTTATTCAAAGCTGTTCGCAGCTTCTCTTATTAATTTTACTGAAAGTTTATCATCCAGGCATAAAAATATATATAAAAGTAATAAAAGAATCATAAAGATTTGCTTAAGGTTTCATTAAGTCGGCGGCGCAGAAAATAAAAAAACCCGGGGACAGCCATCCTCAGGTTAAATCACATTTCCGTCGATTTGGGGCGTCAGACGCTTTCGCGGCTGCCGGGTTCCAGCATATTCAGGAGAGTATCGATGGCTTTAAGCAGTTTAAAGCCCGTGTCCGTTACCTGATACGCCACCATGGTGTTATCCATGTTCACCTTATTAATAAAGCCCTGGTTGACCAGATATTCGAGGTATTTTTGTATCTGGTTATAGCTCATATTGGCGGTATACATGATTTCCGTCTTGCCGGCGCCGTTCTCCCCGACCCGCAGCATATCGGCAATGATCTCGATATTGGAGCGGCGCCGCCCCATCTTGCCGGCAAGGGGCGCGACGGTGTCTTTACCCAGGGCGGGCCCGTTTAAATCCACGTTCATACAGGATAATTGTACTCATGGATAGGAACAATGTCAATAAGCGAGACATCCCGCAGGTGAGTTAAGACCGTGGAAACGGCGACGATTACAGGATGGAGAAACCGAATAAATTCTGGTACCAGTGGAAAATATTCACACCCCATAGCAGGGTCACCACAGGTCCAATAGCCAGGAAAGTGCCGTAAGGGATAAGGTCCTTCCGGCCTTTGA
Organism: uncultured Chloroflexia bacterium; assembly: GCA_963739515.1. Taxonomy (GTDB): domain Bacteria; phylum Chloroflexota; class Dehalococcoidia; order Dehalococcoidales; family RBG-16-60-22; genus JBFYTX01. The sequence goes on along the minus strand of CAVUAO010000002.1, from coordinate 294,213 downwards.
GTCGCAACAGCAGCAGCACAATCGCGGCCAAGCCGCCGATAAGAATCCCGATGAGCAGCGCTACGATGACCAGGGGCCACCCCGTAACCAGTCCGATGAGGGCGGCCAGCTTGACATCGCCCAGGCCCATGCCCCCGGGGATGATCAGAAATATAATAAGGAAAAAACCAAAGCCAACAGCGCCGCCGATAACGCCGCTCAATATGCTCGGCTGGCCAGCGGGCAAAAACACGAGGTTGCCTAATATATTCCAATCGGGCATCAGCGAATCTATCCCCAGGAGCACCAGAGCGACGACGGCCATCGGGTAAGTTACCTTATTTAATATTAATTTATGTTCCCAGTCGATAAACATGATTACCAGGAACACGCCGCACCAGAAAGCGGTGACGCCAAACCGGGCGGTCAGACCGAAACGCCAGAAAGCCAGCAAAAAGAGAATGCCGCTGAGCAGCTCCACCAGGGGGACGCGCCAGAGAATCCCGGCATGGCAATAGCGGCAGCGGCCGCGGAGCCATAAATAGTTCAGCAAGGGAACCAGGTCCACCAGGGCAATACGGCGCCCGCAGCTATCGCAGTGGGAAGGTGAAAAAATCACGGATTTACCCGATGGAAGCCGGTCGATGCAGACGTTTAAAAAACTGCCTACGGCAACGCCGATAATCGTGAACAAAACGGCTAGACCGGTGTTCATACCGTTACATTTTGCCCTGTTTTGACAGGCGAGTCAATAGCTTACCTTACCAGGCCTTTTTTGTTCATGCGCAAAACTCGTCACTTGGCATACATACTCACCCCCATGTCCCCCTCTCAAACAGATATATTTGATGTTCGGACTTTTTAAATGTTTGAGAGGGGGAAATAAAGAAAGAGGGGTCGTGACCCCTCTTAAACACCCCGGATTCAATTTTATTATGGGGGTTGACCCTCAGCGGAATTGGGTGAAGGTATTATCGTAAAGAGCATGGCAGGAGAATAAACTAGCAGTGTTTGCTATGGAGACACCTATTAGTGCAGCCTCAAATATCATAGGACTTAATTCCTACGCGACATCGGGACTAATATCTCATTGAACTGCTTCGAGGCTATGCTAAGCTGTAAATAAAGGAAAAAAGCTATTTAAATATTGAAGGAGGTATCCGAAATGAAGAGCTTTTTCAAGAAGTTCCGTTATGGAGAGAAGGGCTTCACCCTGATTGAGCTGCTGGTCGTGGTAGCAATTCTCGGTGTGCTGGCCGCAGTAGCCGTACCCAACGTCGGTAAGTTCATCAACAAGGGTAAAACGGAGTCCAAGGAGGTTGAGCTACACGACATCCAGACGGGGGTGACGGCCATGCTGACCGACAGCACTACCGGCGTGCTGAACGCGATTCTGCTAGCCAACGCTACGCACGACATGGACCTATGCACGACCACTGATACAACCCCATTACTGTTATCTGCCTACCTGACCGGCCTCAACGCTGACGGCACGCTGCCGTCTTACACGAAGAACAAGGTCGACTACTACTTCGATGCCGACGGTACTGTCCATACCCAGCAAGACTAATACGAAACAGCTACGACCAGATATAAGATATAGCGCGTAAACGGAAAAGCCTATCAGCCCTGGCGGCTGATAGGCTTTCTGTTTTGTATTATCTAAAAATCCATCCCCCTTAATCCCCCTTCCTTTACGAAAGGAAGGGGGAGGAAAGAGAAGAGGGGTTTCGCCCCTCTTAAACGCCCTCATATTAAGTCACCCACCCCCGGTACCCCCTCTCCAGCCTGTTCCTTTAACAAACCCGTGGATGATCTGGCTGGAGAGGGGTATAAAAAAAGGGGCCTGGCGCCCTTCAGGGCGAACCTTCAGGATGAATCCCTCTAAGAGACCCCACTGTTAACCGTTCAGCCTAATCGCGACGCTCACGATAAAGCTTGGGACGTTGCCTTAACGGAGGAGGGTTGCTTCCAGGGACAGGACCACGCCCGGCTTATATAGCCTTACCCTATTCGCAATGCGGTGGAAATGCCTGCCCGCTGCCATGGGAGGAGAGGGCAAATCCCGGGAAGAACCGAACACGCCTGATTTACCTGGAGGGAGTAGTCCGTCAAGAGGGGCGCCAGTCGCTCCTTCTTTCCCTCCCCTCTCCAGCCATGAATCTACCAGCGTTCAATGATATACCTGGCCGGAGAGGGGAGGAAGGGTGAGGCCTTCAAAGCCACCGGTAATGCAGGGCCCGTAGAACAACCGAACAAGATGCCCCGGTAAATGAGCCGGTGAGAACATATCCTGCAAAAAAATACTTCCCCGGTTAGCAGCCCAGGGAAGTATTTACTAAGAGGAGGAGACAGATTAATTGAATTGCGTATTCAGGGCCAGTTCGATATCGTCCATTTTCTTGCCGCCCCGATCGCCAACAAGCTTATTTATCTCCTCGGGGTCGTTGCAGAACTCATAGACCCTTTCGCGGGTGATGACGCCGTCACGGTATAGCCTGACCAGTGCCTGGTCGAGCAGCTCCATGCCGTGATTGCTATTCATGCGGATAACGTTGGGCAGCTGGAAGCTCTTGCCCTCCCGGATAAGGTTTCGCACCGCCGGGTTAGCCAGCATGACCTCGATAGCGGCCACCCTGCCCGAGCCATCGGCCTTGGGCACCAGAGCCTGGCAGAGAATGCCCAGGAGCAGTGAAGCCAGCCTTGCCTGTGCCAGATAACGCTCATGGGGAGGGAACAGGCTGGCAATCCTCTCGACCGCCTGAGAAGCGCTGGGCGCATGGCCGGTAGTCAGGACCAGGTGGCCGGTCTCCGCCACGGTCAGAGCGGCCGAGGCGGTCTCCAGGTCCCTCATCTCGCCGACCAGAATCACGTCCGGGTCCTGCCTCAAGACGTGCCTCAGAGCCTCGGCGAAAGAAAGGGTATCCTCACCGAGCTCGCGCTGGGTAATGGTGCACCTTCTATTGTCGTAGGTGTATTCGATAGGGTCCTCGATGGTGACCACGCGCCGGCTCTCAACCTTGTTAAGATAGTCGACCATGGCCGCCAGCGTGGTGGACTTGCCGCTACCGGTGGGTCCGCTGACGACCACCAGGCCCCTGGGCCGCACAATGAGCTCCGTGCACACCTTGGGCAGCCCCAGGAATTCGGGGTCGGGGATAACCATCGGCAGGAGACGCATCGCCATGCTGATGGTTCCGCGCTGTCTGGCGGCGTTGAAACGGACCCGTCCCGCCTCGGGGACGGTGAGGCCGAAGTCGAGCTCCAAACAGCGCTCAAACTCAGCCATTTTCTTGGCCGTCGCCACCTGGCGCAAAGCCTGTTCGATATCCTCGGCGGTCAGCGGCGGCTGGTCAGTGGCGGGTAAGAGGGCGCCGTTGATGCGGAACAGTGGCGGACGGTCAACGACCAGGTGTAAATCAGAGGCGTCCCTCGATTTGGCTAATTTCAATAACGCAATGAGATCTGCCATTGTTTTTACCCTTCTTTCAGTTTTAGAGCCAGGGAGTAGTCCATGACCTCCGTCCCTTTTTCACTGTCAACCAATCTGACAATACTGGCAATCGTCACCTCGGAGAACCTGCCGGTGTCCTGCAGTTTATGGACATACTGCATAACCTCCTGTTCGGTTACCGACTGGCCGGACACCTGCAACTGGTCGCCGGCATGATTGATGGTGAAAATATCGAGGCCGGTCACGACGTTATCGACGATAGCGTTAAGGTCGCCGTTCATTAAATTACCGGCTTGATTCATGCTATCCAGAGCCGCGACGTAGCCATCACGGGCGGTTTGAATATCAACCACCTTTTTTTGCATTGCCCCGATATTATCTTGAAGGTCTTTTTTCTGGAGCTGCTTTTGTACCAGCTGGAGTCTGGTATTATCCAGGGTAGACTGGTCTTTTTCGATTTTGGCGGCGGCGTTCTGAACGGTGAACAGCAGGAGAACGACGAGGCCGACCGCCAACGCCCCGGCGGGCACGGCCATCAGGCGGCCGCGGGGTATCTGCTTGGGCTGGTAAGGCAGCGGCAAGGAATTGATGTTGGGCAACGAAGGCCCCGCTTCTTTTACCAGTTCTTTCAGAGCCAGTCCGATGTTGGCCATATGATGTGACGGGTCGAGCTGTGAAAGGCACTTCATCGGCGAGGCGAGCAGGGAGACCTTATATCCCAGTTCCTGAGCCAGGAATTCTATCGTCTCCGCCTCATCCACCAGCTCTCCGGAAACCAGCAAGGCCGTATTCGGCAGTATAGTATTTTCCGGATTATTCGAGTTATAAAACTGGATAGTCCGCTTCAATTCGTCCCTGACGACGGAAAGCCTATCGCTCCGGGCCAGATATTCCTGGGGGAAAGGCACGGTGCGTACCGTTTTAGGAACCTTCTGGTCCAGGATGATTATGTCAAATTCTTTCGGCTGGATATCGACGAGTAATGCCGTAGCCTCCCGGGACACCCTCGCCAGGGCCAGGGGTTTAATATCCATCAAATACGGCTTGTACCCCGTCTTATTTAATACCCTCACCATCGTATCAGCGATGCGCTTGGGTATAGCCACCACGAAGACCTGTATTTTCCCTTCGGCCGAAGACATGACCTGCCAGGAGATGTAAAGCTGGTCGAGCGGTACCGGCAGGACCCTTTTGGCTTCCCGGGTGATCGCCTCTTCTATCATGGTTTTCGGCAATTCCGGCAGGGAGACAGGGCGGGTCAGACAGTGCAACCCGCTTAGCCCCAGGATAATTTTCGTGACGTTTATCCGGTTACTCTTGAAGAGAAGCTTTATCTTGTTAACGAGTTCATTTTCTTTCTCTTCACTATTGAGGTCGCTGAGGCTCATGTCCAGAGGCATATCGGCCAACTTGGTAATACGTTTACCGCGGTTGACCATCAGGCGAATCCCGGTATCACTGAGATATAAAGTCGTTGTTTTTTTAGCCATCGTCGTTATCCTTCATACGAATATACGATTACTTGAACGCTTGCCGAGGGGGTGTCACCGCTATCCGGCAGGGGGATATTTATCTGGGTGGACTGTACCAGACCCGTAGTAAAATCGTTATTAATGCTTATCACGAAATTAATGAGGTCGGGCAAGGTCCCTTCCGCCACGGCGGTAACAGAGGTTGTGCTGAGGCCAATGCCTTCATAGGCATTAGGAATAATCGGCGTGGTGCTGATGCTCATGACCCTCACGCTGCAGTACTTGGCGATGGAGAAGAATTCATCAGTAACCTCAACGCTCACCACCGTCTGGTCCAGTTTTTGTTTAGCGTCATTGAGCTGAACCTGGCCTTCATCCGCTTTCTGCTTCAGTTCAGCCAATTGCTTAGTCAAATCCGTAATCTGCAAATTACTCAGGGTCTTTTGAGAAATGTCCAGCTCATCCTTGATTTTGCCCTGTTCCTGAAGCTGCTGGGAGCGGGCTATGCCCAGTCCGGCCAGGACGACGATAAAGATGCCTGTCGCGAGAATCAACCAGCCTGTTTTACTGAACTTAATAAATTTCATAACACTGTCCCCTATTTTCCAGATTAAAATGCCTGACCGTAAATCGAATACATCGCCGAAACCATGGAAAGGGCAATCAGACCGACGAAACCAGCGATGACTATCGTCATAATCGGGGGTATCATGCCGATCAACGTCTTGGTCTTTTCGGCAGCTTCGGCCTCGAAATTCTGCGCCACGGCCTGCAAAGTATTGTCCAGGCTACCGGTCTCTTCACCGACCTTGACCATCTGTACCATCATCGGCAGGAAGACAGGATTTTTAGCCATAGGCCGTGCCAGTCCCTCTCCTTTAAGCATGTCCGCCTGAACATCGTACAGCCCCTGGGCAACGACCCGGTTATTGCTGCCCTGAATAACCAAGGGCATGATATCCGTTAAAGGCATGCCGGCGGTGAAAAGCAGCGAAATGCTCCGGCAGCAGCGTGAAAGCTCGTTTAATAGGTTCACTTTTCCCATCAGCGGTAATTTCAGCATCAGGACATCGATTTTATACTTGCCATCCGCCGTCCGGGTATAGATGATAATCGTCCCGACGACGAAAATGATCCCCAGCAAGATATACAGGGCATACTTACGCAATATTTCTGATAAATCCATCATCATCCTGGTCAACAACGGCAGCTTGGCGCCGAGCGACCCGTACAGGTTGGCAAAAGCCGGCAGCACGAAAAACATCAAGATACCCACTACCGCGATGGTTACCACGCCGGCGATGGCCGGATACAATAAAGCTCCCTTAATGCCCTTGCGGGTGTTCATCTCTTTTTCCATGTAGTCGGCAACCTGGCGCAGCATCGTTTCGAGGCTGCCGCTCTGCTCGCCGATACTCAGAGTGCGGCAGTTCATGGGTGAAAAGATATCCGGGTGCCGGCTCATGGAAGCCGACAGCTGGTTGCCGCCGCGGATATCGGCGACGATTTCATTGATAACCTTCTTTAAGGCGTGCTTGGTTATCTGCTCCTGCAACAGCTCCAGGGCAGTGACGATACTGATGCCGGATTCGAGGAGCAAGGCCAACTGGCGGAAGAACAGTATAATATCGGATTGTTTGATGGGGAACAGCTGCGACATCAGCTTCCCGGCGCTCAGGAAAGGAATGTACGGCCTAAGGTTGATTAAACGGTAGCCGGCAAAACTCAGCATCTGGGTAATCGCTTCTTCACCCTCGGCCGTTATTTTACCCTTGACGATATCGCCCGTTTCACTACAGGCTATATATTGGTAAATCATCGTATCTCCATTCTCGCCTTGCCACCTCGGCCGTATCTCCTCCTCAGGCAACCGTATAAGCGTTGCGTATCACTTCGGATGGCGTGGTGATGTTTTTCTTCACTTTTAACATGCCGTCCTGCAGCAGGGTAACCATACCTTCTTTAATCGCCTGATTGCGTATCTCGGAAGAGGTGGCACTTTTAACCAGCAGCGTCTTAATCAGGTCGCTAGTATAAAACAACTCAAAGATGCCCGTCCGGCCGCGGTAGCCGCTGTTGCCGCAGACCTTGCACCCAACCCCGTGGAGAAATTCTTTTCTTTCTTCGCCTGTCGCCTGGGCGTAAACCAGTTTTTCTTCGGCGGTGCCTTCCATCGGCCGGGCGCAATGGGAACAAAGACGGCGGACCATACGCTGGGCGAGCACCCCGATAAGCGCCGAAGATACGAGGAAAGGCTCGACACCGAGGTCGATGAGGCGCATGACCACGCCGACGGCATCATTAGCATGGATTGAGGAGAGCACCAAGTGCCCGGTCAGGGCCGACTGGATGGCGATATTGGCGGTCTCCGCATCACGTATCTCACCGATTAAGATAACGTCGGGGTCAAGCCTCAAGATAGACCGGAGGCCGCTGGCGAAAGTAACGCCGGCGCGCGGGTTTACCTGAATCTGATTGATATTGGAAAACCGGTATTCGACGGGGTCTTCGACGGTAATAATATTACGTTCTGTCTGGTCGAGGGAATTTAACGAAGCGTAAAGGGTAGTCGTCTTGCCGGCGCCGGTGGGGCCGCTGACGAGGATAATACCATAAGGTACTTTAAGCATTTTCTCATATAACGTCAAGCTCTGGGGCAGAAAGCCGAGGTCGGATAGGTCGAGTGTAGCGCGGGTCTTGTCCAGGAGCCTCAAGACCGCCATTTCTCCATAGACCGTAGCGATAATGCCGACGCGGATATCGATAAAGCGTCCCTTGGTTTTCACGGAAAACTGGCCGTCCTGCGGACGATGGTGGTCAGCGATATTCATGCTGGCCATAATTTTAATTCTCGAAACGATAGCCGCCATCGTCGTTAAAGGCAGCGAGAACATATCATGGAGCGTACCGTCAACGCGGTAACGCACCCGCATTTTGTTCTCGCCCGGCTCGAGGTGGATATCGGAAGCCCTGGCTTTAACCGCTTCATCAATAATAAGGGTCAGGGCCTGAGCTACCGGCGCCTCGGTAGCGGTATCGAGGGCCAGCTGTTTGCTTATTTTAGTCTCGACGTCTTCAGCGACTTCGATATTGGAAATCTGTTTTTCGATTTCCTCATAGGCTTTATAATTGAAATCGATAGCCTCGCTGACTTCTTCAGCGGAAGCCAGCTCGGGTTCGATGCGCATCTGGCTCCGGCTGGCCAGAGCTTCCAAGGCGATTATATCGGACGGATTGGACATGGCCACGCGGAGGACAATGCCATCGGTGGACAGCGGAAAGGCGTTGTACTTGCGGGCGACCGCTTCGGGGATCAGGCGTAAAACGTCCGACTCGGGTTTTTTGCGCAGGCCGCTCTTGGTTTCTCTGGAGATATCTGGCATAATAAGAATTACTCCTATCTAAATAGATTTGGAGCGCTCATAAAACTCATCTTATCTACCTTTCGTCCCATTTACAATAGCTAATTAGTCATAGGTAATTTGAGGGATATGAAGCTGAATGGGTAATAAGACTCAGGTTACGATTAGTAAAAACTGGTAGGGTCACTGGTACTTTTTTATGTTAAAGTATTATGTTAAAATAGATGTGACAAACATTATAATATGACTGGCGCATTTACCGAACCATGAGGAGACATGATGAAAGAAGCAATTGACAACTTTTTGAATTTCCTATCCGTGGAAAAAGGCTATTCCGAGAATACCATCGCCGCCTACCATAACGACCTGACGGGGCTGGCGGAATTCGCCAAAAAACAAGGGATATCCGGCTGGTCGGCCTTTACGCGGCAAAATATGCTGAGCTATTTGCTCGACCTGAAAGAGAGGGGCTACGTCGCCACGACCGTAGCCCGTAAAGTGGCCGCCGGGCGTTCTTTCTTCAATTTTATGGTCGCGGAGGGGGCCATCAAGACCGATCCGACCGAAAACATGAGCTCGCCCAGCGTGGGGAAGGCACTGCCCAAACCGATACCGATTAACCAGGTCCGCCTCCTGCTGGAGCAGCCGGCCAAGCTCTCCACCCCGGAAGCGAGGCGAGATAAAGCCATGCTGGAGCTTTTATATGCCAGCGGTATGCGGGTAAGCGAACTCGTGGCTTTAAACCTGGGCGACGTCAATACCGAAGGCGATTACTTCGTGCGGTGTTTCGGTAAAGGGCGCAAAGAACGCATCATCCCCCTTTATCAACAGATTGCTCTAACGATTAAAAAATATATCGAAGAAGACCGCCCCAAGCTGGCCCACGGCAAAAAGGAGACCGCCATGTTCCTTAATTCCCGGGGAGAGAGGCTGACGCGGCAGGGCTTCTGGCAAAAACTAAAGGAATACGTGAAATCCGCGGGGCTGAACTCTCATATCAGTCCTCATACTTTAAGACACAGCTTCGCCACCCACATGCTGAGCGGCGGGGCGGATTTAAGGTCAGTGCAGGAACTGCTGGGACATGCCAATATCTCCACCACCCAGGTCTATACCCACCTGACCACCGAGCATGTCCGCCGGAGCTATGATAAAGCACATCCCAGGGCAAAAACTTAGACTTGAGGAGGCAACGGATGCCTAAATCCCGACACGGCAGAGGTAAACACCCTCATTACAACAAAAAGAGCCGAATAATGCAGCGGCAAGGGGCCGCGGCGACCCCCTCTCAGGCAATCGCCGGTACCCCCGAATCCGCCCAAGCGGCAGCGCCAGCGTCGGCTACTCCGGCACGCAGAGCGGGCACCGCGCCGCCCATGCCCAAAATAGCTTCCATGGCCGCGGCCAAAACGGCAACGAACCCGTACCCTTTCATTACCAGCGAACTGCGGAGAATCGCGGTCCTGGCACTAATAATTATCGCCATTCTCGTGGTGTTGTCGATTACATTATCATAATCCTGCAGCGGCGACCATGATAGACTACCAAGCGGCGCGAGCCAAACTGATGGAGCATCTCAGTTCCGAGGTCAAGGACAAGCGGGTGCTGGCCGTGATGTCCCATATACCCCGCGAGAAGTTCGTCCCGCCGGAAGTCCGCGACCTGGCCTACGAAGACAAGCCGCTGCCCATCGGAGCCGAGCAAACGATTTCCCAGCCCTTCATCATCGCCCTGATGACGGAGTCACTGGAGCTCAAGGGCCAGGAAAAAGTGCTGGAACTAGGCACCGGCAGCGGCTATCAGACGGCAATCCTCGCCGAGCTGGCTAAAAAAGTAATCTCGGTGGAGCGCGTGCCGGCTTTAGCGGAATCCGCCCAGAAGCTACTAAAATCATTGGGCTATAAAAACGTGGAAGTGCATCTCGCGGGGGAAACCCTGGGCTGGCAGCGTGAAGCGCCTTACGACGCGATCATGGTCACCGCCGGCGCGCCCGATATCCCCGAGGACCTCCTTAACCAGCTGGCCACCGGCGGGCGGATGATAATTCCCACCGGTCCGCGCTACGTGCAGGAACTTTGCAAGGTGACCAAACGCAAAGGCGGAACCACCGTGAAGAACCTGGGGGGCTGCCGCTTCGTCTCGCTTATCGGCAAAAACGCCTGGGAAAAATAACCCGGCTTAAAACGGAGGTGAACGATGGATGTCTTTGAGGCGATCAGAAATAGAAGGAGCATCCGGCGATACAAGGCCGACCCGGTAGACGAGAAAACCGTGCAGACCGTCCTGGAAGCCGCCCACTGGGCGCCGTCCTGGGGGAACCTGCAATGCTGGCGTTTCATCGTCGTACGCGACCCCCAGGTAAAGTCGCAGGTGGCCGATACGCTGACGAAGACCAAAGTAGATAACGAGCTGGTGGAAAACGGCGCCACCCGGGCGATAAAGCAGGCGCCGGTATTAATAGTGATTTGCGCCGAAGTCGGCCAGGCCGGCTGTAACCCTGACGGAGCCCCGGCCACCGATAAAGGCGATTGCTGGTACATGTTCGATATCGCCCTAGCCACGCAAAACCTCACCCTGGCAGCGCATGCCATGGGGCTGGGCACGGTGATTGTCGGGGGGTTCGATGCTCCTAAAGCGGCCAAAATACTGGGCGTACCAGCCGGCTTCTGCGTGGTGACAATGACCCCGCTGGGCGTCCCCGACCACAAAGGCCAGGTCTCACCGCGGAAAAAGCTCTCCGAGGTCCTGTACCGGGAAAAATTTTTTCAATAAAGGAAAATAGATGGACTTGTTTGAAGCGATTAAAAACAGGCGGAGTGTACGGAGGTTTACATCCGAGCCCGTCAACGATGATAAAATTGAAGCTATTCTCGAAGCGGGACGCTGGGCGCCTTCGTGGGCCAACTCCCAATGCTGGCGCTTCGTCGTGGTACGGGACGCCAATATAAAGTCAAAACTGGCCGAAACGCTGATGCCGATTAAGCTGCCCGACAGAGAAATACCCAATCCCGCCTCCGCCGGCTTTATGCAGGCGCCGGTGATAATTGTTATCGGCGCGCAGACGGGCAAGGCCGGCTTCGGACACGGGGAAGGCGGCAAGCCGGTGACCAATAAGGGCGACTGGTTCATGTTCGATGCCGCCCTAGCGGTGCAGAACATGGTGCTGGCCGCCCACGGATTGGGGCTGGGCACCGTCATTATCGGCGCTTTTGAAGCCGTCCAGGCGGAAAAAATCCTGGGCATACCTCAGGGCTACCAGGCCGTGGCGATGTTCCCCGTGGGCGTGCCCGCCCAGCCCGGTAAAGCTCCCCCCCGGAAAGAGCTGGCCGAGCTTGTCTCCAGGGACAGATGGGGTAAATAAATTAGTTTGCTCATCCTCTTAATCCCCCTCTCGAACAGATTTATCATTGTAACCCGATTTTCACCCTGTTCAAGAGGGGGAAAATGTTAAAAGAGGGGCTTCGCCCCTATTAGACGCCCCCTAATCGTACGGGGAAGTTGTTTTAGAGGAGCGCTTGCCGTGTTCGGTCGTCTGCGGGTATAATAATACTCGGAAAAGATAGAGAGCAGGTGTTTTTATGCCTAAATACGGACTGGATAATATACGTAATATCGTCTTACTTTCGCACGGCGGTGCCGGTAAGACTTCGATATCCGAGGCCATGTTATTCAACGCCGGGGCCATTAATAGACTGGGCAGGGTTGACGACGGGTCGACGACTTCCGACTACGACCCGGATGAAATCAAGCGCAAAATAAGCATCAATCTGTCCCTGCTGCCCGTCGAATGGCGTAACAATAAAATCAACGTCATCGATGCTCCGGGATATCTCGACTTCGTCGGCGATATCCGGGCGGGAATGCGGGTCAGCGAGGGCGCCGTCATCGTGGTCGGCGCAACCTCCGGCATAGAGGTCGGCACAGAGATGGTCTGGGGCTTCTGCGAGGAATCCAAGCTGCCCCGCCTCGTCTTCATCAACAAGATGGACCGGGAGAACGCCGACTTCGCCAAGGTGGTCGGGGAGGTTAAAGCCAAGCTGGGCGTCCGGTGCGTCCCGCTCCAGTTGACCATCGGGGCCCATACGAGCTTCCAGGGGGTCATCGACCTGCTGGCCATGAAGGCTTACACCGGCACCGGCAACCAGACCAAAGAGGCAGAGGTGCCGGCTGCTTTGAAAGCCCAGGCCGATGCTTACCGCGAAAAGCTGGTGGAAGCCATCGCCGAAGTCGACGATAAACTCATCGAGAAATACCTAGGCGGGGAAGCCATCAATCCGGAAGAGCTGACCACAACGCTAAGGCAGGCGGTGCGCGACGGGCGCATCGTGCCGATACTGGCCGGCTCGGGGCTGCAAAATGCGGGTATCAACCGGTTGATGGACGCCATCTGCGACTACCTTCCCCTGCCTAAAGAAGGCAAAGTTATGATGAGCGGCGGCGCTGCCGCCGAACCCAAGGAAGAGCTGCCCCTGGCCGCCCTGGTTTTCAAGACCACGGCGGACCCGTACGTGGGCAAACTAACCTATTTCCGTGTCTATAACGGCGTTATCAACAGCAACTCCCAGGTACTTAACGCCAACCAGAATACACCAGAACGCATCGGACAACTGTTCATAATGCGGGGCAAAACGCAGGAACCGGTCCCGCAGATAAGGGCCGGGGATATCGGGGCAGTAGCCAAGCTGAACGTTGCCGCCACCGGAGACACGCTATGCGCCCCGGACAAACCGGTACATCTACAGTCCATCACCTTCCCGGTGCCCATTTTCCGGGAAGCCGTCTACCCCAAGACCAAGATTGACATCGATAAGATGGGAACGGCCCTATCACGCCTGGCCGAAGAAGACCCCACGCTCAAAGTACACCGCGAGCTGGGCACGGGCGAAACCATCCTCTCCGGCATGGGCGATACCCACCTGGCGGTCGCGGCCGACAAGATGCAGCGCAAGTTCGGCGTGAACGTGGAACTGTCCATACCCAAGGTCCCTTACCGGGAGACCATTACCGTTACCTGTGATGCCGAATACAAGCATAAAAAACAGTCCGGCGGTCACGGCCAATACGGGCACGTCCTGCTGGCATTCGAGCCTATACCGGGTCGGGGTGATAACGAGTTCGTCGATAAGGTAGTCGGCGGGTCGGTACCCAGGAACTACATCCCGGCGGTGGAAAAAGGCGTCGTCGAGGCGTACCAGGAAGGTGTACTGGCTGGCTATCCTGTCGTCGGAGTTAAAACGATACTCTATGATGGAAGTTTCCATCCCGTTGATTCCTCGGAAATATGCTTTAAAATTGCCGGGGCACAGGCATTTAAAAAAGGAATGGCCGAAGGACACCCGATTCTCCTCGAGCCCATCATGAACCTCAAGGTGACCGTCCCTAACGACCTCACCGGGGACATCATCGGCGACCTCAACACCAAACGCGCGCGCGTCATGGGCATGATACCCGAGGGCGATACCAATGTCATCGAAGCACAGGTGCCGCTATCGGAAATTCAGCGCTATTCCATCGACCTGAAATCAATGACCCAGGGGCGGGCGACCTACACCATGGCGTTCGACCACAACGAAGAGGTACCGGCGCAGATAACCCAGAAAATCGTCGCCCAGAGACAGGCGGAAAAAGCCGCCAAAAGCGGTTAGCGCCCCTTTTTCACGTCGCCCTGATTTCCTGCTTCATAAAGACGACATAGCTGATACCGAAACAGACGACACTCAGGCTTATCAGGACAATCAGATGCGGCCAGATGGAAAGCAGGCATTGCCACAGGCCGAGGGGATTCGGAAGCATAAAAGTTAAATCGTTATACGTGATGGCGCCCATGCCTTTCCACATCGGAACCAGCAGCATAATGTACGCTTCTTCGAAAAGATAACTGGGAGAAATCCGCTGGATGGTCTCCTGGGCGGCCAGCTGATTAATTTGTACGCCGAGATCGGCGTTGGCATCGACGGGGACGACGGCGTTCGCCAGAGTGTGGCCGAACCCTAAGTACGTCCAGAAAAGATAAAATACGAGAAAGAGAACCATAGGCACGATGAGCGAGGCGGCCGCCCGGCGGAACACCACGGAGAAGAGGGTCGCCAGCCCCATCCAGAAAGCCCCATAGACCACAGTGAGAACACCGTAAAGAAAGAGCCGGATAATTTCCTCGGCGGTAGGCGGTACCCCGATCATCCTCAGCCCGTAACCAGCGATCAGCAAAAGCACCGTGCCTACCATGAGGGACAAGGTTATCAGTCCCGCCAGAAATTTGCCGTTAATAATGCTATCGCGGTAAACGGGCTGCGCCAGCAAACGGCTCATCGTGCCGCTGGAACGCTCGCTATTGATGGCGTCAAAACCCAGGATGATACCGGTAATCGGGATGACGATAGCGAGGGCCATCGTCAGGATGGGTATGTCACCCAGGGACGAAGTGAACAAAACCAGGAAAACAAAACCGCCCGAGGTGATGGCGCCGCTCTGTTCCAGCGCCGTACGGATGCCCTGCTGCGCGGCGTAAAGACCGCAGCCGCCGGCGACCAGCACCAGCAGAAACAGCACCAGAAACCTGACGCTGTTAAAATAATCAGCCAACTCTTTACGTATTACGGCAATCATTGACCTTCCTGAAAATACCTCATATAGATATCGTCCAGAGAGAACTCGCGGACCTTCATCTGCACCAGCAGCGCGCCGCTGTCCAGGACCGCCCGCGATATCTGCGACCGCAAATCGGCGCCGGCGGAGATTTTCAGCACCGCACCTTCGACTTCGACTTTCTCCACGCCGGCGATTTGCCGGATGATCTCCGGCAACCCCGCTTTAGGTTCGGCGGTCTCGACCTCAATGAGATAACGCCCGCCCGCCAACGCTTCCCGGCCGAGCTCATCGATAGCCCCCTCGACGACCATCTTGCCTTTGGACAGTATGCCGACGCGGTGGCACACCCGCTGCACCTGGTGGAGCTGATGGGAGGACAGTAAAACGCTGGTGCCCTTCCCGGGGAGGCCGGCAATAAGGTCGAGCAGCTGGTTAATGCCTAACGGGTCGAGGCCGGAAGTAGGCTCATCAAGGATGACCAGCTTCGGCTGTTTAATGAGCACATCGGCAATGCCCAGGCGCTGGCGCATACCGCGAGAGAACTTGCCGGTGGTCATATCCCTCTGCTCGGTCAAACCTACCATCTCCAACACTTCATCGACACGCCGCCCGGTCTCCGCCGCACTGATGTTATTTAGATCGGCAATGAATTTAAGATTTTCCCGGGCGGTAAGATTATCGTAAAAGCCGACCTGTTCCGGGAGATAACCGACGATGCGTTTCACTTTGATGGGCTCCCTCGCGGGATTGTAAGCGAAGACCCGGACGGTACCGGCGGCCGGCTCGGTCAGCCCTAGGAGCATGAGTATCGTGGTAGTCTTGCCGGCCCCGTTGGGACCCAGTAGACCGAAAACCTCGTTTTCCTTAACGTTTAAGTTAAGGCGGTCGACCACGGTGGCATGCCCGTACCTCTTGGTCAGGTCCTTCGTCTCGATAGCCAATCCGTCCGTCATGATTTAGCGCCGACCGAATTTTATAAAAACGAAAATCAGGCCGATGACCACCACGGCGATAATGCCTACACCCAGCCATCCCCATATCGCGGGCGTGGTCACGGTAACGCGGATATCCATATTGGAGGCGGAAGCCTGCGTCCCGGACACCCGCAGGGTAATCATGTAGTCGCCAGCCACCGTCCGGGACGGCGGCTTGATATTAACGCTGACGGTGGCGGGATTAACAATATCAAGGAGGTCGATATTTCCCGGGTTGAACGTTATTTCCCAACCATCCGGCTTATCCGAGGAAAAAGTGATATTATCAATAGTCGCCGTACCCGAGTTCCCAACGATGATGGAAAAAATATTATCCTGGCCGGCTTTAGCTTTAATATCGTAACGTTGATTCGCCGGGCCAGACGTTAACTCATATCTGGCGGTGACCCTGGCAGTGAGAGTGATTTCACCGACAACGACATCGGAAGAGGCCTTTAATTTAATGTTGTATTCGCCGGGTTCAGCCAGCGGGTGAGAGGGCGGAGTGACGGTCACCTTAATAGCCTTCGAAGTGGCAGAAGTCGTGGTAGAAGTCGTGGCAGAAGTCGTGTTAGAGGTCGTGGCAGAAACCGATTTTTCCATGGTGATGGACGATATTCTCGTGGTATCGTAGGCAGGGGTGATATAGGTATCCCAGCCGGCGGGCGCGGTAATATCGAGGTTAAAGACGCGGTCGGTCGGTCCTGTATACGCGAGGGTTACCGAGAAATCAAAACCGCCGGTAGCGAGGGCATCAAGCTTGGGAAACTCGGTACTGAGAATGATGCTGCCGGCTTCATCCTGAGCCAGAGCGACACCGGGCAGCAAGAATACCGTCAACAGCAGCGCCAGGAGACACCAACAGGAAATCAACCTCAACATTTTCATCTGATACCACCTCACAGAACAAGTATTAAAATACGATTGTTAGACGATGGTGTATTATATCAAGACCGATGAGCACGTTCAACACAATCTTATGAAGCCAGAAGCTCCTTTACCTTAGCGGTAAAAGCCGGGAGCACTTTCTTCCAGTCTCCGACCACGCCGAAACGCGCGTGGCGGAAGATATTGGCTTCCTTATCTTTATTGATGGCGACAATTGTCCGGGCGCCGGAGCAGCCGCTCATGTGCTGGCTCGAGCCGGAGATCGCCACGGCGATATAGAGCTCCGGGGCGATAATCTTGCCGGTAAGGCCTACCTGCACGGTATCCGGCACCCAGCCGCTATCGCAGGGCGGCCGGCTGGCACCCACCGCCCCCTTTAATAGCTTCGCCAGCTCCTCAAGCTGCCGGAAACCCTCGGCGCTGCCGATGCCCCGCCCGCCCGCCACTACCGTGCCGGCATCTTCGATTTTTATGCCCGCCACCTCGGCCACCACCCTATTCAGGACTTTCGCCCGGATAGAGGAGGCATCCAATCCCGCGGCAATAGTAATAATTTCCCCTTTCCGGGAGGGGTCCGGTTCCAGGGCAGCCATAGCTTTGGTGCGAATAGTGACGACCTGCGGGTCGGCCTCACTGACAAAGACCGCCAGGGCATTCCCGCCATAAACGGGCTTGGTCGCCAGCAATCTCCGGGAAGTCGGGTCGACCGCGAGCTCGATGCAGTCCATGGTTACGGCGGTTTTAAGTCGGAAAGCCAGCCTCGGGGCAAGGTCGCGCCCGGCATCGGTCTGCCCCAGAATAAAGACCTGAGGCTTTGCCTGCCCGAGCACTTTCTCCAGGACGCTCACATAGGCGTCCGGCTGGTAATCTTTAAGCAAAGAGTCGTCAACGACATAGACCTTATCGGCGCCGTAAGCGATAGCCTGTGGTGCCAGGCTGCCGACATTGCTGCCGACCAGCACCGCCGAGAGTGGCTGGCCGAGGATGTCCGCCAGCTTTCGACCGGCGCCCAAGCCTTCCCGGGCAATCGGCAGGAGCTTATCATTTTTATGTTCCAGGTAGACGGCGACGCCCTGTTGTTCAGCCATGTTGGTCTCCATTATCGTACGTCAGAATTGTTAAAAACCTGTTAATTCTTTTTAGAGAGCTTTAGCCGCCCGGAGTTTCAATGCCAGGTTCGACCCCGCTTCTTCCGGATTCTCGCCTTCGACGAATTCGCATTTGCCTTCATGGACCGGCTGGAACAACCGGCTCACCCTAGCCTTACGACCGGCCGCACCGAGCTGCGCTTTGTCCATACCGATATCGGCCGGCTTCCAGACGACCGGCTCTTTCTTTTTGGCGGCCATGATGCCCTTGATGGTGGGGTAACGCGGCTCCCCGATTTCATTGCTGACGGTTACCACCGCCGGCAGCGGCACCTCGATAACCTCATAGCCGGAGGAGGTTACTTTCTCCACCCTGAGACCGCCATCAGCGAAATCTATTTTACGCGCCAGCGTGACGCAGGGAATACCCAATATTTCGGCGATGCCTAACCCGGTCTGTCCGGCGTTAGTGTCCGAGGCCTCGCGGCCGCACAGGATGAGGTCAAAACCTCCGGTTTTTCTAATGGCCGCCGCGAGGGCGACAGCGGTCGAAGCGCTATCGCCGCCGGCAAAAGCCTCATCTTCGAGCAAGATAAGCTCATCGGCACCCATCGCCAGCGGTTTCTTGACGACCTCGCGGAGCAAGCCAGCCCCCAGGCTCATTACTGTAACTTTACCGCCTTTGGCGTCTTTTATTTTTAGAGATGCCTCCACCGCATACTCGCCGTAAGGGTCAATGACCGGCGACGCGCCGCGCATCTCCGCGCGGCTGGCAGCGGCATCGATTTTAAAGCTGCTCGGCGGGGCTTCGGGGTCGATGACCTGCTTAACGCACACGATAATGTTCATGAAATATCACCCTTTTTGAAAAACGGTCTTGAGGGAATTCAGAATTAATTTAGCATCATAATCCTAGCTATGTCAAACGCAGGCTGACAACGCGCTCGATGCCAGCCAAATCCTGGCGGACCTCGATAGCGCCCCCGGGGAATGACTTACGCAGGAGAGAGACCACCGCTTTGGCCTGCCCCACCCCGATTTCCAGCAATAAACACCCATCTTTGTTTAACTTTCTATCCGCCTGGCGGCACAGGCTTTTTATCCAGGCCAGCCCGTTCTTCCCTCCGTCTAATGCCACCGCCGGCTCGAAGCGCAGCGGACGATTCGACGATAAATCCGCTTCCCGGACATACGGCAGATTGGCTACGATCATATCGACGGGTTTAGCGAGAGGCTCAAGGAGGTTGCCCTGAAGCAAGACCACCCTGTCCGCGACGCCGTGCCTGAGGCAGTTATCACGGGCAACTTTTAATGCCTCGGCGGAGATCTCCGTAGCGTAAACGGTCGATTGCGGCAGGTGCACCGCCAGGCTGACAGCGATAGCGCCGCAACCTGTGCCGATATCAGCGATGGTAAAGATAGAGTATTTACGCGCCAGCTCAATGCCTAACTCCACCAGCAACTCGGTTTCGGGTCGAGGTATAAGGACGACGGGGTTAACGATGAAATCGAGTCCGTAGAATTCGCGGTGGCCGGTGAGATAAGCGGAAGGCTCGCCGCGACAACGTCTCTTTAAAAATAAATTCAGCGTTTTTTCCTGCGCGGGACTCAAATCGACATCGAGGTCGAGATACAGTTGGGAGCGGTCGATACCCAGGACATGCCTGAGGAGGATTTCGCCCTCGAGGGAAGCATCTTCGATACGGCTAGCCGCCAGAACGTCGCGGGCATGGACTAAAGCCTGCCTGAGGTTCACACCGCCGGTCCCTCGAGCTGGGCAGTCTGCTCGCTGGTCGCCAGGGTATCAATCATTTCGTCCAGTGCCCCGTCCATAAATTTAGGCAGGTTATGGAGGCTGAGATTGATACGGTGGTCGGTCACGCGGTCCTGAGGATAGTTATAAGTCCGGATTTTTTCCGAACGCTCGCCGGTGCCCACCTGCGAACGCCGGTCCGAGGTGATTTGCTCTTCCTGCTTGTGCCGCTCGATATCGAGGAGACGGGTGCGGAGAACGGACAAAGCCTTAACCTTGTTCTGGAGCTGCGAGCGCTCGTCCTGGCAGACCACGACCATACCGGTGGGCAGGTGGGTCATGCGGATGGCGGTGGCCACTTTGTTAACGTTCTGGCCGCCGGCGCCGCCGCTGTGAAATACGTCCACTTTAATGTCCGCGGGGTCGATATTGATGTCCACCTCCTCCGCCTTGGGCAGGACGGCCACGGTGGCCGTAGAGGTATGAATCCTGCCGGAAGCTTCGGTGACCGGCACGCGCTGCACCCGGTGGACGCCCCTCTCGTACTTAAAGCGACTGAAGGCGCCCCTGCCGCGCACTTCAAAAATTATCTCTTTAAAACCGTTGACGCCGCTCTCGCTCATACTGAGGATATCGGACTTCCAGCCCCGGCCCTGGGCATAGCGACTATACATGCGAAAAAGGTCGGCGGCAAAGAGGGCGGCTTCGGTGCCACCGGTGCCGGCCCGTATTTCAATAATGATATCCTTCTCATCGTTGGGGTCTCTGGGCAGCAATGCCACCTTGAGCTCCCCGGTAAACCCGGCGAGCCTGGCTTCCAGCGACTCCGCCTCCTGTTTTACCAGAGCGGCCATCTCTTCGTCCGCACCGTCGCCGGGCATGGACTTAAGGTCTTCCAGTTCTTTGGCGGCCTTTTTATATTTACGGTACAGCTTGACTACCGGCTCGATGGACGCCCTTTCCCGCGCCAGCTCCTGCACCTGATTGAGGTTGGTCGCCACCTCCGGCCGCGCCATCTTTTCATCCAGTTCCCGGTAACGCTTCTCGATTTTATCCAGTTGTGTCATCATCTTTAAAATTATAGCACAGCGCCAGATAGCACTCCAAGCTGAACGAATTGACAACACACACTGTTTCACATTAAAATATAACGTGTTCCCAACGCCCAATTTTCAGTCCGAAAAAAGTTGTATTTGCATATTTTTTCTTCAGACCACCGTCATTTTCCCGTAAAATACAAAGCCTAATATGAGTTTAAAAGGAGTCAGCGATGACCATAACAGAGATGCTTGCCAGAAACGCCAGATTAACCCCTAACGCGATTGCACTGATAGAAATTACGCCGAGCAAAGGCTTACGGAGGACAGTTACCTGGAAAGAGTTTGACGACCGGTCCAACCGGTTTGCCAATGGCCTGATCGCCCGCGGCATTAAAAAAGGCGACGTCGTCATGCACCTGATGATGAACTCCGCGCAGTGGCTCGAGGCGTATTTCGGCATACTCAAGGCCGGCGCCATGGCGGCCCCGCTAAACTTCAGGTTCATCGCCCGGCAGATCAAATACTGCGCCGATATCGCCGAGCCGAAAATCATGATCCTGGACCAGGACTTCACCGAGCGTATCGCGGAAATCCGCTCCCAGCTGCCAACAGTCAAGAAATATATCTTCGTGGGGGAAAAGCCGCCGCAGGGCATGGAAGCCTACGAGGAAGTGCTGGCTAAAGCCTCCACGCTGCCGCCGAAGATAGAGCTGACCGGCGAGGATGAAGCCGGTCTGTACTTTACCTCCGGCACCACCGGCGACCCCAAGGCGACTCTCCTATGCCATCGCAGCCTGGAGCATGTAGCCGTCAACGAAAACTTTTCCCACCGGGAGACCCGCAAAGACTGCTTCCTGCTCATCCAGCCCCTCTACCATACCGGCGGCAAGATGCACTGGTTCGGGAGTTTTATCGCCGGGGCGCGGGCGGTCATGACCACCGGCGGCGAGAGGGTCACCCCCAAGCTCATACTCGAGACCATCCACAAGGAAAAGGTCACGATAAGCATGCTGCTGGTGCCCTGGCTCCAGGACATCGTCACCGCCCTCGATAGAGGCGAGCTCAAGCTGTCCGAATACGATTTAAGTTCCCTACGGCTGGTACACTCCGGCGCGCAGCCCATCCCGCCGGTGCTCGTCCGCCGCTTCCTTAAATATTTCTCCAGTGTTCAATACGAAGAGAACTACGGCCTGACCGAGTCGGCCGGGCCATGCATGCACCTCGGCCTGGAAAACATCCACAAGCTCGGCTCTTTCGGCTACCCCAGGATTAACCTCGACGCCAGGGTCGTCGATGAGAACGATAAGGACGTACCCATAGGCACCGTCGGCGAGATGATTATCCGGGGGGCCAACGTCATGAAAGGCTACTATAAGAACCCCGAAAAGACCGCGGAAGCCCTGCGCAACGGCTGGCTGCACACCGGCGACCTCGTCAGGCAGGACGAAGAAGGCTTTATCTCTTACGTCGACCGCAAGAAGGACCTAATCATCAGCGGCGGGGAAAATATTTACCCGGTCGACCTGGAATCGGTCCTTATCGGCCAGCCCAAGGTCAAAGACGTCGCCATTATCGGTATCCCCGATGACCGTTACGGCGAGGTGGTCGGCGCCGTCATTCAGCCCAAGGAAGGCGTCGACCTGACCGAATTGGAAATGAGGGCCTACTTCGAGCCGCAGCTGCCCAAATACGCCTGGCCAAGAGTCATTCTCTTCGGCGAAGTGCCGCGCAATCCGACCGGCAAGATTGAAAAACCGAAGCTGAGAGAGCGTTACGCCAAAGTCAGGTGGAACCCCAAAGGATAATAAAGGAGCAAGAGTTTGGATTTCAAAGATTGTGTCAAGTTTGCCAACGAAAACAAAGCCTGCTACCTGGCTACCGTCGAAGGCGACCAGCCGAGGGTACGCTGCCTGGGTATGTGGTACGCCGACGAAACGGGTTTCTATTTCCAGGCCCAGAACGTCAAGGCGATGTGCCACCAGATGAGGAAAAACCCTAAAGTAGAGGTATATTTTAATCCCAAGGATTTCAATAAAGTGATGCGAGTCTCCGGCAAGGTGAGGTTCATCGATGACGACATGGAGATGAGGGCCAGATGTATTAAAGAACGGCCTTTCGTGAAAGACTTCGGCATTACCGAGCCGACGAATAAATTGCTGGAAGTGTTCCACCTTTATACCGGGGAAGCCTATTTCTGGACGATGGCGGACAGCATGAAGGAAGCCAGCATCCCGAGAATCAAGTTCGGCAAAAAGTAAGGGGGAACGCCGTAATCGTAAGGATTAGACATCGTCCCTGTTATCGTATATAATTTGGGGTAACCATGGCCACGTTATGGTGCGTAACAAAGAGCAGGACTAATTTTAACCCTGCTTTTTTTATTTTGACGGCCTACCGGAGATATTAAAAAACTGCCTGAGCTTTTGAGCTTGGCAGGGAAAGAGGAGATATGCTGCCAGGGATATTCTGGGTGGTACCTGTAGCGGGTGTACTAACCATTATCTTTGCCCTCCTGCTTATCAGGAACGTCATGAAACGCCCCACCGGCACGCCTAAAATGAAGGAAATCGGCGATATCATCTTCCAGGGCGCCCGGGCGTTTCTCAAGCGCCAGTACAGCACCATCGCCATGTATGCGGTCGTGGTCGCGGTGATTATCGGCGTGCTGGTGGCCACGCTGACGACCGACGCCGAAGCCGCCACGGTGAATATCACCCAACTCGGTATCGGGTGGCGTACCAGCATAGCTTTTCTCGTGGGCGCTTTCTGCTCAGGGCTGGCCGGCTTCATCGGCATGTACATCGCCGTTAAATCCAACGTCCGCTGCGCCGCCGCGGCCCAGAAAAGCCTCACGGAGGCCGTCAACGTCGCCCTGCGCGGCGGCGCCGTTTCCGGTTTCCTGATCACCGCGCTGAGCCTGATCGGCGTGACCATTATCTTTTTCGCCTACGGCGGCAATAATAACCCCCAGATCGCCCCGCACCTTATCGTCGGATTCGGCTTCGGCGCCAGCTTCGTCGCCCTCTTTGCCCAGCTCGGCGGCGGCATCTACACTAAAGCCGCCGATGTCGGCGCCGACCTGGTGGGCAAGGTCGAGTCCGGCATCCCGGAAGACGACCCGCGCAACCCGGCCGTCATTGCCGACCTCGTCGGCGATAACGTGGGCGACTGCGCCGGCCGCGGTGCCGACCTCTTCGAATCGACCGCCGCCGAGAACATCGGCGCCATGATACTCGGCGTCGCCGCCTATCTGGCGACGAATAATATAGCCTGGATACTGTTCCCGCTCTGCGTCCGCGGTTTCGGCATGATTGCCAGCATGGTCGGACTGCTCAGTGTTCGCGCTAAAGAAAATGAGAACGCGATGGCCGCTCTCAACCGCGGCTACTTCGTCTCCATCGCCCTTTCGGTAGTCGGCCTCGCGATTACCGTTCGTTTTATGCTGAACAACTGGTGGCTCTTAGGGGCGGGGCTAGTCGGTATCACCGCCAGCATCGTTATCGTCTTTGTCACGCAATATTACACCGAGTGGCGCTACCGTCCCGTGCGAGACATCGCCGAAGCCTCCAAGACCGGTCCCGCCACCAACATCATCATGGGCATGTCGGTAGGTTTTTCGACCACCTTCGCCACCGCCATGGTCATCGGTATCTCCCTACTGCTCGCCTACTGGCTGGGTGATAAAAGCGGCGTCGCGGGCGCCGGGGCTTTCGGTACGGCCGTCGCCACCATGGGCATGCTGATGACCTGCCCTTATGTCCTGTCCATGGACACCTTCGGGCCGATTACCGATAACGCCAACGGCATCAACGAGATGGCCGGCGCCGGCCCTGAAATCCGCAAAATAACCGACAGGCTGGACGCCGTCGGCAACACCACCAAAGCCCTGACCAAAGGCTACGCGATGGTCTCCGCCGGCCTGGCCGCTTTCCTCCTTTTCCAGGCCTACATCGACCGCGTCAATTTCCTACGTCCGGAAAACCCCATGACCTCGGTCAATATCGCCAAGATAGAAGTCTTTGTCGGAGCTCTACTCGCCGCGATGATTGTCTATCTCTTCAGCTCCTGGGCGATTAAGGCCGTCGGCAAGACCGCTTCCAAAATCATCGAGGAGGTACGCCGCCAGTTCCGCGCCGACCCGGAGATTTTAAACCCTAAAGACCCGACCCATCCCCACCAGCCGGACTACGCCAAGTGTGTTGATATCACCACCCGCGCCGGCCTGCGGGAAATGATTGCACCGGGACTATTACCGGTATTAGGGCCAATCGTAATCGGCGTAGGTTTCAAATACCTTGGCAAAATCCCCGCCTTAAGTTCGATGCACTTCGACGCGGCCATGGTCGTCGCCGCGGTGCTGATGGTGGGCACCATCGGCGGCATCATGATGGCGTCCTTCATGAACAACGGCGGCGGCGCCTGGGACAACGCCAAGAAGATGATCGAGGATGGCCAGCTCAAGGACGCGGACGGCAACGTCCTGGGGAAGAAATCGTTTGCCCACCAGGCGGCGGTAGTCGGCGATACGCTAGGCGACCCGCTTAAAGACACCGCCGGGCCGTCGCTGCACGTCCTGGTAAAGCTACTGGCGACCATCACGCTGGTGATGTGCCCGTTATTTATCGGCTAATTAAGTTTTAGAATAGATAAGGCCCACAACGACAAGTAATTCAAGAAGGAGGTAGACAATGCTATTTGAGGTGGTTCATACACATACCAGTGAAATGTGTCCGGCCAGGTCGCCGGAGCAATTGAAGCCACTTAGCAACTGGTGGCAGAGTTTGAAAAAAACTCCAGGCGTGAAGGTTCTGGCAGGGTACGTATCCCCGTTGGACCACATGTTCTACATCACCGTGGAGGCGGATGACTACCCGACTTTGGCACGAGCGCTAGGTCCACTGATGAGCTTCGGGACAGGACAGGTTATCCCGGTTCTCGGGCTGGACCAGGCATTGCCGATAGCTGAAGCCGGCACGTTCCGCGCGTCGAAATAGTGCTGTTTCTCGGTTCCGAGGTGGTAAGCCGGCCCGAGTGCAACCTGGCCGGGGTGGCTCTTTATCAGAGAGGCGAGCGAGAATTAAGGTTATAATTATCTCAGGAACGGATTAGCCCGCTTTTCCGTGGCTATAGTCGAATCCGGGCCGTGGCCGGGGTGCACGATAGTCTCCGGCGGTAGTGTTAACAGCTTGGTCTTAATACCGTTTATCAGTGCATTATAATCCCCATCGATAAGGTCATAGCGACCGATACCGTAATTGAAAAGCGTATCCCCGGTGAAAACGTACCCTTCTCCCACAATACTGATGCCGCAGGGCGTATGGCCGGGCGTATGCAGCACTCTAAAATGAAGGTCGCCGATATCTATGGCATCGCCGTCATTGAGGATGCGCTCGGGCTTCGGAGCACCCTCGAAAGGAGACTCGAAGAGGTAGCTCGGCGACTGCGGCAGGTATTTGGCGCATTCCGCATGAACCGCCAATTCGGCTTTAGTAGCCGACTTGACCTGTGCCGCAGCTCCCACGTGGTCGGGGTGGCGGTGGGTCAACACGATAAGCTTTATCTTCAGTCCCAGCTTCTCGACCGTCCTTAATATCTCTTTAGCTTCGGCACCGGGGTCGATAATCATGCCTTCTTTAGTCGCTTCATCGCCGACGATATAGCAGTTGCTGGCATAGGGTCCCACCGTTAATTTCCTGACGATCAAGTCGCCCTCCCAATCAATCCGATATCAAATAGTATACCCGAATCACGGATTTCTTGACAAAGCCACGGGCGGTCGTATACCATTCTGACGATTAATATAGCTGGAGGAAACAACGCATGGCGCGAACCAAATACGGGCAATATGTAAAGAAACTGGAATTCCGGGACGGTCCGGGTTTTTACCGGCAGGTGACCACGCTCGACCGCGAAACCCTAGGCATGGATGCCATTATCGAATACGGCGCCTACTGGGCGCCCGGCAGCATGGGAACAGAACCGTACAGTCCGCACGTGCATGACTTCGACCAGGTGATGCTCTGGCTGGGGGGAGACGCTAACGAGATGGGCGAGCTCGGGGCGGAAATCGAACTATGCCTGGGCGAAGAGGGCGAAAAACACATGATTACCACGACGACGGCGGCGGCGGTCCCCCGTGGGCTGCCGCATTTCCCGGCCAATATCGTGAGGATGGACAGGCGTTTTATCTTCCTGACAATCTCCTGCACCGCCGAATATAAAGAAAAGACGTTGCGCGCCGAAAAAAAGATATTTGAGAAAACCCCGGCGCTGATGTTTACCGCAAAATACCGCGACAATATCATCAATGTACCCTTCATGCGCAAGGGCGCCTGGAGCTACGGCCCCAAGAACCGCGACGATTCCGGAGGGTCGCTGGCGTTCATCCGCGGCCGGGAAAACATGTTCGATTTCCTGATTATGTGCGAGAGTATCAAGCGAGCTCCCTACCGTTTCGGTCCCGAGCCGGACAAGCCGCACGTCCATCCGAAGCCCGAGATCCTCACCTTCATGGGGACCGACCTCAACGATTTAAGTCGACTGGGCGCCGAGGCGGAGATATATTTAGGCAAGGAAATGGAAAGGCACGTTATCAACGCGCCGACCGCCGTCGTGATACCGGGCGGACTAGCCCACTGCCCGCTGGTAATCACCAGGGTTGACCGGCCGATGATTCTCACCGATATCCGCCCCTTCGGCAGTCCGTCGCCGGCGCCGGGAAAATTATAGCTTTTATAGTTGCGGCATTGCGGCGGGTACGATAAACTACAGTAAGGTCCTTCGACAATATCAGACAGGAGCGGCAATTGGCTGATATCCGCCCTTTTCAGGGCGTGCACTACAACCCTGCGCTGGTAAAAGACCTGGGGCAGGTCATCTGTCCGCCTTACGATATCATCCCCCCTCAGATACAGCAGGAGCTCTACCAGCGCAGCGAATATAATTTCATCCGTATCGAGTTCGGCCGGGAGCTGCCCCAAGACAGGGATACCGATAACCGTTATACCAGGGCCGCTACTACCGTGAGCAAATGGCTGGAGCAGGGCATCCTGAAGGTCGATGATAAACCGACTTTTTATATCGACGACTACCATTTTCCCCACCAGGGCAAAACGTACCGCCGCCGCAGTCTCAACTGCATCGTCAAGCTGGAGGAATGGGACAAAATGATTGTCCGTCCGCACGAGGGCACGCTGCCCAAGCCGAAAAGCGACCGTCTGAACCTCATGTGGGCGCTCCAGGCCAACACGAGCCCCATCATGGCGCTTTATGAAGACCGGAACCAGAGCATGTCAGCGCTATTAAGCAAGTCCGCCCGCGGCCGGCCCGCCCTGAGCAGCCGCAGCGCCAACGGGGAAAGCCACCAGGTATGGTCGGTGACGGGTGCCGAGATTAACGCGAACATACGCGAGTCCCTGGCCGGGCAGCCGCTGTATATCGCCGACGGGCACCACCGGTACGAAACCGCCCTGAATTACCGGCGCGAAAGACGCACCAGCTCCGCAGCGCCGGCCGTCGAAGCGCCGTACGATTTCGTCCTGATGTCCCTGATAGACATCGCCGACCCCGGACTGATCATATTGCCAGCGCACCGACTGGTGCGGGGGATATCGCCATCGGCCATCGAAGGCCTGATGGCCGGTCTAAAGACCTGCTTCACTATTGAAGAAATAGAGTCGGACAAAGCCAACACGATAAGCCAGATAAACAAGTTGCTCACCAAGGACAGGGATGAGGTAAAACTGCTCCTCTGCGGACTGGCAAAAGATAGACTTTTACTACTAACGCTGCAGGATTTTTCTAAAATCCGTCCGATGATACCGTACTTTCATTCTGACCTGTACCAGAAACTGGATGTGAGCATCGTCGACCATGTTATTCTCGAGGAGCTCCTCGGGCTGACCCACGATATGGCGGGCGTTTATCTCGACTATACCTACGACGCCCTGGACGCCATCCGGCGAGTCGGGGAGCAGGAATACCAGCTAGCCATCATCGTCAATCCGGTCAAACCCGGCATTATTAAAGCCATCGCCGACGCCGGCGACCGCATGCCGCACAAATCAACTTACTTCTACCCCAAGATACCGGCAGGGCTGGTATTTTACAGATTCGGTTAACGGTTTAACAAAATCTCCCCCGATAGCCCCCTCCTTTAATAAAGGAGCGGGAAGGAAAAGAAGAGGGGCGGCGCCCCTCTTAAACGCCCCGATATCAGTAAGTTTAATATATTAGTAATGATATTAGTTTCTCGCTATTTCAATACGTTGACGCATAGCTCGGTTTTTGTAGTATAATTGAATTAATTATCGCAGAGGTTAAGGTCGTGACAATCGAGGAAGAATTAGCGGCATTTTCGCCCGAGCGGGACACCCTGCTGAGCATCGGCGTCTTCGACGGCGTGCACCTGGGCCACCAACGCCTTATCGCCGAGCTGCTCGAACAGGCGGCCAGGCGGCACTGGCTTTCCGGCGTGGTGACTTTCCGGCAGCACCCGGAAGACGTTTTATCGTCGGGGAAAAAGCTGCCTTTCCTCACCGATATCAAGACGAGAACAAAGCTCCTCCGGGACGAAGGAGTTGATTTCATCGTGCCCCTATCGTTTACGGCGGAGCTGGCCGGGCTCAGCGCCCGGGAGTTTATTCATTTACTGCAAAAGCACCTGAAAATGCGGGGCCTGGTGGTCGGCCCGGACTTTGCCCTGGGCAAAGAGAGGACGGGCGATGCCGATACCTTGCGGAAACTAGGTAAAGAAATGGATTTCAGCCTCACGATAGTGCCGCCGCTGGAGATCAACGGCGAAGTGGTCAGCAGCACCGCCATCAGGAAGGCGATATCTCAAGGAGATATGAAAAAGGTGCGCGAACTGACCGGTCGCTACTTCAACCTTTACGGCAAGGTAGTTACGGGAGCGGGACGGGGCGAAAGCCTGGGGTTCCCTACAGCCAACCTGGACGTCAACTCAGGGCAGGCGCTGCCTCCCGACGGCGTTTATGCCGGCCTGGCCCATATGAACGGCAAGGTATTCCAGTCGATGACGAATGTCGGCAGGAACCCGACCTTCGGCAAAGCCGACCGCACTATCGAGACATACCTTCTCGACTATTCGGGCGATCTCTACGGGCGCGAGCTATCGGTGGACTTCGTCGCCAGGGTCCGCGACGAAAAGAAATTTAAAAACGCCGATGAACTGAAAAAACAACTGGCCGAGGATGTGCGGCAGGGGAAAACGATACTTAAAGCAACAGGTGTGAACTGATTATGGCTACGTCGCCGGAAAATTTAAATCTCAAACACCTCGACTATTTACTCAACCGGGCGGTGGCGGAAATCATCGTCAAAGACGAGCTGGTGCCGCTGCTCAGCTCGGGGAAAAAGCTGCGTATAAAAGAAGGCCTCGACCCGAGCCGGCCGGACATCCACCTAGGACACATGGTGACGCTCCGCAAGATGCGCCAGTTCCAGGAACTCGGACACGAGGTCGTCATTATCGTCGGCGACTGGACGGCACAAATCGGCGACCCGAGCGGGGCTTCGGCCACCCGGCCGATGCTGACCAAAAAAGAGGTACTGGCCAACGCCGAGACCTATTTGCAGCAGTTCTTCAAAATCGTCGACAAAGGCAAGACCGAGGTCAGGTGGCAAAGCGAGTGGTTCGGCAAGTTCGACCTCGGCGACGTCGTCCATTTGACCAGCAAGTTTACCGTCGCCCAGTTCCTGGCCAGAGAAGACTTCAATAAAAGATACAACGAGGGACGGCCCATCGCCATCACCGAGCTGCTATACCCGCTGCTGCAGGCCTACGATTCGGTGGCGGTGGCGGCGGACGTCGAGCTCGGCGGCACTGACCAGAAGTTCAACTTCCTCGTCGGGCGGGAGCTCCAGTCCATGATGGGGCAAAAGCCCCAGCAGTGCTTCATGTGCCCGCTGCTCGTGGGGACCGACGGCGTCCAGAAAATGAGCAAGAGCCTCGGGAACTACATCGGCATCGCCGAGCCGCCGCAGGACGTCTACGGCAAGGTCATGTCCATCCGCGACGACCTCATCATGCAGTATTTCGAACTGGTGACCGATGTTACCGGTGAAGAGCTCGGCGAGTTCCGGAAGCAGCTGGAAAGCGGCGTGAACCCGATGTCTTTGAAAAAGCGCCTCGCCAGGGAAATCGTTAACCAGCTTTACACGGATAAAGAAGCTAAATATGCTGAGGAGCACTTCGAAAAAGTCGTACAAAATAAAGAACTGCCGACGGAAGTACAGGAGTGTCGCATCTCTTTCAACACCCTCCGTTTCGCCACCGGCGAGGTTGACGTGCGGCAGCTGCTCAAGGTGACCGGCACGGCGACCAGCATCAGTGAAGCCAGCCGGTTGATTAACCAGGGGGCGGTGGAAATAGGCGGCAAGAAGGTCCACAGGTACCAGTTCCAGGTATCCAGCGGCGCGGTGGTAAAAGTCGGCAAGCACCGTTTTGTGAAAGTAATCAATATAGACTAAATACCAGAGGAGAAGAACCATGGCACAATTACGCGTCCCCGGCCCGACCCCCTGCCCGCCCGAAGTCCTCAAGGCGATGGCCTGGCAGATGGTCAACCACCGCGGCCCGGAGTTCCACCAGTTGATAACGGACGTGACCACGAACCTGAAAAAGGTATTCCAGACCAACAACGACCTCCTGCTGCTGACCGGCTCCGGCACGGGCGGCCTGGAGGCAGCCATAGTCAATATGTTATCGGCGGGAGATAAAGTGCTCTCGGTGAGCATCGGTGTTTTTGGCGACCGTTTTGCGGCCATTGCCAAGGAGTTCGGGGCGGACGTCGTCTCGCTCAAGGCGGAATGGGGCAAAGCGGCCGACCCCGAGGCGATCAAGAAAGCGCTTAAAGATAATCCCGGCATCAAAGCCGTCATGGTGACCCATAACGAGACCTCGACCGGCGTGACTAACGACCTTGCCGCTATCAGCGAGGTGGTAAAAGACGCCGGCAAGCTCTTCATCGTAGACGCCATCAGCAGCCTGGGTTCGATCAGCCTGCCGGTTGATGACTGGCGCGGCGATGTCGTCATCACCGCCTCCCAGAAAGGCTGGATGGTCCCACCCGGCATGGCCATGGTCAGTATCAGCGCGGAAGCCTGGCAGGCCCACGCCGCCGCCAAGATGCCCCGTTTCTACTGGGACTTTACCCGGGCGAAGAAGAACTACGATGAGAAGAAAGAGAACCCCTGGACGCCGGCTATCTCTATTGTTTTCGCGTTCAGTGTAGCCTTGAAAATGATGCTTAAAGAGGGTATCAAGAATATCTTTGCGCGCCATGAGCGTATCGGTAAAATGACGCGCGACGGCATTAAAAAGCTGGGGCTGCCCCTCTTCGCCGACCCGGCCCACGCCTCGAACACGGTCACGGCGGTAGGCATCCCCGAAGGTCTCGACGGCAAAAAGCTGCGCCAGGTCCTCCGCGATGAGTACAAGGTAGTGCTGGCCGGCGGTCAGCAAACGCTGGACGGCAAGATATTCCGCATCGGCCACCTGGGCATGGTCAACGAGAAAGACATCAAAGAAATACTAACAGCGATAGAAAAAGTCCTGCCTTTAGCCGGATTTGAAAAATAACGGGAAACAAGGATAAAAATATGGCGGAAAAGCGAAAAAGGGTGCTCATTACCGACCCCGTTTCCGAAGAGGGCATTGAAGTCCTGAAAAAAGAGGCACAGGTCGATGTGAAGACCACGCTGAAACCGGAAGAAATTATCGCCATTATCGGCGATTACGAAGCCCTAATGGTACGCAGCCAGACGAAGGTCACGGCGGCAATTATCGAGGCGGGCAAGAAGCTCCAGGTCATTGCCCGGGCGGGCGTCGGCATCGATAACGTGGACGTCGAAGCCGCCACGCGCTGCGGCGTGGTCGTGGTCAATGCCCCCACGGGCAATACCGTCTCCGCCGCCGAGCATACCTTTGCCCTGCTGCTGGCGCTAGCGCGCAATATCCCGCAAGCCAACGCCTCGCTCAAGGCCTGCCAATGGAAACGCAACGAGTTCATGGGAACGGAGCTGCGCGGTAAGACATTAGGTATAATCGGCCTGGGTAACGTCGGCTCAGAGGTCGCCAAGCGCGCCCAGGGCTTTGAGATGAAGCTCATCGGCATCGACCCCCTGGTCTCGGTGGAATATGCTCAAAAGCTAGAAGTGGAGCTCGTCGATTTATCGCGCCTGCTTAAGGAGTCGGACTTTATTACCCTGCATATTCCCCTGACTCCTCAAACCAAAGGCATGATCGGCGCTAAAGAGCTGGCGATGGCTAAACCTAATTTGCGCATCATCAACTGCGCCCGCGGCGGCCTTATCGATGAAGAGGCGCTGGTCAAAGCCATTAAAGATAAAAAACTGGCCGGCGCGGCCATCGACGTTTTTGAAAAGGAGCCCTGCACCCAGAGCATCCTGTTCGGCGTGGACAGCATTATCGTGACCCCCCACCTGGGCGCCTCCACCACCGAAGCGCAGGTACTGGCGGCCCGGGATGTCGCCGAACAGATAGTCGATGTATTCAGAGGACAGCCGGCCCGCTCGGCCATCAACGTCCCCTATATCCCCGCAGAAACTCTCACGGCGCTAGCGCCTTATATGAAGCTGGCAAGGATGTTATGTAAACTTGTCTACACGCTCGGCGAGGGACAGGCCCAAACAATCCGCGTCAGGTACGAAGGCGATATTGCCAACTACGATACCAATCCCCTCAAGGCGGCCGTGGTCGGCGGGCTGCTCGAAGGCTACAGCGAAGAAAGGGTCAATATCGTCAATGCCAACCTCATCGCCGCCAAGCGCGGCCTGTCCGTCGTAGAAGAAAAAGAAGCCAACTGCATCAACTACGCCAGCCTGCTTTCTATCTCCATAACGACCACAGCCGGTTCTTATACGGCAGCCGGTACCATCATCCAGAACGAGTCGCATATCGTGCGGGTCAACGATTTCCGGCTGGACATCGTGCCCACGCCCGGGTCATACTTTTTATTCAGCGACCATAAGGACCGACCTGGCCTCATCGGCGCGGTGGGTAAAATCACCGGCGACGCCGATATAAATATCAGCTTTATGCACCTGGGGCGCCTCAAGCCACGCGGCCAGGCCCTGCTGGTCCTCACCCTGGACGAGCCCATGCCGGAGAAGCAGCAAAAGCAAATCCTAGCCATCCCGGACGTTTATTCCGTTAAGCTCGTCAGCCTTTAATCATGACAAGCTAGAAAATGATGATAAATCGGCTCGTATCCCCCTGTGTTTCTTCCTGTCACTATTGGCATTTCTAATAGTTTTTCTCAGCGGATGTGCAAGTCTCACTGGTGAGACTTCCGCGACTTCCGGTGCGTTACCACGCTGGGGCTGGAACGGTATTGTTGACGGCTATTCCATCGTTATTGATAGAAATACCGGGCAGCCCATTAAAGATGTTACCCCCGAGGATGCCTTCGGTATTATCGGGACAAGCGAGACGATGGGCATACCGGTCATTATCGATGTTCGCAGCGATACGGAATATGCCGGGGGGCATATCCGGGACGCCATCAATATAGACTTTAACTCGTCCAGCTTTAAAGATGAAATCAGCCAGCTCGATAAAGATATCACCTATATCGTCTATTGCCGCACCGGATTACGCTCCGCCGCCGCCCGGATGACCATGGAAGAAGCGGGTTTCAAACATGTCATTAACATGACCGGCGGTATTTCCAATTGGGAGAAGGACGAGTTGCCGGTAGTAAAATAAGCCCTTCTTTCACCCTTCCCCTTTTTCGATTCATTGGCTTTGCCTTTACAGTATTTCTGTTATATAATGGACTTTTACTCCCGTAGCGGCGCCGCACTTTAAATATCCCCGGGATAATATCGCATGGAAAGAAGACGTTTCATAAATTTTAGATTCAGTGATTTTGCGTCCGGTGTCTGGATCGCCATCACCGTGCGCTTTCTCGGCATGTTCGCTTTTGCCATCTACGGGCCGTTTTTCCTTTTGTATCTCAGCCAGACGCGCGGCCTGACCATGACGGCGGCCGGGACGGTGGTGGCTATAGCGTCCCTGTCCGGCGCGGCGAGCCAGGCACTGGGGGGCATGGTCACAGACAGGTTCGGCCGCAGAAAAGCCATGATTTTCTTTTCCGCCGTGGACATCCTGGTGGACATCGCCCTGACGTTATCCATTGCCTTTACCACGCCGATATGGTCCATCGCTTTCATCTACATCGCGGGCGGCTTCTTCAGCGGCATGAAGCAACCGGCCGCCACCGCTATCATCATCGACCTGGCTCCCGGGGAACGGCTGACCGAGGCTTACGGCATCGCGCAAATCGTGGCGAATATCGGCTGGGTTATCGGGCCACTGCTGGGCGGCTTCATGTTCGCATCGCTTTCTTATGCCTGGCTTTTCGGTCTCGCCATTCTCACGAGCACCGCCTCCTTTATATTGATACTGGCGGCCCTGAAAGAATCCTACACGGGCACGAAAAGCGGAATGGGGTTTAAGACCGCTTTTCAAATAAAGCCGGATAAAGCCCTGTTCTATTACATCGGCCTGAACCTGCTGGTATTCATCGCCTACACGCAGATTGTGAATATGTATTCGGTGTTCGTCGTGGACAGGCTGGGTTTTACGGCCGCCCAGTACGGAATTATCATCACGATTGCCTCGGCGTTTGCCGTAATTTTCCAGTACCCGATTACCCGGATGGTGGCCACGAGGATGGGCGACAAAAACGCCCTCTTCCTGGGGAGCCTGATATTCGGGCTGGGCTACCTATCCCTCGGCTGGATTACCAGTTTTACGTGGTCAGTTATGGCTATCCTGTTCATCACCGTGGGTGAGCTACTCTTCGTCCCCTCGGCTTCTTCCACGGTCGGCCGGCTGGCGCCGCCGGACCAGCGTGGAAGATATATGGGACTGCTGGGCACCGGCTCCGGCATAGGAATAGCCATCGGGCCGCTGCTGGGGGGCGCGCTATTCGATGCCGCTGCGGGCACGCCGCCCGTGATGTGGGGAGTCATCGCCGCCATCGCCGTCGCGGCCTCTATAGGGTTCCTGAACTGGTTTGCTATATATAAAAACAGGCTCAACTGAATTGACTTGACATATTTACGGTGTTATCATGATTTTAGAGATTGAACGAGATGGCGGCACTGACGGAGCTTTACCAGCAGATAGGGCAATGCTTTAAATGTGATATCGCTAAATTACGCTGTCACGTGGTGCCGGGCGAAGGTAAAGAAAATGCCGAAATCATGTTCATCGGCGAAGCCCCGGGATGGCACGAAGACCAGCAGGGACGCCCCTTCGTCGGGCCGGCGGGACAGTATCTGGACAGGCTCCTGGCTTCCATAAATCTGAAACGACAGCAGGTCTATATCGCTAACGTTATTAAATGCCGCCCCCCGGAAAACCGTGAGCCCCTGCCGACGGAGATCCAGAACTGCCAGCATTGGCTCGATAGTCAGATTGAGATAATCAAGCCCAAAATGATTGTCACCCTGGGGCGATACTCCATGGCGAGTTACTTTCCGGGTAAAAGCATCAGCAAGATTCACGGCACGGCCCAAAAACAGGATGGCGTCATCTATTTTGCCATGTATCACCCCGCCGCCGCCCTGCACCAGCAGAGCCTGAAGCAGGCCATCGAAGCGGATATGCTGAAAATTCCCAAGGTGCTGGCGGAGGCGAACCGGATAGAAGAAGCCAAGCCTTCCAACGAAGCCGGGCAGCAGTTAAATATGTTCGAGGTTAAGTAATATGTCAAGGTCAAAGTTAAAAGTCATCCCCCTCGGCGGGCTGGGCGAAATCGGGAAGAACATGATGGTGCTGGAATACGAAAACGACATCATCATCATCGACGCCGGACTCATGTTCCCCGAAGAAGATATGCTCGGCATCGACCTGGTGATTCCCGACCTCGCTTACGTGGTCGAAAGAAAGGACAAAGTCCGGGGCATCATCATCACCCACGGTCATGAGGACCACATCGGCGCCCTGCCCTACGTGCTGCCGCAGCTCAGCGGCGTGCCGGTCTACTCCACGAAACTCACCAACGGGCTGATCAGCGTCAAGCTCAAGGAAAGAAAGACCAAAGAAGGGGTTAACCTGAAAGTATTGAATTACGGCAAGGAAGTCGTGCTCGGCTGCTTCAAAGTCGAGCTTTTCCCCGTCTGCCACAGCATCCCGGACGCCGCCGGCATCATCATCCGCACCCCTGAAGGCATCGTAATCCACAGCGGCGACTTCAAAATCGACCATACGCCGGTCAGTGGCAAACCCACCGACCTTTCCCGCCTGGCCCAGCTGGGAGCCCAAGGGGTGCTGCTCCTCCTCTCCGATTCCACCTACGCCGAACTTCCCGGCTATACGCCCTCGGAGAAAATCGTCGGCGAATCGCTGGAGCGCGTTATCGCCAACGCCCCGGGCAGGGTCATCGTCACCACCTTTTCTTCGCTGATTTCACGTATCCAGCAGGTCATCGACGCCGCCGTCAAATACCAGCGGCGCGTCTTTGTCGTGGGGCGTTCCATGACGGATACGGTGGCTATTTCCCTGGAGCTGGGCTACCTTAAAGTCCCGGACGGCACGCTGGGGAATATCGATGAAATCAGGAAATTACCCCCGGAAAAGATTGTCCTGGTGACCACGGGCAGCCAGGGAGAGCCTACCTCCGCCCTGGTGCGCATGGCCAACCGCGATCACCGCCACGTGCACATCCAGCACGGTGATACTATCGTGCTCTCAGCCACTCCCGTCCCCGGCAACGAGTCCCTGGTGAACCGGACGGTGGACAGCCTGTTCAAGCAGGGCGCCCAGGTGATGTACGATAAGACCGCCCAGGTGCACGTCCACGGACACGGCAGCCAAGAAGAGCTAAAACTGATATTGAGTCTGGTCAAGCCCAGGTTTTTCGCCCCGGTCCACGGAGAGTACCGCCACCTGAGCCTGCACGGCCGCCTGGCGGAATCGGTGGGGATACCCAAAAGCAATATCTTCGTGCTTGAGGACGGCGACGTCCTGGAGCTGGGCGGCAACACCGCCAAAGTGACCGGAAAGGTGGGCACGGGGCACGTTTACGTGGACGGCCTGAGCGTGGGGGACATCGGCGGGGTAGTGCTGCGCACACGCCGTATGCTTTCCCGCGACGGCATCGTCGTGGTGATTATCGCCGTCAACCGGCAGACCGGCAAGGTCGTCGGCCGACCCGATATCGTTACCCGCGGCTTTATCGACCCCAATCAGGTCGGCGATATGATGGAAGAGAGCCGGGAGCTCCTGGCGCGCGCACTGGACCACAGCGGCGGCCGAGTCGCGGAGTGGAGTTTTATCAATAACAAGGTCAGGGACACGCTGGAAAAATTCTATTACGACCGGACTAAGCGGCGTCCCATGATTCTCCCGTTTATGGTTAAAGTTTAATATGGCCAGAAAGAAAACCCCTAAAAATAATAAGCCGAACCGGGAAAAGCCCGCCGGGCGTTCTCCGCCGGGGGGCGGAATTCTCCGCTTCTTCATCTCCCGGCCGGTACGCAATTTCATCCTGATTATCATCGTTATCGCCCTACTGGCGGTTTTCCATGATAGCGTGTATAACTTTTTCCAGGACCTCCGCAAGATATTCGGCTGGGGCGTGCTCTTCCTCCTCGGCGCCGTCATTACGCTGATAACCCTCGCCTGGAGGCGCCAACTCGGGACCTTCGTACATCACTGGAACCGCTGGCTGGGCGGCATCGCCTTCGTCCTGGCGGTGTGGGGAATTCTGGGTTCCTTCAGCGCCAGCGGGGAATCGTTCCCCAAGGGGCTGGGGGGAAGCTTCGGACGGGA
This sequence comes from uncultured Chloroflexia bacterium, assembly GCA_963739515.1. Classification (GTDB taxonomy): domain Bacteria; phylum Chloroflexota; class Dehalococcoidia; order Dehalococcoidales; family RBG-16-60-22; genus JBFYTX01. Next base: position 255,788 of record CAVUAO010000002.1, on the reverse strand, counting down.
CATCGTGGATTATCCTAATTACAACTTCATTTACGCCCTGCGTATTTTCGTCCTGATGGTAATCGGCATTGTCCTGGTGGCGCCGCGTCCCACTTTTAATACATTAAAAAGGGCTGCTGTCTGGATATACGAATCGATAAGGAGGCCGCCGGCCCCCGCCAAACAGGTCAACCGCGGCGTTCCCCAGGCGGGACACCGCATCATGCAGCCCAGGACACCCGGAGAAAAGCCCTCCCTGCCCGTCATCATGCCCGAGCCGGAAGAATCCCCGGATCTAGCCAGCGCCCGGCAGCGGTTGGAAGACCTCGCGGAAAAGGCGGCCGCCCTAAAGACCGCCGCGAACAAACCGGCGGAAATTGCTCCGGCCAGACAGGGTTTACGGCAGGTGGCCGAAGACGTGTGGAAAAAGTACGGGCAAGCGGCGGACTTGGTGGAAATCGACGGCTGGCGCCTGCCGCCCGTCGATATACTGGACACGTCTCCCGAGGTAACGTTCAGCCAGGCCGATAATCTTCAGAGGGCCAACCTCATCGAGGAAACACTGGCCAGCTACGGCGTCGAAGCCAAAGTAGTACAGATCAACGCCGGACCCACCGTCACCCAATTCGGCGTGGAGCCCGGCTGGGACAGGAAGTTTAAAGAGGTCAAGGAAAAAGACCGCGACGGCAACGTCGAGGTGAGGATGGAGGAGGTTTCCAAGACCCGGGTCAAGGTGGAGAGAATCAACTCCCTGGCCAACGACCTGGCCCTGGCCCTAGCGGCACCCACCATCAGGATAGAAGCCCCGGTGCCGGGCAAGACCTTCGTCGGGGTGGAGGTGCCCAACACCACGTCGGACCTTGTCAGCCTGCGGGGCGTCGTGGAGACGAGCTCTTTCCAGAAACTGGTCGCCAAGACCCGCATGGCCCTCGCCTTAGGCAAAGGCGCCGGAGGCGAGTCGGTAGCCGCCGACCTGACCAAGATGCCGCACCTCCTTATCGCCGGGGCCACCGGCAGCGGCAAGACGGTCTGCTTGAACACCATCATCTGCTGCCTGCTGATGTATAACACCCCTTACGACGTCCGCTTTATCCTCATCGACCCCAAGCGGGTCGAACTGACGCAGTATAACAGCATACCCCACCTCGCCACCCCGGTCATCGTCGATACCACCAAAGCCATGGCCTCTTTACGCTGGCTCCTCGAAGAGATGGACCAGCGCTACCGCAAACTGGCCGCCTCCGGGGCGCGCCATATCGAGCAATACAATAAAGGCAAACAGGGCACGGAAAAGCTGCCCTACCTGGTGCTGATTATCGACGAGCTGGCCGACTTGATGATGGCCGGCTATGACGAGGTCGAAACCAGCCTGTGCCGCCTGGCACAACTTTCCCGCGCCACCGGCATCCACCTGGTTGTGGCGACACAGCGACCCTCGGTGGACGTGGTGACGGGGCTGATCAAAGCCAACTTCCCCACGCGCATCAGCTTCGCCGTTACTTCGCAGGTAGACTCGCGTACCATCCTCGACGGCGCCGGCGCGGAGAAGCTGCTAGGCCGCGGCGATATGCTTTATATGCCTACCGAGGCCGCCAAGCCCAAACGCCTGCAGGGCTGTTTCCTCTCGGATACGGAAATAGACAGGCTGGTCTACTTCTGGGGGAGCCAGCAGAAAGAGGAGTCCGACAAGCTGAGGATGGAGACGCTGGTGGCCACCGCGCCGTCCGGCCAGATAGGCGGATTTCCCCGCGACCCCCTTTTAGAGCAGGCCAAAGAGCTGGCAAAACAGTACAGCGACGTTTCCACCTCGTTTTTACAGAGGAAGCTGCACATCGGCTACCCGCGCGCGGCGCGGCTCAAAGACCAACTGGACGCCGTCCTACAACAGCAGGTACAGCCGGTAAAAGAGGAGGACCCCGGGGAGGAAGACATTATTTAGGGGTTTATTCGATAGCTCCCTGAATTCCCCCAATTAAGTGATACGCCCAAAAAAACCCCGCTACGATAATCGCCACTATTATCGTCCCTACCACTGCCTGCAACAAATTGTGCTGCTTGAGCTCGATTCTCGCCCAGACTACCGGCGGCAGCAGCAATACCGCCCAAGCGGCTAATATTCCATACACTAAGATAAATATCGTTATCGCCCCGGCGAGAAAAGCCGTATGTACGCTTATCTTCCAGAAAAGGTTTATCACCGTGAAAACACATATCGCCGCCAGGCCTGCCGCGAAGGTCGCTACCAGTTCGTCCGGCGCCTGCAAATACCAGAGTAACCAATAACCTAAGGCCCCCAGGGCAACTGCCAGCAGGTAAATCGAGGTCCTCTGACGGCGCGGGTTCTCGAAAACGGCGTCCAGCTTTTTCCGCCGCACCAGATAGATGACCACCACCAGCATCGGCAGCACGCTGAGAGCCAGCGAAATCGACGCCCATTTTACGGCGGCGGCGCTGGCCGTGCCCTTAAACGCCAGCAGGACGATGACGATAAAGCTCACCAGAAAAGGGTTGAGTACGTTGGTAATCAGCCTAGCCAGTTTTTCTCTCATCGTCCGTCAGTGCTATACTAATACGTATGACTGCCATCGTCAATGATAGGAAAATCCACATCGAAAAGCTGACCCTAGGGCCATACGAGACTAATGCGTATACCGTCGTCTGCCGGATGACGGGAAAAAGTCTGGTGGTGGATGCCCCGGCGCGGGCTTCGGAAATCATCGATGCACTTGAAGGGACGCAACCGGAATACATTTTACTGACGCACGACCACTACGACCATACCGGCATCATGGTCTCGTTACGCTCACGACTTAAAGCGCCGCTGGCGACGCATGAAGCCAGCTCCTATCAACTCAAAACGCCCCCGGAAATAATGCTAAAAGACGGCGACAAGATTTCGCTGGGGAACCTCAGGGTAGAAGTGCTGTATACACCGGGGCATACGCCGGGCAGCTTATGTTTCAAAGTCGGGAAATATCTTTTCGCGGGAGACACCATCTTCCCCGGCGGGCCCGGCCGGACGGAATCGCCAGAGGATTTCCGGCAGATACTGGCATCCATTAAGGGCAAAATATTAACGTTGCCCGATAATACCGTAATTTTACCCGGACACGGGGATGGCACGACCGTGAAGCGAGCCCGTGCCGAACATGGCGTCTTCACTTCCCGCCCCCACCCGCCCGACCTCTACGGGGACGTCCTCTGGCTGTCTTCTTAATACCGCATCTCGACGCGGTGAAAAGCCTCAGCCAGGTCGAATTTTTCCCCCTTGGCGTTCATCCTGGCGAACTCTTTCATGCGCGCCCGCATCTCGTCCGAAACTTCAAACTGGCTTTTATGGCAGGCCAGCGCGGCCAGCTTGGTTTCGAAGTAATCCGTGATATCCAGTCGGTAGTTGGGGTCTTCCGAGCCCCAGAACCACATCTCCCGCACCTTGTGGGGCTCCAGACCCTCTTCGAGCAGTTCCGGATAGGCGAGATGGTCGCGTGAATAGGGAAAGACGGCGTCCGCCGCGACGATGCCGGCCATACGGTGGTCGCGGTGCCACATATATTTACGATAAGGGTCGGACGTGGCCACGGCGAAGGGCTTGTAGCGCCTGATCTCCCGCACGAGGTCCCGGCGGAACTCATGGCAGTCTTCGAGTCCCTGGTCCGGGTACCTGAGGAAAACCGTCTTTTTCACGCCGAGGACCTTAGCAGCGGCCAGCTGTTCCTTTTCCCGGATTTTAGCCAGCTTATCCGGGGTCAGACTCCTATCATTGGTGCCCTTGTTTCCGTTGGTGCAGATGACGTAAACGACCTGCTTGCCTTCCTTCGCCAGCCGGGCGGCCGTCCCCGCCACGCCGAACTCACAATCGTCCGGGTGGGGCGAAATAACCATCAAATAATACTCGTCATTCATAAATCGCTGGACTCCTTGAAAAAAATGTGGACAGATATATTTTATAACATTCTCCATGAATGACACAATTATGAATATTCATGGTTCTATTTGCTTATATTTTGTTTCAGTATTGCTCCTTTACACTCACCCCCTTTTTCCCCCTCTCAAACAGTAATATCTTCTTGCTCCAGGCAAATTTTGTTTGAGAGGGAGAATAAATGAAAGAGGGGTCGTGACCCCTCTTAAACGCCCCCTTAATCAGGGTGTCAGGTGTGATGATTTATATAAGACTAATGGCGTGAGAAAAATTTCAGGCTATCGTCGCTATCTTATTCCCCAGCGTCGCCCGCATCTCTCCGGCGATTTTTTCCGCGATTTGCGACCAGTCGAACCGGGTCACCGAAGCCCGGATAGACAGCGCCGACTCCTCGTCGCCTGGCATAGATAACACTGAAGAAATGCCGGCCGTAAGATTTTCGGGCGAGTTGTCCGATGTCACGTATCCCGTTTCGCCCTGCCTGATGATGTTCTTCAGGTCGCCGACGTCAGCCGCCACCACGGGCGTCCCGCAGGCCAGCGATTCCAGCGCCACCAGGCCGAAACTTTCGTAATAAGACGGCACGACACAAACATCAGCGGCGCTATAGTAATACGGGAGCTGCTCCTGCTTCACCATGCCCTGGAAACGGACCCATTCCTGCACATCCAGCCCGGCGGCCAGCTTTTGCAACTCTGCCACCGCTGATCGACTGTTCTCGTCCCCGCCGACGATTATCAGCTTGAGATTGCCGTCGTTTTTTAACAGGGGCAAGGTCTGGATGAGCCGGTCGATGCCTTTCAGCGGGTCGATCCTGCCCACAAACAGGATGATTTTCTCGTCGGTCAGCCCCAGCTTTTGCCTGGCATCTTTTTTATCCACGGGACGGAACAACCCCATGTTAACGCCGCAGGGCACCACGCCGATTTTCTCCCCGGGAACGCCATAACACCGTGCCAGGTCCCGTTTTTCTTTCTCCGTTGCCACGATAACCCGACGGCAGTCCAGCATCGTTTCCCTTTCCGAGACGATGCGGAGTTCCGGCTCATTTTCCCCGATGCCGATATCGTTTTTAATCGCCCCGAGGGTATGGTACATGGTGATATAGGGCACCCGGCGTTTCTCTTGCAGGTATTTACCCACGAGGGCAGACATCCAATAGTGACTGAAGACGACATCATAGCTCAGGCCGTTATCTTCCCAGAATTTCTCGAGGTTGAAGGTAAATTCGGGCAGGGAGAAATAGACGTCCATTTTTTGAATCTTGGCTTCTTTACCCGCCCTCAGGTGGATAAGTCGGACACCCTCCGCCAGCTCTTCCATGCGCGGGTCGTTGGGGTCGTGCACGCGGGTAAAGATATCCACGGTATGGCCCTGTTGGCCCAGCTCCCGCGCCAGCTCCCGGATATAAACGCTCATGCCGCCGGTATCCCTGGCGCCCAGGTCGCCCACCGGGCAGCTGTGGGCGCTTAACATGGCGATCTTAAGATTATGATGTTCCATAGACGGATATTTCCCTACTTCCATTATATCGCATTATATCGTTATCGTGCACCTGAACAAAGGCACTTCGCGCCCGCCCAGGTGGTGTTTATACGTTTCCTCCCCTTTGAGGAAATCGAACTTTTTCCTGCCTTTTTCGATACTGTCTTTAATCGCCAGGACTTTGCTGAGCAGGCCGGCGCTCAACGAAACATACCGGGGGTCATAGCCGCTGTTATAGAGATACATACAGCCTTGATAATCGAAGCACATGATTTCGGCAAGGGGTTTCCCGTCCAGCGCCAGTACACCGAGTCTTAACAGTCCCGCCCGTGCCATAGCGTCCGCCAGCAACCGGAAAAACGACCCCATTTTTTCGGTCATGAAGCTGGCTTTGTCCTGCCGGCTCTCGACGAACATTTTAAAGAAAGTATCCATTATTGAGGAAAGTTCCGGTCCTTCATTAACGAAGCGGTAGTCTATCGTGCCTTCTTCGTTTAGCCTCCTCAGCTTACGCCGGACCTCGTGGCGCTGCTTGGTATCCAAACCTGCCATATAGTCGTCAAATGACGGGGGCAAGTCCATTTCCAGGGAAACATTATCCTTCACCGTCGCCACTTTAAATCCCCGACTCTGCGCGAGCGGCGCCAAGGCGGTGACTACGGCTGAATCCGGACGCACGTGCTTTAAGTCGAGGCGGCGGATGCCCGCTTTCTTGAGGTCGTCCAGAACGACGTTGAAGAACTCCTTTTCCAACCCGGGAGTCACGATAAAATCAACGTAATCGCAAACGTCCGTATCGCCGATAAGCAACGCCACGTCGTCCTTGACCATTAACGGCGCAACGCCAATGGCTTTATCTCCCTCCCGGACCACGCGTAGCCGCATTTTGTTCCCTGCCCCGAACACCTGCCACCAGACCTGCAGCCATTCTGGTAAAACGAACACGGAAGGCCATTTAAGCTTTGGCGGGGAACCGGTCCGGTAGGATTTCAGACCCTCCAGGGTGTCTTCGATAATCGAGTAGCTCATGCTGTTTATATGTTTATCTTACAGGCACCACAGCCGGATGGAAATGACTATTATCACATCTTTCCGGCAGGCAGGAGATGTTTCAGATGGGGGAATTTATCTACCTGATGCGGGAATATCAGCGATTGCGTAAAAGTCCTGTTGAAATTGGGCTCGACGGTCAGCTCCACGTATTCTACCCGCCGGGCCATGACATCCGCCTCTTGCCTTTTATCAATATTGAGCAACGCGATACGTGCGCCGTCCCCGGCGGCGTTGCCGACCGCGTAGACGTTTTTCTGGGGACAGTCCGGGAAGAGCCCGATGACCGCCGCCGACTCCTTATCAATATAGCTGCCGAAAGCCCCGGCCAGGATGACTTTATCAATTTTCATAACTCCCAGGCGGTCCATCATGAGCCGGGCGCCGGAATACATGGCGGCCTTGGCAAGCTGTATCGCCCGGATGTCTTTCTGGCAGATGACGATATCGTGGTCGATGGCCGTTTCCTTCGCCCAGGCGATGACGAACTCCGGCTCGCCGTTGACGACGCGGGACCGCGGTGATTTTATTCCCTTATTAAAACGCCCGCTTTTATCGATAACGCCGGTCACGAACATCTGCGCCGCGACATCGAATATCCCTGAGCCGCAAATACCCCGCGCGCCGATATTTTTAGCCTCGGTGTTCCAGCTTTCGCTGCCGATGACTTTAAACCTCACCTCTTTGGTCGCCGGGTCGATCCTGAGCTTTTCGATGGCCCCGGCGGCGGCGCGCATGCCGTGCCGGATTTCCGCCCCTTCGAAAGCCGGCCCGGTGGCGCAGGATGTCGAAAGCAGTTTCTTCCGGTTGCCCAGCAGCAGTTCGCCATTGGTGCCGATATCGATAATCAGGAGCATCCCGTCCTGCTTGTAAGGCTCCTCGGCGATGAGGACGCCGACGTTATCCGCCCCGACAAACCCGGCCTCGTTAGGCAGGACGTGGACATAAGCCCCCGGGGCTATCCTGAGGGCGAGGTCGCGCGCTTTAACGTCCACCGAATGGTGGATGGCGGGGGGGAAAGGCGTTTTGCCCAGGTAGCGGGGGTCAATGTTAAGAAACAGGTGGTGCATGCAGGTATTGCCGACCACCGCCATATCGATAATTCCCGAGCGCTTGACGCCGGCTTTTTTAGCGGCATCCCCGGCAATCTGGTTAAGCCCCTTAATGATGGACTGATGAAGCTGTTTCAAGCCTCCTTTACCCTTGACGGCATAGCTGATGCGAGACATCAGGTCCTCGCCATAGGCGACCTGCGGGTTCATCATGGCATCGGTAGCCAAAACCTCGCCGGTAGCGAGGTCGCAGAGATAGCCGGCCACCGTCGTCGTGCCGATGTCGACGGCCAGCCCGTAGCTCCTTGCATCCCTCCCCGGCTCGATATCAATAATTTCTCTGTCTTTCCAAACGGATACGGTCACTTTCCAGTTGCCGGACCGCACGGCATTCTGTAATCTCAGCAGCACCGCATAATCGATGGTCAGGTCTTTCAGCTTGAATTTCTTACCCAACGCGTCCTGCAGTCGTTCCAAATCGCCGAGGGGATCGTGCAGGGTGGCGGGCTTTAACTCGATATAATATTTTTTCACCGCGGGACTGAGCTTGATTTCCCGGGCGGTGGCCTCTTTACGCACCACCTGCTCCCCTTTGCGGCTTTCCTCCGGCACAAAGACCACGATATCGCCGTGAATAACGGTCTGGCAGGCGAGGCGATATCCCCGGCGCATCTGCAGGCGGTTCAGGAACTTGGCGTTGACTTTTTCTTTAGTTTTCGTGGAAGCTATCACCGAATTGATACGATATTTCGGGAAATAACCTTCCTCGAGCCTGATTTTACACTTGCCGCAGACGCCCTTGCCGCCGCAAATGCTCTCCAAACCCGCGCCGAGCCGGCGGGCGGCGTCCAGTATGGTAGAACCGTCCTTTACCTGCCCCCTCAGCCCCGAAGGCTGAAAAACGACTGTATATTTCTGGTTTTTCATCGGCTAAATCTTACCATTTATCTATCTAATAATTCAAAGCTACGAATAGAAAAACGAAAACCGATTCGTTATTCGTTTTCTAAATATTTTTTGGTCGCATTTTGAGCGTGGTCAGCTTCAGTATTCGTTTTTGAAGTTATGTAAATTTCAGCTTCAGAGTCAGGGCATTCGTTTTTCGTTTTATGTTAAGCCAGGTAAATCCCCGACCCTACTTTCAGACAAACGTTACATCAGGCAGATTAAAGACACAACGGGATTTTGTCAGCTAGACTATTTTCTCCAGCTGCTCATCAACATCCCCGAAGCTGGACTCGTTAAAACTGGCTTTTTTAGTATAAAAGTGCAGGATATGGTCGGCGGAAAAGCCGATAGCGCCGTGGACCTGGTGCGCCGAGCGCATGACACGCCGGCAGGCCTGGCCGACCCAAGCTTTGGCGAGGGCGACCTCCCGGGAGGCCGGCATCCCCGCGTTGAGCCGCCACGCCGCCTGGTACGTTACGTATTTAGAGCCTTCGACATCGACAAGCATGTCCGCGCAGCGGTGCTGGATGCTCTGGAAAGCCCCGATGGGGTGCCCGAAGGCTATCCGTTCTTTAGCGTAGTCCAGGGTCAACTTTAAAGCTTGCTCGGCAAGCCCAACCATTTCCGCGCAAAGACTTACGTTAGCTCTTTGCAGCACTTTCTCGATGTAAGGCCAGCCCTTATCTTTCGCCCCCAATACATCCTCATCGGACACTTTAACGTTGTTGAAATTCACCTCGCACTGCTTATCGCCGGAAATAGTTTTCAGCAATTTGACGGTTATTCCGGGTGCATTTATGTCAACCATGAACAAAGTAATGCCATCGCCCGTGCGGGCGACGCAGACTAGATAGTCGGACACGTGGGCATCGGGCACGAAGAACTTTATCCCGTTAAGAATGAAGTCATTACCATGCCGCTCGGCTTTCAACCGAATGGCATCGAACTCATACTTCGCGGAGGCCTCGGCCAGCGCCAGCGTCACGATGGTCTGGCCTTCGACTATCCCCGGCAGGTACTTCCTTTTTTGTTCTTCGTTCGCCGCTTCCAGGATAGCCCCCGCCCCCAGGACAACCGCGGAAAAAAACGGGCTGATGAAGCAGGCTTTGCCCATTTCTTCCAGCACCACCGTCAAATCGAGGAAGTCGCCCACACCGCCGTATTGTTCCGGAATAGATAGGCCCAGCAGGTTCGTGGCGGCCATCTTTTTCCAGAGCTCGGGGGTAAACCCTTTTTCGTCTTCGGTCATCGCCCGCAGGACCTTCTCGGGATACTCGCTCGTCAGGAAATCCCGGGCGAGCGTTTGCATCATTTCCTGCTGCTCATTGAGAGCGAAGTCCACGTTTTCCTCCGTTTTCTAACGCAAGCGCGGCAGTCCCAGCCCCCGCTGAGCGATGACGTCGCGGTCGATTTCCGAAGTACCCTGCTCCAGGCTATAGCCGAAGGAGCGCAGGTAGCAGGAGGGTATCCGGCCGTACAGGGGCACGCGGTCGGAGCCTTCGGCGAGCTGGCCATATTGCCCCGCCAGCTCCATACCAAACTCCGAGACCCGCTGGTGCAACTCGAAGCCGTACATCTTACTCAGGGCAGACTCGTAATTGGGCACCATCCCTTTACTTTGCATCCAGGTGACGCGGTAATGCAGCAACCGGGCCACCTCGCAGTCGGCTTTAAGCTGGGCCAGACGGTTTTTGGTGACAGGATCCAGCCAACCATGCTCGCCGGCATATTCCTCGAGGTCGTGGAGATAGGTGCCGGCGATGGCGTAAGCGGTATCGCTGGTGCGCTCGTAGTCGAGCAGGGACATGGCCACGTACCAGCCTTTATTGAGCCCGCCGATGATATTTTCTCCAGGGATACGGACGTCCTCGAAAAAGACCTCGTTAAACTCGTGGTGGCCGGCCATGTTAATGATGGGGTTGACCGTTATCCCCTTCGATTTCATATCCACCAGGAAGAAGGTGAGGCCGCGATAGTTGGGACTGGCGGCGCGGTCCGTCCTGGCGATTAATGCATTCCAGTCGGCGAAATGGGCGTTGGTGGTCCATATTTTCTGACCGTTGACGACGAACCCGTCTGCTTCTTCCCTGGCGAAGACTTCTATCGCCGCGAGGTCGGAGCCGTGATTGGGCTCACTAAGAGTTTCACACCACATTACCTTGCCCGAAGCGATACCCGGGAGGTGCCTTTTCTTCTGTGCGTCGCTGCCTTTCAGCAGGATGGCGGGAGCGATAATGCCGCAGCCGATGGAGTCATAGCCGGGCGCATGGTAGCGGGACAGCTCTTCCCTCAAGATAAGGCGGAAAAACGGCGACTTTTCGCGACCGCCGTACGCCTTTGGCCAGTGCATGGTCAGCCAGCCCTTTTGCCCCAGCTTTTCCGCCAGGCGTCGGTGCTGCTCTATCCAGTCGGGCTGGGAGGACATATCGAAGAAGGTAACGCGCTTTTCGCGGTACCCCGGCGGGGCTTCCTTTTCCAGGAAGGCCGCGACTTCCTTGCGGAAAGCCTCTTCCTCAGGAGTAAATGCGAAATCCAAATCAGCTCCCTATCGCTAAGCTTTGTCATTGCGAGCGTAGCGAAGCAATCTCTATGATGAAATCTTTGAAATTGCCACGGGCTATCGCCCTCGCAATGACATTAAAAATTATTTACCGGTAAATTTGGGAGGACGCCGGTTGTTATTGGCGGTGATGCCTTCGTTGAGGTCCTGCGTCAGGGCGATATCTCCGGATACCGTCGCTTCAAGATACAAAGCCGTTCTCTGGTCGGCCTGGGCGCCGTAATACAGCAGGCCCTTGACGAGCTTTTGCGCCAGCGGCGGACCAGCGGCTAGCTTGGCAGCCGTGTCATCTACCAGTTTGTTAAAATCTTTGGGTTCGGCGACATAGTTGGCGAGTCCCCATGCCAGGGCTTTATCGGCACTAACGGGGTCGGAAAGGAGTATCATTTCTTTGGCCCGCGCCCAGCCTATCAGTTGACCCAGCCGGTGAGTAGCCCCGGCGCCGGGGATAATCGAGAGGGTCAACTCGGGCAGACGCACCACGGCGGTCGTATTCATGATTCGGATATCGCAGGCCAGCGCCAGCTCCAGACCACCGCCCATGGCCGGCCCATTGATGGCGGCGATAACCGGCTTGGGGTAGGTCTCGATGCGGGTAAAGACCCCGTGCGGTGCTTCGCTGAAATTAAAAGCGGCATCCGCTTCGCCGGCGGCGAACGCGGCGAAATCAGCTCCGCCGCAGAAGTTGGCGCCCGCGCCGGTGATGACGACGCACCGCACGTTATCATCCGTTTCCAGTTCGCCCAGCGCTTTGTTTATCTCCATCATGAAGTCGGCGTTGAAGGCGTTGGCGCGGTTGGGTCGATTTAAAATAAGTCGGGCGACCCTGGTCGCTTTATTGATATCGAGCTTGATGAACTCATATTCGCCGGGCCCGTAGGCGTAGAACCCCTCCCCCGACTTCCTCCCCAACTTGCCCTGTTTCACCAGCTTGGTCAATACCGAGGATGCTTTATATCGGTCTTCTTTTTGATACTTTTCGTAGAGCCGGTTTATTTCGTCAACGACTTTATCCAGCCCGACGCTGTCCGCCAGGCGGAGAATGCCCCGGGGATAGTTGAGGCCGAGGAGCACGGCGGTATCGATTTCTTCTTTCGTGGTGGCGCCCATCTCGACGAGCTTGGCGGCTTCGTTGACGGCCGTGGCCAACACCCGAATGGGGTCGAAGCCCACGCCAGCGTTCATGGGAATCTCGTTAGTCTTGCCGCCGGACCAATCGTAATAGCCCTTGCCGGTCTTTTTGCCGCCGGCTTTCTCTTTAAATAGCCTGGTGAGTATCGGGGCGGGGCCGTAGCTCTTGCCCATCGTCTCCCCGAAGTATTCCATCACATGGTACTGCGTCTCGATAGAGCCGCCGCCTAAAGTATCCTGCAGCTCCAGCATGCCCATGGGCAGCCCAAGCTTGTACTTGATGGCGGAGTCGATCTCGAAGGGGCTTTTAGCCTCGCCCTGCGCCAGCGCCCAGTCCGCCTCGTTGGACATATTACAGAAGATACGGTTGGCGATAAAGCCGGGGACGTCTTTAACGTGGACGACGTCCCGCCCCATGTCCTTAGCCACTTTCTCGACGACCTTGATGGCTTCCTTGCTGGTCTTGTCTCCCTCGATGACTTCCAGCAGGGTCATGCGGGAGGGGGGATTGAAATAATGAGCGCCGACCACCAGCTCAGGGTGCCTGGCGGCAGTGGACATCTCGGCGATACTCAAAGATGAGGTATTGGTGGCGAAAACAGTGTCGTCCGGGCAGAGCGAGGTGACCTCTTTCAGGACGCTTTTTTTAAGTTCCATGATTTCCGGGATGGCTTCGATGACAATATCGGCGTCCTTGACGGTTTCCTTGAGGTCGACGAGGAACTTGATACGGCCCATGATTTCTTTCCTGGCCTCTTCGGTCATCCGGCCGCGGGAGATACGCCGGTCGTACATTTCATTGATGGTCTGGCGGCCGCGCTCGAGGAACCTCTCCTCGATGTCCCTGATTTTAACGCTGTAGCCGGCTTCCGCCGCCAGGGCGCCGATCTGCGCGCCCATCGCCCCCGCCCCCAGGACTGCCACGTTCTTGATCTTTTTCATGGAAAAACCCCTTTCGGCGATATTTTCCCGGCAACCGCGCCGTTTATTTCACCGGCTCAAAGGCATAAAAGACCCGGTCGCAGACTTTAGTATCCTTCTTGATTTCAATGGGGTGCGCCGGCACGCTGAAAGTGACGAACTTCACCTCGTCCCCTTCTTTAAGCTGGCCTTCCTTGCAGTGGATGATACGCGCCAGCAAGTGCTTGAGGGGGCTCTTCTCGCCGAAGGTCAGCCAGGCGATAATCAGCGGCGATTCGAATCCCAAGGGGGCGCCGGCCTGGGTCTCGGTGAGGGTCACCACCTTAGCGCGTTGGGGCAGTTCCGTCCATTCGAGGTCGTCGCCCCAGCACTTGGGGCAAATGACACCCGGGGGGAAGGCGATATGGCCGCACTTCTTGCACCTGGTGGTGGTGAACTTGCCGGCCCTCAGGTTATCGTAAAAGGGATAAATGCGATTGAACTCCTGAGTTTCCAGCGGCCACATGTCCATTTCCGCGATATAGACGCCGTTAAGGGCGGGAGTGCCCGTGATTTCGGATTTCTGTAATTCAGCCATCGTATTCTCCTTATGTAAACAATTAGCTTGCGTTATTTTACCGGTTCCCGTCCGTAGATAACGACGGTATGCTGGGCGCAGGTGCCGCTCAGGTTATGCGTCAGGCCGAACCTGGCGTCCTTGACCTGATGAAGCGACCGGCCCTGAAGCTGTTTGCAGATTTCGAGGGCCTGGCGCGCACCGGAAGCCCCGAAGGGATGCCCGTAAAACAGCAGACCGCCATCGGTATTCGTCGGGATAGAGCCGGTCTGCCCGATAGCGCCGGAAGCCACAAAATCGCCGCCCTCGCCCTTCTTGCAGAAACCGAGCTCTTCCAGCTCGATAATTTCCGATATGGTAAAGCAATCGTGCGTCTGGGCGACGTCGATATCCTTCGGCGTGAGCTTGGCGTTCTTATACGCCACCTCGCCGGCTTTCTTCAGGTGAGGCCACTCGGCGAGGGTCTCGCCGGGCCAGCCGGCGGACATGCTGTGGGTGGCATGCTGCCCCGTGCCGCGTAAATAGACCAGCGGCCGGTTGGACATGGCTTTAGCCCTTTCTTCGGAGGCGACGATAATCGCCGAAGCGCCGTCGGACAGCGGGCAGCAGTCGTAAAGTCCGAAGGGGTCGGCGATGAGCCGCGCGTCCAGCGCTTCCTGGATGGTCAGTGTCTTACCAGCGAAATGGGCGTTATCATTGCCGACGCCGTAAGCGTAGTTGGTCACGGAAACGTGCGCCATCTGGTCCTTGGTCGTGCCGTAGCGCTTCATGTGCATCTTGGCAATCATAGCGAAGAACGGCGGCGGCACGCCCAGTCCCATCGCGGAATCCCAGTCATGGTCGTTAACCGCCAGCTGGGTATAGTTGGTCTCCCAGCGCTGCGGCATATAGACCTTCTCCGCGCCGGTGATCAGTATGACTTCCGCGATGCCGCTTTCAATCAAACCTTTGGCGACGATGACCGCGGAGTTAGAGCCGGCGCAAAGCGTATCCAGCCGGATGCATATCGAGGTGGGCCTCAGGCCCAGCCGGTGCACTACCAGCGGAGCGGTGTTCAACGCGGAGGAATGCCGGCCCGCCATGGTCGTGGCGATAATGAGGCCGTCGATATCCAAGGGTTTCAGTCCCGGGATATCTTTTTGACAGGCTACAGCCGCCTCTTGTACCATGTCCAGCAGGTGCGCCTGCCGCACGCCGAACTTGCTCGTTCCCCCGCCGACGATGACGGCGTTCTTTTTCTGTGCCATACGTATTTCTCCTTTTGTTTAAGTGTTTTTGCCGTCTTGAAAACAAAGACTGACTTTCGGGTAAAACAGCCGCCACCCTACCCTCTTCCCCGCTGTTTTCCCTCTTCATAATACCAGAAAACGGCTCTTATCGTAAAGTGCTTAGCCGTTCGTCCTCACCCCCTTAATCCCCCTCTCCTTCTCAAGGAGAGGGGGAGAAAAAGGAAAGAGGGGCTAGCGCCCCTCTTAAACGCCCTGCTTTTCGCTTTCGCCCTATTTGACACTAAAACCCCTGAACGTCTAATATTTAATAGGCTGGATTTGTTGTGTTTATTTCAGGAAAGGAGATGGCGCATGGCGAAAGGCAAGGAGAAAATCGTTTTATCCACCCTATGGTCAGCCGGGTGCGGCTCTCACGGCGGCTGCGGCTGCGAGATATACGTCAACAACGACGAGAAAGTTACCCGCGTCGAGGGCGACAGGAAACACCCCTTCAATCAGGGCCGTCTCTGCGCTAAAGGACTGGCTATCCCGCAATATATGTACCACCCCGACCGCGTTACCCACCCCCTAAAACGCGTGGGGGAGAGGGGCGAGGGCAAGTGGCAGCAGATTACCTGGGACGAAGCCTATGATACCATCGAGAAGAAACTAAAGGACATCCGCGCCAGGTTCGGCGCCGAGTCCGTCATCTTTTGCCAGGGCACCGGCCGCGATATCGGGGGTCCCATCACCTTCCTGATGTACGCCTACGGCAGTCCTAACTGGGTGCAGGTGGGCCTGGCGGGCCACGCCTGCTATACTCCCCGCCTGGGGGCGATGTTCGCCACCCAAGGGCACTACAGCGTGCTGGACGCTTCGCAGTTCCTGGAGAAGCGCTACGATTCCCCCGAATGGACTCCCCCTAAATATATCATTATCTGGGCGCAGAACCCATCCGCCGGCTGCCACGACGGCTTTTACGGACACTGGATTATCGACTGCATGAAACGGGGCTCCAAGCTCATCACCATCGACCCCCGCGCCACCTGGTTCACCACCCGCTCGGAAGTGCATTTACAGAACCGACCGGGCACCGACGGCGCGATTGCCCTGGGCATGCTCAACGTCATCATTAACGAAGGCATTTACGATAAGAAATTCGTCGAGAAATGGTGCTACGGCTTCGAAGAGCTTAAAAAGCGCGTCCAGGAATATCCCCCGGAAAAGGTCGCCGAAATTTCCTGGGTGCCGGCGGAAAAAATCGTCCAGGCCGCCCGCCTTTTTGCCACGAACAAACCTTCCGCCATCCAGTGGGGCGAGCCGGTGGACGCCATGCCGGCCGGCAGCGTGGTAGCGCAGGCCATCAATCATATCTGGGCCATCACCGGCAATATCGATAATCCCGGCGGCAACGTCATCGCCCGCAACTCCCACGGCGTGACCACGTATCCCTTCAGCTCCGCCGAGCTTACCCAGCTCTACGGCGCCGACCTCGTCAAGAGGCTCAACGAGAAGAGAATCGGCGCTAACGATTACCCCATGATTAAAGGATTCCGCGGCTGGGTGCAGCCGGACGTCCTGATCAACCAGATGGAGACCGGCAAGCCTTATCCGGTCAAGGGGGCCTGGATACAGACCTCCAACATCATCGGCGGCCAGGCCGCCGATTCCCGCCGTCACTATAACGCCATGAAAAAGCTGGACTTCATCGTCGTCGTCGACCTTTTCCAGACGCCGACGACGATGGCATTAGCCGATATCTTCCTGCCCGCCGCCACCATCTGCGAGAAAGAGAGCTTCCGCTCCTGGTGGCAGCCCCTCGGGGTCAGCGTCAAGGCCATCGAAAATATCGGCGAAAGCAAGTCCGACTGGGAAATCAACCTGGA
Organism: uncultured Chloroflexia bacterium; assembly: GCA_963739515.1. Taxonomy (GTDB): domain Bacteria; phylum Chloroflexota; class Dehalococcoidia; order Dehalococcoidales; family RBG-16-60-22; genus JBFYTX01. The sequence goes on along the minus strand of CAVUAO010000002.1, from coordinate 239,090 downwards.
AATGGCCAAACGCCTGGCGACCACGCCCATCAAATATAATACCGTCCGGGAGCTTATCGACGACCGCCTCAAGGACGGCAACACCAACTTCGAAAAGCTCAAAGCCAAGGGCGGCTGGGAATTTCCCGCCGGAGGGCCATAACACCCGGCCGTATTACCGCTACGAGAAAGGGCTCCTGCGCGCCGACGGCAAGCCCGGCTTCGATACCCCCACCGGCAAGGTAGAGCTTTACTCCAAGCGGTACGAGGCGTGGGGACTCGACCCCCTCCCGTATTACGAGGAACCCAAGGAGAGCCCGGTTGCCTCCCCAGAGCTGGCCAAAGAGTACCCTCTCATCCTGACCACCGGCCGCCGCTCGCCGGTCTTTTTCCACTCCGAGCACCGCATGATTCCCTGGCTCAGGGAGCTCGACCCCGACCCCGTTTGTGAAATCAACGACCGGACCGCGGCCATGCTGGACGTGGCTAACGGCGAGTGGGTCTATATCGAAAACCAGCACGGCAGGGTCAAGATGAAAGCCAAGGTCACCCCCACCGCCCATCCCAGGGTGGTCAGCGCGGCGCACGGCTGGTGGCTGCCGGAGACAGACGGCAAGGCGCCCAATTTCTTCAGCACCTGGGAGCATAACATCAACAACCTTACCTCGATGGGCCACCAAGGCAAGTCCGGTTTCGGCGGGACGAACTACCGCTCCAATCTCTGCCGCATTGTTAAAATAACGGACCGAAAGGAGTAACTATGCCTCGTAACGGCTTACTTATTCAACACGATTGGTGCACCGGCTGTCACGCCTGTGAGGTCGCCTGCAAGCAGGAGCATAATTATTCCGAAGGCATGTGCGGCATCAGGGTGGACGAGCTGGTCACGGTCAGTCCGGATAAAGTCCAGGTAGACTTTGTTCCCATCACCACGCGCTTCTGCGACCTCTGTGCCGACCGCCTCAAGCCGCGGGGAGGCAACGACGGCCTGCGCCAAGCACTGCCAGGCCACCTGCATCACGTACGGCAAAATAAGCGACCTCGCGAAAGCGCAGGAAAAGCAACCGCGCTCCGCGCTCTGGGCACCGAAATAAGCAATTAATATTGTAAGGAATAGATTAAAGAACCCGTTTCCCTGAGGGGAGCGGGTTCTTTCTTTGACCCATTTGCTCTCTAAATCAAGTGCGTGGCAATCTCTATCATTGGTTCAGGTTAACATAAAGATTGCCACGGTCGCTAAGCTCCCTCGCAATGACAATCTATTGTTTAGCCAAACGGGTGTTCCGCCGGGTTTTTATAGCCCGCCAGCAGCCCGCGGGGCACCTGCTGCACCAGCTCTTCCATCGTCCACGGCCCCTCCCCGAACTTGGTGATATGGTTCGTCAGGTAAGCCTCGGAGTACATGCTCACGGTATTGCCACCTACCTGGAAAATCGAGCCGCTGATATTAGCGCCCGCATCGGAAGCCAGGTAGCAGACAAAAGGCGCGGCGTAGTCCGGGGTAGGCGTCATTTTCATCATGTCTCTCGCCGAGACTTCATGCCCTCGTAAACGAACGGAATATCCTCTTTGGCGACGGTGGACGGATAAGCGTCCAGGTCATAGGCCGATCTGGTTTTGGCAAACGGCGAGATCATATTGCAGGTGATATTGTACTTACGCATTTCGATGGCTACCGCCTTGGTCAAGCCCACCACGCCGGCGTTGGCGGTACAGTACTCGGCGTGTTTGATGACATCGCCCTGCCAGGCGCGGGAAGTCGTGTTAATGATGCGCCCCCATTTTTGCTCTATCATATAAGGCACGGCGTGTCTCATGGTATTGAAATAGCCCTTGGGCTTGGTCCGCGTGACCTTATCAAATAACTCTTCGGTCATTTTTTCAAAGGGACTGAAACCGAAAGCCCCGGCGACGTTGACCAGGATATCGATCTTCCCGAAGCTATCTATCGCGGTTTGTATCAATTTACCAGCGACCTCGAAATCGGCGATATCGCCGAAAAACGGCACGGCCTCGCCACCGGCCTTCTTAATCGCCTGGGCAGTGGTTTCCGCATCACCGCTGATAGCGGCTGTTTCCTTCTCATACCACTCCCTTTTCTTGGTATCCAGTTTTTTCATTTGCGCCGCGCTTATCATCTGACTCGGGGTCGAGCCCTTCTTGCGGTTATTAGTGACTATTTTAGCTCCTTCCGCCGCCAAGGCTATCGCTATCGCCCGCCCGACACCCTGCCCCGAACCGGTCACCACAGCAACCTTACCCTTTAACGCATTTCCCATTTTTTCAGCCGCCTTTCCAGCTATTCGCTCTTATTGAGAATATTTAATATTTCCTTGCCGTATTTATTGACCCTTCTCTCCCCGAAGCCCTTAATGGCGTTAAGGTCCTTGATGGTTTTAGGGTGCAGTTTAATAATTTCTTTCAGCCAGGAGTTCTTAGCAATAATGTATGACGCCAGATTTTCCTCGTTGGCTTTCTGGTTCCGCCAGGCGTCCAGGGCCTGATAAATTTCCTCTTCACGGCGATCGAGTTGCGGTTCTTCGTGTACCACAGCCTCGGGTTTTTCCGGCTCAGGCGGGGCAGTGGGTGCCTCTAAATGACGATAATCCTTCAGGGTGAAACTCAGCCAGCTTCGATTCCAGTTCTTTCTGCCTTATCGCCAGCGTCAAGTCGCTGCGGGTCTTTTCCAGCACCCCGCGCACCATGTCAGTGGTCCGGCGCAACCCCCCGGTGATGGCGTCGGGGAAGTCCATGGTCACCAGGACGCTATAAACATCGTCCATCGCCCCGAGCAGCTCTTCTCCCCGCGAAAGGTCGCCCTGCCGCATCGCATCAAGCAGGTAGCGCCTTATCTCGCCGACCGCTTCGCCCAGACCGTTGAGATAGGCGGCGGCATCGGTTCCCAGCGCCCTGGGTGACGGCAGCGACTCTCCCCTGACCAGCGCCAGGGTGATATTGGCTTCGGCGTATTCCTTCTGCGCGTCCCTGATGGCGCCGGAGGTGCCGCCCAGCTCGCTGTACGCCGCCCCGATTTCTTCCGCCTGTCTCAAGAGACCGCGGGCGGACTTGAGCGATTCACCGGCCTGCTTAAACTCCTGACGGTGCACCGCGCGGATGGCATTACTGCTGTGGCGGATGGCGTCACGACAGAGCGGCAGCAGCTTTTCCCTGGCCTCGTCCCTGGATACCAGGTCCTGGCGTATTTGTTCGGCAATATCGTCGAGGTTATTCATTTTTTATCCCCCTCGATTATTTTTACCAGCTCCCGGGTGGCTTTCGCGATGTCCGCCGACCCCATAACGGCGCTGATCACGGCGGCGGCATCAGCCCCGGCTTTCAAGACGGCGCTCAGGTTATTTTTATTAATACCGCCGATGGCTACAACCGGCAGCTTGATTGTCTTTTTTATTTCTTTAATTATCCCCGGCCGGACAACTTTAATATCAGTCTTGGTAGGTGTCGCGTACATCGCCCCCACCCCGAGGTAATCGGCGCCAGCCGCCCCAGCCGCTTTAGCTTCTGCAATAGTAGTTACCGAGGCGCCCAATATTTTATCAATAGGTAAAAGCTGGCGGGCTTTCACTAACGGCAAATCGTCCTGCCCGAGGTGCAGTCCGTCGGCGTCCGCCGCCAGGGCGACCTCCAGACTATCGTTAACGATAAAAAGGACATCATGTTCCGCACAGAGTTTTTTTAGATCCACGGCTATCTGGAAAAAATCTCTGATATTATCTTTTTTATCTCTCAGCTGTATTATCTTTGCCCCACCCCTTATCACCTCCGCGGCAACGTCGATATGGCTTCGCCCCTTGAGAAATTCCACATCGATGATGACATACAGCCCGGTGAGTCGTTTTAGCTTGTCCTGGCGGAGCATCCCGGAAATGAGCTCTTTCTCGATGGTATAGAGGGCGAACCGCGCTTTTTCATAGTAGGCGGACGGCAGTCCCAGCCCCTTTTCTTTGGTTAGCTCTTCCATGACCCGCAGCGATTCCTGCACCCGCCGGGAGTTGGCGATGATGGTTTCCGCATCGCTGCGGTGTCCTTCATCCCCGGACGCCGACAGGCCCGCGCCGACATCCCCCGCCGCATCCCGTGCCTGGAGAAGATGGCGTTGCAACTCCGCATCGACATGGACTATTTTGTGCCGGATATTCTTGAGTTGCCCGGTTAATTCAGCGTTATTTAGCGAGAGGCGGGCGAACTCTTCGAGCACGCGCAGTCCTTCGCCGATACGGTTGATGTTCGCGTCGATAATACGCAATTGATGGGCCGGAATGGTCTTCATATTCCGCATCTCGGTGGTTAATTCTAGCATAGCCGTGATAGCGGGTAAAGAGCGAAATATGGCTAGGACTCGACGACGGCGTTTTCGATGATTTCGATGCGTGACGCCTGGCCGCTATGGTCCATCTGGATGGCGACCACGTCGATGCGCCGGGCCTCGGGCAAGTTATCATGGTTCTGACCGTAGTGCGCGGCAAGCGTCCTTAATCTGGCCGCCTTGACCGGGGTAATCGATTCCTCCGGCCCGCCGAACTTCCGGCTGGTCTTCGTGCGCACTTCGACAAAGACCAGCGTGTCCCGCTGCTGGGCGATAATGTCGATTTCACCTCCGGGGCAGCGGTAGTTCGTCTCGAGGATTTTATAGCCGTTTTGCCTGAGAAATTCACAGGCCAGCTTTTCGCCGATGATGCCGGTATCGCGCCGATTCATATCAATAGTTCCGTTACTTCTCTCACCGGACGGAACGACCGCCGGTGCAGCGGGCACGGCCCTTTGCGCCGGAGACATTCAAGGTGCCCGCTGGTGCTGTAGCCTTTATGCTCGGCGAAACCGTAGCCGGGATATTCCTGTTCCATCGCCACTACCAGGCGGTCGCGGGTGACTTTAGCGATAATCGAGGCGCAGGCAATCGAAAAGCAGAGACTATCGCCATCTTCAATGCCCTTGTTCGGGAGCGGCGTTTCAGGCAGATTAAAATAGTCAATGATGATATATTGCGGCTCCGGTTTCAGCTTTTCTATCGCTTCGACCATCGCCAGGCGGGTTGCTTTAGCGATGCCCACTTCATCTATGACAGTGTTTGACGTCGACCCCGTGCCCACCGAAATGGACACTTCTGCGATGTAAGGGTACAATTCCTCGCGTTCTGCCGCGGTGAGCTGTTTACTATCCCTCACCCGGCTCTTCCAGCGGGCCTTGATAACGTCCGGCAGGATGACCGCCGCGGCGACCACCGGCCCCATCAGGGCGCCCCTCCCCGCCTCATCCACCCCGGCGATAAACAGGTAGCCCTGCTCCCGGAGGAGCTTTTCCTCTTTAAATGATGGTTTCAAACTGGGATTAAGCAATCTTGTTCCTTATCTCGCCAGCAGCCGGCTAACCCTCTGCCAGATGGTCCCCGCTATTTCATTTTTCATCTTGGCGGCGTCGATGACCAGCCAGCGTTCTGGCTCCGCAGCCGCCATTTTTAAATACCCCTCCCGCACCCTCCGGTGAAATCTCAGGTCCTCTTTCTCAAACCTGTCCGATTTCCTGTCTTGTTTACGCTTCAGCCCCTGCTCCACCGGCATATCCAGTAAAAAGGTGAGGTCGGGCAGCAGCCCCTGCATACCTATCTTATTGGCCCGGTCCACCATCGTCAAGTCCAGCCCCCGCCCGTACCCCTGGTAAGCCGTGGTGGAATCAGTATAGCGGTCACAGATGACGACCGTGCCTTTTTCCAGCGCCGGCTTAGCTATTTCGGCGACCAGTTGCGCGCGGGAGGCATTGAAGAGCAATAGCTCGGCCACCGGTGAAATTTTCAGCCCCTCCGACCATTTTAACAAACGCCTGATTTTTTTACCCAGCGCGGTGACGCCCGGCTCGTGAATTAAGAGCGTCGTGATGTCCAGCTTTAGTAGTCGGCGATAGAGCAGCCTTGATTGTGTGCTTTTACCACAGCCCTCGCCGCCCTCGAAGGTAATGAACAGAGCCATGTTCTATCTCATCCGCCCTTTGTATATTCTTACCCGTCTATGCGGGTCTTTGCCGAAACTTTGTGAAGAAAGGTCGCTTTTCTGGGCGATAAGGTGCTGTAAGCGCCGGATGTAAGAGCTCTGCGGGCTGAGCTCGACTTCCGCCTGGCCTTCACTCACCTGCGCCACGGCGGCCTCGGCTTCATCGAGCGCCGACTTGAAGGGTCCCGTTTCTTCACCAGCATTTACATGGTAAAGAGTACTGAGGAACTGCCTTATCTGCGGCGGCGCGTTGCCTCTGAGCACATAAACCGGCACTCCGTTGCCTTCAGCGTCCTTGACCCTCTGGGGACGTCGCCGGTAGTAATTCTTGGAGGTCACCAGCATACCGGCGTCGCGCAGATTTTCCGTTATCTCGATATCGAGACCCATCTCGCGCGCCACCTGTATCAGCCTTCCCCGGTTCACCCCGAAGAGATAGAGTCGCGTCGCTTTGCCTTCCTTCGCCTTTTTGCTCCGGACAGGCTTCATTTTTTCAGGCGCACCCGCGGCTACTTTCTCTATTCTCACCTCGCCCTGCTCATCGAGCCAGCGCACCTCGGTACTGGCCGGCGCGCCGCGTAATAATGCATCGACCGCCTGGCCCACGTCCGCGTGAATGGCGACCCTATCGCGTTCCTGGATTTCGACAACGATGTCGAAGGTCGGCGGGGACTTCCTTTCCAATATCGATTTCTGCGTGCCGCGGCGGCGGGCTTCTTCATCCCCTAAAGTGACCGACTGTATCCCGCCGATAAGGTCGGCGAGGGTGGGGTTCATCATGAGGTTTTCCAGCGTATTGCCGTGGGCGGTGCCGACGAGCTGGACGCCCCTTTCAGCAATCGTCCGGGCGGCCATGGCTTCCAGCTCCGTGCCTATCTCGTCGATAACGATGACCTCGGGCATATGGTTCTCGACGGCCTCGATCATGACGGCGTGCTGCAGGTTGGGTGTAGCCACCTGCATCCGGCGGGCGTGCCCGATGGCAGGGTGGGGTATATCGCCGTCCCCGGCGATTTCATTGGAGGTATCCACGATAATGACCCGTCTCCGGACATCGTCCGCCAGCACCCGGGCGACCTCCCTGAGCATGGTCGTTTTACCCACGCCCGGCCTCCCCAGCAGCAGAACGCTTTTCCCGCTTTGAACCAAGTCTTCGATTATTTTAATCGTGCCGAAGACCGCCCGCCCCACCCGGCAGGTCAGCCCTACGATGCGCCCCCGGCGGTTGCGTATGGCGGAAATGCGGTGGAGCGTCCGCTCGATACCGGCGCGGTTGTCCTCCCCGAATTTGCTGACACGTGAAACGACGTGGTCGATGTCCGTTTCCTCTACCTCGTCTTCATTGAGTACCACCTCGCGCTTGGGAAAGCGGGCTTCCGGCGGCCGCCCCAGGTCAAGCACTACTTCGAGAAGCTCGCTGACGTCTTTCTGCTCGACCAGCGGCTTTTTAATACGGGGAGGAATAACATCGAGGAGGGCATCCATGTCGTCGGTGATGACTTTTTGCACAGGTTCCTCGCGATTTTCTTCAGCGATCTCCGGCTATCATCTCCAGGAAATAGCGATGCAATCTCAAATCGTCGGTCAGTTCGGGATGAAAAGCGGTCGCCAGCAGTTTTCCCTGCCGCGCCGCGACGATAGTATCATCGTTCAGGCGCGCCAGCACCTCAACATCGCCGGCGCAGCTTTCGATCTTGGGCGCCCGGATAAAGATCCCCGGGAACGGCTTCTTGCCCAGGACCGGTATTTGCAGTCCCGTCTCGAAGCTGTCCACCTGCCGTCCGAAGGCGTTGCGTTTTACGGTAATATCCATGAGCGCGAGCGACTTCGCGCTGTTGCCGGATATCTGCCTCGCCATGAGTATCATGCCAGCACATGTCCCGAATACCACCATGCCAGAACCGGCCAGCCGCGATATTTCATGCATCAAATCATAATCAGCCATCAAGCGGCTGATAGTGGTGCTTTCTCCGCCGGGAATTATCAGTCCCGCCACCCCTTTTAGCTCGCCGGGCAAACGGACGGGCACGGCTTCTATATCCAGTCGCTGCAATGCCGCGATGTGCTCCGCAAAAGCCCCCTGCGCCGCCAGTACGCCGATTTTCATCTACCAGCCTCGCTTCGCCAGCAGTTCGTCGGGCGGTATCTGCTTGATATCGAGTCCGGGCATGGCATCCCCGAGGTTTTTCGATACCTCGGCAATGATGGCGGGGTCCTGATAATGAGTGGTGGCTTTCACGATAGCTTTAGCCCTGACCGACGGGTTGCTGGACTTAAAGATGCCGGAGCCGACGAAGACACCCTCCGCCCCGAGCTGCATCATCAGGGCGGCATCCGCCGGCGTGGCGACCCCGCCCGCGGCGAAGTTGACCACCGGCAGTTTGCCCAGTTGGTGCACTTCCTGCACCAGTTCGAAAGGCGCGCCGAGTGCTTTAGCCTCAGCCATGAGTTCATCGTCCGGCGTGCCGGCCAGCTTGCGTATGCCGTCCATCACGGCGCGCATATGCCGCACCGCTTCGACGATGTTGCCGGTGCCGGCCTCGCCCTTGGTCCTAATCATCGCCGCCCCCTCGCCGATGCGCCGGAGCGCCTCGCCCAGGTCGCGGCAGCCGCAGACGAACGGCACTTTGAAATCATGTTTCCAGATATGGTGGCTTTCGTCAGCCGGAGTGAGCACTTCCGATTCATCGATATAGTCGACGCCCATGGCCTGGAGCACCTGCGCTTCGACGAAGTGACCGATACGGCACTTGGCCATGACCGGGATGGAAACCGCCTTCATAATCGCCTCGATGACGGTGGGGTCGGACATGCGCGCGACGCCCCCCGCCGCCCTGATGTCCGCCGGGACTCTCTCCAAAGCCATCACGGCGCAGGCGCCAGCTTCCTCGGCGATTTTCGCATGCTCGGGGGTGACCACGTCCATAATTACCCCGCCCTTGAGCATCTGGGCAAGCCCGGTTTTTACCTTCCACGTCCCGGTTTCCATGTCCCCTCCGTTCCCGTGAGTTAATTAATCTAATTCTACTACGCTTAACAAGGCTTGGCAACAGAATCCATTAATCTATCCCCCTGTGTCCCCCTTCCTTTGACAAAGGAAGGGGAAAAAAGGAAGAGGGGCGTAAGCCCCTCTTAAACGCCCCGGCTTAAGCAGCTTTAATTATCACGTTTGACTCTACTCTTTATTTATGTTAAAAATGGGATAGGCTCCCCGGATGATTTTTTATGGACTATTTTTATTTTGTATTGATTATACTCGCGCTGATAGCGGCGATGTACCTTCTTAGTCGCGTGGAAAAAAATACTAAGATTAAATACAAGAAGACTGCTTACAGTTTGCTCGAGACTGACCGGCCTGATCCTAAAGAAATAAAAGGCACGATCAAGGGTCTGCGTATCTACGGCGGCCGCTTTTTTAAAGATAAGGAATGTATCCAGCTTGTCCAGCGCCTGATAACCAGGTTGGATACTATCGAGCGGTAAACCGCGCTGCAGGTCAGGACATAATCGGCCTTTTAATCGGAATGCCGGGGCGGCGGGGATACCGGGGCGGCGTGGGCTTTACTTTATCGATAATCACCAGATATCTTTTCTCGCTTAGTTCTGACACCTCTACGGGTTTTACTTCTCTTAACTTACCACCTAACGCCTCGATGGCTGGTAGCGCTCGCCGGACTTCCCCCTCGATATCGCCCTTCTTGGGCGCGACGCCGCAACCACCGATTTTACAGAACGGCAGCATCAGCTCGGCGAGGGCCGGCAGTGCCGCCACGGCACGCGACAGCGCCAGGGAGAATTTTTCACGGTATGGCGTTTGGCGGGAAATTTCCTCCGCCCGGCCGACCGCTATCTCCACTTTGTCCAACTCCAGCTTTTGCACCAGATATTCGAGGAATTTGGCTTTCTTAGCCGTGGCTTCCAATAACGTCAACCTCATACCGGGGAATACTATTTTCAGCGGTATCCCCGGCAGTCCCGCCCCCGTGCCGACATCGATTACATTAAGGGTATCAGGATTGACCGCCGTCGCAATGGTCAGCGAATCCAGGAAATGCTTGACCTGTACTTCTTCGTAGTCGGTAATCCTGGTGAGATTGACCTTTTTGTTCCAGTCAATCAGCTCGCGATAATATGTCTCGAACTTTGCAAACTGCTCTAGAGTGAGGTTTATGCCGAGTTTTGCCGCGCCGGATTTGAGCTTTTCCATGATTAAAAGATAAAGAATATGCAGTAAACGTACACCACCGCCCCGGCGAATAGCAGACTATCCAAACGGTCGAGAATACCGCCATGCCCGGGCATGAGACTGCCGGAGTCTTTGACCGCCGAGTTGCGTTTCAGTAAAGATTCTGCAAGGTCGCCGAGCTGTCCGAAAACGCTGATGAGCAAGCCGAGTATGATGGCCTGCCAGTAATCGAGCGGGAGCTGTAAAGGTGTGTCGAGCGTAAACAGTACGGCAATAATCACGCCACCGACTAGCCCGGCTACCGCCCCCTCCCAGGTTTTCCCCGGGCTGATTTGCGGGGCCAGTTTGTGCCGGCCGATGGCTTTCCCGACGAAGTAAGCCGCCGTATCCGACCCGAAGGTGGCGAACAATGCCAGGAATACCCAGTCCCGGCCGGCATTGAGTCTCAGCGTCACGAAGAGACCCAGAAACCAGCCGACGTAAAGTATGCCGCCCAACGTCCATACCCAGAGGGCGAAAATACCCTCCTTCTGCCTCAGGAAAACCAGCATGATCAGGGAAAGCGCTACAGTCAGAGTGATGAGAAACGGCAAGACGAATTGGAAGGGGCAGTGCGGATAGATGATAAGCAGAACTATCGCCAGGAATCCGAAAATAGTCAGCGGTAATACTTTAGAGACGCCCGTCATCCGGAAATATTCACGGACGGCCAACAATCCGGCGACAGCCGCCAGCACGGTGAACCACGGTATCGGCTCATCGAACCAGACGGCCGCCACGACGAGAGGAATACCCCAGAGCGCGGTGATAACCCTTTTAATAAGCATGCGGCTTAAGTTTGCCGCCCGCCAAAGCGCCTCTGCCTCTGGCTATAGGCCAGCAACGCTTTCTCCATTTCTGCTTCATCGAAGTCAGGCCATAGAACCGGTGTAAAATAATACTCGCTATAAGCCGACTGCCATATCAGGAAATTGCTGGTGCGCATTTCACCGCTGGTGCGAATAACCAGGTCGACATCGGGGAAACCGGCCGTATAGAGATATTGGCTGAAGAGTTTTTCATCGATGTCCCGGGGTGAAATTTTATCTTCCGTAATGCGGGCTATCGCGTCGAGAATTTCAGCGCGTCCACCGTAATTTAATGCCACACCGAGGTTCATCCCCCGGTTATTCTCCGTCAACTTGACCGCGTCTTTTATCGACTTCTGCACCCCTTCAGGCAATCCCTGGAGTCGGCCGATATGCCTTATTTTCACCCCGTTCTTATGAAGCTCGCGGGTCTCGCTCTCCACCATCTCCTCCAGGATACCGAAAAGGCCATTCACCTCAGCGGCCGGCCTGGTCCAATTTTCGGTGGAAAAAGCGTAGAGGGTGACGTATTCCACACCATGCTTATCAAGACATTTCAGTATACGCCGGATGTTATTGACCCCGGCACGGTGTCCTTCCAGCCGCGGCAGGCTCCTTTTTTCCGCCCACCGGCCATTGCCGTCCAGGATAAAGGCTACGTGACGGGGGATAGCGGTTATCATTTCCATATCGTTCGAGACAGTCGCCGTTCGGGCGGGAAAATAATATGAGACGTAAAAAGTCCAGTTATACCTGCAGGAGTTCCTGTTCCTTGCTCATGGCGAGCTTATCGACTTCCACTATAAAGACATCGGTAATTTTTTGCAGCTGATTCTCGGCGCGCTTGAGGTCGTCCTGAGATATTTTCTTATCTTTTTCCAGGGTCTTGAGCCCGCTCAACGCCTCGTGCCGGAGATTGCGTATGGCGATCCGTCTCTCTTCAGCGTGCCGGTGGACAACCTTAATGAGCTCCTGGCGTCTCTCTTCACTGAGGGGCGGAATGGCAATCCTGATGATATTGCCGTCGCTGCTGGGATTGAGTCCCAGTTCCGATTTCTGGATGGTCCGGGAAATTTCGTTGATACTGCTCTTATCCCAGGGCTGAATGACCAGCAGGTTCGCCTCCGGGGCAGAGATTCCGGCGACCTGATTCAGCGGCGTGGGCACGCCGGCGTATTCCACTTTGATGTGCTCGACCAGTGAAGGCGAGGCGTGGCCGGTGCGTATCGTCGCCAGGTCGGCGCGGAACAGCTTTATCGAGCTTTTCATTTTTTCGTCGATGGTTTTCAACGCTTCGTTAACCATATCAACTCTCGCTTGTTACCAGCGTTCCTATGGTCTCGCCGAGAACGGCTTTCTGCATGCCGTCTTTAGCCTCCAGGTCGAAGACGATTATCGGCAGCTTATTATCGAGACAGAGAGTCAGCGTGGTGGTATCCATGACCTCGAGCCGCTTGTTCAACATCTGGAGATGGGTGATCTTTTTGATTTTTTTCGCTTTGGGGTCTTTACGCGGGTCGGCGGTGTAAATACCATCGACACGGTGCTTAGTCATCAGCAGGACTTCCGCCCCAATTTCGATAGCTCTCAGGGCGGCGGCGGTGTCCGCCGTCATGTAGGGATTACCGGTGCCCCCGGCGAAGATAACCACGCGCCCTTTCTCCAGGTGACGGATGGCACGCCGCCGGATAAACGGCTCGGCCACCTGCTGGATATCCAGGGCTGATTGCGTCCGGGTTTCCACGCCGTGCCTTTCCAGAACATCCTGAAGGGCGAGCGCGTTTATGACGGTTGCCAGCATCCCGGCGTAGTCGGCGGTGACCCGGTCCATGCCATCTTTTTCCGCCTGGGCACCCCGCCAGATGTTTCCCCCTCCCACGACAATTCCCACGGTCACGCCCATGGCGGCAACCTTTTTTATTTGTTCGGCGATCCGGTTTAAGGTTGGAGTATCGATGCCGTAGCTTTGTCCGCCGCGCAGGGCCTCGCCGCTGAGCTTGAGCATGACCCGCTTGTACTTGGGTTCAGGCATGGTACTACCTCTATTTATTTTTCTTTAGTTACCCAGCTCGTACCGGATGAACCGGCGTACCCGGATGTTCTCGCCGACTTTGGCGATAACGTCGGTGATAATATCTTTAACCGTCCTGGTGGGGTCTTTGATATACGGCTGCGCCAGCAGACAGGCCTCTTTGGGGTCGATCTCTTCGCCCTCTTTTATTTCTTCTTCGGTGATATATTTCGGCGCCAGCGCCGCCACCTGCATGGCGAGGCAGTGCGCCAGCTGCTTATATTCGTCGGTGCGGGCGACGAAGTCCGTCTCACAATTGACCTCGACCATCGCCCCGATGCGACCCGCGGTATGGATGTAAGCTTCGATGAGTCCCTGGCTGGTGATGCGTTCCGCTTTCTTCTGAGCTTTGAGAAGCCCCTTTTCTCTTAACATTTCCAGCGCCTTATCCACGTCTCCGCCGCAGCCGACCAGCGCGCTCCGGCAGTCCATGATGCCGGCGCCCGACTGCTCCCGCAGTTGTTTTATCATCGCCGTGGTGATTTCCAAGTACTCCTCCTTATTCCTCTTCCCGTGTTAAAACCAACGGCGCGGCGGCCGGGGCTTCTTTGACTTCGGCAGCCGCTTTTTCAGCGACGACCTCTACCGGTACTGCTGCCGCCAGCCCGGCCTTGCCCTCGAGCACGGCGTCGGCTATCTTGCTGCATACCAACTTCACGGCGCGGATGGCGTCGTCGTTGGCGGGGATAGGGTGGTCGATTTCATCCGGATTGCAGTTGGTATCCACGATGGCGACCACCGGTATGCCCATACGTTTGGCCTCGGCGAGGGCAATCCTTTCCTTGGTGGGGTCGATGATGAAAAGCGCGCCGGGCAGGGCGGTCATGGCTTTAAAGCCGCCCATCTGGGCATTGAGACGCGCGATTTTTTCGTTAAGCTTGAGGACTTCTTTTTTCGAGAGCCGCCCCAGTTCCCCCCTTGCGAGCTGGTCTTCCAGCCGCACAAGCTGGTCGATACGCGCTTGAATCGTGGCGAAGTTGGTGAGCATGCCCCCCAGCCAGCGCTGGTTGACGAAGTACATGCCGCAGCGCGTCGCCTCTTCCTGTACCGATTCCTGGGCCTGCTTTTTGGTGCCGACGAAGAGGATGGTGGCGCCGCTGGCGACGGTATCGCGGATAAAGACGCAGGCTTTATCCAGCATGACAGCGGTCTTTTCCAGGTCGATGATGTGAATGCCGTTGCGCTTGGTAAAGATGTAGTTTTTCATCCGCGGGTGCCAGCGACCCGTCTGATGTCCGAAGTGCGCTCCGGCTTCGAGGAGCTGTTTGATGGTTGCAGTGTCAGGCAATTTCTTGGACCTCCCATAGTATATTAATCAGAAGTATCAGGAGATTCGAACCGTTTATTAGTATAGCATACCGACCGGGATACGGCAATAGCTTATGTTAAGAGGGGTTTTATCTACCTCACCCCCTTTATCCCCTTCCTCCTTTAAAGGAGAGGGGGAAGTAAAAAAGAGGGGCTGACGCCCTTCACTTCGTGGTGACCTCAGTGGAACCAGGGTGAGCCCTCAGGATGAACCCCTCTTAGACGCCCTATTTTTAGGGTAAAAATTTGAAAGAGGCTATTGGCTCCTTTAGTAGAAACTATCATACGGTCTTCCGGCCTGACACCGGGTTTTTAAAGTGGAAGGGGCAGATAAACCCGGAGGGATACAGTGTTTCCTCGGGGGCGCCCTCGGGTTTGAGCTGCGGGTTCCGCTGATACGGTCGGTCCATCTTTATGTCAACTCTTCGGGACGGTTCCACCCACCCTACCGTATAAGGGCAGTGGAAAGTCATGCACCAGTGGATTTGCTTTATTTTCCACTTGCCGTCCTGTTTCACGTATTCGTTTTCGTAGACCCCGTTCATCCACCCCGGGTTAACGCCGCCGCCCGCCTGAGGAAAGGCGTTAGCCCCGAAACCGTACCATCTCCCTCTGGCGGTACGGCCGCCGGGGTCGACATCGACCACCCCGGAAAGCTGCATGACCTGATGGAGGAACTCCGGGTTTTCCGAGTGCTTCATCTCAATGTCTTTCCGGCCATGGTGGAAGAAGTCCCGGATGCTCTCCTTGCCCCGGTAATGCCCGGCGGCCACCAGGAGCTCGGTATCGGGCCCTTCGGCAAAAAGGTCGATAAGGTCTTCCGCCATCCAGTGCTCCAGGTAATAGCCGTAAGCCCGCTGCAGTTTTTTTATCGACTCGATATCTTCCAGCGTCCTTACTTTATCTTCGAGGGTTTTGACCTTGGCTTCCAGTTCTTTAACGGTCATAATAATTCCTCCTCAAGTTATTCGTAAAATAATATAGGCGAGATTCTATTAATGTCAAATTTTTCACGGGCTAACCGGCAACCTCACCCCGAATCCCCCTCTCCTTAGGAGGCAGGGTGAAGGAGAGGGGGAAGAAAAGAAAGAGGACGCCCCTCTTAGACACCCTATTTTTTTCGCCTAGCTAAGCGAATAAGAAATAAGGTAAAATATTCATAACATGAAAATCGTCCATTTTGCCGACCTGCACCTCGGCGTGGAGAAATACGGCAAGCTCGACCCCGCGACCGGGCTGTCTTCACGCCTGGCCGACTTTCTTCACGTCCTCGACGAACTGGTTGACTATTCGCTGGAAAATCGCGTTGACCTTGTTCTCTTTCTGCGGGGACGCCTATAAGACACGCGACCCCAGCCAGACCCAGCAGCGCGAGTTCGCCCGGCGCATCGGCCGCCTGGCAAGCGGCAACGTCCCGGTGTTTCTACTCACCGGCAACCACGACCTGCCCAACGCTATCGGCCGCGCCACCGCTACTGAAATTTTCGATACCCTGGCGGTGAAAAATGTCTACGTCGCGTCCCGACCCGATATCTTCAAAACCCCCACCGCCGGCGGCGTTATTCAGATTGTCGCTATTCCGTGGCTGCGACGCAGCGCGCTCCTCGCCCGCGAAGATACCAGGAACCTTAACATCGAACAGGTCAACCAAAAGATGCAGGAAGCCCTGACGCAGGTCATTACCAGCAAAGCGGCGGGACTCGATCCCTCCCTGCCCGCCATCCTGGCGGCCCATGTGCTGGTCGGCGGCGCGCAGGTGGGCAGAAGTTCGGAGAGCCTGATGGCCATCGGCCACGAGCCCGCTGTCCTGCTGAGCAATATCGCCGACCCCGCTTACGACTATGTTGCGCTGGGGCATATCCACGAGCACCAGGTGCTGGCGGAAAATCCACCCGTAGTCTATCCCGGCAGCCTGGAGCGCATCGACTTCGGTGAAGAACACGATGAAAAAGGTTTTTACGTCGTCGATATCTCGCCCGGCAAGACCGGCAAAAGCCGGGTATCCTTTGAGTTCCACCCCGTCAGTGCCCGCCGCTTTCTCACCATCGCCGTGGAGCTAAAGCCGGAGGAAACCAATCCCACTGCCGCCGTCCTGGCGGCGATCGCCGGGCAGAGGCAGGAAATTAAGGAAGCCGTCGTACGCCTGAACATCAGCCTGCCGTCTAATCTGGAGGGGCAACTCCGGTATAACGAAATCACCGACGCCCTCAAAGAAGCGCACTCATTTACCGTTTCCCAGGATGTCCACCGGGAGACCCGTCTCAGGCTGGGGAGCCGCACCGTTGAAGAGATAACTCCCCTCGATGCCCTCAAAGCCTGGCTGGAAACGCAACAAATTTCCGCGGAACGTCAGAAAGTGCTGCTGGAATATGGCCGGAAGCTCATCGAAGGCAAACAAACGGATTAGATGGCGCCAAATCTAGTCTTTGGCGTCCATGATAAAGAACGAGGTCACCACCGAAATTGCCGTGACCGCGATGGCCGAGAAGAGGAACATTGTACTGTAAGTATATTTCACGATAAACCCTCCCATGATGGGCGCAAAGATGGCGCCCGTGTACTGCATCGTGAAATAGTAAATGCCGTAAATCGTGGCACGATATTTGGCCGGCGTTTGCCCCATGATAAAGACCTCGGTCACCGGCATCCTAATTGCCATGTTCAAGCCCATGATAAAAAGTACCGCGTAAAAACCGAACCCCAGGGGGGCCGCCCTTACCCCGAAGATAATCAGTCCGCTGATAATGCTGGTGACGATGATGACCCTCACCGTCCCGATACGGTCGGAAATCCATCCCCCGAGTATGGTCCCCCCAAAGACTCCCGGCAGGTATAAAATGGACATGAGCATGGCCGCTCTATCATTGGTTACTTTCAACACATCGGTCATATACAGGGACAGGAAGGCGTTGACGGACATCCCCGCCCCTCCAGCCAGGACCATCATCACAAGGTAAGCTATCAGCCTCCGCTTGTAGCCGGGCTGCGGCGGTTTTTCCTCGGTAGCCCTCTGTCGCGCCCTTGTAACATGAGCCATGCCTCCATGCCTAGTCAGATAAATATAGAATATAACGCCGAAAATGGCGGTAGGCACGGCCAGGACAAAGAAAGGCGACTTCCATTCCCAGGCGGGCCAGCGTACTTTGACGAATTGCATGATTGCCCCTGCGATAAGCGGCGCGATGAAGAAACTGGAGTTGCCTCCCAGCAAATGGAGTCCGAGCGCCCGGCCGCGCTTTTCCGGCTGGACGGAAGAGAGAATCAGCGGCGTCGATGACGGATGGTACCCGCCCGTCATCAGACCCATGATTACCAGGAAAATCAGCAGCATCATGTAGGTCTGGGATAAGCCGACGACTATTCCCCCCGCCGCCACCCCCACCGTGCCGATGGCAATCATAATTGCCGGCGAAATACGGTCGGCTATCCAGCCGGAAGGAATCTGCCCCGCCCCGCCCGCCAGGGCAAAAGAGGTCGTTACCCAGGCAGATTGTGGGATGGTCAGGTTAAATGCGGTACGTATGGCGGGCAATAGCGGGCCCGGCAAAGCCGTGAGCAGGTGGTGCCCGAAGTGCGCCATGATGAACCATGGCAGAGAAGCCCGCATGAAAGAGCGCGGTTTACGTTCCGGTTGTGCGTCCGGTTGGGTGTTCGTCATTCCCTTTCAAGTTCGCCCGCCGCTCTTCACAGGCACCATGATATGATGCTTTAAAAAATCGTGGGTTGGCGGCTCAGCGAATAAAAATCAATAAAAACGAAACTTAAATTATTATACTACCTTTATGAATTAGATGACAAATCTCATGGATTTGTGCGATAATTTGCCATCTCCCCATGATAAAGTAAGAGATAGGGAGGGCGGATTTTGTTTGGCTCTTGACAAATTTATTTAGATATGTTACGATATATCGTAATGACGTGGAAGGAGGGTAAGTGCTATGTTTCACCGACCGTTTTTTCCATTTGAAAGACACTCCTCGCGTATCTTTGAAAAAGGCGACCTCAAATACGTCATCCTGAGTCTGTTAAAAGACAAACCGAGCCACGGCTACGAGATTATCCGCGCCCTGGAGGACTATTTCCACGGTTTTTACACCCCGAGCGCCGGCAGCGTTTACCCCACCCTCCAGATGCTCGAGGACATGGGCTACGTCAGCTCTTCAGAACGCGATGGCAAGAAGGTCTATACCATTACCGATGAGGGACAAAAATTTCTGAAAGAGCAGCATGTTGTCATCGATAAGATTAAGTGTAACATGAACGAATGGTGGCACCCCCGCAACATTGAAGAGTTCCACGATACCATCGATGAGTTGAGGGGTCTCGGCCGCCTGGTGGGACAAAAAGCCCATCACCTTGAACCGGAAAACTGGACACGCATCAAGGAAATAGTCTCCCGTGCCCGCCACGATATCGAAGAAATCCTAGGGAAAGAATAAAAATTCAGGATAACGACGCGAGCCGCCTCGTTTCTCTCCTAGAAGCGGCCTGGTGATATAATAATAGAGTGACTGATTCGATTATCCAGGTAGATAACCTCGTAAAAAAGTACGGCCAGCTTGTCGCCGTCGACCACATCAGCTTTACGGTTGCACCGGGCGAAATCTTCGGTTTCCTGGGACCTAACGGCGCCGGCAAGACCACCACCATCAATATCCTCTGTACCCTCGCCCGCCCCACATCCGGCAAAGCCACCCTTAACGGTTTCGACGTCGTCCATCAGCAGAACCAGGTGCGTCATTCCATCGGGCTGGTTTTTCAGGACTCCAGTCTGGATGACCGGCTTACCGGGATGCATAATTTACGCTTTCACGCGATGGTCTATAACATGCCCGCCGCCCTCCGCGAGAAGCGCATCCGGCAGGTCCTGGAAATGGTGGACCTCTGGGACAAGCGCAATAACTTCGTGCGCACCTATTCCGGCGGCATGAAACGCCGCCTCGAGCTGGCCAGGGGCCTGCTGCATTATCCGAAGGTGCTCTTCCTCGACGAGCCGACTCTGGGACTCGACCCGCAGACACGCAACCATATCTGGGAATACGTCCTCCAGCTCCAGAAACAGGAAGGCACCACCGTTTTCCTGACCACCCATTACATGGACGAGGCAGAAAAAGCCAACCGCATCGCTATCGTCGACCACGGCAAACTGGTCGCCATGGATACCCCGGGGCAGCTTAAGCACATGGTCGGTAAAGACATCGTCACCCTGCGGACGATCGATAACAAGAAAGCTGCTGAGGAAATAAAGTCGCGCTATGGCGCCGAAGCCATAGCGGTCGGCGACCAGCTTAACTTCAGCGTGGAAAACGGCGAGGAGTTCCTGCCGGCGTTTATCAGGGGGTTCGGCGTCAATATATCGAGCATCAGTCTGCGCCACCCCACCCTCGAGGACGTCTTCCTTAAGCTGACCGGACGGGAAATCCGCGAGCAGGACGTCGGTGATTCTCTAGCAGCGCAAATGAGGCAGCGGGGCAGCCGCATGCGCATGCATTAGGATAGAATGATGAACAGCTTGCTTGGCGTTTACACCATGTGGTACCGCGATGTGCTGCGCTTCTGGTACGATAAAGCGCGCATGCTGAGCGCCCTGCTCTTCCCCGTGTTTTTCCTTTTCATGTTCGGCAGCGGTCTCCAGGGCAGTATCGGCATCATGTCCGGCGGCATCAGTTTTACGCAGTTCATGTACCCCGGCATCATCGCCATGTCAGTGCTGATGGGCTCTTTCATGTCCGGCGTGTCCATTGTATGGGACCGCGAGTTCGGTTTCTTGAAAGAGGTGCTGGTCGCCCCAATATCGCGCATGTCCGTGGCTCTGGGGAGGACGCTCGGTTCCGCCACCGTCGCCACCATCCAGGGAATCATGATACTGGTGCTCGCTCCCATTATCGGCGTCTCGCTGACAGCCTGGAACGTGCTGGCTTTGATACCGCTCTCTTTCCTGCTGGCGGCTTCGATGGGCTCGCTGGGCATCCTGCTGGCCTCCCGAATCAAGTCCACCGAGGCTTTCCAGGCCATCATGCAAATGCTGATGTTCCCCATGATGTTTCTCTCGGGCGTCTTTTTCCCCATGCAGAACCTGCCCAGCTGGATGAGCTTCCTGGTGAAAATCAATCCGGCGTCTTATGGCGTCGCCAGTATCCGCCAGGTAATACTCGGCACCGGGACAAATTCGGCGTTTGATATGACCCTCTTCGGCCACTCGATGACCATCTGGGAAAATATCGCCATCCTGGCGGTATTCGGGTTCGCCATGGTCATGCTGGCGGTGTGGTCGTTCGGGCGACAGGAATAGCTCTTTCATAAATGAAAGAGGGGTTTCACCCCCTTTTAAACGCCCCCGACGCAGAACAATATGCCCGCCAGATCTCATGACCGTGTTATTTGCTACTTATTAATGTAAGGTAGTATCATAAATTTAGTCTCACCCACGAAGGGAGAAAGTTATGCCCCGATTCCGCTACGATAAAAACATCGTTACCGATACCCGGGAATATACGCCGGAAGAAACCGCCAAAATCCAGGAAATGATGAAGCGCAGCCCGATAACGTCCACCGTAAAGATACTACGGCTGCTTTGGATGGACGATACCAAGGTCAAAGGCGCCTCTTTTTACATGGAGTGCATCTGGCTGTGGGAAGGCAAGACCACCTCCGGGACAACGGAAGAGCCGCATGTCCACGCCTTCGACGAGGTCATCGGCTTTATCAGCAGCGACCCCGTCCATCCCCACGACCTCGATGCCATGATGGAAATTATACTTGGAGACGAGACGCATTTCCTAACGAAGAGCTGCCTGGTGCATGTCCCGGCGGGCATGAAGCACTGCCCCCTGACCTTCCGCGAGGTGAACCGGCCCGTCTTTTTCTTTACGCTTGCCCCCATCTCCCGCTACGGACGCACCTCGGAGAGAATGAAATCCCCACAGGCGGTAAAGCCCCCCGCTTTTACGCCTCCCTCGCCGGACGCCTCGGGAAAGAGATATGCCCGCTATATTATCACCGAGCCCAAGCCGCACTGGCCGACTACACCTGACCCGAACAGACCTCCGCCGCCGCCACGGACGGCTAAAACTACCCAGATTGTTTCGCTGGATAGCGAGGTATCGCCAGAGGCGTTTTACGCCGACTTCGTCTGGATATGGAGCGGCGACATGACTATGGCGCCCCAGGCCCACGCGCATGATTTCGACGAGATGGTGGGCATCGTCGGCTACCCGGGAAACCGCGAACATGCCCGCGACGTGGGAGGCGACGTGTCTATCATGCTCGCCGACGAAAAACATGCCATAAAACAAAGCTCGCTTATCTTCGTACCGAAGGGCTTGAGCCACTGCCCGATTGAATTCAAGGGCATCAAGGAACCGGTGCTCTGTTTCACCATCGGCAATACGCCGAAATGGGGACAGCGTTAATCTTCAGGAAGGACTAACCAAAGTGAAAATCAGCAACAAAGAGCTTCTCCGCTTGTACCGCATCATGTTGACCATCCGGCGCTTCGAGGAAAGGGTCGTTATCGATTACCACAGCGGGGCTATCCCGGGTATCGTGCATTCATATATCGGTCAGGAAGCGATAGCGACCGGCGTCTGCACCAACCTGAGACTGGACGACCGCATTATCAGCAATCACCGGGGGCATGGTCATTGCATCGCCAAGGGCGCCGACCTCAACCGCATGATGGCGGAGATATACGGTCGCAAGACCGGCTACTGCAAAGGCAAAGGCGGCTCGATGCATATCGCCGATTTTGCTATCGGCATGCTGGGCGCCAACGGCATAGTCGCCGGGGGCCTGCCGATTGCGGCGGGCGCGGCCACCGCGGCACAGCTTGAGGGCGGCGATAAAGTGGTGGTGCTCTTCTTCGGCGACGGCGCGACCAACGAAGGCGAGTTCCACGAGGTATTAAACCTCGCCAAAATATGGCAGCTGCCGCTCATCTTCGCCTGTGAAAATAACGGCTACGGCGTCAATACCCCGGTCAAGGTCGCCACGGGCCTGGACCATGTCTCGGAGAGGGCTACCGGCGGTTACGGTATCCCGTCGGTCGTCGTTGACGGTAACGATGTCGTGGCGGTTTACGAGGCGACGAAGAAGGCCGTAGCGAAAGTGAGGGCCGGGAATGGACCGTTCTTCCTGGAGTTCATCACCTACCGCTGGCGGGGCCATTACGAGCAGCCCGGCCTGCCCGACCTCCGCCCCGTCGAGGAGCTGGAAGCCTGGAAGAAAAAATGCCCGGTGACCGGCTTCGAGCGGGTGCTGCTGGAAAAGGGCATTGCCACCAAACAATTGCTTGAAGAAATTAACGCAGAGGTCATGAAAAAAATCGACGATTCGGTCAAGTTCGCCCTGGCAAGTGCTCTCCCCGCCCCCGAAGATACCCTGGCGGATGTTTTTTCTTCCTGAACGAAAGAGGTTTTGAAGCATGAGAAAGATAAGTTACGACCAGGCAGCATCCGAAGCGTTGATGGAAGAGTTCCGCCGCGACCCCAAGACCGTCCACCTTTCCACGGATATCCCGCCCGACCTGCGTAAGGAGTTCGGCGAAGCCAGAATCAGGCAGACCCCGATTTCCGAGGCTGCTTTTGTCGGGGCGGCGATAGGACTGGCCGGTTCCGGGTTCCGGCCGGTGGTCAACGTGAGGATGGCCACTTTCGGCTTCGTGGCGATGGACCAGTTCGTCAACCAGGCCGCCAAGATTACCTACATGTTCGGCGGGCAGACCCGGTTCCCCATCGTTTACCGGATGACCGTGGGCGCCAGCAAGTCGTTCGCCGCCCAGCATTCGATAAGCCCTTATTCGATGTATATGAACGTCCCGGGGCTGAAAATTATCCTCCCGGCCACCCCTTACGATATCAAGGGGCTTTTAAAGACCGCCATTCGGGACAATAACCCAGTGATTTCCTTCGAGCATATGGCGCTGGGGGCGATGGAGGGCGAGGTACCGGAGGAAGAATATTTCATTCCTTTTGGCCAGGCGGTAATCAGGCGGCCGGGGACGGATGTAACCGTGGTCGCCCTGGCCAAGATGGTGCACGATGCCCTGGCGGTAGCCGAAGAGCTGCAACAGGAAGGGATATCAATGGAGGTAATCGACCCGCGCACGCTTAATCCCCTTGATAAAAAAACAATCAGGGCTTCAGTGGCAAAGACGGGCCGTCTGGTGGTGGTCGATGAAGCCTGCATCACCGCCGGGGCGGCCGCCG
Organism: uncultured Chloroflexia bacterium; assembly: GCA_963739515.1. Taxonomy (GTDB): domain Bacteria; phylum Chloroflexota; class Dehalococcoidia; order Dehalococcoidales; family RBG-16-60-22; genus JBFYTX01. The sequence goes on along the minus strand of CAVUAO010000002.1, from coordinate 215,490 downwards.
AGCTTACCGCTCTGGTGGTGGAAGACGAGCAGGTTTTCAAACGTTTGAAGTCCGCGCCGAAGCGGGTCTGCGGCCTGGATGTGCCCATCCCTTATAGCCCGCCCATGGAACGCTACGCCCTACCCGACCGCGAGAAAATCAAAGCGGCCGTAAGAGAAGTTATGGCTTAGACAGGCTGCCAGGCGAAGACTCCTTTTTCCCGCTTGATATGACCGAGACCGGGAAAAGCAAAATGACAGGCAAAAACGAGCGTCCCGGATTCAGCCACGTCGGACAGTATTTTAGCCCTGGTTGGTATGGCTTGCTCCGGCGCCACGTCGAAGGATGCCAAACAATCGGGATGAATAAATTCCCGCGTTGAATGGATGACGTCCCCGATACACAGCAGCCGCTCTTTCCCCGACGTTATTTCTACCATCGAGTTGCCCGGCGTATGCCCGTGGGCGGCGATAAAATTAATCCCGGGCAGTATTTCGGCATTATCTTTCGCCAGGTCGAACTTTTCCCGGACAGGCACCAGGTTCTTCCGGGCGACTGCAAAAAGCATGTTCTGGATTTCGTTGCTTCCCGGCGGCGTCAACCAGTATTTCAATTCACTTTCGGAGGTCACGTAACGGGCGTTGGGAAAGACGGGCTTTCCCCGCGAATCGAAGCTGCCGCCGGCATGGTCGATATGACCGTGAGTGAAAATAATCACATTAATATCTGTGCGCTTTATTCCTGCCGCCTCGAAATTTTTAACTAACTGCCCGGCGGTTGCTTGAAATCCGCTCCCACATCCGGTATCGATGAGTATCGTCTGGTCGCCCGACCTTATCACCAGGCAGCTTAACCCCATGACTTCTTCATTGTCCACGCCCTGGCTGACCAGCGTGCCATCGCTCACGACAACGCATTTGAACTTGCCTATACCGAGACGGAATCCTGATTCACTCATTGTTTTTTCCTCTAGATAAAATAACAGCCAGCGGGGGGAATCGAACCCTCGACAAGCGGTTTACGAAACCGCTGCTCTACCCCTGAGCTACGCTGGCAGGCTGGCGACCTTATCCTCCACCGCCCGTCCCCTTTTCATCATAGCATATCACGATGCTTTATATATTGACAAGGATTGACTAAAAACTAGTAAAACCATAAGCTGTTAAATGTGTCATTTGGCACAGTATTGACACTTTATATGTACAATAGTATTATTGAGGCGAAGGAATCGGGATGAATGACAGGTTATCATGAGCAAAGCAAAAACCATACTGGTGATTGAAGACGAAGCTGATATTCAGCACTTTGTGGCGCGCGTGCTGGAACTGGAAGGTTATCAAGTACTTAAAGCCGGCGATGGCGCCACGGGACTGAATTTACTCAGTGAGAACCCCGTATCCTTAGTGCTCCTGGATTTGCGCCTGCCGGGCATGGACGGCTGGGAGGTACTGCGGGAGATCAAACGTCACCAGGAATCCTTAGCCATACCGGTTATCGTCCTCACCGCCATCGCCGAGTCCAACCAGCGTAAGAAAACCCTGCGTATGGGCGCCGCCAGGTACCTGACGAAACCTTTAAGCTCCAACACGCTAACCCGGACGATCGCGGCAGTCCTGCGTCAAAACGGGAAACAACCTCAAACGGCTAAGCAAAGCGTCGCTTCGGGATAAACCAGTCCATCATTCCCCCCGCTCGACGTATTTCTTGACTCTTCTCTCGAAGGTGCTTCTCGCCAGGAGCACGCGCCGACCGCACTTAAGGCATTTGATGCCGATATCCGCCCCAACCCTCACCACCTCCCACTCATCACTGCCGCAGGGGTGGACTTTGCTGAGCCTGACCACGTCGCCGAGCTTTATCTCCGGCACCTTTCCCACCAACTCACCCGATAGGATTTGCCAGGTACTCGTTGATCTTATCTCTTAACTCTTTGGCGGCGTGCCCGGCGGCCCTGGCAAAATCCCTGCCTTTGGAAGCGTATATTATCTGCCGCGAGGAATTGATAATCGTCCTCTGCCTGCCGGCGTCCGCCCCATAGCTTACTACCTGCGCCAGTTCCCCTCCCTGCGCCCCCACCCCGGGTATCAACAGCGGCATTTCCGGATAACTCTGCCGAATCTTCATTAACTCATCGGGGTAAGTTGCCCCCACCACCAGTCCCAGGTTGCCGTATTTATTCCACTCATTCACCTTTGCCGCCACCACCTCGAAAAGCATACTGGGACCGCCGTCCGTCTCTATTGTCAGCGATTGAAAATCGACGGCGCCTTTATTGGAAGTCCGGCACAGAACAAAAATACCGCGGTCGCGGTATTCAATAAACGGCTCCAAGGCATCGTATCCCAGGTAGGGATTGACCGTGGCGGCATCGCACCCATAGTAATCGAAAAGGCTTTTGGCATAAGCCCTGGCGGTGTTCCCGATATCGCCGCGCTTGGCATCGATGATGACCGGGATATCACCAGGTATATAATCTCTCGTACGTTTCAGAACGTCGGGTCCGGCGCTCCCCAGCGCCTCGTAGAAGGCGATGTTCGGCTTATAGGCGCAGACCAGGTCCGCCGTGGCACCGATAATCGCTTTATTGAAATCAAGGATATCAACGCCTGCCGGGATCAGGGCCGGGTCGGGGTCCAGCCCCACGCAGAGCAGGCTGCTATTTTTCCGGCTGGCCTTTGCCAGCTTTTCGAGGAAATTCATCCCTATCCCAGAATCCGTGACCGTTAACTAACCCACGGCCTCGGGATTCGTGAGCGCTTCCGAAGGAAGCATGTCCGCCAGGATTTTTTCCATGGCCATCGTATGGCTGCACAGTCCCCAGTTGGAGAAGAAACTGCAGGTGCAGTGCCATTTGCCGTCTTTATAGCTGGTATTATAATCGCTGTTTTCGCCGCGAAACTTGACCGCCAGTTCGTAGAAGGTAACCCGGTCTTTTTCCTGCGCGTACCGCTTGGCTTTTTCGATTTTCCCGATTAGACTGGACTGCATCATCATCGTTACCTCCCTTAATTAAAGAGCACCTGCTCGCCCGAGCCAGGTGCTCCTATTTTTGCCTCCCTGGAAAATCGTGTGTTACTTTTCCCAACCCATTCATAGCATATTGATTTTACTCCCTTTTTCAGGATATGTCCAGCAAAATTTCTTAAGAAAAAACCGCCATGACCTTTTGACACTGCCACGCACTAACCCTATAATCTTAATATAATGAGTATGAAGAAAATCCGCATCGGGGTACTCACCGGCGGCGGGGATTGCGCCGGTCTGAACCCCGCTATGAAATGGGTGGTCAAGACCGCCATGGACGAACGGCTTGAGTGGGAGAGGGGCGTCCGCTACGAAGTCTTCGGCATCCGTGACGGCTGGAAAGGTTTAACGGACGTCGACCCCGCCACCTGGGACACGGCCGGGCATATCATCCCCTTGAACCCGGATATCGTCAGGACCTGGGACAGGTACGGCGGCACGATGCTGGGAACTTCGCGCTTCAGCCCTTACGACCCCAAGAATGAGTGTTCAAAACTCGTTATCCAGAACATCGAAAGGCTGGGGCTGGGGGCCGTGATCGCCCTCGGCGGCGACGGCACGCTGGCTATCGCCACTCGCCTGGCCCGGGAAGGCGCTAACGTCATCGGCATCCCCAAAACCATCGATAAAGACCTCCCCGAGACCGACTACACCCTGGGTTACGAGACCGCGCTGAACGTTATCGTGGAAGAGGTCGACCGCCTGCGGACGACCGCCGGCTCGCACAAAAGAATCTTCGTCGTCGAGACGATGGGACGCACCGCCGGCTGGCTGGCACTGGAAGGCGGCGAGGCCTGCGGCGCCTATATTATCCTGATTCCCGAACACGATTTCTCTATCGACCGCGTAAACGAGCTGGTCACGGAAGGCCGCCGGTCCGGCACGCGGTACGAAATTATCATTACCGCCGAGGGGGCTAAACCGGCTGGCGGCAGCGAGACCGTGAAGAAAAAGGGGGCGGACAGCTTCGGACATAAAGCCCTCGGGGGCATCGGTGAGGTTATTGCTAAAGAAATCGAAAAAAGCACGGAGCTGGAGACACGCAGCGTCGTCCTGAGCCATCTGCAGCGCGGCGGCGCTCCCTGCGCTTACGACCGGCGGATGGGAAGATATTTCGGGATTGCCGCCGTCGACCTTGTGGTAAGGGAAAAATACGGCAACATGGTCTGTTATAAAAACGGCAAAATTTCCCACGTCCCGCTGGAAAAAATATACGGTCGGCTTTCCCTAGTCGATGTTCCCACCCAGTACGACACAGACAGGTATAACGGACGGAGGTCGATTTTATACAGTGCCAAAAAGTGATAAATCGGAAGACCGGCACAATATCGATTTCCTGGTCGGGCTGGCTATCTTCGGTGAGAATCCCCAGACCAGAGACGAGCACCAGCGCATCATCCGGGAGATGGCAGCCGCCTACGGCATAAAACCAGCCAGCATCCAGGGGCTTTACGAAGCCGCCGGCCGGGACGCTTATCACGGCATCACGGTGCCGGCCATCAACATCCGCGGCATCACGTATCCGGTCGCCCGGGCGGTCTTCCGCGGGGCGATGAAAGACGATGTCGGCGCGTTTATCTTTGAAATTGCCCGCTCGGAGATAGAATACACCCGCCAGAGCCCAGGGGAATACGCCGCCTGCGTCCTGGCAGCCGCCATCAGGGAAGGCTTTAAGGGGCCGGTCTTTATCCAGGGCGACCATTTCCAGGTCCGGCGCGCCGTGTACCGCGAAAACCCGGAAAAAGAGTTGAACGACCTCAAGGCATTGATACGGGACGCCATCCAAGCCGGTTTCTATAATATCGATATTGACGCCTCAACGCTCGTTGATATTTCCCGCCCGAACCTATCGATACAGCAGGCGAAGAACTCGCAGGTGACGGCGGAGCTGACCCTATTCATACGGGGCATTCAGCCGCCCGGCGTGACGATATCTATCGGCGGGGAGATTGGCGAAATCGGCCAGGGCAACAGCACCCCGGGCGACCTCAAGGCGTTCATGAGCGGCTATCGCCACCACATCGGCAAACTTCAAGGGATTTCCAAAATAAGCGTCCAGACCGGCACGACCCACGGCGGCGTCGTCCTCCCGGACGGTTCGATTGCCCGCGTCAGTATCGATTTCAATACCCTTAAAGAGCTATCCCGGACGGCCCGGGCGGAATACGGCATGGGCGGGGCGGTACAGCACGGCGCTTCTACCCTGCCCGATGAAGCCTTCGATATGTTCCCGAAAGTGGACACGGTGGAGGTGCACCTGGCCACCGGCTTCCAGAACATCGTTTACGACAGCCCCCACTTTCCCCCCGAGCTGCTCGCCGCTTTGAACCGCCACCTGGATTCTCAATATGCCCAAGAGAGAAAGACCGGAGAAACGGAAGAGCAGTTCCTCTATAAAACACGCAAGAGGGCCTTCGGCGATTTCAAGAGAGAGCTATGGAACATACCTGAGCCCGCTTTGAATGAAATTATGGAGGAGCTCCAGGACCGTTTCTCTTTAATCTTCCGTAAACTTAACGTGGTCGGCAGCGGCGACCTCGTCCAGCAGTACGTAACCGGATCTTCCGCTTAAATTAAACCTATATATATAGTAAAAGGCTGGATACTCCTTAGCGGAAATATCCAGCCTCACTATTACAATCCATTAGGCTATCGGCTATTTCTTGCCGATTCTGAACATCTTGGTGCCGCAGGACGGGCAAACACCCTGCGTCGCCGGTTTGCCGTTCTTCATGGTGATGGATTTAGCACTGGCCATATCTTTCTTGGAGCGGCATTTGACGCAATAAGCTTGCATGATTCCTCCTTCCTTGAAGCTATTTGATAATTACGATATACCATTGTTCCGCTCGTGTCAAGTCTCGTCCACGAATAAAACCGGTTTTTATAGTCACAAATTAACGATTTTTACGCTCAAAACGTAGTCCGGGCAGATAGCTGCTCCTTGGCTTTAATCACCCGTATTCATCCAACCCGCTCTTGTGCTATACTTTTATAGGTAAACTGATACAGGGATATCAGGGATTTCAACATGAAGAAAACAGTATTTGTTGACGGTCAACACGGCACCACCGGTTTAAAAATCCGCGAGCGCTTGAGCGGCAGAAACGATATCGAGGTCATCGAGATAACGGAAGATAAACGCAAAGACCCGCAGGCCCGGAAAAAGCTGATAAACGAGGCGGATATCGTTTTTCTCTGCCTCCCGGACGACGCCGCCCGCGAATCGGTAAGCCTGATAACCAATAACGCCGTCCGCGTCATCGATGGTTCGACGGCTCACCGCGTCGCCGATGGCTGGGTCTATGGCCTCCCCGAGCTTAAGAAAGAGCAGCGGGCTTTGATTAAAAAGTCGAAGCGAGTGACGGTCCCCGGCTGCCACGCCACCGGATTTATCCTGATGGTTTACCCTCTGGTCGCCCGGGGCATCGTCGCGGCGGACTATCCGTTTACCTGCCATGCCCTGGCCGGTTACAGCGGGGGCGGTCGGGCCATGATTGCCGAATACGAGACCCCGGGCGCGCCCGACTCAATCAAAAATCCCCGCCCCTACGCCCTCGCTCTGAACCACAAGCATGTCCCGGAGATGACCAAATACGCCGGGCTGGCCCGTCCGCCCGTTTTTGCGCCGACGGTGTTCAATGTTTACAATGGCGAAATCATCTCCGTCCCGCTGGTGCCGGAATGCCTGAGTAAGCCGATAGACGCGGCGGAGGTAAGAGAAACGCTGGCGGAATATTATGCCGGGGAGCGGTTTGTTAAAGTAATGCCCTACCCGGCTGACGCTCACCTGAAAAACGGCTTTTTGACCTTTACCGACTGCAACGGGACGAATAACCTCGAGATATTCGTCTTCGGCGGCAAGGACAGAATCCTGGTTTCCGCTCGGTATGACAACCTGGGCAAGGGAGCCTCCGGCGGGGCCGTGCAGAATATGAACATCATGCTGGGTATCGAGGAGAGCACCGGGCTGGTATGACGAAGTACGCTCATCTGGAACTAAACCGGGACGTCCCCGCCCCCTCCGGCTATTACACCCCCCAGAAAGAGGTGAGGCTGAAATACGGCGGAAGGGATGTCCTTTATATCCTCAGCCAGGCGGTCATAGAGTCGTCCTGCTGCGGCGCGTCGGACTTTAACAGCGCCCTGGTACCGGGCTACGTCGTCAGGTGGCAGACGGAGAAAAATAAAGAAGGCGTTCCTATCTCGGAAGTCGAGCCGGTGGCCGATGAAAAAGCCCGCGACGCTATCCGGAAGGTCATAAAAGATACCGAGCACATTTCACAGACGGAGTTCTGGTAATATAAAAGAGGGGCTGACGCCCCTCTTAACCACCCTGTTCTAATACAACCCCTATCGGATTTCTCTCTCCACCCTCTCCTTATATGCTTCCATTAATCGCATCGTTATTTTGCCCGGCTTCCCCGCCCCGATGGTCGTTACCCGTCCGCTCTGGTCTCTTACCGACGTTACCGGCATCACCTCTATCATGGCGTTGGTCACGAAAGCCTCGTCGCATTTCTTGATTACCCCTATGCCCACCGTCCCCTCAGTCGTCACTATTTTCAGGCTATCCGCCAGTTCCATGATAACCTCGCGGGTGACACCCGGCAGGATGCCGTTATCGAGAGAAGGCGTTACCAGCCTGGACGACTTAACGAAAAAGACATTGCATCCGCCGCCTTCGGCGAGATACCCGTCATCGTTGAGGAGCAGCGCCTCATCCAATCCCTGCGCCGCGGCTTCCATCCTCGCCATGACACTGGCGAGAGAATTGACCGATTTCATGGTGGCGACCACGGATTGCCGGCAGCGCCGCACCGAGGCGATGCCAATCTTGAAACCCTCGCGGTACTTTTCCGGGGAAAAAGGCGCATAGGGCCGGGCAGTCACCACGATGGTGGGCGCGCCGCCCGCTTCCAACCACGGAGCATGGTCGGACGCGCCGTTGGAAACGGTAAGCCGGATACGGGCTTCCTGAAGTCCGTTAGCAGCCAGCGTGTCGGAGCAGGCTTTAGGGAGGTCGATTCCCGCCAGTTTTTGCCCCAGCCCGATGATTTCCGCCGATTTCAGCATCCGCCGGATATGCCGTTCGAGGAGAAAGATCTTCCCGTGATAGGCGCGCATCGTCTCGTACAGTCCGTACCCGTAAAGGAAAGCATGGTCGAAGACGGAGATGCGGGCTTCCGATGGCGTCACCAACGAACCGTTGAGATAGACGATTTCAGTCATGACACTCCCTTAATAACCAAGATACAAACAAATAAAAAAAATGATTCGTTTTTTAAAAAACTTTTTTATTTTTTTAAAGCTGATGACGGGAATTTTGTAGCTAATATTCGTTTTTCGATTTATGTAAAATCAGCTTCAAATTTCCGGTATTCGTTTTTTAATTTATGTCAAGTGCTTTAATCCTTGACTACGGTAAATATAGACTACCTATTTTACCTTTAAACGCAGGAAATTTTCCAGCAGATGATGCCCATCCGGCGTCATGATGGACTCAGGGTGAAATTGCACCCCTTCCACGCAATCCTGCCGATTTCTGACTCCCATGATAACGCCGTCCTCGGTTTTCGCGGATATCTCGAGCGACGCCGGCACCGAGGCGGGGTCGATAACGAGGGAGTGATATCTCCCGCCCGTCAGCGGCGATTCCACCCCCTGGAAAATCGTCTGGCCATCGTGAAAGACCAGCGACTCCTTGCCGTGCATGGGCAAGTCCGCCCGCTTTATCAGCCCCCCGTAGACGTAGCCGATGCACTGGTGGCCCAGACAGACCCCCAGGATGGGGATTTTGCCCCGGAAATGCCGGATGACGTCGTTGGAAATGCCCGCCTCCAGCGGCGTGCACGGTCCGGGCGATATCACGAGATGGCTCGGCGCCAGCCTTTCAATCTGCTCGATGGTGATAGCGTCGTTGCGGCAGGCCGCCGGCGCCGCTCCCAGCTCCCCGAGGAACTGAACCAGATTATAGGTAAAAGAGTCGTAGTTATCGATGACCAGTATCAAAGCTTTATCTCCGCGTTTTCTGTCAACCCCAATGCCTGCATCAGCGCCCTGCCTTTATCCAGCGTTTCTTGATATTCCGACTCGGGGTCGGAGTCGTAAACGATCGCCCCGCCCACCTGGAAATAGGCCCGCCCATTTTTGACGATAAACGTCCGGATGACGATATTCAGGTCCATGTCCCCGTTAAAGCCCAAGTAGCCCATCGACCCCGTATAAACGCTGCGGCGGGTCGGTTCCAGCTCGTCGATGATCTCCATCGCCCGTACCTTGGGCGCGCCAGTGATCGAGCCGCCGGGAAAGGTCGCTTGCAGCAGGTCGATACAATTCTTTCCCTCTCTCAATTGCCCCGTCACGGTGGAGGTCAGGTGAAAAACGGTGGGGTAAGTCTCCAGTATCGCCAGCTCGGTGACCCTGACCGTGCCGTAGCGGCACACCCTTCCGATATCGTTACGCTCGAGGTCAACAATCATAATGTTTTCCGCGCGGTCTTTCCGGCTCGCCAGCAAAGCGTTGGCTAGGGCTTTATCTTCCTCGGGGGTTGCCCCGCGCGGTTTGGTGCCTTTAATAGGCCGCGTCTCTACCATGTCGCCCTTAAGTTTCAGATACCTCTCCGGCGAAGCCCCCACGATGGTCACTCCTTCGAAGTTGAAATAGCCGGCGAACGGCGCCGGATTTATCTTACGAAGGCGTTTATAAAGCTCATACGACGGGATATTTAAGTCCGCCTCGAACCTTTGCGAAAGGTTCACCTGGAAGATATCGCCCGCCCCGATATATTCCCGGGCTTTAGCCACCGCCCCCAGGTATCCTTCATAAGAGAAATTGGCTTTAAGGCTGATTCCCTGTTCCAAAGTAGACTCTTTATTCATGGGCGGAGGCGGCGATAGCAAGACCATATTCCTAAGCTCGTTCAGCCTCGCATCCGCCCGACGCCGCCTTTTTTCACCGCCCGCCTCGGGAAATCCGGTAGACACCAAGTACGTTTTATTTTCCAGGTGGTCGAAGGCAACGAGGGCATCGTAAAAACCCAGGCAACATTCGGGCAGATTCAGGTCGTCAACGGCTTTATCCGGCAATCGCTCGATAAAGTGGCCCAGGTCATAGCTGAGATACCCCACCACCCCGCCGATAAATGGGATTATTTTTTCGCCACCGTCTATTTTATATTTCTCCAGCAGTTCGCCCAGAACGTCGAAAGGGTTGCCCCGCCGTTTCTCCTCCAGCCCTTCTTTTATTAACGTTATTTCATCTCCCCGGCTTCTCATCACGAGGAAGGGGTCGCTGCCCATGAAGGAATACCGCCCCAACTTCGGCGCGTCCATGCCGCTGTCCAGCCAGAAGCTGTCAGGCCTCGGGGCGAAGGACTCAAAACACCAGGGGGCCTCCGGCGCCATGTGTATCTCTTGGATAAGGGGATAGTGTTCAGACATGATACCAATGATTATATATGTACCTGTCCAGTTTATAAAGAGCTCTCTGATGGTAACATTAGCTTGTGTAATTCCCGTACAAGCGGGAGTCCGGTGACCTCACCCCCTTAATCCCCCTTTCCCGAAAAGGAGAGGGGGAAGAAAAGAAAGAGGGGCTCCGCCCCTCTTTAACGCCCCGTTATTGCCTTCTTATTACCCATTCTGCTATGCTTTCAGGGATAAAAAGCCATGATAGAACAAAGCTCTCAGCCGTTCCGCCGTCTGGATTATGTCAAGATAACTATCTTCGGCTTTGCCCTTACCGCCCTGTGGCAGAGCCTGCACACCATCACCCTGCCGGTCCGCCTGCTGGATTTCGTCCCGGAATCGCAAAAAAACAGCTACCTGGGTCTGCTCACCCTGTCCGGCCTTTTACTGGCGATGTTCGTTCAGCCCCTGGCCGGCGCCATCAGCGATAACTCCCGCTTTAAGTGGGGTCGCCGCCGGCCTTTCATTATGGCGGGCGGTCTGCTGGCTCTACTTTTTATCCCGGGCATCGGCCTGGCCGGCGGTTACGCCGCCCTTTTCGCCGTTTACTGCCTGCTCCAGATAGCCACCAATATCGCCCAGGGGCCCTACCAGGCATTTATCCCGGAGCTCGTCCCGGCGGACAAACACGGGCGGGCTTCCGGTGTCAAAGGGCTGCTGGAGATTACCGGCGGCCTGCTGCTGATTTATCTTTCCAGCGTCTTCATGGACCGCTATTCCTCCTCGGGGCAAAGTCATTTTTTGTGGCTGGTCCTGGGGATACTGATAATCGTCATCTTCATCGCTCTGATGGCGACGCTCTTTCTGGTCAGAGAACCCCCCGCGCCCGTCGGACTGAGACGGATACCGCTGCTGGCAACGATATCCGGCACTTTTAGCAAGGACATCTGGAAAAACCACAGCTTTGTCTGGTTTCTGGTCTCCCGCCTGCTCGTTTATATGGCCTTCACCACCATTCAGCAGTTCGCTTTATACTTCCTCAAGGACGTCATCGGGGTGGCCGACCCCGCCGGGGCGACCTTCCGCTTTTCGCTCGTGGCCGTGATAGGGATGCTGCTGGTGGTCTGGCCGGCCGGCTACCTTTCCGACAGGATAGGGAGAAAATTACTCACGGCAGCGGCGGGGCTGCTGGGGGCGGTCGGCATCGCGGTTATCGCCTTATCCCAGGAGTATGGCCCGGTGCTGTGGGCGGCCGGAATCATCGGGGTGGCGATGGGAATCTTCAACAGCACGAACTGGGCCCTGGCGACGGATTTCGCGCCGAAGGGCGAAGAAGCGCGTTATCTGGGTGTGGCCAATATGGCGACGGCGGGCGGCGCGGTCCTGGCACGAACTATCGGTCCCGGCATCGATTTTTTCAATAGTCGCCACGCCCTGAGCGGTTATAACTTCATGCTGCTGATATGCCTGGCCTATTTCGTCATCGGCGCGGGCCTGGTGATTAAAATTAAAAAGAAAGTTAACCCAGCCACGGTATAGCCTTAAATATATAGGAACCCAGATAAGCCACGGAGACGTATAATATGGTCCTGCCCAGCCAGCAGGCGACCATAAATTTCCATACGGGCATACGCGTCGCCCCGGCGATGATGCCGACGATATCGAAGAGGAACGGGAAGATGGAGAGGACAAGTACCGCGACCATACCCCACCTCTGTACCCACCCCTCTACCCTGAGATAAATCTTGTTCTTGGCCAGCAGGTCCCGCCGGCGCGGCCGGCCACGTAACCTGTCAGTTCTCCTATTGCCGCACCCACGGCCCCCACCAGACCGACCAGGAAAGGGAGAGGCAAAGCTCCTCCTAAAGAGGAGATTACCGCCATGGCGCTAACCGGCACAATAATGGTGGCGTTCAGAATGACACTGATAACAAAAACGCCAAGATATCCGTAGCCTTTAAGTTTGTCAAAAAAACCAGGGTACCGCAGGTAAAGCCACCCGAGAACGATAACCACCGCTATAGTCCCCACCAGGCCGGCCAGCGGGACAATGCTCCTCTTCAGCCAGGTCAGTACCCTTTTCCTGCGAGTCTTTGTCTCGCTAGCGATACCCATACGTTCAAGTATTATACCACGTAGCTATTTCGTTCGGATACGCGGTTGCCACCCTCTTGTTTTTCCGCCTCAATTAAAGCTATAATGAACGGTAACCGGAAAGGAGACCCATATGCCGTCATACGCGTTTTTTCAGAACAAGCTTAATGCCCCTGGAAGAAGCCAAGATAGGGATAATGACCCACTTTATCCACTATGGCACGGGTGTCTTCGAGGGCATACGGGGCAACTGGAACGCCGAAAAGAAACAGACCTATATCTTCCGTATGAAAGAGCACTACGAGCGGTTGGCACAGGGCTGCCACGTCCTGAAGATAAAACTCCCTTATTCCATCGAAGACATCTGCCAGAAGACCGTGGAGCTGGTAAAAAAATGCGCCTTCCAAGAAGACGTGTATATACGACCGGTAGCTTATACGAGCTCAGAGGCACTGGGGGTCCGCCTCCATAATCTGGAGCACGACCTTTTCATGTTCGTGATACCGTGGGGCCCCTACCTGGACGTGGATAAAGCCCGCTGCTGTGTTTCCTCATGGCACCGCCCGGAGGACAACGTAATTCCTCCCCAGATAAAAGCCACCGGCATCTATATCAATAACGCCCTGGCAAAGACCGAAGCAGTGAGCAATGGCTTTGACGAAGCGATTATGCTTGCGCCGGACGGCCATATCTCCGAAGGAAGCGGCGAAAATATCTTTCTGGTAATAGACGGCAAGCTGGTCACGCCGGCCAGTCAGAATAACATCCTGATGGGCATCACCCGCAATACCGTCATCGAACTGGCGGAAAAAGAGCTGGGAATTGAAACGGTCCACCGGGCGATCGACCGCAGCGAACTGTATTTCGCCGATGAATGCTTCCTCACCGGGACGGCCGCCCACGTCACGCCCGTGTCCGAAGTCGACCACCGCAAGATAGGCAACGGCGAGATAGGGCCGATAACAGCCAAACTACAGGAAATGTACGCGAAAGTCATCCGGGGCAATAACCCCAAGTACCTGCACTGGTGCACCCCGGTCTACAAGAAATAGCGTCCTACGGCAGGTCGGACTCAACCTACTTGCCGGATAACCGCAACGACCCTGCCCTGAATTTCGACGTTTTCCGGGGAAGCATAGAGCGGGCGCATCTGTTCGTTGGCCGGCTGGAGACGGATGCGGGTGGACTCGATAAAAACCTTTTTCAAGGTGGCTTCTTTTTCTTCCCTGAGCCAGACGGCGGCCATCTCGCCGTTGGCCACGCTGTTAACGTGCTGCATCAGGACGATATCGCCGTCATTAATCAGCGCGTCGATCATGGAGGTGCCCTTTACCCGCAGGGCATAGATGCCGTCCCTATCACGGGTGAGCTCGCGCGGTAGCGTCATGGTCTCCGCGGTCTCCGTCGTGTTCCAGGTATCGGGAGTAGGCACCGGGATAGGCTGGCCGGCGGCAATCAGGCCGATAACCGGCACCGCCACCAGCATTTCCGCGGTCGGTTCTCGATTAAGCATCTTGATGCCGCGTGATACGTCAGCTTCGCGCTCCAGATATCCCCGGCTCTCCAGAATATTCAGATTGTAGTCCACCACGGACGTCGAGCTAATTTTGCAGCCGGTCTGGATGTCCCTGATAGACGGCGGATACCCTTTTTCGGAAAGAAAACGGTCGATATAGCGGATGATGCGTCTTTGTTTATCCGATAGCTTTTTCATGCCGACTCCTCTGAGGAGACGCGCTTAAAGAACACCTGTTCTAGAATAAGTATATATGACGCGGGCGACTCTGTCAACAGGCTGGTATAAAAAGGCAAGGGGGATTTCGGGATAACGTGGGAAAAATGATGAAATGGGGGTTTGCCGCTACCTTCCGTCGGTGCCTTCGCAGACATCCTTCTGATTGCCGGGGCCGATGGTCTCCAGAGCCAGCTTGTCCATTTCCAGCTGGACCGGTATCGGGTAATCACCGGTAAAACAGGCCAGGCAGAAATTATCCCTCGGCAAGTCGACCGCCTTTATCAGGCCGTCGATACTGAGGTAACCGAGGGTATCGGCCCCGATAAATTTACAGATTTCCGGTATGCTCTTCTGGCCGGCGATAAGCTCGCGCCGGGTCGCCATATCCACGCCGAAAAAGCAGGGATGGCGAATGGGAGGCGCGCAGATACGCATGTGAATTTCTTTGGCGCCCGCCTTACGCAATATCTTCACCACGCTGGGGGTCGTCGTGCCGCGCACGATGCTATCGTCAACGACGACCACGCGCTCGCCGTCCAGCACCTGGGGCAAGGGATTGAACTTCAGTTTGACACCCAGGTCTCTGATACGCTGGTCCGGTTCGATAAAAGTACGCCCTACATAACGATTTTTAATCAGTCCCTCAACGACGGGGATGCCGGATTCCCGGGCATATCCCGTACCGGCCGCCGTGGCCGAATCAGGCACGCCAAAAACCAGGTCGGCGTCTACCGGGTATTCGCGCGCCAGTCCTGCCCCCATCGCCTGCCGGGCCGGATAAAGCAGTTTGCCGTTAATCACACTATCGGGACGGGCGAAGTAGATAAACTCAAAGATACAGGTAGCCCTTTTGCTCGATTCGCCGGGGAAGCTCTCGATGCCGTTCTCGCCGATAAGCACGATCTCGCCGGGTTCTATCTCACGGACGTAATCCGCACCGATATGGTCCAGAGCGCAGGTCTCGGAGGCGATCACCCAACCGTGGTCAATGGTACCCAGGCACAACGGTCGCACACCTAACGGGTCACGCACCGCATATAACTCCCTGGGGGTCATGACCGCCAGCGAATAAGCCCCCTGCAGGCGGCGCATGGCATAGCGAATCCGCTCCACCCAGGTCTTGCCCGGAGATGAAAGAATGAGGTAGGCGACTACTTCAGAATCCGTGGAACCGTTAAACTTATAGCCCTGCGCCACCAGCTCCTGATAAAGATGAGCGGCGTTAATGACGTTGCCGTTATGCGCGATGGCGATGGTCTCCGAATCGTTGCCTACCAGAATCGGCTGGGCGTTGGCGGCCCGGCTGGAGCCTGAGGTAGAATAGCGGTTGTGACCGATGGCGATATGCCCGGTCAACTGGCTGAGCGATGCCTCGGTAAAAATGTTGGCGACCCTGCCCATGCCGGTAAAAATCCCGATCTTCTTACCGTCGGCGGTGGCAATGCCGGAACTTTCCTGGCCGCGGTGCTGCAGGGCAAATAAAGCGAAAAAAGTAAGACGGGCTACATCCTCATTGGGGGAATAAACACCAAAAACGCCGCAAGACTCGTGCAAGAATAACCTGCCTTTAATCCCGTCCTGGCAAACTCTACACTCTAATTATAGCTTAAACCAAGCTGGCCAGTCAATTTATTGAAAGGCGACTAGCGAGGCTTCAACCAGTTTAAAAGGGCATCAACGGCCCTCTTATCCCGGCGCAACCGATGGCCGGCCCCATCAATAATAACCAGCTGTTTGGGCAGCCCAGCTTTCTCGTAAAGCTGCTGAGCATCGTCCACGGGAACGGTATTGTCCTCACTGCCATGTAAGATAAGCAAAGGTCGGGGGGCGATGCCGGCGATGTGGCTGATAGGATGAAGACGCTGGCAATTGGCGACCCATTCTTCCACCGATGGCGGAAAACCTTCATCCCTGATAGCCCCGATTTCACGAAAGTGAGCGATAAGCGATTGCCAGTTATTGTCCTGATTAAGAGGCGTGACTGCCGCCGGACAAGCGCAGGCCGCCACCCTGGAGACCCGATTATCCTGGGAAGCCACGTAGACAGCGATGGCCGCGCCGATGCTGAAACCGGCCAGCGACAGATTAGCTTTATCGAAACTATCCAGACTCCACAGGTAATCAAGGACAGCCTGCAGGTCACGGGTCCATCCGGCAAGGTCGATATTACCGCCGCTTTCCCCGGTCCCGCGGAAGTTAAACCAATAGACGGCCAGGCCGTTCCGGCAAAGACTTTCCGCCAAATCCGGATAGCCACCATCGCCAGGCTGAGAAATATCGGCGGAGGGAGCGCCGTGACAGAGGCAGACCAGAGGGTATTTAACGTTGATATCAGGCAGGAACAGCTGCCCGACGATGGAGATGTCGTCAACCTGCAAAATCGATAGGTCTTTTATCATCTTACCTTCCCGTACCGGTTAAATATACCTGCCCACGGACTTAGCGACCGACTGTAATTCTACCATAAGACGCGAGAAATCCGAGAGCGAGAGAGACTGAAGGCCATCGACCAGAGCTTCCTTGGGATTAGGATGGACCTCAATCAGAAGACCATCGGCGCCGGCAGCAATGGCCGCCCTGGCAATCGCCGGCACGAGCGAATAATGTCCGGCGGCGTGACTAGGGTCGACGATTACCGGCAGGTGACTGTTCTTTTTGATGACCGGAACGGCGGAAATATCCAGAGAGAAGCGGATGCTATCCTCGAACGTCCGGATGCCGCGCTCGCAAAGCACTACCTGATTTTTCCCTTCGGCCAGCAGGTAATCGGCGGCGGTAAGCCACTCCGTAATCGTGCAGGAAAAGCCGCGTTTAAGGACCACCGGCCGATCGCTTTTGCCGGCATCGGTTAGAAGGGAGAAATTCTGCAT
The DNA here is from genome assembly GCA_963739515.1 of uncultured Chloroflexia bacterium. Taxonomy (GTDB): domain Bacteria; phylum Chloroflexota; class Dehalococcoidia; order Dehalococcoidales; family RBG-16-60-22; genus JBFYTX01. The sequence goes on along the minus strand of CAVUAO010000002.1, from coordinate 198,379 downwards.
ATTCCGCGAGCCGATTTGCAACATATCGGCGTAGTCGGAGACCAGCTGGACATCCTGGGGATTCACCACTTCCGTGACGACGGGGATATCGAGCTGCTGTCTAACGTTAGCCAGAAGCTCCAGCCCCTTCTCCTGCAAGCCCTGGAAACTGAAGGGGGAGGTGCGGGGTTTGAAAGCCCCGCCGCGCAGGATGGTGGCCCCGGCCTTTTTCACGCCTTCGGCCGCCTGCATGAGCTGTTTTTCACTCTCCACGGCGCAGGGACCGGCAATAACCACCACACGTTCGCCGCCGATTTTTACCCCGCCGCAATCCACCAGTGTATCCGTGCGATGAAACTCGCGGGAAGCGAGCTTGTAGGGCTTCATAATACGGGTGACGTGTTCCACGCCGGGCAATATCTCAAACAAATCGGTCGATATCTGGCCGGTATTGCTCCCCAGTATCGCCACCACCGTTTTGTCCGTGCCGATATTTAACTGGACGTCAAGCGCCAGCGACCTGGCTTTGCGCACCACGTCATCGATTTCACCACGGGTGGCGCCAGTCCTCATTTCAACAATCATGGGCTTTTATATCAACTCCTTAATAACCAGACATTATTACCAGATAGTCTGATAATACCCGAGCCATAACAGGGCGTCAAGACAAGGCAACGGATGTCTCCTTTATTTCCTCTTTAGCCGCGGCCGGTTGCCCCCGATTTACCGAGAGAAACAGGAGCTTGATGGCCGCCACTTCCACCCAGAGTATCATGTTCGCCACGACAATCCTTTCCAGCAGGCCGAACCAGCTTGTCTCGTCGGGGAGGATGCCCAACGTTACTACCAGGACCACGCCCAGGCAACAGGCGATAATGGAGTATTTAAAAATGCTCTTCCAGTCAGGGTCTTTCCGCAGGCTGGGTAACATCGCCAGAATCGCCGCCGGGAAAATCCAGAAAGCCGCGGTGGCGGTGGCACCGTGGATTTTCCCTTCGATAGTGCGGCCGACGCCAAGCGCGTCGGTGTGGAAAGCACCGATGAGCAATAAAGCGAAGCCGAAGAAAACCAAGCAGCGCGATACCGAACCGGAAACCGCGCGCCCGCTTGATATGAAAGAGAAGCCCGGCGGTAAATATCTCCACGAGTAGTCCGATAGCCAGGAAACCAATCGTCTGGAGCCACCCCAGAGAGGTGAGCGCCAAGCTGCTGATGGAATTCCTGATGAGACTGTAACCGGGACTGGTCATCGCCGCGGTAAGATCGGTAACGGCCAGTACCAATGGTCCGGCCATGCCAGCCAGGGCTAACAGGCTAACACCATTCATCTGTTTTATAAAAGCTATGATTAACGATAAGCGGCGCAAGCCCACTTTTTCCGAGACAGCAACAAGAACCATAATTATATTATAACCGTGAAGAGCTCAGGCAACAAGATTACCCCTATTAATAAAACGAAATATATGATGGCGGGTTAGCCTCCGAATAGTTATTCAAGCTATGCCAGGCTAACGCAGACGCAGCAGGAAATACACGTAGGTCGTCGCTACTTTGGTAATGTCCTTGAACCAAGTAACCAGAAAGAAGTCAACGGGCACTGGCGATATTAAAAATTAAAGTTGTACAGCCACCAGAAGGCCGTGCCAGCCCAGATAATAATGGCAATCCAGGCAAGAACGACGATTATGCCCAGGATAAGGCCGGCCACCGCCATGCCCCGGCCTTTGAGAGTGGCGTCCCGGCCAGTTTGAGCTATGCCGATGCCGCCGAAAATAATTGCCAGGATAGATAAGGGGTTGATAAATAAACCGATAATGCCGAGAACCAGAGAGGCGGTAGCCATACCGCTGGTGCGGGTTGCCGGTGCGGCGGTTGGCGCCACATTAATCACGGTTTGAGGAGAGGTGGCGGCTACTGGGGTCAAAGCCGTGCCACAGTTACGACAAAACTTGGCATCATCCGAGTTTTGAGCACCGCATTTGGTACAATACATTTACGGTTTACCTCCCAATTTCTCATCTGGCTGCCGGTGGTTAGTAAGAGTTTAGTCCGTTTAAAAATTTATGTCAATGGTGTCTGAGGGACCTCACCCCCTGACCCCCTCTCCTGCGAGGAGAGGGGGAAATAGATGAGAGGGGGCTACGCCCCCTCTCGGCGGGACTACTCCCTGTGGGGAAAGGGGAAAAGAACGGTAAGAAAACGATGGCACGAGGGAGGCGGGTGGGAAAAGATAAGATGGAATAAAAAAGGATGTGGCGAGAGAAGAGTAAGTTAAGAAATATCTACTTTCACGAAAAATACGCCAAATGCACCAAAGTAACAATAACCCAAACTGTTCCACCACTAACTAATAAACCATATACAATCCAAGGAACAATTCTAAATCTACTCTGTCTAGATATGCAGGTTCCCAAAGTAGTACATACAATAATTAAAATAGCAATTATATATAATCCTATAGCCAAATATATAGGAACTCTTGTTGTTACTTGAAATAACTTTGAATTTACATCAAAAGTTTTTATTACTATAGAGACAAAAGATTGTCCTACTTCTAAAATTGCCAAAGTAATCGAGGCAAAGAATAAGCCTAAAGAAAAATTAGGAGTAAATTCTATACCATATTTAAACGACTTGCAACCAATCCAAACAAGCGCCATTAGTGCGCATAACACAGCTAAATATGTCCATGCAAGCCCGATGTTTATATTAGGGCCCAATCTATCGAATAGAGTCATTATTTGTTCTGACTTTGTTGGATCTGATTGCCATGCAGCATACCAATCTCCCCATATCTGAGCGTACGGTTGTATCCATAGTTGTGCCCAAACGAGAAGAACCGCGGCTAATAAAGCATCGGCAGTTATGAAAACGGATAATTTACGCATATTCAATATTACCTTAAGATATTTAAACTCTTATGTCAATCTTTTTATTATCCCCTCTAATACACCTCTCCACCCCTTACCTATCTTTCTATAATTAATCTTTATCAGCGTGCGGCCTACTTCTATACCGTCATGGAGGACGGAGGAGAGCTTGGAGGCATCGAAGGGCAAACCCTGGAAGCGTCGTAAAATAATATAGCCTTCCTCGGTGGTAATCGACTCGATACGGGCTTTAGCGGCCAGTCCTTTAATTTTCACCGCATAGAGCAGGTTTTCCACTTCGGGAGGCGGGGCGCCAAAGCGGTCGGCGTACTCTTTCCTGATATCGTCCAGCCTTTCGGCGGCGTCTATACTACCCAAAGTCCGGTAAAGCTCAAGTCGGGTATCCACATCCGGGACATAGGTTTCCGGGATAAGGGCATCGAGGGGCAAATCGACGGCGGGCGGGGGGAGACGGGGCGGCGGCTTTTCCTTACCGGCCAGGATAGCCTTTTGCTCCTCGACGGCCTCCGCCAGGAGGCGGGTATACAGACTAAAGCCGATGGCGGTGATATGGCCGCTCTGGCGATGGCCCAGCAGAGTGCCGGCGCCGCGGATTTCCAGGTCTTTCATAGCGATACCGAAACCGGCACCAAGCTCGGTGGCTTCGTAGATAGTGCGCAGGCGCTGGTGAGCGATGGGCGACAGGCGCTGGCCTTTATCATAAAGGAAATAGGCGTAAGCGAGGTTGGCGCCGCGCCCAACCCTGCCCCGGAGCTGGTAAAGCTGGGTCAAGCCGAACTTGTCCGCCTTGTTAACAATCAGGGTATTGGCGTTGGGCATATCCAGGCCAGACTCGATAATCGTGGTGCAGACCAGGATGTCAATTCTGCCTGAAGAGAAATCGGTCATTACATTTTCCAGCTGCTCCTCCGGCATCTGGCCGTGGCCGATAGCTATCTTGGCCTCCGGCACCAGCTCGCGCAAATTTTCGGTCACCATGGCGATGCTCTGCACGCGGTTATGCAGGAAAAATACCTGGCCGTTACGCTCCAGCTCCCGTAAAACAGCCTCCCTGACCAGGTGGTCGTTATACTCGGCGACGTAGGTCTTCACAGGGAGGCGGGCCTCGGGAGGGGTCTCCATGGTGCTCATGTCCCGGACGCCGACCAGCGACATGTGCAGGGTGCGGGGAATAGGGGTGGCGCTGAGGGTAAGCACATCGACCTCCTGACGCATCTTTTTGAAGTGCTCCTTGTGGTTGACGCCGAAACGCTGCTCTTCATCGATAACGAGCAGTCCGAGATTTTTAAAGGCGACGTCCTTCTGCAACAGGCGGTGGGTGCCGATACAGATGTCCACGGTGCCGGCGGCGAGGCCGGCGATAACGGCACGCTGGTCCCTATCCGAGCGAAAGCGGCTCAGCACCTCGACTTTCACCGGGAAAGCCTCGAGCCTCTCGGAGAAGGTGGCAAAATGCTGCTGGGCCAGAACCGTGGTCGGCACCAGCACCGCCACTTGGCGGGCGTCCATGACCGCCTTGAAAGCGGCGCGGATGGCCACCTCCGTTTTGCCGTAACCGACATCGCCGCAGACGAGGCGGTCCATGGGCTTAGGTTTTTCCATGTCTTCTTTAACTTCCCGCTGGGCTTCAAGCTGGTCGGGGGTTTCCACGTAGGGGAAAGCGGCCTCCATCTCCTGCTGCCAGAGCGTATCGCGGGAAAAAGCGAAACCGGGCACGACCTCTCGCGAAGCATATAAAACCAAGAGGTCGCGAGCCAGCAACTCGGCCGCCTCCTTGGCTTTCTGACGAGTGCGCACCCACTCCTGAGTGCCCAGCCGACTCAAAACGGGCGGCCTATCGCCGGCGCCCACATAGCGACTGACCCGGTCGATCTGGTCGGTGGGGACATAGAGGACATCGCCGGCGGCGTACTGTAAAACCAAGTATTCCTTTTCCGCGCCGGCGGTCTTGAGGGTGGTAACGCCGGTGAACTTGCCGATGCCGTGCTCGACGTGGACGACGAAGTCGTCAGGGATAATGTCAATCATGAGTTTCTGGTGCGGCGCGGGACGCCGCTTGAGCAAACGGCGCTGCTTCACGAAGCCGAAAATTTCGGCGTCGGTAAAGAGATAGGTCTCGCCGCCCATGATCCAGCCCTCCGGCAGCGACCCCTGGACCAGCACCAGCGCACCGGGGCCGGGCACCTCGGTGACCGTTTCCACGGGGGCGGCAACGATATCCTCCCCAGCCAGGAGGTCGGAGAGACGGCTCGCCTGGTGGCTGACGATAACGATACGTTTCCGCTGGGCCAGAAGCTCAACGGTCTTTTTCAGGAAGAAAGGCAGCTTGCCGGCGTAGGTGGGGACGGAGATAAAGTCCAGCGGCTCGGCGTCACCCCAGGCAGACAAATTTAAAGAGGGTCGATTTTTTATTTTCGATTGAAGCTCATCCCAGGCAAAGTAAGGGCGGGGAAAATTGCGGGGCAGCTCGCCGCGCTCCATCTTGGCGGAACGAAGCTGCGCCGCCTCGCCATCCCAATCCAAAGCCGTCTGCGCCACGGAAGAAGGCTCGTCAAGGACTAACAGCGCGCCGGACGGAAGATAATCCAGGAGGGAACCGCTACTAAAAAGGGAGGCATAGAACTGGACCTCCGGCGGCAGCTGACCGCCGAGAAAAAGCTCAATATCATGCTCGAACTGCTGTTTGCAATCGGCAGTACAGCCGGAAAGGTCAAGGCCGCGTAAAATATCTTCCAGTGAACGACGGTCAAGTCGGCGGGGGGCCAGGAGTTCGGTCGCCGGACCGATAGCTAACGAATCCAATTTATCGATAGAACGCTGGGTAAGCGGGGTCGAAACGGCGAATACTATCAACGGTATCACCGAAAAACTCCAGACGCACCGGCCATGCGGAGGTCGGTGGCCAGACATCGACGATGCCGCCGCGGCGGCTCATGACGCCCGGCAACTCCACGATATTCTCCGATTGGTAGCCCATCGCCGCCCAGTCGGCCAGCAGACTCAGGGGCTCCCGGCTCATGCCGAGCTTGATGGTGCAGCAGGCAGAGCAAAAGGCATCATACGAGGCAGTCTTCGACATCAATGCCGCCGCCGAAGCCACCACCAGGGGCGGCCGAGAACTATTTTCATCCAATTCACAGCCGGCCAGCGCGGAAAGCACCCGGACCCTGTCCATCTCGGTGGAAGCATCCGAGGTCAATCGCTCGTAGGGGAGGACATCCGGCTCCGGGAAAAGCATCCCAGATTCGCCACCGGAAGCCCAGCTGGAAAGCTGTTCCTGGAGCTTCCGGGCATTCTCCGGCTGCGCCGTGACCAGCAATACCGGCAGCTGAAGAGATGCATGGAGAGCCGCCACCAGATAAGGTCGGGCGGCATCCAGCACCACCACCGAGCTATCGTTCTCATTTTTTATTGATTCGACAAGGCGGCGAAAGGCGGGCAAATTTTCAACTAGCTTTAATAATTGACTTAAATCCGGCATATATCTACAAACACCATAAGGGCTTGACCTAAAAACAGGCCAGCCCAATGTTTTATTTTAGCATATATTTGGGGATGGAGATAATGGGGTGGTCAAGAAGGGCAGGACTAGAGTGGTGAAGTGACTGGATTCCCGCGTTCGCGGGAATGACGGATTCTCACGTCGTCCTTCCTGCGGAAGGACTCCTCAGAATGACAGATTCCATGCTCGACGTATTTCAGCGTATTCCAGCTTGTGCTATAATGAAAAAAATCGTTGGTCAAGAAAACATGAGCGAGAACGGCAACAAATCCAAATTAACAGGACTGGCTTACCGGCGTATCGTGGTAAAGCTGGGCACACATCTGCTAACCGGCGGCGGCAGCCACCTGGACCAGGAGGTCATGGCCGACCTGGTGCGGCAGATCGCCACGCTGCATCAACGGGGCGTGGAAATAGTCGTCGTGTCTTCCGGGGCAATCGCCGCGGGAAGGCATAAGCTGGGCCTTGACAAGACCATCAAAGGCATCCCTTTTAAACAGGTGCTGGCTTCGGTGGGGCAAAGCCGCCTGATGAACGTGTACGAGCAATTGTTCGGGCAGCACGGCATCACCGTAGCGCAGGCACTGCTCACCAAAGGCGATATCGCCGACCGCGCCGGATACCTCAACGCCCGCAATACGCTCCTGGCCCTGATGGAACTGCGGGTCATCGGCATCGTCAACGAAAACGACGTCATCTCCACCGATGAAATAAAAGAAGCCAAATTCGGCGACAACGACAACCTCTCGGCAATGGTCGCCAACCTAATCGACGCCGACATGCTTATGATATTAACCGATATCGGCGGGCTGTATACCGCCGACCCCCACATCGACCCGACAGCCAAGCTCGTACCGGTAGTGAGCAAAATCGACACGAGCATAAAAAAGATGGCCACAGACACCGCCAGCAACGTGGGCACCGGCGGCATGATAACCAAGATAGAAGCCGCCCAGGCAGCCACCGCGTGCGGGGTGCACGTGGTCATTGCCGGGGGGAAGGAACCGGATATCATCATCCGGCTGGCTTCAAACGAAGCGGCCGGCACGCATTTCCTGCCCGCGTCCGACCACCTGGAAAGTCGGCAGAGGTGGATGCTTTCGGGGCTTTCCACCAGAGGCAAATTAATCATAGATAACGGGGCCGTCCTGGCGCTAAAGAAAAACAACCGCAGCCTGCTGGCGGCGGGGATAGAGAAAGCGGAAGGGAAATTCGGGAGGGGAGACATCGTGGCAATTTACGACACCGCAGGAAACCAGGTCGGCTGCGGCATCACCAACTATAGCGCGGGCGATATCGGCATCATCAAGGGCGCCCAGTCGGATAAAATCGCCGGTCTGCTCAGCTTCGATTACGGGCCGGAAGTAGTACACCGCAACAATTTGGCGTTAATGGAAAAGGAGGGACCAAGTGCCCACAGGCAAACTATACCAGGCCGTCAATAATGAATTCATCGCCAATATCAGCTACCAGTTCCAGCACGAGGAAGAATACCGCTGGTGGGGAGAAATGACACTGATAGAATATAAGCAAATCAAGGACGGAGGGGGATATATCATCGAACTGGAGGACGGGCGGCAATGCCGCTGCGCTCTAAAGAAGCGGGTGAACCGGGCGGTAACGAGCCTGCCACCGCGCTACGTTTTCCACTTCAGCGGGAGCGGGAAGTTCGAGTAACCGGGGGAAGGGAAAAAGGGGGAGGCAAGCCATGAAGAAAAAAGATAACGCCATAGAAGAACTGAAAGCCAAGGGGCAAGCGGCTAAAGCCGCCGCCCATAAGCTGGCGTTTACCTCGACGGATATAAAAAATAAAGCCCTGAATAACATCGCCGCGGAGATACTCGCCAGGAAAGCAGAAATACTGGCCGCCAATAAAAAGGACTACCAGACCGCGAAAGCCAACGGCATGGGGGAAGTGCTGCTCGACAGGCTGCTGCTCAACGAAAAACGCCTCGAAGGGATAGCCGCGGACACAAGAGTCGTGGCCGCCCTGCCCGACTCCGTGGGCGAGATATATGAAATGCGCACCATGCCCAACGGACTGCAAATCGGCAAAAAGCGGGTGCCAATAGGAGTCATCGGGGCGATATACGAGAGCCGACCTAACGTCACGGTGGACATCGCCGCACTCTGCCTGAAATCCGGCAACGCCGTGATACTGCGGGGCGGCAAGGAAACGATAAATTCCAATACCGCCATCGTTAAAGTAATACAGGACGCCTGTAAAAAGGCGGGCATGCCCGAAGGCTGCGTGCAGTTCGTCGATAACACCGACCATAAGCTGGTGGACGCGATGCTCAAAATGAATGACGCTATCGACCTGATAGTGCCCAGGGGCGGGGCGGGACTGATAAATAACGTTAAAGAAAAGGCCACGATGGCGGTGGTCACGGGGGGCATCGGCGTATGCCATACCTACGTGGACAAAAGCGCTGATATTCAAAAAGCGGTGGACATTGTCTACAACGCCAAAGTACAAAGACCCTCGGTCTGCAACGCGCTAGACTCGGTGCTGGTACACAAGGACATCGCGAAAAGCTACCTGCCCAAGATGGCGACCGAGCTTAACAAGGCTAAAGTGGAGCTGCACTGCGACGAGAAGTCGATGGCAATCCTCAAAGCCGACAAGTCGCTAAAGCTGGTGAAGGCGGTGGAGGGGGACTGGGGCAAAGAGTTCCTGGCGCTCATCGCGGCGGTAAAGGTAGTGGGGTCGCTGGATGAGGCGCTGGGGCACATCGAGAAATACGGGTCGGGGCACTCCGAAGCCATCATCACCGAGGACTACGAGAGCGCCAGGCGTTTCCTCAACGAGGTGGACGCCGCCTGCGTCTACGTCAACGCCAGCACGCGTTTTACCGACGGGGGGCAGTTCGGGATGGGGGCGGAGGTGGGAATTAGCACGCAAAAGCTGCACGCGCGGGGGCCGATGGGGTTGAAAGAGCTGACGACCTACAAGTGGATTATTTACGGTAGCGGGCAGGTAAGGCCGTAGCTTATTTCATTGATTTAGCCGACTTCATTTTTCACTTAATACCTCACCCCCTTTGATCCCCCTCTCAAACAGCATTATTAACATAGCTGTTTTTATCTTGTTTGAGAGGGGGAGGAATGAAAGAGGGGTCGTGACCCCTCTTAGACGCCCCGATCACGAAATTACATACGCCAAGATACAAGTACTAAACGACCTGAATTTGAGAGGGGCTAGCGCCCCTCTCGGCGGAGTACTCCCTTTTGTGTATTATAGAAAGTTATTTACCGCCTTTTAAGACGTCCTGCTGAACCTGGAAAAGCTGGCGGATGCCTTTCTCCGCCAGAGCTATCAAATCGTTAATAGACTGCTTGGTAAACGGCTTGCCCTCGGCGGTACCCTGCACTTCCACGAACTCGCCCTTGCTGGTCATGACGATATTAAAATCGACGCCAGCCTGGGAATCCTCGTCGTAACAAAGGTCCATCATCATATTATTATTGACGATACCGACGCTGGTAGCCGCCACGGCGCACTTTAGCGGAATGGAGGATATCATGCCCATGTTCATCAGTTTTTCCATCGCCTGGTGGAGGGCGACGTAGGCGCCGGTGATCGCGGCGGTGCGGGTACCGCCGTCGGCCTGGAGGACATCGCAGTCCACGATCAAAGACCTCTCCCCTAAAGCGGTGAGGTCGGCCGAAGCCCGAAGGGAGCGCCCGATAAGACGCTGGATTTCCTGGTTTCGCCCCCCGACGTGACCGGCAACAGAATCGCGCTGGGAGCGGGTGACGGTGGCGCGGGGGAGCATGGCGTACTCCGCCGTAATCCAGCCGGTACCGCTCCCCTTGAGGAAGGGAGGCACTCTATCCTCGATGCTGACGGCGCAGAGGACGTGGGTCTTGCCCAGCTTGATCAGCGCCGACCCCTCGGCGAAGCTCTGGTAGCCGGGGATGATCGAAACCGGTCGCAACTCATCGTAGGCGCGCCCGTCAACTCTCTTCACGCCGTCTCTCCTCATAACCGAATATGTCAGAGTATAACATTGGGAGAGGATAATGGCAATCACGGGAAAGGGGCATGCCCACTATTGAATAATTTAATTTTCGTGATATACTGGGGGCATACAGGAGACTAATCTTGCAGAGCAAAGATTTTCTATCTATCTCCGACCTCACGTCCGAAGAAATCCACCGACTCATCTCCAACGCCGTCACGATGAAAGGCGAGGGCTGGAATGCCATATTAAGCGGAAAAATCCTGGCCCTGCTCTTCGAAAAGCCCTCACTGCGGCACCGGGTCAGCTTCGAGGCAGCCATGCGCCAGCTCGGCGGCGAATGCATTTACCTATCGCCCGCGGAGGTCGGGCTCGGGCAACGGGAATCAATCGCCGATGTAGCGCGCGTGCTCAGCGGCTATGTCGACTGTATCGCGGCGCGCACTTTCTCCCATAAAACGCTGGAGACCCTGGCCAGATATTCGCGCGTACCGGTGATAAACTCCCTCTCCGACCTGGAACACCCCTGCCAGGCGCTCGCCGACCTGCTGACGATTTATGAATGCAAAGAAAAGCTGGAGGGACTGACGCTGGCGTTCATCGGGGACGGGAACAACGTAGCCAACAGCCTCATACTGGCCGCGACCAAATGCGGGATAAACTTCCGCATGGCCTCGCCGGCCGGCTACGTCTTAAAAGCAAATATACTCGACGTAGCGCGGGAATACGTCCGCGCCACCGGCAGTACGATATTCTGCACGGAAGACCCCCGCCAGGCGGTCGTCGGGGCGGACATCGTCTACACCGACGTCTGGACGAGCATGGGGCAGGAAAAGGAAGCGGAAACACGCCGGAAAGCATTCGCCGGCTACCAGGTCACGGCCAAACTTCTATCGCTGGCCAACGAGAACGCCATCTTCATGCACGACCTGCCGGCCCACCGCGGCGAAGAAGTCACCGATGAAGTCATAGACGGACCGCAGTCCGTAGTCTTCGAGCAATCGGAAAACAAGATGCACATGCTGAAAGCCCTGCTCGTGGACATACTCGGCGGGCTCGAGATAGGACTGTCCAATTTCAGATGATAATCTATATACCTCTAGACCTCACCCCCTTAATCCCCCTCTCCTTTGAAGGAGAGGGGGATAATTAGGAAGAGGGGCTTCGCCCCTCTTAGACGTCCCTATTAGAGGCACTAATATAAGAGAAAGAATGTGACGAAACCTATTGTTGCGATTGTCGGCCGGCCTAATACCGGCAAGTCGACCCTGCTCAACCGCATCGCCGGGAAACCCCTGGCGATAACCGAGGACAGGCCGGGGACAACCCGCGACCGCAACATGGCGGACGTTGCCTGGGGAGGCAAGGAATTCACGGTGGTGGACACCGGAGGGCTGGAGATGAAGCCCAGCACCGCTATAGAACGGGGGGTCAAAGCCCAGATAGAGACCGCCATCAAACAAGCCGATTTAATTATCGACCTGGTGGCCGCGACCGACGGACTGACGCCGGTGGACTACGAGGTAGCCGACATGCTCCGTAAAGCCAACAAGCCCATCGTGCTCGTCGCCAATAAAGCCGATAACGACCGACTCGAAACGGCCGCCCTGGAGTTCTATGAGCTGGGGCTGGGGGAACCGATAGCCATCAGCGCCCACCACGGGCGAGAGGTTGCCGAGCTCCTGGATAAAATAATCAGCCTGCTGCCGGCCCAGGGCCCGGTCCAAGCGGTTCCGGAAGTCATCAAGGTAGCGATTGTGGGGCGGCCTAACGTAGGCAAGTCAATGCTGCTGAATGCCCTCGTCAGTGAGGAGCGCGCCATCGTCGATGAAACTCCGGGGACCACCCGCGACGCCGTAGACACGCTGTTTGACTTTAAAGGGCAGAGTATGCTACTTATTGATACGGCCGGAATCAGGCGGCGGGGACATGTGAAGGCGGGGGTAGAAAAGTACAGCGTCATCCGGAGCATGAGGGCAATAGACCGGGCGGATATCGTCCTGCTGGTGCTCGACGCCACCGAGATATCGGCCATGCAGGATACGCATATCGCCGGTTACGGCCATGAGGCCGCCAAAGGCATGATAATCATCGTTAATAAATGGGACCTGATAGAGGATAAAGATATAGTAAAATGGGACAAATTCATCAAAAGCCAGTTCAAATTTGCCTCTTACGCGCCAATATTATATACTTCGGCTAAAACCGGGCAGGGAGTGGATAAAATAATGCCGCAGGTCAACCAGATCTACCGGGAAAGGCTGAAAAGACCGTCCACCGCGGCGGTAAACAACGTCATCCAGGAAGCGGCCGCCTCGCATAATCTACCCCGAATCCGGAGACAGCAGCTCAAGATATTCTACGCCACCCAGGCGGAGGTCAATCCGCCCACCTTCGTCTTTTTTACCAATAACGCCAAGCTCATTCACTTCTCCTACCAACGCTACCTGGAAAACAAACTCAGGGAGGCTTTCGGCTTCGCCGGCACGCCGCTCCGGCTTATCTTTAAGACGAGGGGCGAAGCATGATCGTAGCACTGGTCTTCGCGGTAATCATTATCGGCTACCTGTTCGGCGCGATACCCTTCGGGGTGATCATCAGCAAGAAATTCGCCAATCAAGACCCCCTGCAGGTGGGCAGCGGCAAGACCGGCATGACCAACGTTTTACGGACGGCGGGCAAAAAAGCGGCGGCCCTGGCCCTGATTCTGGACATCGGCAAGGGAACTCTGGCGGTGACGCTGGCAGGCGTGATATTCAGCAATGGTTATGCCCATTCTATCGGTGCCGGTCCCTGGAGAGAATTAGCCAAAGCGTTGACCGCCGCCAGCGCAATCGGCGGTCACAACTGGTCGGTGTTCCTCAGATTCAGGGGGGGGCGCGGGGTGGCGACTTTAATGGGTGGACTGGCGGGGCTGTACTGGCCGGCGGCCGCCCTGGGCGGGATATGCGTCCTCGGTTTGGGGTTCAGGACCAAATACATGTCCCTGGGCTCCATCATCGGGGCGGTCACCGCCTTCATCATGCTGATGGCGTTTAACGTCCTGAAAATCAAATTGTTCAATCAACCGTATCCTCCCTTCGAATACGTGGTTTTTGCCATGGCCGGGGCGATTTTCATCTACATCCGGCACCGCGACAATATCCTCCGGCTCTTTAACGGCACCGAGCGCCGAATAGACGAGAAAATCAAGGCCGAGACGGTCGCTGAGCCGCATAATCCCAAGTAAGCAGTCCAAACCATTCCATCGTTTTAACCAGAAGATATGCAGAAAATCGCGATTATCGGCACAACCAGCTGGGGAATAACGCTCAGCGTGCTCCTCCACGGCAAGGGTGCGGAGGTCAGGCTATGGGCGCGGACACAAAAGGAAGCCAATAAGATCCGTAAATCGGGGTCGGACAGATTCCCGGACGTTCATATCCCTGAAGGGATAACGATTACAAGCGATATAGCCGCGGCGCTCAACGAAGCGAACGCCGTCATTCTGCCGGTGCCGTCCTCGACCATGCGGCAGAACATATCCCGCGCGGCCAGCCATTTGACCAAGTCCACCATTATCATCAGCGCCTCCAAAGGGCTGGAGGTGGGCAGCAATAAACGCATGTCCCAGGTCATCGCCGAGGAGATAAATCCGCGCTTTGCGGGTAATATCTGCGTTTTATCAGGACCGCAGCTATCACACGAAATTATCTACAATCGCCCGGCCGCGGCCGTGGTAGCTTCCGAAGACAGAAATACCGCGATAAAGGCCCAAAAGTTATTAACCTGCCCGACCTTCTGCGTCTTTACCAACCTGGACGTCATCGGGGTGGAACTGGGGGGCGCGCTAAAGAACATCCTGGCGCTCGGCGCGGGCATCGCCGACGGGCTGGGCTACGGGGACAATGCCAAGGCGGCTTTCATGACACGCGGCCTGACCGAGATAACCGCGCTGGGCATGGCGCTCGGGGCCAACCCGCTGACTTTCTCGGGACTGGCGGGGCTGGGGGACGTCATCACCACCTGCGCCAGCCCATTGAGCCGGAACCACTACGTGGGGATGGAGCTGGCCAAGGGGCGGCCCCTGGCGGAAATCCTGGAATCAATGAACCAGGTGGCCGAGGGGATTAATACGACGCTCGTAGCCCACAATCTCGCCCAGCAACAGGGGCTGGAAATGCCGATTACCGAGAAAATCTACCAGGTGCTTTACGAAAACGCCGACCCCAAACTGGCGGCGGTGGACCTCATGGGGGGAAACGCCAAGCACGAACTATCCGGGCGACGCTGGAGACTGTTCTCTCTCTTCCGACATAGGAAGAAGACAGAAGCGAAAGGGACTTAAACAGCCTCACCCTTTTTACGCACCCAGACTCTTCGCCAAGTCTTCGAACAGCTTACGCTGCTCTTTAGTCAGCGATTCCGGGGTCACCACCCGCAACACGACGAGCTGGTCGCCGCGTCCCATCCCGCGCAGATGGGGAATGCCTTTGTCCTTAAGCTTAAAGACTCTGCCGGTCTGGCTGCCGGCGGGGATTTTCATTCTGGTTTCGCCGTGAAGGGTCGGCACGTCCAACTCGGCGCCAAGGGCCGCCTGGGTAAAGTTGACCGGCAGGTCATAAACAACATTATCGCCCTCGCGGGTGAAAAAGCGGTGCTTTTTTACCGAAACCACGACATACAGATTGCCCGCCGAACCGCTGCGAAAACCGGCATCACCCTCACCGGTGAGTCGAATACCGTTACCGTCGTCAATGCCGGCGGGCACTTTGACCAGAATATCCCGCTTGTGTTTCTGAAAGCCGGAACCACGGCAGTCGGGACAGGGGTCGGTAATGATTTTGCCCTCGCCGCGGCACTGGGGGCAGACGGAGGTATTGATAAACTGGCCGAAGAGGCTGCGCTGCACCCGCCGTATCTGACCGGTGCCGTCGCAGGCATTACAGCGGACGGGCTGACTGCCCGGCTTGGAACGCGTACCGTGGCAGGTGGCACAGAGCTCGGTGCGGTTGATATCTATCTCTTTCTCACAGCCCAAGGCCGCCTCCTCAAAGGTCAGGGAGACAGTATAACGCAGGTCGTTGCCGCGACGCGGCGCCTGGCGGGTGGCCGTACCGGTACCGCCGAAAAAGGCCTCAAAGATATCCCCGAAGCCGCCGAAATCAAATCCCTCAAAGCCCCGCCCGCCAAAAAGCCCCTCGGCGCCGCCGTGTCCGAAGCGGTCGTAGGTGGCACGCTTATCGGTATCGGAGAGGACTTCATAAGCCTCGTTGACTTCCTTGAATTTTTCCGAGGCGCCGTCATCCTTATTGCGGTCCGGGTGATACTGGAAAGCCAGCTTGCGAAAAGCCTTCTTAATATCTTCCGGCGAGGCATCGCGGGGCAACCCGAGTACCTCATAGTAATCACGCTTTACAGCCATAAAACTATCCTATCTTATCGTCCTTTTTTATGAATCAGGCAAAATGCACACTATACAATTAAATAATACTCGCGGGGTAAAATGCTTGTCAATAAAGGGAGTTACTAGTTACTAGTTATTAGTTATTAGTTTTTAGTTATCAGCAGGAGATGAGACGAGGGCCCTCGTACGTTAAAGCTACGGAGGATAAACAGCGCGGGGGAGAACAAAGAGAACCGATGGACGGAAGGACACTTTCTCATTCGGGAGGGGGGAAATCGTCAGGGAGGGCTTCACGGCGAGAGGAATCGTCCAGATAGCTCTGTAAAATCAAAGCCGCGGCGGCGGCATCGTAGCGGGTCTCACGAGTGGTCTTCCTCACCCCCTGGACGAGCCCCTTGGCGGATATCGTAGAAAGACGTTCATCGCGATACTCTACGGGGACTTCAAGAAAACGCGACAGTTCCTGAACAAAAACTCTGGTCTTAAGCGCCTGCTGGCCCTGGGTGCCGTCCATGTTCAGCGGCAGGCCGGCAATGACCCGGCCGACTTCTTTCTTGCGGACGATATCGGCTATTTTCTCGATAGCGGCCGATTCACCTGACCGATTAATGATCGTCAGCGGGGTAGCCAGGATACCAAGGGGGTCGCTGAGAGCGATGCCAATACGGCTGTCCCCTATATCCAGTCCCATGATACGCGTTATGTCAACCTCCCTGCTTATATTAAGCTTTTGACCAGACGCAGGGCATCATCCAGCTTGTCCTTATCCCTGCCCCCTGCCTGGGCGAAGTTGGGTTTACCACCACCGCCACCGCCGGTCACCTGCGAGACCTGCTTAACGATATCGCCGGCATTATAGCCCTTGGCGACGAGGTCGGGAGTGACCGCGGCAATAAAAATCGGCCGGTCATTGCTAATAGTCCCCAAGACGATGATACCGCTGCCCATCTTATCCCGGAGAAAATCAGCCATTTCCCGCAGGACGGATTGATTGTCCGAAGACACCCGCGCCGAGAGAACGTTAATGCCTTTGATTACTTCTACTTTGCCCAGCAAGGATTCGGCTTCGTTTTTAGATAAAGTCTTCTCCAAGGAAAGCGCGCGTTTTTTTTCTTTTTCCAGCTCGTTTAACAACGCCTCAACTTTTTCCCTCACTTTTTCCGGTGAAGCTTCCAGAGAATGAGAGATAACATCCAAGTCGGACAGGCGCCCCTCAAGTAAAGCCTCCGCAGAGCGACCGGTAACCGCTTCAATGCGTCGCAGGCCGGCACCGATGCTGCCCTCATTGAGGATATGGAAATAACCGATTTCACCGGTAGAGGAAACATGAGTGCCGCCGCAAAGCTCGGCGCTGACGGCCGGCTCGCCGATACGCATCACGCGGACAACATCCCCGTACTTTTCATCGAATAAAGCAATCGCCCCCGAGGCGACGGCTTTCTTGTAATCGGTCTCTTCATCGAAGACCCTAATGTTCTGGCGAACCCTTTCGTTAACGATACGCTGGACGGCTTTAATTTCGTCCGGGGTCATAGCCGCCAGGTGGGAAAAGTCAAAGCGAAGGCGGTCCGGGGCAACGAGCGAGCCGCGCTGCTGGATATGCCCGCCGAGTACCTGCCGCAGGGCCGCCTGGAGGAGGTGGGTGGCGGTGTGGTTGCGGGCGATATCGTGTCGGCGCTCGACATCAACGAGAGCCTCGACTTCGTCCCCTACTTTTAAAGACCCCTCGATGAGCTTGCCTTGATGCACGGTAATATCCCGTTGGAGGCGAACAGAAGCGTTAACGGAGAACCTGCCCGTCGGGCCAGCGATTTCGCCCGTATCGCCGACCTGGCCGCCCATCTCGGCGTAGAAAGGTGTGATGTCCAGAACCATACCGGCCGATTGACCCGCCTCAATAGTATCAATCTCTTTACCATCGATTAATATTTTAATAACTTTCGCTTTTTGTGCCAGGCAGGAATAGCCGACGAACTCCGTGCCAGTGACATCCAGTCTGGTAACACCGCCCCCCGCGGCGATATCGAATTTATGAGTGGCGCGCGCCCGTTCCCGCTGCTTCTCCATTTCCTTCTCAAAGCCGGCCATATCCACGGAAAAACCCTGTTGGGATACTATTTCTTTCGTGAGCTCTACGGGGAAACCGTAGGTATCATATAATTTAAAGGCGTCCGCGCCAGAAATTTTTTTAGCCTTCTTCGTCGCCGCTTTAGACAAAACGCTATCGATAATTTCCAGTCCGTTGCTCAGTGTCTCTTCAAAACGGGTCTCCTCAAGCTTAACGACCTTATCGATGAAATCCTGACGCTGGTTAAGCTCGGGATAGACATGGCTCATTTTTTTAACAGCCTCCGCGGCTATCCCGGCAAGAAAAGGCTTATCCAATCCAAGTCGCCGGCCAAAGAGCGCCGCCCGCCGCAGGAGACGGCGCAGCACATAGCCACGTCCTTCGTTATCCGGAAGGACGCCATCGGCGATGAGGAAAGCCAGGGCGCGGGCATGGTCGGCCACCACCCGCATGGCAATATCATCTTCCACAGCAACGCCGTATTTTTTACCGGTCAATTTAGAAACGATATCAAGCAAAGGGATGAAAAGGTCGGTATCGTAAACCGACTTCTTGCCCTGCATTACCGCAACGACCCGATCTAAACCCAGGCCGGTATCGATATTCGGCCGGGGCAGCGGCGTACGATGGCCTTTTTCGTCCTGATTATACTGGGTAAAGACCAGGTTCCAGATTTCCGTAAAGCGGCCGCACTCACAGTTCGGCTGGCAGTCGGCTTTGCCGCAGCCGATTTCCGCCCCGAAGTCGTAATGAATTTCGCTGCAGGGACCGCAGGGACCAGAGCTGCCCGCCGGACCCCAGAAATTATCCTTCTCACCGAAGCGCACTATTTTATTCTCGGGAATGCCGACTTTCTGCCAGATATCGAACGATTCGTCATCATCAAGAAAAATTGTTATCCAGAGCTTTTCAGGAGGAAGCTTCAAACGTACCGTAAAGAACTCCCACGCCCAGGCGATGGCCTCCTTCTTGAAATAGTCGCCGACGCTGAAATTGCCCAGCATCTCGAAGAAGGTCAGGTGGGTGGCATCGCCCACCTCCTCGATATCGGAAGTCCTGAAGCATTTCTGGCAGGAAGCCAGGCGGCGGGAAGGCGGCACGGCCTCCCCCAGGAAATAGGGCTTAATCTGGACCATGCCGGCATTAGTCAACAGTAGAGTGGGGTCGCCCACAGGAATCAGGGAAGAGCTAGGGATGACCTTATGCCCTTTCTCCTCGAAAAATTTCAGAAATAAAGAACGTAAATCGTCACTCTTCACCGGATAACTCCATAAGACGGAAATATGCTTACCTATGATTTTAAGTGCAACGATAGCTGGCTGTCAACGAGAGAACGAATTACCGGAGTCTTTTCAGGTAATCCCTGAGCTCGGGGCCGATATCAGCCCGGTTTAAAGCCAGGGCGATATTGGCCTTGAGCCAGCCGAGCGGCGTGCCCGTATCATAGCGGACACCTTCAAACTCCAAGGCATACAACTCCTGTTGCTGGAGCAAGACGTGAAGGGCGTCGGTCACCTGTACCTCTTTGTCCGCTCCGGGAGGGGTGACTTTCAGGACGTCAAATATCTGGGGTGTAAGGATATACCGGCCGACAATACCCAGGCGGGAAGGCGCTCGGGACGGCTCGGGTTTCTCCACCAGGTCTAAAACCTGATAAATTTTGTCCGCTACACGGCGGGGCTTGATAACGCCGTATTTCCGGGTATCCTCGTCACTGACCTGCTCCACCGCGATGACACCCGCGCCATACCTCTCAAAGACGGCGACCATCTGCCGGAGACAGGGCACCTTGCTATTGATAATATCATCGGGGAGTATCACGGCGAAAGGCTCATCGCCGACGAGTTCGCGGGCGATCAAAATCGCATGACCCAGGCCAAGCTGCTCTTTCTGGCGGACATAGCAGACATCAACCATCCGGGCCAGCTCCCGCATCTGCCCCAGCTTTTCCTTCTCCCCCTTTAGCTCCAGGAAATATTCCAAATCCAGAGAACGGTCGAAATAATCCTCCATGGCGGACTTACCCTGAGCGGTGACCATGATTATCTGGGTAATGCCCGAATCGAGCGCCTCCGCCACGCTGTATTGAATCAGCGGCTTATCTACTAACGGCATCATCTCCTTAGGGAGCGACCTCGTTATGGGCAGGAACCGCGTGCCGCGACCGGCTGCAATAATAACCGCTTTGCGAACTTTCATTTCTGCCTCCTCTTGACCTGCTCAAGGGCGTAGACGGCCGCGCCGTAAACCCCGGCATCGTTGCCGAGCTGGGCGGTCACGATACGCACTAAACCCGAAGACACGGAAAAAGCCCTCTCCTGCACCAGGCGCCGGCCTGGCTCGATGAAGATATCGCCGAGTTCCGCCATACCACCGCCGATAATCACCATCTCCGGGTTGAAGATGTTAACCGCATTTACCATACCGACGCCAAGATAGCCAGCCGCCCGGGAGAGTACATCCAAGGCCATCTTGTCACCGGCGCGGGCGGCCGCGCCCACCTGTGCCGCGGTAACACCGTTAATATCGCCCCCAACGACATCACGAAGAACGGATTTTCCTCCGCGGCGGAGTCGGCCGATAGCGTCCCTCTCCACGGCGCGTCCGGAGGCCAGCATTTCCAGGCAACCAATGTTGCCGCAACCACACCTGGGCCCGTCCGCGGCAATCGTCATGTGGCCGAGCTCGCCGGCACCACCGACAGAGCCCAGATATAGTTTACCATCTACAATAATACCCCCGCCGATACCGGTACCGAGAGTAAATAAAACGAAATTTTTTACTCCCCGGCCAGCCCCATAACGATGTTCTCCCAGGGCAGCGGCGCTGGCGTCATTAATGATATAAGTGCTGACGCCAAATTTTTTCCGGACGATATCCTCCAGGGGAACATTCACCCAATCCGACATATTGGGGGAAGGCGTCATGACCACACCGCGGCCGGTATCTATACCGCCAGCGCAGGCGATACCGACAGCAGCCAGTTGAGAAGGCTTAAGACTATTTTTGTGTAAAAGTCCGGCGATAGCCGAACAGAGACGTGCCACGACCTGCTTTACCCCTTCTTCGGGAAGGGTAGGGCAGACTTCTCTAGCCAGCATTTTACCACCGGAGGAAAAAAGGGCGGTCAATATTTTCGTACCGCCGATGTCCACGGCGATAACCGGCACAGTCTTTTTCGGCATTTTTTATCTTTTTAATTACTCCGCCAGAAAATCGAGCACGAGCTTATTGAACTTATCGGGGTGTTCCAGCTGCGGCATGTGCCCGCAGCTTTCGAAAACTTCCAGCCTGGCGCCGGGAATTTTTTCTAAAGCCAAGCGGGCGTGGGCAAAGGGGATAATGCGGTCCTGCCGGCCCCAGGTAATTAAGACCGGTTTGTTAAGTCCTGCCAGAGAACCGATCAACTGCCGGACCAGCGCGGCACGCTGCCCGAAAAGGTCGATGCCGGCGCGCAAGGCCACCAGCAAGGCTTGCTTGGCACCGGGCTCAGCCGCCAGACGATAGCTCAGGTCGAGTAGTTCGGGCGTTAACAGGCTTGAGTCGTAAACTATTTTTTTCCATAAGCTCGCGGTGCTCTTGGGATTCGGACGGATTAAAAGCTCCCCCAATAAGGGAAGAGAGCACAATTTAAAGTCGAAAATCACGCCTCTGCCCATCCCGGCATTGTCCACCAGCACCAGTTTCTCCACTTCTTCCGGATATTTCAGAGCAAACTGCAGAACCAGGCCGCCGCCCAGAGAGTTCCCCACCAGACTGGCGCTGGCGATGCCCTGAGTTTTCATGAAGTCGTGAATAAATACCACCAGGTCATTCAAATCAGGTGTCAAAGGGGCTTTGTCGGTACGCCCGAAGCCCAACAAATCCATAGCGTAAACACGATGGTCTTTCGATAGAGGGCCGATGTTAGATATCCAATTCTCGATAAATCCGCCCAGGCCGTGGACGAGAATTATCGCACTCCCTTTTTCGCCCGCCGACCAGAAACGCGTGTTGATATCGCCGACCTTGACATACCTGTCCTGCGGTGATTTTTCCGAAATCTTCATCTCTTCTCCTCCTCTAAATATGACGGCATTAAAAAGCGACCGCGCCTTGCTGCCCGAGCTCGGCAACCAGGATATCCAGAGCGAGCTCGCCGTCCAGTTTACCCGTCTTGATGGACACATCCGCCTCCAACAGCCGGTGATAAAGCTCACGAAGACGGGCCGGAGAATATTTTTCCGACTGCTCCCAAGCCTTGCGGACCAAAAAATCGGAGTTCAAGCCAAGTTTAGTCTGAACCTCATTCCGGGACTTGCCCTGATTTCTCATTTCCTTCACCAGAAAAATCGTCCTGACCTGCGAGGAAAGGCTCGCCAGCAGCTGGGCCGGTGCCATGCCCTGCTGCAATAGTTGCTGTAGCGCTTCCTGGGCGGCGCCAGCCCGCAGTTCCAGGACGGCATCGACCATCTCATAAATTTTTTCTTCACGGGCATAGCTGACTACAGCCTTGATATCCGCTTCCTCAATACGGCGGCCGGCGGTATAGAGGATGAGTTTATCGACCTCGCCGGCCATAGCCCAGAGATCATTGCCCACGAACCTGATGATAGCGCTCACCGCCGGCGACGAAATGCTGCCGCCGGCCCGTTTCACCTGCCGCTCTACCCATTCCGTCAATTGATTCTTATTGAGCAAGGGAAAAACCCGAGTTTTAGCCACAGCAGAAAGCTCGCGTAAAAGGGGGTTGCCGCTTTTAACGCTACCGCTGATAAAAACCAGCTCGGTGAACGGCGGCAAGGCTTTAGCGATATCGACTATTTTCTTGATTTCTTCCAAATGGGCGGCGGGGCGCGGCGCCTTTTTCTTGTCATTCTTTTTAGGCGGCTCGAAACGCTCCAACACACCCTCGACGAGGACCAGGCGTTTCTCTGCCAGGAAAGGAACCGTCTCACAGGCATTACGAAGCTGATCCAACGCCACCGTTTTCCCGTCAAGGACTATCGTATTGGACAACAGGGCGGCGGGGTCGCCGACGGCTTTTTTTATCTCGTCAAGCGCCTGGTGCCGGGAATAATCATCCTCGCCGATGAGAATATGGAGCAAACGTCACCCCCCAAAAAGGGATTTTTCTTATTTTACCATAACCGCGACCGGCGGTTAATGTTGACAAAATACCGCCGTTAGGGAATAATCGCACCGAGAGAATTAATAGATAAATCCTAACGCTAAACCGAGAGGTGAGATACGATGCTCCAAGACCAAACGGGTGAAGAAACCGCCGACGAACTAAAAAAACTGGCCAGCATCGCCACGGACATGCAACTCTCCAGTAAAATGCGTATCCAGGCCATCAACCAGCTCGGCGAGATGGCCTCCCACGAGTCGCTGCTGGTCCTGCTCAACCTAGTCGCCAACGACAAGATGAACATCGATGAAAGGGACCTGGCCCTCAATAAAGCCCGCGTCATAGTCAGAAAAGGTCGCTGAAAGACCCACCTGTTCCAACTTAGCGTGGCACCGATGAGCATCAATATCGGCATCATAGGCTTAGCCCAGAGCGGCAAGACGACCATTTTTAACGCCCTGACCGGGGGCAAAGCCGACACGGCCACCCACGGCGCGGAGGGACTAAACCAGCACATCGGCATCGCCAGGGTGCCAGAACCGCGCCTCAAAGTCCTGAATGAGATACTCCATCCGCATAAACTCGTCGCGGTCGAAGCCAAATATACCGACGTGGGGGCGTCGGTCAAGACGCTGGCGCAGGACAAGGGGCTGGGCGGCCAACTGCTCAACCAGCTCAGCACGGTGGATACGCTCATCTGCGTCGTCCGCGCCTTTAAAGACGACAGCCTGCCCCATCCGCAGGGCAGCCTGGACGTTAAGAGGGACATCGGGACGCTGAACATGGAGCTCGTCTTCTCCGACCTGGCCATCATGGAGCGCAGGCTGGAGAAACTCGAGACTTCGATGAAGGGGGCTAAACCCGGCGAGCGGCAGGGATTTTTACAAGAAAAAGACATCCTGTTGAAGTTCAAAACCGAACTGGAAAACGATAAACCCCTCCGGGAGCTCGCCATGGAGTCGGCGGAGGCAAGGTTTATCACCAACTACCAGTTCCTCACCGCCAAGCCGCTGCTTATCGTCGTGAATATCGGGGAAGAACAGCTGGCACAGGCGGCCGCGATGGAAGCGGAGCTAAACAAGCAATCCTCAGGGGCGAAATGCCGCATGATAACGCTCTGCGGCAAGCTGGAAATGGAGCTGGCGCAGCTCGAAGAAAGCGCCGCTCAAGAGTTCCGCGCGGAGTACGGCATTAAAGAATCGGGGCTGGAACGCACCATCAAGATGTCCTACGAGCTTTCCGACCTCATCACCTTTTTTACCGATAGCCTCGAACGAAGTCAGGGCGTGGCCAATCAAGAAAGGCACCACCGCGCTGAAAGCCGCCGGCAAAATCCACACGGACATGGAGAAAGGGTTTTATCCGCGCGGAAGGCATCAGCTTCAGACGACCTGGTCAATTGCGGCAGCATCGCCGAGGCGCGGAAAAAGGGGGTGCTCCGGCTCGAAGGTAAGGATTATGTCGTCCAGGACGGCGACGTCATTACCTTTCTCTTCAACGTGTAGTCCGGTCGATTTTACGTACGACCAGCTTCAGGCCGCGTTCACTCACGACTATAACGTCTTCGCCGGACTCGATATCGCCCTCGTTGCAAGCGGCTTTCCAGAGCTCGCCCTTGATTCTGACCATTCCCTCCGGTGCCAAACGGCTGGCGACCCTGCCAACGGCGCCCACCATGGAAGGCAATCCTACCGAGGGCTGCCTGCGCAGGGTGCGGGTGGTAAAGATAAAGAGCCAGGTACCGAAAGCCGCCCAAGCTATCATGATGCCGACGAGCACACCAACCGGGAGATTAACGCCGAACTCAGGTAGAAGCCAGCGCCAAATCACCCAGATGACCACCTCCTCCAAGGAGGTACTGACCACCGCCAGAATGAGTCGAGTCCTGGTTAACCTACTATTCATATGATCTAATATAATATTAATTTAATATTATATAATAAGTATAGCAACTATATTTTAACTCGCGCCGGATTGAGTAGAAAAACGTAAAATATATTTTTTAACATCTTCAAGAAACGATTGTTTTAAGACTTGACAAAATAAAACAACGGTGATATCCTTTATATTAGTAATAATGCCCCAAATGTTTTTTGTTTCAACTTCCCATATATAAATGTCCGTAGTTTTGCGGCGTACGCACGCATGTCTTCATTCTGAATGATTTGCGCTATAAAAATCTAGAGTTGTCTTTTTTTGTTTTAAGGAGTAGAGATGGCTGTTAAGTCGCCCACGCACGCACCCAAGTCCCCCACACCGATTTCCAGAAAGTCTTATGCGAAGCTACCCGAAGTCCTTGAAGTTCCCAACCTGATAAAAGTCCAGCTCGATTCTTTCCAGAGGTTCCAGGAAGACGGGCTGCAACAGTTGCTGGGAGAGATTTCTCCCATCAAAGACCTTACCGGCAACCGGCTCGAGCTGAGCTTTGCGGCTTACGAATTCCGCGAGCCGCGTCCGGGCCATTCCGAACAGGAATGCCACGAACGGGACCAGACCTTTTCCGCCCCGCTATACGTCAAGGTACGTCTGCTGGTCAAAGAAACCGGGGAAATCAAGGAACAGGACCTGTTCTTCGGGGATATTCCCCTGATGACCGCCAAAGGCACCTTCATTACCAGCGGCGCCGAACGCGTGGTAGTCAGCCAGCTCCTGCGTTCGCCGGGGGTCTATTTCACCAGCGAGGAAGACCCGGCATCGGGTCGAGATTTATGCGCGGCAAAGCTAATCCCCACCCGCGGCGCCTGGCTGGAGTTCGAGACCAGCAACCGGAACGTCATCTCGACCAAAATCGACGGCAAACGAAAAATCCCCATCACCACCCTGCTGCGCGCCATCGGCTATGGCAGCGACGAAGAACTTCTGAAGCTGTTCACTAAAGAAGATGGCCAGAACGACCATCACTACATCAAGACGACGATGGAGCGCGAACCGCTCATCAAAGATGAGAAAGACGCCGTGATGGATATCTATAAGAAACTGCATCCCGGCGAGCTCCCGTCCCAGGAAAACGCCAGGAAACTGATAAAGAGCCTATTCTTCGACGCCACGCGCTACGACCTGGGCAACGTCGGCCGATACAAGCTGAACAAACGGCTGGGACTGAACGTCAGCCTGAAGGAACGGACGCTGACCAAGGAAGACATCGTCCAGATAATCAGGCATATCATTTTAATCAACAACGGCCAGGACCATGGCGACGACATCGACCACCTCGGCAACCGGCGGGTGCGCACCGTCGGCGAGCTGGTGCAGACCCAGTTCCGCATCGGCTTTCTGCGCCTGGAGCAGGTGGTCCGGGAGCGCATGAGCATTATCGGCACCGAGGCGGTCACCCCCAGCGCCCTGGTCAATATCCGACCTATCGTGGCGGCGGTGAGGGAATTCTTCGGCGGCTCGCAGCTATCACAGTTCATGGACCAGACCAACCCGCTGGCGGAGCTGACGCACAAGCGCCGTCTATCGGCCATGGGGCCCGGCGGTCTTTCACGCGAGCGCGCCGGATTCGAAGTGCGCGACGTCCACTTCTCCCATTACGGGCGCATCTGCCCTATCGAGACGCCGGAAGGGCCGAACATCGGCCTCATCGGGTCGCTGGCGACCTACAGCATTATTAACGAGTACGGATTCATCGAAACACCGTACCGCAAGGTCATCAACACCATGACCACCAAGGACAAGAAGCTGGCCGGAAGGACGGTAGCGGAAGACATCCTCGATGAAAAAGGCAAGACGCTCGTCGAAGCCGGCACCGTCATTACCGCAGAGCTTGCCGCCAGGCTGGCGAAACTGAAGTCAAAGAAAATAAAAGTGGTACCTTTCGTTTCCGACGAAATCGTCTATATGCCCGCCGACGAGGAAGATAAATATATCATTGCCCAGGCCAACGCCCCGCTCGATGAGAACAACCAGTTCAAGGAAAAAAGAATCGAGGCCAGGCTGGCCGACGGCTACCTCCTGGAACCGCCGGAAAACGTACAATACATGGACGTGTCCCCCAAGCAGGTGGTCAGCGTCGCTACGGCACTGACGCCGTTCCTCGAACATAACGACGCCAACCGCGCCCTGATGGGCGCTAACATGCAACGCCAGGCGGTGCCGCTGCTGCGTCCCGAAGCGCCGCTGGTAGCCACGGGCATGGAAATGGAAGCCGCCAAGCACAGCCGGCAGGTAGTCTTCGCCAAGAACGCCGGCGTGGTAACGGAAATTGCCGGGAACATCGATGAAAAATTGAACACCAAATACCGCATCGTCATTACGCAGGACGACGGCGAAAAAGAAACCTACGACCTGATGAAGTTCGTCCGCACCAACCAGGGGACCTGTATCAACCAGCGCCCACTGGTCAATAAAGGCGACCGCGTGGAAGCCGGCCAGGTGCTGGCCGACAGCTCCGCCACAGAAAACGGCGAACTGGCGCTGGGCCAGAACGTGACCGTGGCTTTCATGAGCTGGGAAGGCTATAACTTCGAGGACGCCATCATCCTCAGCAGCCGGATGGTCGAAGAGGACATGTTCACCTCCATCCATATCAACAAGCACGAGGTGGAAGCGCGTGACACGAAGCTCGGACCGGAAGAAATCACCCGCGATATACCGAACGTGGGCGAGGAAAGTCTGCGCGAGCTCGACGAGGACGGGATTATCCGCATCGGCGCCGAGGTAAGGCCAGACGATACGCTAGTGGGGAAAATCACCCCCAAAGGCGAAACGGAGCTCTCCGCCGAGGAGAAACTGCTCCGCGCCATCTTCGGCGAGAAGGCCAGGGAGGTGAAAGACACCTCGCTGAGAGTGCCTCACGGCGAATGGGGCAAGGTCATCAACGTTAAAGTTTACACCCGCAAAGACAGTCGGGACGGCGGCGACGACCTGCCCGCCGGAGTCAACCAGTGGGTGCAGGTCTGGATTGCCCAGAAACGCCGGGTATCCGTCGGCGATAAGCTGGCGGGCCGGCACGGCAACAAAGGCGTCATCTCCATCATCGCGCCTAAAGAAGATATGCCCTTCCTGCCGGACGGAACGCCGGTAGACATCATCCTCGACCCCATCGGCGTGCCCTCCCGTATGAACATCGGGCAGGTGCTGGAGACACACCTGGGCTGGGCGGCGCAGATACTGGGCTTCCGGGCGCTGACGCCAGTTTTCGACGGCGCCGACGACCTGGCCATTGAGGACGCCCTGTGCCGCGCCTGGATTGTCGGGCAATCCGGGGCCGTCGACCCCA
The DNA here is from genome assembly GCA_963739515.1 of uncultured Chloroflexia bacterium. GTDB lineage: Bacteria > Chloroflexota > Dehalococcoidia > Dehalococcoidales > RBG-16-60-22 > JBFYTX01. Next base: position 170,257 of record CAVUAO010000002.1, on the reverse strand, counting down.
ACCCCGGCAAAGACAAGCAGCCATTCAACCAGGGCATGGCCGAGGCCTGGGTCAAAAGCCATGGCTACGACGGCAAAGCCGTTTTTAACGAGTCGCTCCACGGTAAAGCCAAGGACATCGGCCTGCGTATCTGGCTCGAAGAATTGCACATTCCCGCCAAAGGCCTCGATGCGGCCGATGCTGAAACAGGTAGTGGAGAAAGTCAACCGGGAGGGGAGGTTCGCACCACCCACTTACGGCAAGACGATGCTTCACGACGGGCGCACCGGCGTACCATTCGACCAGCCGGTAACCGTCGGCAATATTTATATGATGAAGCTCATCCACCTGGTGGAAGACAAAGTGCACGCCCGCTCCACCGGCCCCTACTCGCTAATCACGCAGCAACCGCTGGGCGGCAAGGCGCAGTTCGGCGGGCAGCGCTTCGGAGAAATGGAGGTCTGGGCGCTGGAAGCTTACGGCGCCGCCCATAACCTCCAGGAAATGCTGACGATAAAATCGGACGACGTGACCGGAAGGGCCAAAGCCTACGAATCCATCATCAAGGGCGACGATATCCTCCAGCCCGGCGTTCCGGAATCTTTCAAGGTGCTCGTCAAGGAACTGCAAAGCCTGGGACTGGCCCTCGAGGTGATTAACGAAGAAGAGACGAAGATAGCCTCCGCCGAGGAAACGATGGAGGAAGCCTATAAACTGGAGACAGAGTTGAAGGAAAGTGAAGAGCCGCGCTGGAAAGAGGTAGACGAAAATGTTCGAGATTAATGATTTCGATGCTGTCCGTATCTCCCTGGCTTCACCGGAACAGATACGGAGCTGGTCATACGGCGAGGTAACCAAACCGGAAACCATCAACTACCGCACGCTGAAACCGGAACGCGACGGCCTTTTCTGCGAGAGGATTTTCGGGCCGACCAAGGACTTTGAATGCTATTGCGGCAAATACAAGAGAATCCGCTACAAGGGCGTCATCTGCGACAAGTGCGGCGTCGAGGTTGCCAGAGCTAAAGTACGCCGTGAGCGCATGGGGCATATCGAGCTGGCCTGCCCGGTAAGCCATATCTGGTTCGCCAAGGGCATACCGAGTCGCATCGGCCTGCTGCTGGACCTTTCGCCGCGGAGTCTGGAGCACGTCCTTTACTTCTCGCAATACATCGTCACCTCGATTGACGAAGCCGCGAGAGAAGAAGCCATCAAACAAATCGAGTCCAACGCTCAAAAAACCATAGATAACAAGCAGAAAACGGTGGAGACGGAGATCGCCCAGAAAGAACAGGAACAGGCTACCGTAGAAGAGGTCAATAAAATCCGCGGCCAGTCCGTCGATGAAAAGTCCAAGGTGGAAGATGACCTGGCCACAGAAACGCAAAAGCTCAAGGAACTGCACGTCAAGGAACTACTGACCGAGAACCAGTTCCATGATCTCAAACAGAGATACGGAAATGTTTTCGAAGCGGGCATGGGCGCCGAGGCTATCCTGCAAATTATGAAAGGCATCAACCTCGACGAGATACGCAACAACCTGCTGCTCGAGACACAGTCTTCATCGGGGCAGCGGCGCAAGAAAGCCAGCAAGCAGCTGCGCGTAGTGGAATCGTTCCGCAACAGCGGCAACAAACCGGAGTGGATGATTCTCACGGTGCTGCCGGTGCTGCCGCCCGACCTCCGGCCGATGGTACAGCTGGACGGCGGCAGGTTCGCCACCAGCGATTTAAACGACCTTTACCGCCGGGTAATTAACCGCAATAACCGGCTGCGCCACCTTATCGACATCGGCGCGCCGGAAATCATTATACGCAACGAAAAAAGGATGCTCCAGGAAGCCGTTGACTCGCTCATCGATAACGGCAGGAGAGGGCGCGCCATCTCCATCAGCGGCAACCACAAACTAAAGTCGCTTTCCGACATGCTCCGCGGCAAACAGGGTCGTTTCCGCCAGAACCTGCTCGGCAAGCGCGTCGATTATAGCGGGCGTTCGGTAATCGTCTGCGGCCCGGAGCTCAAGCTGCACCAGTGCGGGCTGCCCCGCAGAATGGCACTGGAGCTATTTAAACCCTTCGTCATGCGGCGCCTGGTAGCGCAGGGGCTGGCACCCAATATCAAAAGCGCGCGGAGACTCGTGGAGAGAGCCAAGTCCGAGGTCTACGACATCCTCGAGGACGTAATCAAGGAGCGGCCGGTGCTGCTCAACCGGGCGCCTACCCTGCACCGCCTCAGCATCCAGGCCTTCGAGCCGGTGCTCATCGACGGGAGCGCCATCCAGATACATCCGCTGGTGTGCTCCGCCTTTAACGCTGACTTCGACGGCGACCAGATGGCCGTCCACGTGCCCTTATCCCGCGCGGCAGTGAAAGAAGCCCGGGACATGATGCTGAGCCACCACAACATCCTGCTGCCCAGCAGCGGCGAGGCCACGGTAAGTCCGACGCTGGATATGGTCCTCGGCTGCTATTACCTGACCACCATCCGGCAGGCGAAACAAAACGGCAATGTCTACGGGAGCTTCGACGAAGCCAAGCTCGCCTATGAATTCGGCGTCGTCGACCTTAGAGAGGAAATAGAGGTCAGGGACAAAGCCACCAACGAAAAGATCACAACATCCGTCGGCCGGATCATCTTTAACGAGGTGCTGCCGCCCGAACTGGGCTTTTTCAATAAAATAATCGATAAATCGACCTTGAAACAGATAGCCACCCGGTGCTGCAAGCTGCTGACCGATGAAGAGACCGGCAAAGTGCTGGACAGCATCAAGCACCTGGGCTTCCAGTACGCCTCCAAATCCGGGATCACCATCGCCATGAACGACATCGAGGTCCCCGCGAGCAAACCCAAGATACTGGCCGAGACCGAAGCCAAGGTTGCCACCATCGAAAGCCAGTACGACCGCGGCCTGATCGACTCGAATGAAAGATACAATTCCATCGTCGATATCTGGACGGAAACCACCAATACCATCACAACTACCATCCAGAACAACCTCGACCGCTACGGCGGCGTCTACATGATGGCCACGTCGGGGGCCAAAGGCAATATCTCCCAGATACGACAGATGGCCGGCATGCGCGGTCTGATGACCGACCCCGCCGGTAAAATCATCGAGTTCCCCATCAAGTCCAGCCTCCGCGAAGGGCACAGCGTCCTAGAGTACTTCATCTCCACGCACGGCGCCCGTAAAGGCCTGGCGGACACCGCCCTCAGGACGTCCGACAGCGGCTATCTCACGAGACGCCTCATCGACGTCGCCCAGGATGTCATCACTTCCGATGACGACTGCGGCACGACTGAGGGCACCTGGATAACCGAACCTAAAGAGAAGGGCATTTTACCTCCCATGGCCGAGCGCGCCCTGGGGAGGATGGCAGCCAGCGATATCGCCGACCCCAAGACCGGCGAAATCATCGTCCACGTGAATGAAGAAATCGACGAAAAGAAGGTCGAGCAGGTTGTAGCCGCCGGCCTGACCTCGGTACACGTGAGGTCGCCCCTTACCTGCCAGTCGCGCCGGGGGACCTGCCGTGCCTGTTACGGGCGTGACCTTGCCCGCGGCAAGCTCGTCGAGCCTGACGTTGCCGTAGGCATTATCGCCGCAGAAAGCATCGGCGAGCCCGGCACGCAGCTAACGCTGCGGACCTTCCATACCGGGGGCGTGGTCGGACTCGATATTACCAGCGGTCTCCCCAGAGTGGAGGAGCTTTTTGAGGCCCGGACACCGCGAGGCCAGGCAGTAATATCGGAGATAGACGGCACCGCCGAAGTGATACAGAGCGAAGAAGGCCGTAAAATCAAGGTAGTCAGCGCTGAAGTCTACCGTGACGAATATACCTTACCCACCGGCTTCAAGGTAATGATAAAGAACGGCCAGTCGGTGGATATCGGAACGGTGCTGGCCACCCCGGCACCGGCGAAAGGCGCTAAAGGTAAAGCAGCAGCGCCCGCCACAGAAAATCAACCTATCGTGGCCCGCTTCGCGGGCGAGGTAAGCCTGAAAAAGAAGCAGCTGGTCATCAGCTATACGGAGAAAGAGGAGCGGGAATACCCGGTCGCGTCTTCCCCCAGTATCTGGGTACAGAACGGCGACCAGGTTAAGGCCGGACAGCAGCTCACCGAAGGCTCCATCAATCCCCACGATATTTTACGTATACTGGGCAAGGAGGCCGTCCAGCAATACCTGGTGGACGAGGTGCAAAAAGTCTACCGCGCCCAGGGCGTGAACATCAACGATAAACACATCGAGGTAATCACCCACCAGATGTTGACCAAGGTACGCATCGATTCCGCCGGCGATACCGACCTGGTGCCCGATGAGCTCATCGATAAATTTACCTACGAGGATACCAACGCCAAAGTGCTGGCCGAAGGCGGCGAACCGGCTACCGCCCATACCGTCCTGCTGGGCATCACCAGGGCTTCATTAAGCACCGACAGCTGGCTGGCGGCCGCCTCGTTCCAGGAAACCACGAGAATCCTTACCGAAGCCGCCGCTAACGGTAGAGTCGATAAATTGATCGGCCTTAAAGAGAACGTCATCATCGGCAAGCTGATTCCGGCGCGTTACCTTAAAGAGGAACAGGTAGCCGCACTTAACCCCACGGAAGAAGATGAAGCGTTGAAGCTCCTAGCCAGTCTGGGACCCGCGGAAGAAGGCAGCGCCACCGGCGGCGGAGAAACCGCCGGGGTAGCCCCGGACCCTTCCGCCGATATCGTTAATAAAGCGGAAACAATAAATAGCGACACGAACAGGGAAAAAGAAGAAGGCGAACCTGTTTAGGGTCCCCATTCACTTTATTCATTATTGGGGGTGAGACAATAGCGCGCATTATCTCGGGTAAGCCCAGCGTGGAGGACGCACCGCTCGATACCAGTCTCCGCCCCCGGTCGCTGGCCGAATTCATCGGGCAGGACAAAAATAAAGATAACCTCAAAATAGCCATCGCAGCGGCGAAGGGACGCGGGGAGCCCCTGGACCACATCATGTTTTACGGCCCGCCCGGCCTGGGCAAGACCTGCCTGGCGCATATCATCGCCGCTGAGGTGGGCGTAAACATCAAAATGACATCCGGTCCGGCTATCGAACGCACCGGGGACCTGGCCGCCATTTTAACCAACCTGCGTAGTCACGATGTCCTCTTCATCGATGAAATCCACCGGCTCAACCGCACGGTGGAAGAGATTCTTTACCCGGCCATGGAAGACTACGCCCTGGACATCATCATCGGCAAGGGGCCGGGAGCCAAGAGCCTGCGACTGAACTTGCCCAAATTCACGTTAATCGGCGCGACGACTCGCTACGCCCTGCTCAGTCCGCCGCTCCGGGACAGGTTCGGCTCGGTCTTCCGCCTGGATTTTTACGACGTCGCCTCGCTGGAAAAAATCGTGAAACGTTCCGCGGTAATACTCAAAGTAGAAGCGGAAGAAGAAGGATTAAAAGAGATAGCGCGGCGTGCCCGGGGCACGCCGAGGGTGGCCAACCGACTGCTCAAGCGGGTGAGAGACTACGCCCAGGTAATCGCCAAAGGCAGGATAACGCGGCAGGTAGCCATCGACGCCCTTGCCAAGCTGGAAGTCGACCCACTGGGGCTGGACGAAACAGACCACAAGGTGCTGCGCACCATCATCGAGAAGTTTAACGGCGGCCCGGTCGGACTCGATACCATCGCCGCCTCCATCAGCGAGGACGCGGAAACGATAACCGATGTCTACGAGCCGTTTTTAATGCAGCTGGGGTTCCTAGAGAGGACACCGCGCGGGAGGGTCGCCACCCGCCTGGCCTACGAGCACCTGGGGCTCAAATACAATAAAGAAAAGCCGCCGCAGCCGAATCTGCTGTAAAGCCGCGAATCGTTTTTACTAAATATCAAAATACCTGCTCCTTGCTGATTGACAGCTATTTCGCCTATTATTACTACAGCCGGAAACTCAGCGGTCGACTATGAAAAAAGTCCTCATCCACGTCTGCTGCGCGCACTGCGCCGCCTATACGGTCGAATACTGGAGACAGCAAGGCTATGATGCCTCGGGGTTCTGGTATAACCCCAACATCCACCCCTTCAGCGAGCACCAGCAGCGACTCGAAAGCATGAAGTCGCTGGCGGCACAGATAGACCTGCCGCTGATTATAGCGGACAGCTATGATATGCCGGAGTATTTTCGTCGCGTGGCCGGTCACGAAGCAGAGCGCTGCCAATACTGTTTTGAATTAAGGTTAACGAAAACGGCGGAAACCGCCCGCGGGAAAGGCTACGACGCTTTCACCACCACCCTGCTCATCAGCCTACACCAGAAACACGAACTGATTAAAGAAACCGGCGAAAAGGCGGCGGAGGGAAAAGGCGTGGAATTTCTCTACGCCGACCTGCGCAAACGCTACTCGGATAGCCGGCACATCACCAAGCCCATGGAACTCTACCGCCAGCAGTACTGCGGCTGTATTTACAGCGAGCGGGAACGGTATACCGAAAAGAAGGAAAAATAAAGGAAGCCCCGATAAAATCGGGGCTCCCTTGCTTACTAAGTTTCTCCACCTTTTGTAGTCTAGTCTATGGCATAAGCTATCTGGACGTTAGCGGTGATATCCATTTCGCCGGGGCTGACGGGGGTAACGGTCGACGTTCCGGCGGAAGCAGCAACGTCACGATAGATCGGTCCGGGAACATAGGAACTCTCGGTGATATAAACGGCTTTTCCGAGCTTAACGCCAGCCGCTTCGGCCAGCTTCTTCGCCTTAGCGGCGGCATCGGCGACCGCCTTTACCCTGGCCTGCTCATAGTAAGAGGACGGGTCATCGACCGTAAAACCGATACTATTAATTCGGGTAAAATCGCCGCCGGCGGCGACAACAGCGTCAATAACCGGGCCCGCTTTGGTCACGTCCCTGACTTTAACGGTAACTGTGTTAGTTACCCGATAACCGATAACAACCTCATTCTGCTTGTCATTATCATAGCGGGTCACTTTCTGGATATTGAAGTACTGGGTCTGTATATCCTTCTCGTTAATGCCAGCGGCTTTGAGAGCCTTCATGATACTGTCCATGGCATCGCTCGCTTTAGACTGGGCGGCGGTTACCGTTAACTCCTGCGCCTCAATGCCCAGGTTCAGGATAGCCGTGTCAGGAACGACCGGAATTTTACCCTCGCCGCTGACCCAGATACCCTCCTGCTGATTATTCAGGTTAAGCTTGATACCGGAAGCGTCGCTATTCAGCACCGAGCCTGGACCCGAACTGCAGCCGACCAGGACCGCTACCGCCAGAATGAGAACCGTGCCGGCAATTGCCAACCATATTTTCTTCACTTTTGAACCTCCTTTTTGGTTTTCACTTAATATAACGAAAAAGTCGCCGCGGGGTTAGCGGCGGCCAATCACTCAGGGGAATTTCATCAGGCACCCAGATTGTCCAGAGCTTCCTGGTAAGCCTGTTCAAGAACTTCAATGGCACGGAGCAAAGCAGGTTTCAAAGACTCCGGAGCCCGGGCAAGTTCGTCCTGCAAAGCCTGTAAATTCACGAGGTACTGTTGAGTCAAGGAGTCCTTGAATTGTTCTTGTTCACTGACCTCACCGGTACCGTCTCCCTGTCCCTCACTGACGGCTTTTTCTCCGGCCCAGTTCCGGACCCTAAAGCCGTCGGCGGCAGGGTAATCGTTGGCGCGGGTGTGGGTAACGGTGCCGTCAATGTACCCGTTGGCGACGGGGTGGGCGTGGGAGTGAGGGCCGGAGTCGTGGTGGGCATTGCGGTAGGGGTTACCGGCGCCGGCGCATTCATTGCGCGAAAATTCGCGGTATCACGAGTATGTTGACCGATGCCGGTAAGATTCGCCACGGCGATAAGCTGCTCATTCATGCGGTCCGTCGTCGCTTCTACCAGCGTAATGTTGCCTTTTTCCGCCATTTTAATGATTTCACCCACTCTCTCATCGGCGAACTCAGCATGCAGCTCCGCCTTAGCCAAATCAGATGGAGTCAAAGCCACCCGTACCGCCTCGGCAGCCAGCTTGACCTGGTAAAGGGGGCTATCGGGCAGGCTGCCGCCAGCGGCCGCCAGGGTACCCCCGCCGGCAATCAGGATAGCGGCCACGACGCTGACCGCGGTCGCCCACTGCGGTATCCAGCTAAAGAAACCGCGGCTCGGCTTCGTTGCCATATCACGGATGGCGGCCTGGAACTGATAACGAGCCCGGTCACGGAACTCGGGACGGGGATCGACCGCGGCCGTCTTTAGCGTTTCCTGAGCGGTCCGCAGCAGCGGTTCAAGCTCCGCAGCGTATTCTGGGAAACGGGACAGGCACGACGCGACGGTTTCGCCCTCAATCAAACGCGAGAGGCATTCATCTAATATATTATCGAATTCTTTATTCTTGTTCATAAATCCACCCCGGGCAATAGCACCTTACGCAGAGCAAGGATAGCGCTGTGCTGCAATGCCTTAATCGCCCCTTCGCTCTTACCCATGACCTCAGCGACTTCCGCGATGGAAAGCTCGGAAGCAAAACGCAACGAGACAACCTCCTGTTGCGCCGGGGTCAGCTTCCTGGCCGCGAGAGCCAGCTCTTCAATTTCCACCTTCCGGACCGCTATTTTCTCGGGGTCGCCGTCAAAAGCGGCGATCGATTCATCAAGAGGCACGGTGGGCCGCTTCGACTTCTTTCTCAAATGATCGACGATCTGGTTATGGGCGATACGGTACAGCCAGGAGGTAAACGGCATGCCCTGCCATTTATAAGATGAGATAGACTTCAGGACGTTAAGAAAAACCTGCTGAGTCATATCCTCTGCCTCTGACCTATCACCTATCTTGAGAACTATATACCGATAAATCCTACCGAAGTTCTCTTCGTATAATTGAGTTAAAGCCGCCGGGTCGCGCTGCTGCGCCCGCCGGACGAGGCTTTGCTCATTCTGCACCTGACAACTCCCATCCAGAGGCCGGATTTGACCTATATTTCCAGGTTTACCCGGTCGAAGACCAGGAATTACCCTGTGCATATAGTATAACGAATAAGGGGGTAAAAAGATAGTTTTTAGCTTCATTCCGGGGAAAAATGCCATGGTGCGGAAAATGTGTTAAAATGGCAGAACGAACAAAAACGGCAGCCTGACCGTCACCTAAAACGGAGATAAGTATTGACGTATCTCGTACGCCCGATGGAAAAGGCGGACGTGGGGCAGGTCAACGAAATTGACCGCGAAGCCTTCCCGAGCCAGTGGCCGCTGCCCAACTACCGTCAGGAGCTTCAGAACCGCCTGGCCTATTATCTCGTGGCCATCGACGACAGCAGGACGATAAATGCCGGCAGAGAAAAACCGCCGAAAAAGCCATCCAGGCTGGCGACCTGGCTGGCATCATGGTTCAAATTGGGCCTCAGCCGCGACAAGACTCCATCGCGTCAGCCCCAGCAGTATATCGTCGGTTTTTCCGGCATCTGGCTGATGGTCGATGAAGCCCATATCACCAATATCGCCGTGAGGCAGGAATACCGCCGTAAGGGTATCGGGGAACTGCTGCTTATAGCTACGGTAGACCTAGCACAAAAACTTAAAGCCAACGGCATGACCCTGGAGGTGCGCGTCTCCAATATCGTGGCGCAGAACCTCTACAGCAAATACGGCTTCGAACAGGCCGGCATAAGACGCGGCTACTATCTGGACAATAAGGAAGACGCGATAATTATGTCCGCGGGGAGCATCACATCACCATCTTTCCAGGCACACATACAGCAGCTCCGAGAATCTCTCGCGAAAAAACTGGATTACGGTGTCGAGACACACACGGTTTAGTCTGGAAAACCCTCAGAAAAATTCCACCGATAAACGACAATGGTGTTAGAAAAAGGCATTCAGACCCTCTTTGACCACCCGATACCGAAGTGCTAGAATTAGCAAACAGGGGGAATAGAGGGCAAGGAGGGCAAGACGATGTCCGGGCATTCAAAATGGTCAAAAATTAAACACCAAAAGGGTATAGACGATATCAAGCGAGGCAACCTTTTTACTAAACTGACACGAGAAATCATCATGTCGGCACGCGAAGGCGGCGGCAGCACCGATACAAATTTCCGCCTCAGACTGGCAATCCAGAAAGCCCGCGACGCCAACATGCCCATGGACAATATCGACAGGGCAATTGGGAAAGGGACGGGGGAACTGGGGGGAGGGAGCCTGGTTGAAATGGTACTCGAAGGATACGGTCCCAACGGCATCGCCATCCTAGTCAACGCCCTCTCGGACAACCGCAACCGCGCCGTCCAGGAAGTGCGGAGCACATTCACTCGCCACGGCGGCAGCCTGGGAGAAAGCGGCTGTGTCAGCTGGCTGTTCGAGTCTAAAGGCGTCATCACCATTCAAGCCGAGAACGTCGATGCGGACGAACTGGCCCTTGCGGCCATCGACGCTGGCGCCGATGACGTGAAGGTCGAGAGCGGCTACGTCGAGGTCTATACCGCGCCCAACCAGCTGGAGAAGGTCAGGCAGGCGCTCGAAAAAAACAAAGTAAAAATAGAATCGAGCGAGCTGACCATGGCGGCGAAATCGCTCATCAAACTCGATGAAAAAGCGGGTTTGCAGGCTTTCAGGCTACTCGAGCGGCTCGAGGAAATCGACGACGTGCAGAACGTCTACAGCAACGCCGATATCCCGGACGCCGTCTACCAGGCAGCGTAATTTTATAATATGAGATGAAAATATTAGGCATCGACCCGGGCACGGTAGTCATGGGCTACGGGGTGATAGAGAGTGACGGAAGCGAAACAGCCCTGGTCGATTACGGCGCCATCGCCGTGCCGGAACGCTTAAAAACCGGCGAGCGTTTAAACTTTCTATTCAAGGAACTCCTTAAAGTAATACGGAAGCATAAGCCCGACATCATCGCCGTCGAATCGCCCTTCGTCGCCAAGAACGTGAAGTCGGCCCTAGCCATCGGGCGGGCCCAGGCGATAGCCCTACTGGCGGCGGCCAGCCAGCACATTCCCACCCACGAATATACGCCGGCGCAGGTCAAACTGAGGGTCGCCAACTACGGCGCGAGCAGCAAAGAGCAGGTACAGGAGATGGTGCGGCTGCAACTGGGCCTCGAGGAAGCGCCGGAGCCGAATGATGCGGCCGACGCGCTGGCGGTGGCGCTATGCTGCGTACAGGAAATGCATGTGAACGACCTGCTGGCCAGACAAGGAGAAAGATGATAAGCAGCCTCGAGGGCAAAGTGGAGAGCGTGGGGGGAGAAGGAGCGGTCATCAACGTGGGAGGGGTGGGGTTTAAAGTATTCATGCCCACAAGCGACATCGCGGCGATGGGCAAACCGGGCCAGCAAGTCAAAGTCTTTACCCACCTGCACGTACGCGAGGACAATCTATCGCTCTATGGATTCAACACGACCGAGGGGCTGTGGCTTTTCGAGACGCTGATAGGAGTAACGGGACTGGGGCCAAAGCTATCCCTGGCAATGCTCTCGGCGATGAGCCCGGAGCAGATAACGACGGCCATCGCCACGGGCAGCGTGGAGATGCTCGACATGGTGCCGGGCATCGGGAAGAAGGTGGCCAACCGAATCATCCTGGAGCTCAAAGAGAAGATAGGGGCGGGGTGGGTCATCACCCCGGCGACACAGGCGGCGCAGGAGAACACGGACGTGCTGACGGCGCTGACGTCGCTGGGATACTCGGCGGGGGAAGCGGTCAAGGCGGTAGCCGCCCTGCCCGGCGACAAGAAACTCAAGCTCGAGGAGAAGGTCAAGCTGGCGCTGCAGTACCTGGGAAACAAGTAGCAGACCAAACCGATTCGTTATTCGTTTTTAAATATTTTTTCCGGCGATTTTCGTAGCTAGTTAGCTTCAGTATTCGTTTTTAGATTATGTCAAATCAGCTTCATTTTTCCGGTTATTCGTTTTTAGAGTTATGTTAAATAGTTACTAGTTATTGGTATATAGGAAGGGGGAGAGAAAGGGAATGGGATATCGTCGCCGCCCTACCCGCTTGAAGAATCGCCTCCCGACGCTTAGAATAGGGCTGAAAAACCGGATTCTTACGTCGTCCTTCCTGCGGAAGGACTCCTCAGAATGACAGATTGGAGAAAAGCATGAAAGCATCCGAAGGTAAAATAGGTCGGGTGTTTGTTTTGCGATTGGAGGACGGGGATGAAGTGCCGGGGAGCATCGAGCGGTTCGCGGCGGAGAAAGGGATAAAGACCGGGCACGTCGTTTTAATTGGGGGAATCGGCAGCGGGCGGGTGGTCGTCGGGCCTAAAGAGTCGGACAGGATGCCGCCGGAGCCAGTAATGCTGCCGGTGGAGGGGGCGCACGAGGTGGAGGGGGTGGGCATCATCGCGCCGGACAGAGAGGGCAAGCCGAGGCTGCACATCCACGCGAGCCTGGGGCGAGGGGGCAAAACGCTGACGGGATGCCTGAGGCCGGGGGTAAAGACTTGGCTGGTGGGCGAGGCGGTGATTTACGAGATCATCGGCACGAGCGCGAGAGGCTGCCGGACAAAAAGAGCGGATTTGAACTGATGGAGATGTGAGGAGAGGGGAGAAATGCGTAATTATTGGCTATGTCCACTATACAATTTCGATTGTTCTTCGAAGAGTATCAACTTTGAAAGAGGTTTAAATATAAAACCAACTTGGCCAGATTTGAATGAAGAACTATTACTATATTATCCAGACTGGTCTGATGTTGAGTCGTCCAAATTTATGGTTTTATTACCTCAAGAAGAACAATTTGCTTTGGAAACAAATATTGTTACTAAAATAAACAAAATTATTGAAATACACCAAAAATTGAGTAATTTTTTCACAGCACTACGTCTTTATCATACAGGAAATATTGTTCCCGGACCACTGATTTCAGCCACTGAAAATATAGAGCCTACAAGCAATGATAGATATACATTTGATATCCATGGATGGCAGAATATACCTACGGAATTTGGATACTTATACGGCTTTGTTGATTTATCAAAGTTTCAATTCAACGTCAAAAATACCAAGCTAATATATCATTTAAATAAGTCTGATATACCACTAATAAAAACAATACTTCGTAATCTATATTTTTGCATTGAAAAACAGCATATCAATGAAACTTTAAGAAGGTTTAATGCTAGTTACTATAATAATCTAGAAGACAGGTTAATTGACCAAATGATTGCCTTTGAATCCCTGTATATTGGGGATGATAAAGAGCTTGGGTATAAATTAGCCATAAGAGCCGCGTTTTTTCTTGGGAATGGAATTGAAAGAAAGTCTATTTTCAATCATATGAAGCGTGCTTATAATTTTAGAGGAGTAGCAGTACATGGTGGCGAATATAAAGATAAAGACCTCAATGAACTTCAAGAAATTACTACTATTAATGAAGAATACTTACGCTGTTCTATTAAGAAGTTTTTGTTATTGTTGATCAAAGGATACTCTCTAGATAAACTAAAAAAAGGAGGAAAAGGTACTTTAGCAAAACTCGATGAAAATATCATCACTAACAGTAAGACCTTAACCATTCCTTAACATGAAAATCTATCTGGGGAGTTTTTAAGAGGGGCGGGGTGGGGTAATTCTCCCTTAATCCCTCCTTACGAAGGAGGGAAAGATATTGCAGGGTATATCGTGTTCTGGATTCCCGATCAGGTCGGGAATGACAGGGGCAGCGATGAGATCCTCACGCCTGCGTGCCGTAACGCACTTCGGCGTGCAGGCACGTCGTCCTTCCTGTGGAAGGACTCCTCAGAATGACAGGAGTGGGGCGGGGGGAAAAAGGGGAAGACTAAACCCCGAGATTCTTCGCTAAGCTCAGAATGACAGGCAAGTCCCCTCTTTCTTTATTGGCAGCATTTATCAATCCTGTAGTATAATTCTGGGAAAATCATCCCAATTCTAAAGGAGACAGTCGATGAGACGGAGCTTAAGAGAACGCCTGGACCCCGAACTTAAAGGACCAATTGAGATGATGTTGAACCAACCCCAGCTAATGTCTTTCGATGATTTGCCGGCGGCCCGCGCGGCTTCAGTCCAGATGATAGCGGCCATGAAAGCGCAGCTGCCCGATATACAAGGTGTCGTTACCAAAGATAGAACCATACGGGGCCCTGAGGGCGCCCCCGATTTAACCATCAGAATCTACCGACCGGAAAAACTAACAGGACCAGCGCCGGCGCTGCTCTGGATACACGGCGGGGGCTATATGCTCGGCAGTATCGAGCAGGAAGATTTTTCGGCCAAACAATTCGCCCTGGCGGGAGAATGCGTGGTAGTCGCGACCGAATACCGGCTGGCCCCGGAGAACCCCTTTCCGGCACCGCTAGAAGACTGTTATGCCGCTTTGAAATGGCTGGCGGGTCATACCAAAGAATTGAAAGTCGACCGTTCCCGTATCGCCATCGGCGGCGCGAGCGCCGGCGGCGGGCTGGCCGCCGGTCTGGCCCTCATGGCGCGCGACCGGGCGGAAGTAGATATCATCTTCCAGCTCCTAGTCTATCCCATGATCAACGACTGCAATATCGCTCCCGCCAGCGATACCCTGCCGGAAACCCTTTTCTGGACGAGAGCCGCCAACCGTATCGGCTGGAGGTCCTACCTCGGCTGCGAGCCGGGGGTTGAGGGAATTTCCTGTTACGCGGCGGCCACAAGAGCCACTAATCTCGAGGGGCTGCCGCCGGCGTATATCACGGTGGGCGACCTCGACCTGTTCGCCCTGGAAGATATCGACTATGCCGGGAGACTTATCGAGGCGGGCGTGCCCACCGAGCTCCATGTATATCCGGGAGGCTGCCACGCCTTTGATATGCTGGTGCCCGGTTCCTCAATCGCTAAAGCGTTTACCGCCGATATACACCGGGGATTAAAACGGGCGCTCCACAGCTGATTTTTCAGTCGGGGCGTTTAAGAGGGGCTGGATTCCGGCTTTCGCCGGAATGACGCGAGGGCAACGGATTCTCACGTCGTCCTTCCTTTGGCAGGACTCCTCAGAATGACAGAGGCGAGGCAATGAGATTGCCGCGTCGCTACGCTCCTCGCAATGACATCTTTTATTTACGCTTGTATTCCGGCGAGAAGAAAAGGTCGTGGAAGAGGATGGGCTTCTTGGGGTTATTGACCTTCTTAAAGTTCAGCGGGCAATGATAAAGCCCGGCCGGCACGAAGACGGTGCAGGCCTCGGTGATAACGAATTTCTCCAGCTTCTTGCCATCTCGGCTTAAAGTCAACTCCACCACGCCGCCTAAATCAGGCATATTAGTGAGGTCGCCTCCCACGAAAATCAGGAACTGGTCGAAATCGTGGGCGTGGTTATCGGTCACCATCACGAAAGGCTCGGTAATCGCCCACCAGCTCATCGAAAAGTCCCGCTTGCCGTATTCCTTATCGCTGTGCAGGCCCAGACGCGGGGCGGTGACCTCCGGGTGGGGGGTCTTGTTGGTCATAACGCTCTTACGGAAATATTTCTCCAGGATAGCTCTTTCACTGGCTGGCATGCAGGCGCCTCCTTTATACTAACGGATTTTCCTGCCATTATACAACGGCATGGGGAGAGGTTTGTCCTGTTTTAACGCGGGGAGGTACTGAGACTGGTTGCGCGGCTTTCACTTCCTCGTAGAGCTTATAGTTTTCCTGAAGCATCTCGCGGATGGGGAGCTGAAAGGGACATCGCGACTCGCATTCGCCGCACTCTGTGCAGTTGGCGGCTTTCGCCATGCCTTCCGTGATAAAGCCCCTCAGATACCAGTCCGGCGGCAGGCGCTTGACGAAGGTGGGGAAGGTCATCACCATGGAGATGGGAATCCCCTGCGCACAAGGCTGGCAATAATCACAGCGGCGGCAGAAACGCGTGCCCAGCTCGTCCCGCATCTGCTGCATCTTTTTCCGCTCGGCGGCGGTCATTTTGTGCGACCCTTCGTAAATACGGGCGATTTCCTCGATTTCGCTCACTTTTTCGATGCCGGGGATGACGACGACGTCCGGGAACTGCAAGAGGTATTTAAAAGCGATGCGGGCGTCGGACAGCATGCCGCCGGCCAGCGGCTTCATGACGATAAAGCCGATATCATGCTCGCGGCAAAGGGGCAGCAGCTCGTCGGCAGGCTCGGAGGTGATGAAGTTGAAGGGGAACATCAGGGTCTCAAAGCGGCCGGTCTTCACCAGCGCTTTGGCGACATCCATCTGGTGCGAGGTGACGCCGATGTGCCTGATTTTGCCGGCTTTTTTCGCCTTCTCAAAGACTTTCATCAGGCCGTTCTCGGGGTCGAGGATTTTATCCACGGTAGCCATATCGTTAATGCCGTGGAACTGGTACAGGTCGATATAGTCGGTAGCCAGGCGCTTGAGACTCAAGTTCGAGATTGGTCTCGATGATTTCCGGCGTGCCGGGGAAGGTCTTGGTGGCGATAAAGACATCCTGGCGGCGCCCCTTGACCGCTTTGCCGATGCGCTCCTCGCTGGTGGTGTAGCCGTTGGCGGTATCCAGGTAGTTTATGCCGAGGTCGAGGCAGCGGCTGACCACTTTGACGGCATCGGCTTCGGTCAGGCGCTGGATGGGAATGCCGCCGAAGCCCAGCCGTGTGACCATCATGCCGGTCCTGCCCAGATTTTATCTTTTCCATAGATGTCCTTTCCAGGGTGTTCATATTCACTTTGGTCTATCAATCCTGGCTTTCATTATTTGATAAAATTCTTCGGGGGCTTTACCGATGGATAAGCTGCTCCATGGGGCACAGGCCCTTGGCCGTCGTCGCGCATGATGTAAGGGACGACTTTGTCGAGACGATATTTAATGCCGTATTTCTCCAGCGTCTTGACGGCAAGCTCGCTGCCCAGCGGGCTGTACACCTCGCCAGCCTGGGCCATACAGCGAGCAGAGCGGCGGCGTTGCCCATAATCTTATCGTAGATGACGACGGCCATCCGCCGCGACTTCATCGCGCGGCGATGTAGTCCATCAGGGGCAAGAGCCGGTCCTTCTGCGAGCTGAAGACCAGCTTCCTGCCCCGATATATCCGCAGCGTGTCGTCGCTGGCCAGAAACGCCTGAAAACGGTCGGCCGGCATGTCTAGCCTGCCTGCGGCTTGCGGGAAAAGCGCCCGTAGGCCCAGAAGGCGACCGGTATCAGGACGACCTGGGCGAGCATGCCGGGCCACGACTGGGCTACCGTGTTCCAGACGGCGTTAAAGGGGGTCGCCGAGGGGCCGAGCGGACTATAAACGTTGCCGGTGAAAAGCTGGACGAAAACTACCGCCACCAGCAGGGCGAGTCGGCCGCCGACCATCGCGCCCAGCAGCGACCAGAACACGTTCAGGTTGAACTTCTGGCGGAGCAGACCGGCGATAAGCCCGTAAGCCGTGACCTCGACGGCTATCTGAGGCAGGACGGTCAGGGCCGGCATGCCGGAAACGGCGAAGCTGGCGAAAGGCGTGAGCAGACCTACGATAGCGCCCGCCTGCCAGCCGCCCGCCAGCGCGGCGATGAAGATGAAGAAATGCATGGGCAGATAGGTGGCGCCGGCCAGGTGGAACTGGTGGAAAGCCCAGGGCGTGAGCACGCTCAGCACCACGAAAGCGGCGATAACCAAATAGGTGCGGACATCGGTGAGGCGGAACGACAGGGGCAACGGTCGGGCGCTAACGGCGAGTCTTCTTAACATCTTGACCTCCTCAGGTTTTGGAATAGAGTAGCGATGTACTCTACTTATAATGATATCTAGCCGGTAATAAAAAGTCAAAAAAATGTGTTCCTGATTAAGTACATCTTCTTTACTTACCCCCTTAATCCCCCTGCCGGCGCTAAAGCTATGGCAGGCAAGCCTCTCAAACTGGGAGAAAGAAAGGGGGCTGACGCCCCTCTTTCCTAACTCCCTTTTTTGACTATTTGAGATGTATTTGACAGCTTCGGCGAATGGGTATAAGGTTAGAGTGAAAACGGCCCGCGGAGGGGTGGCGCATGAGCTTCTGGTCGTCTTTGAAAAAGATATTCAGCCTGAGCGGACAGGACGAGGCCGAGCTGGAAAGGCTGAGGGCGAAGCACGGCATTAATTTGGATGCCAAGGACGCTGACATATCCCCCGAAATAAAAAACGAACCCGGCAAGGAAGACTACGACCCCTGGGAAGAAATCCGGAACCTGCGGATGTACTTTTACCTGGGGAGCTGGGTAACGCGGAAGTTCCGGCCGATTGGCGAGGAAAAGGTCAAGAAAGAGCTCGAGGAGCTGGCGAAGAAGCGCGAAGAGGAGGAGAGGAGAAAGAGGGGGGAAGATTGCCCCCCCTCCCTAACCGATTTGATGCTTCTTAGAGCTTGGTAAGCTGGTCAATAAAAATAACCAGCGGCGCGATAATACTCATCGCCCCGATGGCGCCTATGATAACCGCGAAAAGATTATATCTCGTCTCATAGCTGTTGAATATCGAACCATCATAATACTGGTCCACCATTTCTTCTTTATAAAGCTTCATCAGACCTTCATTCAACCTGGCCCTCTGTTTCTTATTCTTCAGGAGGACGCGGATAGAAAACCAATTAATCGCCAGGATTGTTAGCAGGAAGACGAACATGATAATGGTGGGCGCGGTATTAAAGGTCGCCGCACGTGGCGCGACCAATCCTCCCAATCCTCCGGTGAGACTCTGGGTAATCGAGCCGACAGTACTACTAGCGAATGCCATCGCCAGGAAAAACAATATCAGACTGACCACGATATCGATAACGACGATTTTCATGTCCAGCCGGGTAGCCTGCCTGAGCTCATGGCTGATTTGCTCGTGGATACGTTCTTTCATAGGCGCCTCCAACGTTTATAGAGTATTGCTTATAATATGAGTTTCGGTGGTATTTGTCAACCGTTGATAAAGAACATGGCTCTTGTTGCAATGACCTCACCCCTTAATCCCCTCTCCTTAAAAAAGGAGAGGGGAAAAAAGAGAAGAGGGGCTTCGCCCCTCTTAAACGCCCGGTTAACAAAAAGGAAATGCGCTATAACGCAACGGCCAGATGCAAAATAAAATTTTAGTTGCATTCATGAACCGAAGAACGTCATATGTTCCCTTTCCCCCTCTTCTCCACCGCATCCTTATATATCTTCGCCAGGCCCTTGCCGTGCTGCTTCATTTTAGCCTTCTTCTTGCGCAGCTTCTCCTCGCGGGCTTCCTGGCGGGTCTGCTCGTTATCGTTTTTTGGCGAACTGCTGGGCATCCTCAATCACCATTTCCTTGCGCAACTCGATAATACGGTCACGTAAAAGCGCCGCCTTCTCGAACTCTAAAGCCCGGGCGGCCTGCTTCATCTGCGTCTCCAGGTCTTTAACCAGGCGCATGATATCCTCGCGGGAGGCGGGGGCGCCCACCGTGTACTCGGCGCGCTTTTCCGCCACCACCGCCGCCTTCACGCGCTCCGTGATATCCCGGACAGCTTTCCTGATGCCCTGCGGCGTGATACCGTGCTCGCGGTTATAGTCCTCCTGGATTTTGCGGCGCCGCATCGTCTCGTCGATGGCTTCCTGCATCGACTTCGTTACCGTATCCGCGTACATGATAACGTGGCCATCGATATGGCGCGCCGCCCGGCCCATCGTCTGAATCAACGACCACCTCGACCTCAAAAAGCCTTCTTTATCAGCGTCGAGGATAGCCACCAGGCTCACCTCCGGCAGGTCGAGCCCCTCCCGCAGCAGGTTAATGCCCACGACGACGTCGTAAACGCCGAGACGCAAGTCGCGCAGAATCTCCACCCGTCTCCAGCGTATCCACCTCCGAGTGCAGGTAATGCGTCTTGATGCCCATCTCGCCAGATACTCCGCCAGCTCCTCCGCCATGCGCTTGGTCAGGGTGGTGACCAGGCATGCGGCTCCCCTTGTCCACGCGGCTCTTAATCTGCTCCAGCAAATCGTCGATTTGCCCCTTAGTGGGCTTAATCTCGATGGTCGGCTCCAGAAGCCCGGTGGGGCGCACCAGCTGCTCGACCACCTGCTGGCTGTGCTCGTACTCGAACTCCGCCGGCGTCGCCGAGGTAAAGACCACCTGGTTGATGCGCTCCTGGAACTCATTAAAGTCCAGCGGGCGGTTATCCAGGGCGGAGGGGAGCCTAAAGCCGTATTCCACCAGCGTTTCCTTGCGGGAGCGGTCGCCGTGGAACATGCCCCGTAATCTGCGGCAGCGTCATGTGCGACTCGTCGATGAACAGGAGAAAGTCCTTCGGGAAATAGTCGAGCAGAGTCCAGGGGGCAGCTGCCCGGCGGCCCGGCCGGCCAGGTGGCGCGAATAGTTCTCCACGCCGGAGCAATAGCCCGCCTCCCGCATCATCTCCAAATCATAATTGGTGCGCGCTTTAAGTCGCGCCGCCTCCACGATTTTTCCCTGCGCGTTAAGCTCCTTCAACCGCTCCTGCCAGCTCCTGCTCGATAGCCTCGAGGGCTTTTTCCATCTTATCGTGAGAGGTCACGAAGTGCTTGGCGGGATAGATATTCACCTCGTCCATCTCGCTTAAAATTTCGCCGGTAAGCGGGTCTAAAGACACGATGCGCTCGATATCGTCCCCGAAGAACTCGATGCGCAGAGCCAGCTCCTCGTAGGCGGGCTGAATCTCCAGAGTATCCCCGCGGATGCGGAAATTGCCCCGCGCCAAATCGAATTCGTTGCGGCCGTACTGCATGTCCACAAGCTGGCGCAAAAGCAGCTGCCGACCGTAATGCTCGCCGCGTTTCAGGGTGACGACGAAGCTGCGGTACTCCTCCGGCTCGCCGAGGCCATAGATACAGGACACCGAAGCCACGATGAGCACATCGCGCCGCTCGAAGAGGGCCCGGGTGGCGGCGTGCCGCAGCTTATCGATTTCCTCATTGATATCGGCGTCCTTCTCGATATAGGTATCGGTGCGGGGGATATAAGCC
This sequence comes from uncultured Chloroflexia bacterium, assembly GCA_963739515.1. Taxonomy (GTDB): domain Bacteria; phylum Chloroflexota; class Dehalococcoidia; order Dehalococcoidales; family RBG-16-60-22; genus JBFYTX01. The sequence continues at coordinate 149,411 of CAVUAO010000002.1, read as the reverse complement.
TCCGGCTGATAATAGTCGTAATAGCTGACGAAGTACTCGACGGCATTTTCCGGGAAGAACTCCTTGAACTCGGAGGAAAGCTGGGCGGCCAGGGTCTTGTTGTGGCAGATGACCAGGGTGGGCCGCTGCACCCGCTCGATGACGTTAGCCATGGTGAAGGTCTTGCCGCTGCCGGTCACGCCCAGCAGCGTCTGGTGCTTATAGTCCTGTGCCAGCCCCTCCACCAGCTTATCAACGGCCTGGGGCTGGTCGCCGGTCATCTGGAAATCGGAGACGATTTTAAACTGCGGCATAATGATATTATAGCGCAGAAGTTCTAAAGGGCGGTAGAGATAAGAGCTTAATTCAGGCGAACATTGCGCAATATAAAATCCCTCTCTAACTCTCCCTTTACGAAAGGGAGAGAATGATGGGATATCCCCTTTCGTGCCGACTTTATATCTATCTTTCCCCTGTGTAAATGGAGAAATAAAGCTTGATTTTCATGACGGAGAGGAGATTACTTCTTCAGAAAGGCGATGACCTCATTAACGTCCGGCAGATAGAGGATTTCATAGACCTTGACCCAGACCACTTTGCCCTTTTCGTCGACGATGACATTGGCCCTTTGCGCGGTGCCGTGGCCCTCGCGGAAAAGCCCGCAGGACTTCGCCACCGCCCCCTGCGGGAAAAAGTCGGAGAGGATTTTCAGCTGCTTGAGCTTCATATCTCTCGCCCAGGCTTCCTTGGTAGGCAGGGAATCGATGCTCAAGCCGACCGGCACGGTGTTCAGCCTGGTAAAGTTATCGTAGTTTGCCTCGATGGAGAGCATCTGCAGGGTGCAGAAGTCAGTAAACGCCAGGGGGTGGAAGGAAAGCAAGACCCGCTTGCCCCGCTGGTCCGCTAACGTAAATTTGTTCCCGTCCTGGTCCCTGAGGGTAAAGTCCGGGGCGGTCTCCCCTATCGATATCGGTTTAGTCCTGTCCCCCATGATGACACCTCCATAAATCTATTTCTTGCCCTGTAATTCGTTGAGTTTCTCGCGCAGTCGGACGGCCTCGGGGTCATTGGGAGCGCGGGCAAGGCGGTCGCAGAGTTTCCTGTTCAGGCCGGGGTCGATAATCTCGCCCGCTTCACAATACTTGCGGGCGTCCCTTTTCGCTACATCCAGCAGGGCGGGATTCACCACGAGGTACTGCAACGCCACGACAGCGAGCGCAATACAAATCAGGACGATAATGGCGAGGAGAGGGACCTGTTCAAGATTGGCAACGAACGAGAGGGCGATAACCGCCGCGACGGCGATAATAATGATGATGGTAATTGTCCATAATCTACGTGACATGGCTTCCTCCGATGACCCTTTATTTAAGTATATAACTTTTTGGGTCAAACCTCACCCTCTGACCCCCTCTGCGAGATTCTTCCCTGAGCTCAGAATGATATTGGAAGCAAGATTCTTTTTGGGATAAGGAGGTGACAGGGAGGGGCTTTAAAAATTGGTCTGGAGAAAGTCACGCAGGAAAATAAGGGCGTGATTGATGGTCCGTCTCACGATAAGCTGAGGATTGCCCGGGTAGCCCGTCGCCGAGGTCGCGCTTTTTCGGCCGGAAACTACGGCCATGAAGGCGTTCCGCTCCACCCGGGCGCCGGAAAGCTCGCGGCCGTCTATCGCCAGGCCGACATCGGCTTTAAAGTGACGGCGCGCCTGCCGCGCCATCGCCAGCGCCGATTCCCGGCCGGGCTGAGCACCGGCGGGCAGAACGATACCGCCCTGGAAGCCCACCGGAACGGCGGACAGGGCATGCGCCAGAAGACCGCCGGTGACCGTCTCGGCGACGGCTATCGTCAATTTTTTATCAAGCAGGATTTTACCGACGATGCCCTCGAGGGTTTCGCTATCCGCCCCCCAGATATATTTTTCCAGGATACCCCGGATATCCTGTTCCCGCCGGGACAGCACGGCGGCCGCCTCGGCTTCGGTAGCGGCCTTGGCCGTCATACGCAGGTTAATCCCGTCCGCCTTGGCGTAGAGGGCGAGGGTGGGATTAGGCGACTTGAGAAAAGGCGCAACCATCTGGTCGACGTTGGCTTCGGCGAGACCCCAGGTCTTGAGAGTCCGCGAGAGAATAATCGCGCCGCTCTTCGCTTTAAGCCGGGGGAGGACGACGTTCTGCCACATCGTCTGCATCTCACCGGGGGGACCCGGCAGCGTAATGATGGTGCGATTTTCCTTTTCCACCCACCAGCCCGGAGCGGTGCCGGAAGTATTGCGCAAAGCTACCGCCGACGGGATAAGAGTCGCCTGCTTCAGATTATTATCGGGCATATCAATGCCCCGTCCCTTAAAGAAAGAGGTCAGCTCTTCCTTTAGAGCGGGGTCGATGGCCAGTTCCTCCCCGAGCAGCGCGGCGATGACCTCACGGGTGATATCGCCCTGGGTGGGGCCGAGCCCGCCGGTAATGATAATGAGGTCCGAGCGGTCCCAGGCCTGCCGGAGAACGCGGGAAAACCTCTCGAAGTTGTCCCCCACGGTGGAACAATAATAGAGGTCGAATCCCAGCGCGGCGAGCTGGCCGGCGATATAAGCGGTATTGACATCGGCGACGTCTCCGAGGAGAAGCTCGGTGCCGCTGGTGATAATTTCAGCTTTCATGGACAGTTATATTATCAGGCAAACGGGTCAAATGTGCAATCAGTCGCGACTTGACGGAGAACAGCCTGAAAGCTAATACTATTAACACACTGCTTTTAAAAGCGAAAATGCTCAAAATAAGGCGCTACCAGACTAAAGACAACCAAACCGTGAAAGAACTGCATTACGCGGGGATAACGCAGATGCGGGACACGCTCACGGAAGAGGAACAGAGTATCGTACCGTCCACCGATGAACACTTCATCGATGGCGACCTTGACGACATCGAAGGGGCATATCTAAAGAACCGGGGGGACTTCCTGGTCGGTACGGAGAACGGGGAGATAGTGGTTATAGGGGCAATACGAAAAAACACCGATACCTGCGGGGAACTAAAGCGCCTCAGGGTGCGGCAAGACTGCCAGCGACAGGGGTATGCCGAGGCCATGATGAGAAGGCTCGAAGAGCGGGCGAAAGAGCTGGGATACCGGGAGCTGATTCTCGATACGCTGGCGGGCAACCTACCCGCCCAAAAGCTCTTTAAAAAATTGGGCTTCACCGAACTGCCTCACGAAAGAAAAGGGCCGTTCAATCTGAGTATATGGGGGAAAAAATTAAGTCGGGAGGACAAATAAAATGGACGCAGTTTTTAAAAATAGGTTCCTGACACTCTGGAAGAAATACTTTAACAACGCCGAACCACCCATCACCTTTTTCTACACCGACGAAGAAGGCCACGGTGAAGCGGTCAAGGCGGGGTCCGCGCCGAGGTGCATCATCGGGGGGCTGGTGAAAATACAGAAAGGGGAGTCGCTGGCATTCAGCGTCGATAGCGTAGGTTGCCCCGGCGGGAAAAGATACCTCGGCTTCGCGGAGGACCTCATGTCCGACTTCGAATACTTTTTATCGTGCGGGATACCGGGGAAGCTTGAAGGCGAACGTTATAAGAAAACGCCGGAGATGGTCAAGGAGTACATGAAAAAACACGCCCCGGCGACCAAAGCCCCGGCGAAGTACATCGTCTTTAAAAGATGGGACAAACTGGAGGCCAAAGACCACCCGGAGGTGGTCATCTTCTACGCCAGACCTGATGTGCTGGCGGGGCTTTTTACGCTGGCCAGCTTCGACGAAGCGGAGCAGAACATGGTGATAGCGCCGTTCGGGAGCGGCTGCGCCAGCATCGTCCAGTACCCTTATTTAGAGACGAAATCCGACCGTCCGCGGGCGGTCATCGGCATGTTCGACGTATCGGCGAGGCCTTTCGTACCGGCGGACGTCCTGACATTCGCCGCACCCATGAGCAAATTCGCCAGGATGGTCGATAACATGGAAGAGAGCTTCCTCATCACGCCATCGTGGGCGAAGGTGCAGAAAAGGATAAAATAACTTAGAATTATTATGAGAAACTAAATACCAAGAGGGGGAAGGCCATGACCAAGATAAGCCTAGTACGCACCAGTAACCGAATGGAAGGCACGAAAAAAGCCATCGGTCTGCTTAAAATAAACCCGGTAAAGGGCAAGGCGGTCGTCCTCAAGCCTAACTTCAATACCATCGACCCGGCGCCGGGTTCCACCCATAACGATACACTGCGCGCGCTCATCCTGACGCTCAAGGAAATGGGGGCAAAAAAAATAACGCTGGCGGAGCGGAGCGGGCCCGGACCCAGCACCCATGACAACCTGGAGAAAAAGGGCATCTTCGTCATGGCGAAGGAGCTCGGCTTCGACGTCCTCGACCTTCAGGCGATGGACCGGGACGGGTGGGTCCTGGTAAAGCCCAAGGACAGCCACTGGAAGGACGGCTTCCTCTTCCCCAAGATTTACCGGGAGGCGGAAAGCATCGTGACCACGTGCTGCCTCAAGACCCACCAGTTCGGCGGACATTTCACACTATCGATGAAACTATCCGTAGGCATGGTGCCGCCGGGTCTGGGTCCGCCGGGAGCGGGAGGATACCCTTACATGAACGAGCTGCACAGCTCGAAGTACCAGCGGCAAATGATCGCGGAAATTAACACGGCCTATAAGACCGACCTGATCGTCATGGACGGGGTGGAGGCTTTCGTGGACGGGGGACCGCATGTGGGAACGCGGGCTAAAGCCGACGTGATGCTGGGCGGCACCGACCGAATAGCCATGGACGCGATGGGGGTGGCGATTCTGCGACTGCTGGGGACGACGCCAGAGGTGAGCCGGGGGAAAATCTTCGAGCAGGACCAGATCAAGAGGGCGGTAGAGCTGGGGTTGGGGGTAAAGAGCGCTAAAGAGATAGAGGTGGTGACGGGGGACAAAGAAAGCGAGGCGTACGCCGACTGAAATAAGGAAAATCTTACTAAAGGCTAGGGGGAATGCACTGTCCAGTTTGGCCATTCCTTCAGGCGCAGCTATGAATTCAATCCCCGTTACGTTCTACGACATGCTCCAATTTAGTACGCTGTATCCCACGATAGTCTCCGTGGAAATTCACCGTCCATCTTAAAGCCACCTCCGACCGGTACATATTATGTGGTGCCGCAATTTCCTCCTCCATTAACCAGACGCGGGACTTTTCTATAGGCGACACTCACGACCTCTTTCTTGATAAACGGCAGACTTTTGATACGAAATTCGGATTTTTACGAAATTTAGACGGTCCCAACAAGACCCTGAAGCCAGGGGGCTATAGGCAAGGTGGAGTTCATGTGGAAGCCCACTAGGGAATTTTAGCCAGCACACACTTATTCTCCGGTCCGATTAATCAAATTGAACTCTGTCCTGGTTATACTATGGCACGCCGTGCATTAATCCCCGGTACATCATGTGCCCGGTCCACATGTTGATCCGAGAAATTGCTAACGCGACACTGCGATATTTTACGCCTTAATCAACCTGATATCCTTGTCATGGAATTCTTCTCGCTTCGAACGATGATAACGATATTATGGCAAATGCATACAATAAAGATCTGATTTTACACGGCGACAAGCAGACCAGGCGGGTATCGATAGCGACGCGGGATATTGAGAGCGGTGCGGAAAAATCCAAAAACTTTTGGGAGTATTAAAACCGTATAGTTGTCATGCTGCCTTTCACGACGCTATCTCCTGAATATATTAGAGGCGAACCAAATAAACAACCGAATACTTAAATGGGTTGAAGATCATTGATTACTCTTTAGTTAAATATCGGTATTCGAGAGGTGCCTTCGCTTTTATTGACCCCTCTCCTGGGGAGGGGCCCGCCTCCAAGCCGCGGAGGGTAAAGGACTAAGAGTGGGAGAACTGCCTTAATCCCTCCTTACGAAGGGGGAAAGATATAGCAGGCGCATAAGGTACTGGATTCCCATCAGGTCGGGAATGACGATGGGGCAACGGATTCTCACGTCGTCCTTCCTTACGGAAGGACTCCTCAGAATGACAAGATGGGGCGGGGGGAAAAGGGGGTGAGGTTTGATTAATACGGATTCTTCGCGGTATCAGAATGACAAATCGAAGGCTTCAATTCCTCCTGGACAAGAATCCGCCATGCTCCGCCGCCATACGGGCACGCACACTGGCTTCGGCGTTTTCCACCGTCTCCGAGCTGCCCACCACCTCATCGCGGTCCATATTGACAATCACCCAGGGGGCAGGTTCGCCTTTGGCGTTTTTGTGGTACCTCTGGAACTCGATACGGTAAGGCATATCTGTCTCCTCTATGATTTTAATGACCGGCGGTCCGGCCGTTTCACCTATTTTTCAATATTTCCCATAACATGGGCATGCGTTAAACACGCTAAAATATTACAAAACTATAACAAATTCTGGCGACTTTGCCAGATGGCCTCGATATAGGCTATAATCCGTCTGAAATGCTAGCTAAAGTGCGCAGCGGGGCCATCGTGGGACTGGACGGGGCGGTGGTCGAGGTGGAGGTGGATATATCCCAGGGGCTGCCCGCCTTTACGATAGTCGGCCTGCCGGACGCCGCCGTGCAGGAAGCCAAAGAGAGGGTGCGGGCGGCGATACGCAACTCCGGCGGCACCTTCCCCATGAAACGCATCGTGGTGAACCTGGCGCCGGCCGACCTCAAGAAAGCGGGGCCGGGGTACGACCTGCCCATCGCCGTGGGCATCCTCCTAAGTTCCGAGCAGGTAAGCGGGGAAGTCGACGGCACCATGTTCCTGGGAGAGCTTTCGCTGGACGGCGGACTAAGACACACGAACGGCGTCCTGCCGCTGGTAGCCCTGGCCCACGACCAAGGCATCGCCAGCGTCATCGTACCGGAGGCGGACGCCGTCGAGGCGTCGTTGATAGAAGGGGTGAAAATCATCCCGATGACATCGCTAGCGCAACTGGTCAGCTACCTGCGCGGCGATATCCCCGCCCCGGAATTTAAACCTGACGTTAAATCCATCCGGCCGGCGCCGCTGACTTCGTCCACCGACCTCGCCGACATTAAAGGGCAGGAGCATGTCAAACGCGCCCTGGAGGTGGCGGCGGCGGGGGGACACAACATGATTATGTGCGGGCCACCGGGGAGCGGCAAGACACTGCTCGCCCGCGCGCTGCCATCGATATTACCGCCGATGACCAACGACGAAGCACTGGAAGTCACCAAAATTTACAGCGTCAGCGGGCTGCTGCCGGCAGATACCCCGCTCGTAAGGCAAAGACCCTTCCGCTCGCCGCACTATACGATATCGAACGCAGGGCTGGTGGGCGGGGGGCACTTCCCCAAGCCGGGGGAGATAAGTCTGAGCCACCGGGGGGTGCTTTTCCTCGATGAGCTGCCGGAGTTCGGGCACTCGCTGCTCGAAGTCCTGAGGCAGCCGCTTGAAGACAAGGTCGTGACGATAAGTCGGGCGCAGGGGAGGGTAACATTTCCCGCCAGCTTCATGCTCGTGGGGGCGATGAACCCGTGCCCCTGCGGCTACTACGGCGACCCCTTCCGCAAATGCACCTGCCCGCCCGGCATCGTGTCACGCTACCAGAGACGAATCAGCGGGCCGTTCATCGACCGGGTGGATATTTTCGTCGAGGTACCGCATATCGACTACGAAAAGCTCACCGATAACCGGCTCGGCGAGACTTCCGAAAAAGTACAAGCCAGGATAACCGCGGCGCGCTCCCGGCAACTCCAACGCTTCCGGGGGACGCGACTCACCAGCAACGCCGAGATGACGCCCACCGAGATACGGGAGTTCTGCCACGTCGAGGAAACGGCGCAGAGCCTGCTGCAGGCCGCCATGAAGCAGCTTTACCTCTCCGCCCGCGCCTTCCACCGCATTTTAAAGCTGGCGCTGACCATCGCCGATCTAGAGAGTTGTGAGACGATAAAAGCGCAGCACGTGGCAGAGGCGGTACAATATAGACCGAGAAGAACAGAGTAAGAAAATACATTATGTAAAGGAGACCCGTGGTAGAGTACACCGTCACCAATAAGAAAAAAATCACCCTGGTAGGCATGGACTTTTACGGCAATCCTTATAAAGAAGCCGGAGGATGGTCGATGCAAAACGCCATCGGACAGCTATGGAAGAGGTTCAGCGCCTTCTACGATAAAAATAAAGGTAAGATAAAACAACTGGCATCGGAGTCCGGTTACGAAGTATGGGTCGACTTCGACGGTAAGGAAAATGAGAAGGACGACTACATTTTCGTGGGGGTGGCAGTGAAAAAGCTTCAGGACGTGCCCCTGGAGCTGGTGGCGAGGATATTACCGGAAACGAAATACGCCGTTTTCACCCTCAAAGGCAACGAAATAAAGTCGGACTGGCCTTCGAGGGCGGCCACCCAGTGGCTGACGGACACGGGCCTGAAGCGCTCTTATCCCTATATTATCGAATACTACGACAGCAAAAGATACAAGGGACTGGAGGACAAGAACGCCGAGCTGGACATCTACGTGCCGGTGCGGTGAAGGCGGGGTTTAAAATTGACTTGGCTCTCAAAATGGTTATAAAATCAAACAATATATCGGTATATATCGGTTTTCACTCTCATTCCCTTGATATCAAGTGGAAGGAGTATATAAGCAATGCCCAGGACTGATTATAATAAATACCTCGTCCGCAAACCGGCGTATGAAATCGCGGTGAACCTGGTGGGCAAACATAAAGGACACCAGGTGCCCTCGATGACCTACATGAGCAACGCGCTCGTGCCCGGCAGCAACACCTACATCGAAGTGAGCTGGATTTACGACGTGCCCACGCCCAATCCGTACGTCTTTGAGCACGCGCACAACTACGACGAAATCGTGATGCACATCGGGAGCGACCCGGAAAATCCGGAAGCGCTCGGGGCTAATATGACCATCAACGTCGAGGGGCAGCCGCTTTCTTTCGACCGGACGACGGCGCTTTTCCTCCCCAAGGGGACCAAACACGGACCGCTCACCTGGCAAAAGGTCACGCGGCCGCACCTCGAAATGACGATAATGCTCGGCTGCGGCGACTTCGTCAAGGCGATGCCGGGGAGGAACCCGGACAAATAAAACGAAAGAGGAGACTAAATCTCCCCTGGCCCCTCTTTGCGAAAGAGGGGCAGACTTGTTTAAAATGTTGATATAACGGTTTAGAGAATTATAAACTCGCTTTAAAAAAGAGAGAATTAGTAAGATATTTTTTACACAAACTAAAGAAAGGAAAGGTGAACATGGGAAAATACGACAAATATATCTGCACGGAACTCAAGAAAAACGTGCCGCTCCCGCCCTACCGGGAGTGGGAACGGGACATGATCGGGGATGGGCTGTGGGAAGGCTATCACCGCGGCCTGGAGCACGTCGTCTGGACGGACGCCAACGTCATGCCCGGCTGTTTCTACTCGGAAATGGTCTGGCAGTGGAGCCAAAAGTGGCCCGGCATACGGCCGCGACCCGTCCTTACCAAGGAACAGATGGAAGAGGCGGCCAAAAGGCCGGGCGGCCAGGGCGTCCCGGCGCACGCGCACCCCTTCCCCGAACTGCTCTCCTTCTTCGGGACGGACTTCGCGCACCCGGAAGACCTGCGGGGGGAGGTCGAGTTCTGGATGGAGGACGAAAAATATGTCTTCACCAAGAGCTTCGTCGTCTATATCCCGGCCAATGTTACCCACTGCCCGCTGAGAATACTGCGCATGGACGACTCTTTCTTCCACTATACCATCGGCCCCGGCGGAGAGTACGTCTAGTCGGCGAGATTCGAGAGAAAGAAAGGAAACGCTGATGGCGAAAAAATTAAAATACGAAAAAAACTTCGTGACCAAGGACAAACCCGGCTATAAATATCCCGCGTACATGCATCCCAACGCCAAGACCACCAGGCGCCTCGCCTATATCGACGAGACGACGGTCAAGGACGCGGAGTTCGGCTGCGAGAACATGTGGCTCCTCCCCGGCGGCCCTAAAGAGCAAAAAATCATGGAGCGCCAACACCCAGCCGTTCGACCGCTTCTTCGGGTTTTACTGCTACAACTACGAAAATATCCGCGACCTCTGTGCCGAAATGGAGGTCTATATCGGCGGGGAAAAGCACGTCATCAATAGAAGCGGCGCGATGTTCATCCCGGCCAACATGGAGGTCGGCCCTCTCACGATGCGCAACATCACCAAGCCCATCTTCTTCACCATCGAATTCCCCTGCGGAAAGGCGCTTAAAAAGAAATAGGGAGATACTTATTATGGCTAAAACGAAATACGGTAAATACATCCTCAGCCAATACAAGGCGCCCGCCGTCGAAGCGCCCTGGAGTCCCCCGAATTTAACCGGGGCGGCCAAAGGTAAAGGCGGACGCGTCTTTTACATGGACAGCAGCATCGTGCCGGGGGCTTCTTACATGGAGTGCGTCTGGGTAATGCCGCGGTCGACCAACCCGCCGGGCGGGAGAATGGTGGGCACCGAACCGCATACCCACGATTACGACGAAATCATCGCCTTCATCGGGACGAACCATGACGACCCCTACGACCTCGGCGCGGAAGTAGAGCTATGGCTCGGAGACGAAAAACATATCATCAACAAAACGAGCCTGGTGTTTATTCCGGCGGGACTGCAACACTGTCCGCTGACGTTCCTGAGAGTGGACCGCCCCGTGTTCCACTTTACTTCCGGTCCGGCCAAGATGTATTTCTAAAAGCCAGAGTTCGCGCCATAAAAAAATCCCGGGGATATAGAGAATCTCCGGGATTTTTGCTATCTGTGATGAATAATTACGCTGAAGGCAGGCCGGTATACCACAAAATAAGGCCTACGATCAGCATTAAAATTCCCAGGGCGAGGGCGATAGCGCCGCCGATTTTCAAAGCCCCGGGCTGCGGACTCTCCGGCCAGTGAGAGATAAACTCCCTGACATCAACGCGGGTGGTCAGGGCCTCGTCCATTCTCTTTTGCTCGTGCCGGCCCCACAAAATCCCGACGATGCCCAGGATGATGAACACCCCGCCGATAATGGCGACAATCGACCAATCCCCGCCCGGCATATGACCCACCCCCTACGAGTATTAATGCTTACTATAAGCCATCGGCGGGGAATTTGCAAGGGGTGGGCCGACATGAACCAAAAACCCTATTTTACCTCGACGGTGGCGCCGGCGGCTTCCAGCTTCTGCTTGGCGGTAGCCGCTTCTTCCTTGCTGACGTTCTCTTTGACCGCCTTGGGAGCGCCTTCCACCAGGTCCTTGGACTCTTTCAGTCCCAGGCTGGTCAGCTCGCGGACGGCCTTGATGACGTTAATCTTGTTGGCGCCGATAGCCGTGAGGGTAACGGTGAACTCCGTCTTTTCCTCGGCGGCCGGGGCGGCTTCCGCGGTCGGGGCGGCGGCGGCTACAGCGACGGGCATTGCCGCGCTGACGCCGAACTCGGTCTCAAACGCTTTCACCAGGTCCGCGAGCTCCAGGACAGTCATTCCTTTGACGATCGTCAGCACTTCTTCAACTTTGTCGGACTTTTTAGTCGCTTTAGCCGCCTTGTGCTTCTTGGGCTCTTCCGCGGCGGCTTCTTCTGCCTTGGTTTCTTCTTTTACTTCATCTGCCATGGTCAGGCTCCTTCCAATTGTTTTATTCTAGCCTGCAGGACGCCCATAATACCGCGGATGGGGCCCGCAAGCACATTGACCAGTCCATAAATAGGGCTTTGCATGCCAGCCATTACCTGGGAGATAAGCACCTGCCTCGAGGGAAGTCTAGCCAGGGTCTCAACCTCTTTAGGCGTGAGCACCCTGTCCCCTAAGAAGCCGCCCCTGATGCCGAGGGTGGATTTCGTGGCGCGGAGGTAATCGGCGATGACTTTAGCGACGACGGGAGAATCGGAGAAATCAAAAGCGACAGCCATAGGACCCGCCAGGGATTCCGCCAGGCCAGCTATACCGACCTGCTTGACCGCCAGCTGCGCCAGGGAGTTTTTGACGACCCGGTACTCGACACCGGCCTCGCGTAACTTATCGCGGAGTTGGTTCAACTCAGCCGTGGTGAGCCCGCGGTAATCAGTAAGGATACCGACACTGGCGCGGGAGAATGTCTCCTGAAGGCTGGCCACTATTTTTGTTTTCTTTTCGGTCGCCATGTTTGCTACCTCCGGCAATCCCATTTAGATAAATAAAAAGTCCCTGCGCCTGAGCACAAGGACTAAAACCGGAAATGTCCGGTATGATTTCATCCTCGGCAGGCGCTTAATTAAGTCCTTCGATAAACTCAGGACACCCGCTGTCTCGGGACGCTTATTCAGTTGTTAACGATTTATTATAGCACAGAGATAGTTTATTGTAAAGATTATGGACCTCACCCCCTGCCCCCTCTCCTTAAAAGGGGCACGTTTGACAAAAGCGTATTCCAAGAGTAAAATCTCTAAACTAATTAATAAAGGAGATAAAACAATGGCAAGATTTATGGCAGTCCACACGATGCCCATGACGGAGGAACAGGCCATGGCCATGGCCAAGAACATGCCGGCTCTTCCCAAGGGAGTTACCTGGATACTGACCTATGGCGATTTCCAGAACGGCAAGTTCTTCTGCGATTGGGAAGCGCCAAACAAGGAAACGCTCGAACAAATCTTCAAGGCGAACAAGGTACCCTGCGATGGCATCTTTCCGGTGCGCCGGTACAACGTCGCTAAGAAGAAGTTTGAAGATAAAAAATAGCATAAAAAGAGGGGCTTTTTGTAGCCCCTCTTAATTTCGTTTTAAAGATAGACTCGACTAGGCGGCGGTCAGAGAAACCGTAGAGGAAAGGTCGAGTTTGATGCCGGGGCCCATGGTGGTGGTGATGTAGGCGCTTTTAACGTACTGGCCCTTGGCGCCGGCCGGCTTGGCTTTAACGACGGCTTCCATAATCGCCGTCAGGTTATCCAGAAGCATCCTGGCTTCAAAGCTCGCCTTGCCCAGCGGGACATGGATGATGGCGGTCCTATCGAGCTTATACTCCACCCTGCCCTTGCGGGCGTCTTCAATCACGCGGGGCAAATCGTTCATGGCGACGACGGTGCCGGACTTGGGATTGGGCATCAGGCCTTTCCGGCCCAGGATTTTACCCAGCTTACCGACCCTGCCCATCATGTCCGGGACGGCGATGGCGGTATCGAAGTCGAGAAAGCCTTCTTCGATTTTCTTGACGAGGTCGTCGCCGCCGACGACATCAGCGCCGGCGCCGGTGGCAATCCTTTCCGCTTCTCCCTGAGCAAAAACCAGGACGCGCACTTTCTTACCCAGACCGTGGGGCAGCTTAGCCACCCCCCTTAACTGCTGGGCGGCGTTCTTGGGGTCGAGCCCCATGCGGAGATGCAGCTCGACCGTCTCATCGAACTTGGTGCGGGCGGTCTTTTTCGCCAGCTCGACCGCCTCCTGCGGCTGGTAGGCCGTATCCGCTTTGACCAGCGCGGCGACTTCCCGATATTTCCTGCCGTTTTTTGCCATGTTATTCCACCTTTATGCCCATGCTGCGGGCAGTCCCTTCGATAGTACGCTCGGCGGCCTCGATGCTGTTGGCATGGAGGTCCTTGGCTTTGAGCTCGGCGATTTCACGAATTTTCTGACGGGAAATAGTCCCGGCGACCTCATGACCGGCCAGTCCGCCGGCTTTTTCCAGGGCCAAAGCCTTTTTCAGCAAATCGGAGGCGGGCGGGGTGCGGGTCACGAAAGTAAACGACCGGTCTTCGTAGACGGTGATTTCCACCGGTATAATCGAGCCGGCCTGGTTGGCCGTCCGCTCGTTGTATTCTTTGCAGAAAGCCATGATGTTGAGTCCGTGCTGGCCCAGAGCCGGACCGACCGGGGGGGCGGGATTCGCCTGCCCGGCGGGAATCTGTAATTTAACGATTGCTTTAACTTTTTTTGCCATTTTTTTCTCCGATATTCCTGGAAGCAGATTCTCACGGTCGCTCCGCTCCCTCAGAATGACATTCCTAAACTTATAGTTTATCTATCTGTAAAAAGTCAAGCTCCACCGGCGTATCCTGGCCGAACAAGGAGAGAAGCACCTTGACTTTACCTTTTTCCATATTTATCTCGTCGACGGTACCGACAAAATCGATAAAGGGGCCGTCCGTAACGCGGACGCTTTGCCCCTTGCGGAAGCCGACCTTGACCTTGGGGGCCTCGGCGGACATCTGCTTGAGAATCTCGCCGACCTCTTTTTCCTGGAGGGGGGTGGGGGTATTGCCGCTGCCGACAAAGCCGGTGACGCCGGGAGTATTGCGGACGACCGACCACGTGTCTTCGTCCATTTTCATCTGGACAAGGACATAGCCGGGCAGAATCTTCTTAGTGACGGTACGGCGCCGGCCGGCCCTGACCTCTATCTCGTCCTCGGTGGGGATGACCACCTGTGAAATAGTATCCGCGGAGTCCATGAATTTAACGCGCTGCTCCAGGTTTTTCTTGACGCGCTCTTCATGCCCCGAATAGGTATGAATCACGTACCATTTTTTATCGTTATCCGCCACAAACAGCCTCGCTGCCGGAAAATCCGGGGGAAATAGTGATTACCGTGCGTATCCTCAAAGCCTTTATCCGTCCGGGTGGGCGTTTATTTAGCCAGGAATAATTTATCCACGAGCTGAGAGAATCCAAAATCCAGTGCCCCCAGAACGATGCCGGTAATAATGGTAATAATCAACACCAGCCCGGTTAAATAAACCAGCTCACGCCGGCTCAGCCAGACGACCTTTTTCAGCTCGTTAACAATTTCGCCGACATAGCTAAAAAGTCGAAAGCCCTTTTTCTTAGCGACAACCGGCTGGGTCATGACCGCTCACTTCCGAACATCATCAGCGCTACTTCGCCTCCCGGTGCAAACGATGCATCCGGCAGCGGGGGCAATACTTATTGAGCTCCAGACGCTGTGTATCGTTCTTCCTGTTTTTAGTGGTGGTATAGTTCCGCTCCTTGCACTCGGTACAGGCAAGGTAGATTATACCCCTGGCATCACCTTTTTTAGCCATAGTTTATTCGATGATACGGCTGATACTGCCGGCACCAACCGTCCTGCCTCCTTCACGAATAGCGAAACGCAAGCCCTTCTCCAGAGCGACGGGGTAAATGAGCTTGATTTTCATATTGATGTTATCGCCGGGCATGACCATCTCCACGCCTTCCGGGAGCTCGATGACGCCGGTGACATCCGTGGTGCGGATATAGAACTGGGGTTTATAGCCGTTAAAGAAGGGGGTATGACGACCGCCTTCATCCTTGCTGAGAACATAGACCTGGGCTTCCGCATAGGTATGGGGCTTGATGGAGCCGGGGGCAGCCAGGACCATGCCGCGCTCGAGGTCTTCACGCTCAACGCCCCGTAAAAGGGCGCCGATGGCATCGCCGGCTTCGGCCTGGTCGAGCGACTTATGGAACATTTCGAGTCCGGTGACGACGACGCGGCGGGGTTCATGGTGCAGACCGACGATATCGACTTCATCGCCGACCTTGACAGTACCGCGCTCTACCCTGCCGGTGGGAACCGTGCCGCGGCCTTTGATGCTGAAAACGTCTTCGATATGCATCAGGAAGGGCTGGTCCTTGGCGCGCGGGGGCACCGGAATAAAGGCATCGACGGCATCCATGAGCTTCAGGATGGGGCCACACCACTGGCAATCCCGCTTGCCACAGCCGCATTCCAGGGCTTTCAGGGCGCTGACCCGGACAATGGGGGTCTTATCGCCGGGGAACTCGTACTTGGTTAAAAGCTCCCTGACCTCGACCTCAACCAGCTCGAGGAGCTCCTCATCTTCCATGGCATCGACCTTATTGAGGGCGACGACGATATAAGGCACGAGCACCTGACGGGCGAGCAGGACATGCTCACGGGTCTGGGGCATCGGGCCGTCCGGCGCGCTGACCACCAGAATAGCGCCGTCCATCTGAGCGGCGCCGGAAATCATGTTTTTAATGAAGTCGGCATGTCCGGGGCAGTCGATATGGGCATAATGCCGTTTTTCCGTCTCGTATTCGACGTGCTGAATAGCGATGGTCATGCCCCTGGCCTTTTCTTCCGGGGCGTTATCGATGCTATCGAAGGGGCGGAACGTGTTTTTTGGATTTTGCTTCGATAGGACCAGCGTTATCGCCGCAGTCAGCGTCGTTTTACCGTGGTCAACGTGACCGATGGTGCCCACGTTAACATGCGGTTTTGACCTATCAAATTTCTGCTTAGCCATTTCATCCTCCCTTTATTCCGAGCCCACCATCGGATTCGAACCGATGACCCCATTCTTACCAAGAATGTGCTCTACCGACTGAGCTAGGTGGGCTTCGGTATTATTATACAGATATTTACATATACTTGTCTATACCAGCATAGCTATGAAAAAACCAAGCTATGGTGGAGGGAGCAAGATTCGAACTTGCGTAGCCCTTAGGGCGGCAGATTTACAGTCTGCTCCGATTGGCCGCTCCGGCATCCCTCCAGTCATGACCTGCGGCGGAAAACCCAGCCCGAGAAGGGATTCGAACCCCCAACCTACCGATTACAAATCGGTTGCGCTACCATTGCGCCACTCGGGCATCAGACGCAAACAGATTGCGAAAAGCAAGGGGCGACAACTTAATATTATACGTATGGCGAGCGTAAAAGTCAAGCTAGGGGATTCCGAAAATCCCTCTCAATCTCCCCATTCGCTTCGCTCAGGGCGAGCTCTTTATGAAAGGGAGAAGCTATCATCGACCCCCTTTTCTCCACGCCACTATAAAGTTTGATTTTCCAGGGAGTTTAAGAGAGGCGGCGCCCCTCTTTTAAAACCCTTCCCCCTCGCCTTTTAAGGAGAGGGGGGAAAAGGGGGTGATGTTATAAAATTAATTAACGATAAAAATTGTAGCGAATCCGGCGGCGGAAGAAAAACCCGGCAATCAGTCCGACGGCCAGTCCGCCGAGATGGGCCTGCCAGGCAACTCCCGGTATGACACCGGGTATCGACCAGAGGACGAAGAAGATGAGAACCACGGCCCACAGCGGCATGGGAATAACAAAATAAACCCGGACCGGCAGCCTGGGCATCATCACGACCAACATCCCGGCGATGGTATAGATAGCGCCGGAGGCACCGAGAGCCAGGGATATGGGCTCGCCCAGCCAGAGATAGAGGGCGTTGCCGGCGATACCGCCGATAAAATAAAGCAATAAAAACCAGTTGGTCCCGATGAGCCGGACGAGAAAGATACCGAAGAAATAGAGGGTTATCATATTGCCGAAGAGGTGCCAGAACGAAGCGTGCAGGAACATGGCGGTGAGTATCGTCCAGGGCCTTTCCGTGAAAAGCGCCGGGACGAGGCCTAATCTATCGACGATATTGCTATTAATGAGAGTGGCGAGGTAGATGACAAAGTTAACCACGATGAGCAGGAGGACAGGATTAAGGGCGAGGGATCCAAAGGACGGGGGCCGCCAGGTCCTCCTGGTAGAAGGGGGCGGATTTCTCATATAGTCTCGATCGTTTAAAGGCACGGGTTCACTCCTGGGTGTAATCGGGCTCTAATAATATTATATCAACTTTAGACGCCGGATGCAGTATCTTGACTTGAGCGTGGCAAAAGGCGATAATATTTAGGATTCCGCAAGGTGTGAAAAATCATGGACAATAAGCAGAAATTAATAATGAGCGTAGCATGGCTTTTTCTTCTCATATGTATTGGAACGGCTGTGGACACTTCTATGGAGGAGGCGGCTGGAACATAGAGTGATTTAGTTAGACCGGCAACACTTTTTCTTCAGTTTCTTCTGACATCGCCAATAGGCATTTTTTTGAGTTGGGTCAGAGGCATGCGGGTTATTTTTCGCTGACGCAATCTACCGAAATAAATGGCTCCCCGACAAGGATTCGAACCTTGAACCTAGCGGTTAACAGCCGCCCGCTCTACCGTTGAGCTATCGGGGAGTTTGAAGATAACTGTAAATATTATGCTTTATCCCCAATTTGAAGTCAAGCCTATTTTACGAAGTATTTAGAGTGCTGCTGTCAAGATAGAACATGAACTAGAATCGCGTGTACGAGCAGTGAAAAAAGTTATCGCGTTAATCGACAGACTCCATTTGAATCAACACTTCACTATTTATAAGATCATTGTCGGGATTGGCTTCATCATTGCGATGGTCCTGGTCTTAGCCACTCCCCTCCAAAAGCCCGACCCGGACGATTGGGCCTATTATCATGCCGTCCGTAATTTTTCCCAAGGCCATTTTACCGTAGATAATAGCACCCAGTTACAGCAAGCCCAGGAAACAGTCCGGCAGGGCGGGGCGTTACTTCAATATTTACCGCTGGAATATAACAAATGGGCCCTGGAAAAAGCGCCCGGGGTAGTCTTTTACCTGATTCCTTTTTATAAAATGGGCATACCGCGGTACGGCAACGTACTGCTGGCACTGGGGATGGTCATCGTAACTTTTATGGTGCTCAAACGCCTGCGGGATGAAAGAGCCGCGATGATCGGCTCTTTGTTAGTGCTTTTCACACCGATCAGCCTGGTAATGCTCAACCGGGTTTACATGGACACCTATGCTTCGCTGGCTTTCCTGGTAATAGGAGGGGGCCTGTACCTTTACTATCACCTAGAAAGAAACAACCTTACACCGCCGAAAGGCGGCATAATACTTTTCCTGGCTTTCTTTTTCACCGGATGGTCGGTAATTGCGCGTTATACCAACCTGCCGATTGCGGTGATACTGGCTCTGAACCTGGTCATCACCAGATTTATCGCCTGGCGAAAGGGACAAAAAACCGGTTTCAAACCGGAGATACTCCCGCTGGCGCTGGGAATCGGGCTGCCGGTGCTGGCCATCCTGCTCTACGATTATTTCGTTTTTGGTTCTCCTCTGAAATACAGCTATTCCTTTTCACCTTACCCCATAAAGTTCGCTTTCCAGTATATAGGACAAAGTTATAACGGGGAATCCATACCCCTTCAGATACTCCGCTATAATGCAGAAGGTTTTTATAGAAACTTATTAATCGGCTTCCCGCTGCTGATAATCGGCATACCCGGCTTTATTGCGGTGCTGTACTTTAAATTCGCGGCTTTCTTCAAGAGGGACAAACCGGAGGGGAAATGGTCCGGTATCCGGTCGGAATTGCCCTGGGACATCTTATTAATCCTGATCGGGTGGTTCGTTTTCGTTTTTTTCCTGTACCTGACCTACGAATGGACGGCGGGACTCCAGAAAGGCGGGGGATTTGTCATCTTCGACCGCTTTTTACTGCCGGGACTCTTCCCCGTAGTCATCATTTGCGCTCTCATAATGGCCAGATTCCCGCTTAAAGTGCTGATACCGGTAATGGTGATAATCGTGGCTGGCGGCGCGGTCCTTTACGTCCAATGGGCCCTGGACCTCCATGTCCTGCCGGGCTGGCTGACCGAAAGGACGCTGGCAAGTCGCTGGCCGGGCTATCTCTTCCCGCCCTGGACGCCGTATTTCCATCCCGGGGCGACGGGAAGTAATTATTTCCCCTTCCCGCTCTGGAGCTTTCAGTATTTCTTTCCCACTGGATATTAAAAGCAGTTGATGGAAAACTCCACCGGTAATATATTAGAATAGTTTAAATATGTAAATCCTTAAAGGAGGACATCATGCCAGGAATGGATAAACTAAAGAACATTGTACGGGAACCGAATGTCGTCGAGCTAAAACCGTGGAAATCAATCCACAAACAGATTAAAGAGCCGATGATTACGGGGCTGGGCACTACGGACATTAAGGACTCAGTCCTCGCGATGGGTTTTGCCCGCATCACTGAACCGGTATGTATGGGCTCACCGACTCACAAACATCCCCACGACCAGTGGATTTATCTCATCGGCGAGGCTGATAACTTCGACAAGTTAGATGCCGATATTGAAATGACCCTCGGTGACAAGGTTGTAAAAATCAATTATCCCTGTTACGTCTTTATCCCCAAGAACGTGATGCATTGCCCGCTGGATGTAAAGCGTGTTGGCAAGCCCTTCATCTTCATCGATGCCAGGGTCACTGAAGAGGCGTCCGTACGCCCCAAAAAAGTAGCTAAACAAACACCCGTAAAATACATCGCCAACCCTAAGAAAAAATAAATATCGGTAATACCAAAAGGGGCTTCTCTAAAGGAAGCCCCTTAATTTTCCCCCTGAATCCCCGCCCCTATTTAACATAGCCCTTGGCAACCAGAAGCTCCGCCGTTAAAATAGAGCCGCCGGCGGCGCCCCTGACCGTGTTGTGGTGCAGCCCGACAAAACGGTAGTCGAACACGTTGCAGGGTCGGAGTCTACCGACCGTGACCGCCATACCGTTACCGGCGTCACGGTCGTGGCGGGGCTGGGGGCGGTCGGGCTCATCTCGATAGATAATGGGGGGAATGGGGGCGGAGGGGAGCTTGAGTTCCTGCGGGAGCGACGTAAAATTCCGCCAGATACTAATGACTTCTGCCATAGAAGGTTTCTTGCCGGCAAATTTGATACTGCAACAGGCGATATGGCCGTCCGAGACGGGGACGCGGTTACAGTGGGCGGAAATTTTAAGGCTATCGTCCGGGATTACGCGGCCGCCCTCAATCCTGCCCAGTATCTTGGCCGGCTCCACCTCGGACTTTTCCTCCTCACCGCCGATGTAAGGAATAGTATTGTCTATCAGGTCGATGGAAGCGGGGCCGGGATAGCCGGCACCGGAGACCGCCTGTAAGGTGGTGACAATCATGGCGTCGATACGGTAGCCCGCCTGGAGCAAAGCGTGAAGCGGCAGCATATAGCTCTGGATGCTGCAATTAGGCTTGACGACGAGGAGCCCTTCCTTCCAGTCGCGCTGTTTCCGCTGCTGCGGGATAATATCGAGATGGCAATGGTTAATCTCAGGTATCATTACCGGCACATCGGCGGTGGCGCGGTGGGCGGAGTTATTGGAGACGACGGCGAAGCCGCGGCCGGCATATTCTTCTTCTAAAGCCAGGATGGCTTTTTTATCCATTTCCACCGCCGAAAAGACCAGGCGGCATTTGCCCGCAGCCTTGGACACGTGGCTGGCGTCCTCGACGACGATATCACGATATGCCAATGGAATGGGTTCATACATGTGCCAGCGCCCAGCTACGGCGTCGGCATATTTCTTGCCGGCGGAATTGGGGGAGGCAGCCAGAAAAGCGACCTCGAACCAGGGGTGGCGACTGAGCAGTCGCAAGTAATTCTGGCCAATCATACCGGTGGCGCCGATAACACCAACTTTAATCTTCTTTTCCATATTGTCCTCTTAAGTAATCAAACAGTTTATGTTGAGAATTATAGCAGAGCCAACGACCGCTAGTCATCAGTCCAGCGGTATTTTTTCTTTTTGTTCTTGAGCTTATCCAGGCCGCAGGGGGCGATTAAAACTTCGAGCATTTCATTCACGTTCATATCTTAGCTAAAACAAAAGAAAAAGGGAAGCGTTCCGGCTTCCCTTTACTTTCGGATTACGTATCGTTGTTAAAGCTGGATTTCCTTTAAGTCCGGGCTAATAATCAATTTGGGCTCGGTGACAGACTGGACATCCGCCGCGCTTATCCCGGGGGCGACCTCTTTAAGCACCATGCCATTGGGGGTAATTTCTATCACGGCGAGGTCGGTGAAGAGCATGTTCACCTTGCCTAGAGCTGTGGCCGGATAGGAAAGCTCCTTGACGACCTTGTATTCGCCGTCACGGGTGGTGTGCTCCATGGCGATGAACAGCTTCTTGGCGCCGGCGCAGAGATCCATCGATCCGCCGATGTTGCCGACGAACAAACCCCGCGCCGGGTTGGACCATCCGGCATAGTCACCGCGGGCGTTCACCTGGAGGGCGCCCATCACGGCGACATCAATGTGGCCGCCCCGTATCATCCCGAAAGATTCAGCAATATCAAAATAGCAGGAGCCGGGCAGCTCCGTGACCGCCTGACAACTGGCGTTAATCAGGTCCTGGTTAACATCGTCGCCGGTTGCCAGAGGACCGGTCTTAAGCATACCGATCTCGGACTGAAGGATGATATCCCGCCCTTCAATCCAGTCCGAAACGAGAGTGGGGATACCGATACCGAGATTGGCATAAGTGCCATCTTCCAGCTCGCCGGCCACCCGCAAAGCGATTAATTCCCTCGAAAGCCCCCTGAACTTCGTTTTCGGAGACATTTTCATCACCTTCCTGCTAATCTATGGTTATGGCGAATTTCGGGCGCGCCACCTTCACCATCCGGCGCACGTACACACCGGGCGTATGAATATCGTCGCCGTCCAGGTCCCCGGGTTCGACCAGACTTTCGACCTCGGCGATGGTTATCCTGGCCGCCGTAGCCATGACATGGTTAAAGTTCCTGGCGGTCTTGGCGTATCTGAGATTGCCTTCACGGTCGCCGATTAACGCGTGGACGAAGGCATAATCCGGTTTTAAAGCATATTCCAGAACGTATTTCTGGCCGTTGATTATCCTTGTCTCTTTCGGCAACCGGCTGTCTTCGATATTAGAGACGATGCCTTCCTCCACTACCGAACCGACGCCGGTGGGGGTGAAAAAAGCCGGAATGCCGGCGCCGCCGGCGCGATATTTTTCCGCCATGGTGCCCATAGGATAGACCTCGAACTCGATTTTGCCGGCCCGGACCGCCTCCTCAAAGGGGTCCTGCATCCCTTTGCTGGCGGAACGGAAGAGGCCGTAAGAATCGATGACTTTTTTCAATTGGCGGTTTTTCACCAGCGTTCTGAGCTCATCGGCAGCACCGAGCAGCGGGCCGCAGCCGCAGGTAAGCGTTAAATTCCGGGTACCTTTCCTGATAATAGCCTGAAGCAAATACCTCGGGACGCCGGCGGCAAAAAAACCGGGGATAGCAATCATGGCGCCATCTTCAATGTCCGCGATCGCTTCATCGATGCCGGGGAATACCTTGTCCAATATTTATGCCTCCTGAGTCTAGTCCTTCGGGCAGATTTTACAGCCTATTATGTTAAGTGCGGCTTCCAGAGCAAGATCCATACAACTGAAATTTTTAGCCATACTAATGTCTGTAATAAGCGGTTCCAGAGCCCGAGCCAGAGCGGTCTGCATACCGGCAACCACACACTCCACCCCCAGCAAACGGACAGCACGTACCGTCTTTTTCAGTTGTTCGGCGACCTTTTCTTCGTCCATAACAGCTGGGGACAGGTCAAGGAGGACAACGCGGGTCTTGACACTCGTGATATGGTTAAGCAGATTGGTGGTGATATGCTCAAAGCGGTCAGCATCAAGGTGGCCAACCACCACCATGATAGATAGTCCGGGATAGAGCTCGAAGACGGGGGCCGCCAGCGCCTTCCACTTGTCCAGCCTGGCTTCCAGCTCATCGACCCGCGCTTTGACTTCCGCCTCGGCGCCAGCCCAGGGACGGTACTTGGCAGAAATAGCCGACACCGCCGATATACTTGCCGTTGCTATCGTAAAGATGCGATGCCGATACGCGCACCGGAACTAGCTTGCCGGACTTGGTCTTCGTCCTAGTCTCCATGTCGTGGATAGTACCGCCAGCCTCGTAGATTTTACGGTTGGCCTGGCGGGCGGCTGCGACGCTTTCATACATCTCGATGATGCTCTCGCCGATAAGCTCGTTCATGCTGCGCTCGGTGAGCTTACAGGCCTCCTGATTGGCAAACTTGATGATCCCTTCGGCGTTGATGGCGAGGATAGCATCGGGGCAACCGTTGAGCAGGGCCTCAAGGTGCCCACCGCGGTGGGTCGTCACTTGCTTTTCCATTGGCTTTACCTCCTAATTATAGCAAAGTTATTCGTGATGCAGGAGTATCTAAAGATATATATCTTTATGCTTATTAAGTATATATAGAGGGAAACTGAAAAGTCAAAAATTAAAAACCAATCTCACAGATCAAATACCAACTAATAGGTAGAGAGGGGAAAATTAATAAGGCGGGCGTTTAAGAGAGGCTACGCCCCTCTTCCTCTTCTTCCCCCTCGCCGCGGGCGGAGAGAGGTATTAAGGGGGTAAGGTGATAGAGACAGATTGTAAAAATATCACGTATCTTTTATCATAGAAAAATGAGCGCGAGAAAAATCATCGAAAGCGCCGCTCCAGAAAATACCGATAACGTTCCTGGGGACGGCCGGCGCCCGCTTCATGGTGAGCAAACAGCTGGCGGCCTCGGGGGGATTCTGGCTGAACCTGAGCGGCACCCAGTTGCTCGTCGACCCCGGGCCGGGCTGCATCGTGCAGGCCACCAAGAGAAAGCTGAACGCCGAAAAGCTAAGCGCCATCATCGTTTCCCACCGCCACCTGGACCACGCCGCGGACACTAACGTCATGGTGGAAGCGATGACCAACGGCGGCTTCAGACGGCGCGGCCAGCTGTTCCTCCCGGCGGACGCCCTGGCGCCGGAACCGGTCATCTTTTCCTACTTGAAAAACTTTGTCGAAGGCATTACAGTACTGGAAGCGGAAAAGCAATACGAAGCAGGCAACATCTCCTTCAAAACGTCGGTCAGGCACATCCACCCGGTGGAGACTTACGGTATGGTCTTCAAAGCGTCGGGGCTGACCATAGGGTACATCACCGATACGCGCTATTTCGAAGGGCTGGCGAAAAGCTACCCCGCCGAGCTGGTAATTATCAATATGGTGCTCACCGAGCCGCGGGCGCCCGTCGACCACCTGTCCGTGCCGGACGTGATCACGCTGATTAAAGAGATAAAGCCGAAGACCGCCATCCTGACCCACTTCGGGATGCACGTCTGGCAGGCCAGGCCGTGGCTCGTGGCGGAGGAAATATCTAAAGAGACCGGCGTGCGGGTCATCGCGGCGCGGGACGGGATGAAATTCGACCTGGCGCAGCTCAAAGAAGCTCAGGAGTCAAAATAATGGACAGCCAGAGGTTCGAAAAGCTCGTGGCGGAAGCCATCGAAAAACTGCCCGAAGCTTTCCGGGAAAGACTGGAAAATATCGATATCGTAGTGGCGGATGTGCCCACGCGTGGCCAGCTGAAACCGCTAAGAGGGAAAAGGAACGAAACGCTGCTCGGCCTTTACGAAGGCGTGCCGCTGACCGAACGCACCCACAATTACGGGTTCGTCGTCCCGGACAAGATAACCATCTTCCAGAGGCCCATCGAGGAGATGTGCCGGAACGATGGACAAATCGTGAAGGAAATACAACGCGTCGTCCGGCATGAAATCGCCCACCATTTCGGCATCAGCGACGACCGGCTGGAAGAACTGGGAAGATACTGACGGCACCAGGAGGAAAAACCCAGAGAATCTTATCAAGATGAAGCACGGATTCTCACGGTCGTCCTTCCCAGGGAAGGACTCCCTCAGAATGACAAAAGAATTTCGTCAGGCCAACGACTTGACCATGTAGTCGCCTTCCGCCTGGCAGGCAAACTCGGTGCGGTAGTACTCTTTAGCGCCGGTCCCGCTCAGGATGATCAACCGGCGTGCCTGAAACTCTTCCCGGGCAATCCGCTCCGCCTCCCGGAGCAAAGCCTTGCCCAGGCCTTTATGCTGGGCGGCGGCGACCCTCTGCTCGCTGAGGGGGACTTCCGGCCCGAAAATGTGCAACTCCCTGATGATGGCGTAATTTCCGTCTGGGCCAGTTAACACAGGGACAGAACGCGGCTGAATCCGCAGTCTTAAAAGGCCGAATAGAGTTCCCTTGTCATCCTCGAAGGAAAGAAATACCTCGGTACCATCGGCGGCTGTATAGTCCATCCGGACCAGATGAGGCTCGCCGATGGTCCAGCCATCCCGGGCGCGGTGGCCGTACTCGCGGCAGCGGATACAGCGGCAGGCGACGCCGTCGTTTTTCATTTTCTCGCGGACGATGTCCCGCAGTGAGTCCTTCAGCCCGGCGACGATAAATTTAGACGGAATATCCCGCAGGACGCGGGAAATACGGACGTATTGCGGGACAATCGATTTGATGGCAACTATAAGGTCGACCATCGTAGCATCATCGTAGGGCTGGTAGCGGCCGTCCCGGTACCACTTTTCCAGCTCCGTCCCCTGCACCACCATGGTGGGATATAGCTTGAGCCCGTCCGGCTTAAAGCGGTCGTCGTCAAAAAGCATCCGGGACATCTCCAGGTCTTTTTCGGGCGTCGCGCCGGGCAGGCCGGGCATCCAGTGGTAATAGACCTTAAAGCCGTGCTCGCGGAGAAGAGCGGTGGCGCGAACCACCTCCGCCACCCCGTGTCCCCGCCGTACCAGCTGATAGATATCGTCGTCCAGGGTCTGAACGCCGAGTTCGACACGGGTGGCGCCGAACTCCAGCATCCGCTTGATTTCGTCCGGCCTGCACCAGTCCGGCCGGGTCTCGATGCAGAGTCCGGTGCAGCGGTGGGAAGCCGCTTCATTAAGCAGCTTAGCCTCAGCCAGAGTGGCCGATGTCACGCCGTTGAGCGCGTCGTAGCAGTCCTTAATAAAGCGATACTGGTAAGCGACGGGCTGTGCCAGAAAAGTCCCGCCCATGATGATGAGCTCGATTTTGTCCGTGGGGTGCCCCATCTCCGCGAAAGTATTAAGTCGGGACGCCACCTGCCGGCGGGCATCATAAGCAAAGCGGCGGGCGCGCAGAACGGCCGGCGACTCCGGCGTATAGCTCTGCGGGGCATCGGGATAGGTGGGGCAATAAAGACAGCGGCCGGGGCAGGGCGCGGGGGCAGTCATCACCGCCAGCGGCGTTACCCCCGAGATAGTCCTGGTAAATTTCCTGACGTTAACCATATATGATATATTTAGTTTAGCAGATAAGGCTTATGTCAACAACGCGGGATACATTCAATCAAATAGCGGCGTCCAGGTATAACTTCCGACAAAAGTCGAGGTTCCTGGTCGAGCTCGAGGCGCTGGCGGCGCGGTGGCGGCGGGGCAAATTAATTAACGTGGGCTGTGGGCACGGGCCTGACTTTTTACCGTTTAAAAATGGGTTCGAGCTATACGGGGTGGACTACTCCCATGAAACGATGGCATTAGCCAAAAAATATGCCGAAAAAAATCAATTCAAAGTCAATTTACAGGAAGCCGACGCCCGCAGTCTCCCCTACGCTGACGATTGTTTCGATTTTGCCATCGCCATCGCCGTGTACCACCATATCGAAGACGACCAAGGGAGAACAAAAGCCTTTAAAGAGCTATACCGGGTGCTCAAGCCCGGCGGCGAGGCATTTATCACCGTCTGGAACCGGTGGCAGCCCCGCCACTGGTTCAAAAAAAGAGCTTCATGCTCCCCTGGCGCACCAGAGAAAAAACGCTTTACCGTTTCTATTACCTGTTCACCTACGGCGAACTGGCAAAGCTCGTGAAGAAGGCGGGCTTCACGGTATTGAAATCATCTCCGGAAAGTCGCTACAAATTCCCGGTAAAGATTTTTTCCAGAAATATTTGCGTGCTGGTGAAAAAGACATGAACCAGATTTCTCCTTACTTCCCGGTTTCGATCCACAGCTTGTCACCGTCGGTGGTAAAGGTTATCGTGCCCCGTTCATCCGTACGGTAAATGTTATCCTGTCCGATTTTCTCCCCCAGCCTGTCCACCACTGCCTCGTCCGGCAAACCATAATCGTTATCCGCGCCGACGGAGATGACGGCCGCCTGCGGCTCAACTACCGAGAGAAACTCCGGGGTGGTGGAGGTAGACGAACCGTGGTGGGCCACCTTAAGGACCGTACTGGCGAGGGGCGCCCGCTCCCGGGCAAGCTCCCACTCCACTTCCCCGGTGATATCGGCGGTAAGCAGAAAGCTGACCCGGCCATAGTCAACTCGCAATACCAGACTATCTACATCGATATCCGAGACGATATCGTTAAGCGGGGCACTTAGCACCTCCAAGACCACACCATCACCCATATCGATGCGTTGTCCGGCCCGGGCATAAGTGCTCTGGATATTTTTCTCGGCAACCGTCCTCCGCCATTCGTCAAATAACGGCGAGGAGTAGTCGAGGGCGGGATAGAGCACCTGAGCCACCCGGTAACGCCGCAGCACTTCCACCAGCCCGGCGAGGTGGTCACCGTGGGGATGGGTCAAAACGAGCAAATCGATGGTCCGGTCCCAGAAAGGCATTTGGCTGCCGAGCCCCAGGGTTATTGCCCGGGGACTGGGGCCGCCATCGACCAGGATTTGCCGGTCCCCCTTCTGGATAAGGATAGCGTCACCCTGGCCGACATCGAGAAAGCTAACGCGCAGGTCATCGTCAGGCATCGTCGCCGCGGTGAAAGATACGAGCACCGCCGTCACCAACAGCGGCGCGATAGCCCACTTAACGCCACGGGAAAGCCCGGAAGACAAACTCACCCCGGATTTCATCAGACCGGCGGTGCCGGATAAAAGGTTGCGCAGCTTCTGCCAGCGACCGTGAAGCCAGATTAGTAATACGAGCACGAGATAATAACACACCAAAAAGACGGGGCTGATGGAGTTGACGGCCACCGACGATACCGACGGCGCCGCCAATCCGGTCACGACCAGTATCATATAAGAGAGAAAAGGCCAGGCCAGCCAGCCGAAAGCCTGAGCGACGGCCAGCGAAGCCAGACCCAGGAGGGCCGCCAGGGTCCCGAGAATAATGATCACCGGCAGTACCAGCGTGACCAGGAAAGTCGCCAGAGGGCCTACCACGGAAAATAGACCGAAGTAATAAGCGATTAAAGGCCAGACGGCGATAATCGCCCCGAGAGTAGCGCTCATGGCGTCAACCGTAAGATTGGCGGCAGCAACCAGGAACCCTTCCTCGCCGACCCTGGCGGCGACGAACCGCCGGCCCGCCCGGCTAAAAATCGGACAAATGAAAACCAGGCCGGCCATGGCGATAAAGCTCAACTGGAAAGAAGCGTCCCCGAGGACATAGGGGCTGACGCCCACCATGACCGCCGCGGCGAAGGTCAGCGCCACCATAGCGCTGCGCTGCCTGCCCAATGCCTCGGCGACGAGAAACAGGCTGGCCATGATGGCGCCGCGCAGCACCGGGGGATTCATACCGGTGAGCAGGGCATAAAGCCAGACGGCGCCAAGCGCCAGCCAGACATAGAGGTAACGCCGGCGCCCGAAGAGAAACAGGCCGACGCCGAGCATGATGCCGGCCATGATACCGATGTTATAGCCGGATATCGCCAGGAGATGGGCCGTACCGCTCCGGGAGAAATCGCGGCTCAGGTCTTCAGGGATGTTGCCGCGCATGCCCAGAATAATACCCTGGGCCAGGGACGCCTGCGGCTCGGGGAGCACCTGCGCCAGGGTCTGAGCCAGGCGGTCCCTCAACGAATAGACCCAGGCCAGCGGCGGAAAACCCCGCGCCGTATCCAGCACCTCGATTTGAGGATAGAGCATGGTGGAATAGATGCCCTGGTGCTCCAGATACCCGCGGTAATCGAAGTCGCCAAGCTGAGGCGGCGTCTGCAGCGCGCCGGTCACCTGAAGAACGTCGCCGTAATGATAGGCGGGATAGCGGGGCACGAAAATCAATAACGTACCCTGGACGTCTTGCCAGTCCGCAGCCAGCTTGATAGCCTCGACGGACACGGTGAGGTGGGCGGTTTTATCACGGACATCGGGGGCGTTGACCAGCCTGCCTTTAATTTCAAAAACGCCCTGGTCGTTATAAAAGCGGAGTCGGCCCTCGTCAACGGTATAAAGGCTGGAGTACGAATACGCGGACGCAACGACGAGCAGGCAAATACCCAGCCCCGATAAAATTATCAGCTTCCGGTGCTGGCGGGCAAAAAATAAAAACAGCAGAGGGGCGAGCGCGACCAGACAGAATATCCAGGGCAGGTGGAATTTAGAACCGAGGAAAATACCGAGAACCCAGACGCAACTTAAAAAGATAAGTATCATGGCTTCCTATTATAATAATCAGTCGCCGACGGTAATCAGGTCGCGGATTTTTTCCAAGGTCACGGTGCCCAGCCCTTCGATATTGAGCAGCTCGTTAATATCGCGAAAAGGTCCGTTTTTAAGGCGGTAGGCAATGATGGCCTGAGCCCGGGTATCGCCGATGCCCGGCAAGGCAGCCAGCAGCCAGGCGTCAGCGGTATTGATATTGACTTTTTGCACCTCCGCCACCTGCCCTTTAGCCGGCACACTCAGCGCCACATGGCTGAGGTCAGCATCGCCGGTAACGCCGCCGGCCGCCCGCAGAATGTCATCAAGGCTATCGCGGGGCGAGAAAGGATAGATGCCGGGATTATGGACCTCGCCGCCGATATATATGTCGCCCTGCGGAGCGGGGGCGGGGTTCAGAGAAATTTCGACGGGGTGAACCGGGCGGTATTTCGAGCCGATAATCACGCCGCCGGCAATAATGATGACCACCAATATGGCCGCCAGAAAAGTCCAGCGGTTAAAAAACCGACCCGTCTTCATAGAAGGTCTCCACGACAGCCGTATTATAAGCCCCGTTTCGCCAATTGGCAACAGGGAATAAAAGAGACCTCACCCCCTGCCCCATCTCCTTAGAAGGAGAGGGGGATTATTTTCTGAGAGGGGGACAAAGAGGGAGAGCAAGAGAATCTACCAATATCCGAACTTATGGATAATGCATCTAAGGCAAGGTGGAGCAGAAAATTAACAGGGGCGATTTCAGATACCGCGCAGGGCGCTGCGGAGGGCTTCTTCCGATTCCTTAGTGGTCACCGCAATTATCTGGTCGCCCGCCTCAATGATGGTATTAGGCGACGGCGCGCGGGCGCCGCCCTGCTGGGGGATAATCAGGACCAGAGTGCTTTTCTCCGGCAGGGAAAGGTCCTTAACGGTTTTGCCCACCGTGGCCGACCCCGGGGAAATTTTCACATCGACGATGGCCAGTCCTTTTTCATCGATAGTCAGCAGGTGGGTCAGGGGATGAGTCGGCACCTCTCTCTCAATGGCCTCCAGAATAAGGTCGGTAGTACTGATGGTCACATCAACGCCCAGTTTCTTAAAGAGGACGGCGTTCCGGGGGTTGCGCAAACGGCAGATGGTACGCGGCACATTGTGTTTATGCTTAGCGATCTGGCAGGCCACCAGATTGTCCTCGTCGTCACCGGTCACGGCCACAAACATATCCGCCCGACCGGTACCGACTTCGGCCAGTGTAGCGGCTTCACAGCCGTCACCGCGGTAGCAGACACTGCCCAGTTCATCGGTGATGGTCTTGCAGATGCGGGGGTCCTTTTCCAGCACGAGCACCTCGTGGCCCTCGTTAAGTAAAGCCTTGAGAAGATAGTAGCCGAGGCGCCCGCCGCCGACGATGATGATATACATATCAAATACCTCAGCCCTCTATCTTCTCCCGGAGGAGCTGGGAGAAGACCTTGGTGGGGCTAATCGTTTCCAGTCCGAGGGCAGAGTACATTTCCTCACGGAGGGGGTCATAGATACGGCAGACCACCCGCGGGACATTAAAGACGAGCCTGGCAATCTGGCAGGCCATGACATTGCGGTTATCGCCCTGCGTTAAAGCGACAAAGACATCGACATCTTCAATGCCGGCCTTTTTAAGGGCTTCCTCGTCAATGCCGTTGCCGTAAAGGGCGGAACCGCCAAAGGAAGGGGGCAAGCGCCGGAAACTGTACGTATCGATGTCCAGAACGGTAACTTTATGGCCGTCTTCGTCAAGCAAAGCCGCCAGCCTGGCACCGACACGGCCGCATCCCATGATTAATATTTTCATAAAAAAGCACTTATTTCGTCACGGCACTCTGCTGGTAGAGTATAACCGGACACGGCGAATTTTTCAAGACGTAAGGCACCACGCTGCCCAGGCTGAATTGCCCGAAGCGCTGTTTATAGGAAATGCCCATTAAAATGAGGCTGACGCCCCGCTCTACGGCCTCATCCACGATGGCCGGGCCGACCTCCCGCGCCTGAAGGACATCGGTCTCAATCTCGTAATTCTCCTGCTTCGGCGACGCTCTCCACCTTGTTCAGGATTTCCTCGGCTTTCTTGATTTCGGACTCAATTTCAGCGTCGAGGGGCAGGGCGCGCTTGATAGCCACGACGGAGACCGCCCAGACCTTGCCCTTATCGTTCTTGGCCAGCCGGCAGGCCAGCCTGACGGTCTCCTCATCCGCATGGGTGCCGGCGACCGGCACCAGAATCTGTTTAAACATTATCGCTTCCCCGATTACTCAGTAACGTGGGTATTATAACCTTATTGCCAAAAATCTACAATACCCGACCAGTCTTTCTATTTTTTACCCGGTTTTATTTCCCACTCGTCCGAGGGTTTTTTCTGATAACTGCGATAGAAAACATAAATGAGCAAACCGAGAGCCAACCAGGAGAATCCGACAATGCGCCCGATAGCATGGGTATAGACGACGATGAACCAGGTAATAAGTGTGGCCAGTCCCCCGAGAACAGCGGTAACAGGAATTTGCTTGCCGCGGATACGGATATTCAGCGGTATCTTGAAAGGACGGGGCAAATCCGGCTCCTTGATGCGTAAGGCAATAATCGAGGCATGGGCGGCGGTATAAGCCAGCACCGCGCCGAAAGCATACAGGTCAGCCAGGAGAGTAATTTGACCGGTGGCAATTAACGCGCTGGCGATGATAGAGAAAAAGAGAATGGCGTTAGCCGGGACACGCGCCCTGGCGCTGATTTTACTGATAGCACCCGGGCAGCTGCCGGCGCTGCCCCATGAAATAGGCCAGCCGCGAGGCACCCAGCATACCGGCGTTGGTGGCAATAATCAATATCGTCACCGCCAGAAAAACCACAAAAAAACTTAGAACGGGACGTATACTAAGCGGCATAACGCTGACAATACCTAGGATGGGGTCATGTAAGAACCTCTGGGTTAAATCGGTAACCCATTGCCCGGCGGCGTTCTGGTATACCGGATAAGCGCTGAGAGCCGTCATGGAGAGAAGAGTCCACAGCGTTATCACGACAAAAAACACCAGTATCACCGCCCGGGGAATATCTTTCTCCGGACGACGTGCCTCGCTGCCCAGATTCGCCATCGTCTCGATGCCCGTGTAAGCGACCATCGATATCGAGATACCAAAGAGAAGCTGATTTGGCGTCGGGGCGACCCCCCAGTGGATATTGTGGACCAACTGGGGAAGGTTGATAATTAAAATTACGCCCAGCACCGCAATAGATATCTGCGTAATAACATCAACAAACACAAGAGCGATATTCAATCGCGAGGAAGCCTGGACGCCACGGATGTTGATAAACACCAGAAATACCACCACGGCAATACCGCCCAAGCTATTCATAGGCCAATCTTTAAGAACCGGGACGTAATATCCCAGGTAGCTTATCGCCGTGAAAGCAGAAATCGACATGGTAACAATATAATCCAACATCAGTACCCAGCTGGCCACGAAGCTGACCCAGGGGCTGAATGCCCGGAAGGCGAAGGCGCCGGAACCGCCGGCCTCGGGGATCATGGTGGCTCCTTCGGCATAAGTCAATGCGGTGAACAAGAAGATAATGCCGGAAATCATCAACACCGGGGGAGTAAGCCCGAGGGCGGACATCGCCACCACACCAAGCGCATAGTAAATGGAAGAACCCACATCACCATAGGCGGTGCTGAACAGTCCGGTAACACCCAGGACTCGCCTTAAATGGAATCGTTTGATTCTAAGGGGACGGAAGAACTTATCGCCGGGTCGGAGGGATAAATTATCAGGCATATAATCTCAATAGAATAGAAGACTATATTATATTACATACTGTCAATAAATTACAGTATGATGAAGCCACATTAATGTTAATGCTACCATGGCATTTCACATTACTTGACAAATGTCATCTTTTATTACTATAATTATGCCAATTGGCACTTATATAATGATAATTGAATCGCAATGATAATTAAAACAAGAGTCTTTGAAATGGCCAACGATAAATACCATAACCTCTCGGCTTTGGCCAAAGCCATGGGGCTATCGGTGAGCCAGGTATATCGCGTCCGGGAAGGGAAAAGGGGAATTAACGAGAAGTTCATCACCGGGGCGAAGCAAGCCTTCCCCGAGTCCAGGCTGGATGAACTTTTTTACTTTATAGACGGAAAAACTACCGCCGAAAAACAAGGAAATCGTTCGTCATAAAGAACGATAGAACCTAAATTTCAGTATCCTCAGGCTCGATTTTACGCAGCGTCTCCGGGTTTTCCATGCGGTCGATGTAAAGCACGCCGTTAAGATGGTCGGTCTCGTGTTCGAGCGCCTGGGAAAGCAGGCCCTCCGCCTTGATGCGGACCGGCTTGCCGGCAAGGTCAAGGCCTTTAGCGGTAACCGACTCCGCCCGGAAAAGCTCCCCGACATAGCCCGGGATGCTGAGGCACCCCTCGCTGACGAGACGCTGGCCCTTGCGGCGCACGATCTCCGGGTTTATCAGGATAATATCCTCGCCTTCCGGCAGACAAATGACCGTCGCGCGCAGGGAGACGCCCACCTGAGGGGCAGCCAGCCCTACCCTGCCAACGTCAGCGTGCAGCGTCTCGCGCATATCCGCGATAAGCTTTTTCACCGACTTATCAACGGTCGAAATGCGTTTTGCCTTGCGCCGCAGCACAAGGTCGGGCAGAGTCCTGATAGGCAAAACCGCCATGTGGTCTCCTTTAGTATATTTTAACCTTACCCCCTTTATCCCCCTCTCCCGGCAGGAGAGGGGGAGGAGGCTTTAGAGAGGAGTTTCACCCCTCTCTTATTTTCACTCCCTTTGCCGGAGATGCAGTTTACTATGTCTCCTACTTTTAGTTTACTGAACCAGACTCACGGGGTCAATATTTATCGTCCAGCCCTGCGGCAAAGCCAGCGGCGCTAAAAAGTCCGTCAGCCCGGAGCCGCGCAGGACGAGCTGCCAGCGGAACCGCCCTCTGAGGCGGCGGATAAAGGCGGGGGCGGGACCGATGATTTCAATGCCGGCGACGCCACGGGCGGCCATTTCCCCGGCAAGTCGCTGTTTCATTTTTTCCGCCTCCCGCTGGCAGATAGCTTCGTTGGTGTGGACATAGACCAGACTGGCGAGGCGGGTGAACGGAGGATTATGAAGCTGCCGGCGATAGGCGATTTCCTGCTCGTAAAAAGAAGCGTAGTCGTGGCGGGCGGCCGCCTGTATGGCATAGTGCTCGGGGGAAAAGGTCTGGATAACGACGCGTCCGCCCGAAGGCCCGCGCCCGGCCCGGCCGCGACCTGGCTCAGCAACTGGAACGTCCTCTCGCCGGAGCGGAAATCGGGGAGATTAAGCGAAGTATCCGCGCTGACAACACCGACCAGCGTCACCGAGGGGATGTCCAGTCCCTTGGCAATCATCTGGGTGCCGATGAGGATTTCCGCCTGGCGGGTGCGGAATTTCTGCAAAATCGCCTCGTGGGAGGTCCTGCCGGTGATAACGTCGCTATCCCAGCGAAGCTGGCGGGCGCGGGGAAAAGCGAAACGCGTTTCCTGCTCCAGCTTCTGGGTCCCGGCGCCCAAAAACTTCAAC
Organism: uncultured Chloroflexia bacterium; assembly: GCA_963739515.1. GTDB lineage: Bacteria > Chloroflexota > Dehalococcoidia > Dehalococcoidales > RBG-16-60-22 > JBFYTX01. The sequence continues at coordinate 113,993 of CAVUAO010000002.1, read as the reverse complement.
TGGCGACCGGCACACCTGGGGCAGACCGGCGGGACCGGGGTCTGATAGCCGCACTGGTGGCAGACCAGGGTATCCCCGGCGATATTCTGGGCGAGAGGCACATCACAGCGGCGGCAGCGCAGCACGAAACCGCAGTTCCGGCACTGGATAAAGGTGGCGCCGCCGCGCCGGTTGAGAAAAAGAATTATCTGCTCCCCGGCGGCAATGGCTTCGTTGATAGCGCGCGTCAGCGACCGACTGAAAATGCCGAGGTTGCCCGCTTTAAGCTCCTCCCTCATATCGACGACCTCCACCCGGGGTAAAGGCGCCCCGGCGGTGGGGACGATACGCTCGGGGAGCTTTAACAGCGTATATTCGCCGTTTTGCGCTTTAAAATAGGACTCGACGTCCGGCGTGGCGCTGCCCAGGAGCACCACGGCACCGGTAAACCCGGCCAGCCTGATAGCCACCGCCCGCGCGTGATAATGTGGCGAATTGTCCTGCTTATAGGTCCACTCGTGCTCCTCGTCAATGACGATCAAGCCGAGGTCCGGCTGCGGCGCGAAGATAGCGCTCCGCGACCCGATGACGACATCGAAGTCACCGCGGCGGATGCGGTGCCACTCGTCATATTGCTCTCCCAGGGAGAGTCGACTGTGCAGTACCGCCACGCGGTGGGGAAAACGGGAGGCAAAACGCTCGATGGTCTGGGGGGTCAGGGCAATCTCAGGCACCAGGACGATGCCTTTTTTACCCAATTTTACCGCCTCCGCCAGGGCCTGTAAATACACCTCAGTCTTACCGCTGCCGGTAACGCCGTGCAGCAAATAAACTTCAGGTCCGGCATTGACCCCGGCCGCCCGTCCTAAACCGGCTTTCACGGCATTAAATGCAGACTGCTGGTCGGCGGTGAGGGTCAAAGGAAAAGAAGAGGTAATATTATCATAGGAAATCGGCTCGCGGCGGACTTCCACCTCCTGAAAGGCGGCCAGCCCGCGGCGTACCAGGGCAGCAGCGACAGACTTGTTGCCGCCGGTCTGTTTCCGGGCTTCCGCCCAGGAAAGCGGCACTTTCTTTTCGATTAACAAATGGAAAAGGGCCGCCTGTTTAAGAGGCAGCTCCGTGGCTTTACTGATATCGCCGGTTAGACTCAGGTAAAGTTCTTTCTTGGGCTTTATCCGGACGTGCGTCAGCTCATAGCTGCGGGAGAGGAGCCCATGCCGCACCATCGACGACACGAGGGATGAAGCCTTTTTCTTGCCGAGGGCTTTCTCCAGCCTTTTCAGCTCGACCCTCTCCTGCCCGGCAACAAGCTCGAGAATTTTCTGCTGGTCGTCGTTCAGGGAGGAAGGGCCGATATCGGTTCGCGCCGGGCTGACGAAAGTAACGGCGCGCCGCTCGAACCCCGGGGGCAGCATTAAAGCCACCGCGTCGAACAGCGGCGCAAGGTAATAATCGCGAATCCAGCGCGCCAGGGATAAGTGATTCGGCGATAAAACCGGAAGCGGCTCAAGAATATCGATTATCTCGCGGGTGTCTTCCACAGCGGGGATGTCGGTCAGCTCCAGAACAACGCCCTGGAGGACTTTCTCGCCGAAAGGAACGAGGACCGCCTGTCCCTCGCGGACATCCATACCCGGAGGAACGGCGTAAGAAAAAGTGCGACGCCGGGCGGCCGGTGAATTGACACTGACCTCGGCATATTTCATACCAGCCTCCGGCACGACCCGACGGCGTTTATGATTTGGGCGGTTCTGTTTCTTTAGCCTCGGCGGGTGGGGCGGCTTTCGCTTCCGGGGCGGCGGGTTTTTCGGCGACCGCCTCCGACTTCACCGGCTCGACCGGTTTGGCCGCCTTTGCCTCCGGCACAGCTTTCGCTTCGGGCGCGGGTTTGGTTTCGGTCGCAGCCTTGGCTTCGGGAGCAGCTGGGGCGGGGGCAGCGACTTCCGGTTTTACTTCGGCGGCGACGGGCTCGATAACTTCTTCTTCCGGCGGCGCCACCAACAGTTCCTCACCTACCTGCTCCCTGACTTTCCTCTCGACGCGCTTTATCTTGCGGCGGGCTTCCTTGCCGCTGAGTCCGCGCAGATAGTAAAGCCGGGAACGGCGCACCTTGCCCTGGCGGACAATCTCCACTTTTTCTACCAGCGGCGAATTGTACGGGAAGGTGCGCTCCACGCCAACACCGTAGGCGACATGTCTGACGGTAAAGCCGGCGCCGTTACCGCCGCGCTTAATCTTGATGACCACGCCCTGGAAGACCTGGATGCGCTCTTTGCCGCCTTCTACGATCTTAGCGCTGACCCGGACGGTATCGCCGGGGGCGATGTCCGGTATTTTCGGGTTCTTTTTGATTTCAACCAGCGATGAAACATCCATGTTAAGACTCCCTATTCGTTACCAGCCCGAGACCGGCGGGTCTTCAGGCGTTCGACCAGTTTTTTATCTTCAAGGCCCAGATTGGCCTTATTCAAAAGGTCGGGGCGGCGCTCCATCGTGCGGCGGATGACCTGTTCCCGTCGCCACTTGGCAATTTCAGCATGGTTCCCGGAAAGCAGGACCTCCGGCACGGTCCACCCGCGGAAATCGGCCGGGCGGGTATACTGGGGATATTCCAAAAGTCCGCTGGCATGAGAATCCTCCAGCGGCGACTCTTCAGAGCCCAGCACCCCCGGCAAAAGTCTCAAGACGGCGTCGATGACCACCAGCGCCGGCACTTCGCCGCCGGTCAGAACATAGTCGCCGATGCTGATTTCGTCGGTAGCCAGGTGCTCGCGCACCCGCTCGTCGACGCCCTCATAGTGGCCGCAGATAAAGACCAGGTGGCGCTGCCGCGAAAGCTCGAGGGCCACCGGCTGGGACAAAAGCCGGCCCTGGGGGGTAAGGAGAATCACGGGGAAGTCCCTTTCTTCTTCGACGACGCTGCCCCGGATGGCTTCCACCGCTTCAAAAATAGGGCCGGGACGCAGCACCATGCCGGCACCGCCACCATAAGGATAGTCATCGGCGGTGTGGTGCTTATCGTGAGTATGGTCGCGGATATTGTGCACGTTGATACCGACCAGTCCGTGATCAATCGCCCGCTGGAAAATGCCGTAATTGAACGGCGCGTCAAACATCTGCGGAAACAGCGTCAAAATATCGATGCGCATCGATCTGAACCTATCCCGGCGTACCTCACGGTTGCTCCGTCACCTCTCCTTTAATAATTTCCACGGCGTGGGGAAGGGCCGGCAAGACAACCTCCAGACATTCCTGCACCGCTTTCGGGCTGCCCGGCAAATTGATGATAAGGCACTTGCCCGCGCAGACCGGCCACCGCCCGGCTCAACATCGCCATCGGCGTTTTTTCCAAGGATTTAGCCCGCATGGCTTCGGCGATACCGGGCACCTCTTTATCGATGACCGACGAGGGTCGCTTCCGGGGTAACGTCGCGCGCGCTCAGCCCGGTGCCGCCGGTGGTCAGGACAACGTCAACATCGCCCCCATCCGCCCAATCGGTAAGCTTGCCGGAGATAATATCAGCTTCATCGGGGACAATATCGTATTTAACGACGGCGCTTTTCATTCGAGATAACAATCGCCCGGATAGCCTCGCCGCTTTTGTCCTGGCGCTCGCCCCGGGAACCCTTATCGCTGATAGTAAGTATACCGATATTAATCATCTTCGTTACACAAAACAAATTATATTGTATCACACTTGACGCCTAGGGCGAAAGTACTGCCGCGGAGTCATTTCCCCATTAGACTTTTCACCCCACGAAATCACGTATTCGTCACAAACGTAAAATATTTCCGGCAAAATACTTGACAAATAAAGCCTAGTGTGCTATAAAATGGTGAAATATGGTAAATAGTGGTAAATAGTGGTAAGATAATAATATGTTCTACGGTGAATTCGATTATAAAATAGATGACAAGGGCCGGGTGCCTATCCCGCCGCGTTTCAGAAATGCGCTTAAGGATGGGCTCGTATTAACCGTCGGGGCGGAGAAATGTATCACCGCCTACACGGTGACGGAATGGAAAAAGCTCTCCAGCTCACTCACCAGCGGCTCACTGACACGCAGCAAAATGCGCCGGCTGAGTCGGGCGCTGTTTGCCACGGCCTTCGTTACCAGGGTTGACGGGCAGGGCCGGGTGGCCCTACCGGCGCCCCTGCGGGAACATGCCCAAATTCTTGATGAAATAACCATCGTTGGCGTCAACACCAACCTGGAGATATGGAACAAGGGACTCTGGGAGGAAGAGAAGGGCATCAGCCAGGAACAGGCATGGCAGATCATAGAAAGCCTGGAAAATCGGTAATGATAAAACACGGTCCAGCCTCCACCCATACTCCCGTCCTGCTCTCCGAGGTAATCCAAGCCCTGGCGGTCCAGCCAGGCGGTCGGTATATCGACGGCACTCTCGGCGGCGGGGGACACGCCGCCGCTATCCTGGAAAAAAGTTCGCCCGGCGGACAGGTGCTCGGCATCGACGCCGACCCCAACGCCATAGAGGCGGTCCAGGAGAGGTTCCGGGGCGCCGGGGACTCCATCCGGCTCGTCAACGATAATTTCGTGAACCTGCAGTCCATCTGCGTTAAATACGATTTTTTCCCGGTGCACGGCATCCTCTTCGACCTGGGGCTCTCTTCGCCCCAGCTGAGCGGGAGCGGACGCGGTTTCAGCTTTCAGCATGACGCCCCGCTCGATATGCGCTTCAGCCCGGGACAGAGGACGACCGCCGCCGACATCGTCAATACGGTCCCGGAAGCGAGGCTCGCCAGTATCATCAGGACCTACGGCGAGGAAAGCCAGAGCCAGCGCATCGCCCGGTCCATCGTGAAAGAAAGACCCATAGAGACAACCCGCCAGCTGGCCCAATTAATCGAGAAGGCGGTCGGCCGCCACGGCAGGCTGCACCCGGCCACCAGGACTTTCCAGGCGCTGCGCATCGCCGTGAATAACGAACTGGAACACCTGGAATCAGCGTTAAAGCAGGCGGTGGACCTGCTCGGCTACGAGGGCCGGCTGGTGGTAATTACCTATCACTCGCTGGAAGACCGCATCGTCAAGCAGTTTATGCAAAAAGAAGCCAGGGGCTGTATCTGCCCGCCGGAGACCCCGGTCTGTGTCTGCGGGCACATACCGAGTCTGAGGATTATCAATAAAAAAGTCATCACCCCCTCAGCCGCCGAGATACGCGCCAATCCGCGGAGCCGGAGCGCCAAGCTGAGAGTGGCGGAACACATTATCGCGCAGGATGACTGCTATGCCGCGACCGTCGACCATGATTTCCTGACCATTGCCAGGCTACAGGGCTGGCGGCGGCCGGCATTACTCCAAAAGATTAAGGTGGAATTTTTTGCCGCTTAGAATAAAACGAGATTCTGAAAGGAGGTTTCACAAATATATGTAAAAACGGGGTATCCGCAAAACCAAAGAATAATCCAGTTACTAAGGAGGGCAGATGAAAAAGAGAAATGTAATAGGTGCAATTGATGTCGGCACTACCAAAATATGCACCATCCTGGCAGATATCAGCGATGGGGGCAGCCCTCGCGTCGTGGGTGTGGGGATTACCCCGTCTAAGGGACTGCATAAAGGGCTGGTGGTCAACATCAATGAAGCCAGAGAATCGATTCGCGAATCTGTAAGGAAAGCCGAACAGACCAGCGCCTGCAAGGTAGAATCAGCTTATATCGGCGTTACCGGCCGTCACGTATCCTCGATGAATAACCACGGCGTCGTGGCCATTACCCGCAACGACAGGGTCGTGCGACCGGATGATTTAAAACGAGTTCTTGCCTCCGCCCAAAGCGTCAAAACGGCCACCGACCGCAGACTGCTGCATGTCATCCCGCGGAGCTATACCGTGGACGGTCAGCCCGGTGTCAAGAACCCGGTCGGTATGCACGGATTTCGCCTTGACGTAGAGACACACGTTATTACCGCGGCCGTAACCTCCATTCAGAATCTCGTGAAATGCATACGCAGTATCGGGATAGACATCGAGGACCTGGTCCTGGAGCCCCTGGCCAGCAGTGAGGCCATCCTCACCGAAGATGAAAAGCAGGTAGGCGTCATCATGGCGGATATCGGGGGCGGCACCACGGATGTCGCCGTCTTCAGAGAGGGCAGCATCTGGCACACCTCCATCCTGCCGGTAGCGGGATATCAGCTCACCCGTGATATCGCCATCGGCCTGGGACTCCCGTTTGAAATCGCCGAGGAAATGAAGAAAAAGTACGGCAGCGTCATGCCCGTTTACGACGCCAAGACAGATACCTCACCGGCCATATCCAAGGACGGGCACGGCGTCTCCTACCAGGACCTCTGCGATATCATCCGGGCCAGGGTCGAAGAAATCCTGAAGCTAATCCTGCTGGAAATGCCGACCTCGGACTACGATACGCTGGTACCGGCAGGGCTGGTACTTACCGGCGGCAGCTCCAACCTGGTCGGCATCGCTTCGCTGGGGAGTGAAATCCTGAGAATCCCGGTCAGGGTGGGCGCTCCCACCGATATTTACGGCATCGCCGATATCCTGCGCGACCCGGCCTATGCCACCGGCGTCGGCCTGATGCTCTGGGGCGCCAAAAACAGGGGCAAGAAGCAATGGAAGGGCGGGCATGTTCGGCGGTGCCCTGAACGCGCTGGCACATCCAGCTTAAAAAGCTGTTCGACTAATGATAAAGAAAATATTCAAAATAGTATTGAAAGGAGGAGGACATGGCAAGAACAAGTTTCGTAGCCAGTCCAGCTAAGATAAAAGTAATCGGTCTGGGTGGCGGCGGCAGCAACGCCGTGACCCGCATGGTCAGAGAGAACATCCAGGGTGTCGAGTTCATCGCGATGAACACTGACGCCCAGGCCCTGGCGGTCTGTGAAGCCCCGGTATGCGTCCAGCTCGGGCCAAAGCTGACCAAGGGCCTGGGTGCGGGCGGCGACCACATCATCGGGGCTAAAGCCGCCGAGGAAAACCGCGACGAACTGAAGGAACTCATCTCCGGGGCGGACATGGTATTTGTTACCGCCGGCATGGGCGGCGGCACCGGCACCGGCGCGATTCCCATCGTGGCGGAGATATCCAAACACAGCGGCGCTCTCACCATCGCCGTGGTCACCAAACCGTTCGCCTTCGAGGGCGTACATCGCATGGAGACGGCGGAAGAGGGGATTGAAAATCTTATCGACAAGGTCGATACGCTGATAATCATCCCGAACGACCGCCTGATGACCCTCTGCGACCACAAGACCGGCGTGGACAGCGCCTTTAAACTGGCCGATGATGTGCTGAGGCACGGCGTCCAGGCCATCGCCGAGGTCATCACCACACCGGGCATGATTAACCTCGACTTTGCCGACGTAAAGGCCATCATGAAAGATGCCGGACCTGCGTGGATGTCCATCGGTAAGGGGACGGGACAGAACCGCGCCATCGACGCCGCCAAGGAAGCGCTGGCCAGCCCGCTGCTCGATGTTTCCATCGAGGGCTCCAAAGCCGTCCTGTTCAACGTGGTGGGCGGCAACAGCCTCTCGCTATTCGAGGTCAACCAGGCCGCCGACGTCATCAAACAGGCCGTTGACCCGGAAGCCAACATCATCTTCGGTGTCGCCAATGACCCGTCGATGGAGAACGAGGTCAAGATCACCCTCATCACCACCGGCTTCCATGCCAAGCTGGGGATGGGCAAAGTGAACCAGGAAGAGGAAGAGCTCAACAAGATTCTGAAGAACATGAAGACCGAGGACGAGCTCGATATGCCTTCCTTCCTGCGGCGTCCTTTGTTCAGCAAGCGGCGGCTGCCGACCCAGAGCGAGGCGCCCAGCGAACCGGTAAGGCAGCGGCACTTCCAGTAAAAAATGTGCCGAGCTATAGGTTGTGCGGTAAAAAATAGAATAAATAATATATATTATTAATTCTAACCAACAGGCTGCGGGCGGTCAGCGCCCGCAGCCTTTCCTTTTGTCCGGCGACAAAATATCAGCACATACATTCAGGCTCCCCTGTTTGACAAATTCCAGCTTATCCAGCTATCCTGTTTCTTAGAAAGCCCTATTTTTCACGAGCTCCCGTAATACTTTTGACGTCATATGCGAGTTATCACCGGCAAGGCGAAAGGACACCATCTGAAGTTCCCGAAAGGGACGCAGACGCGCCCGGCCACCGACCTGGTGCGCGGCGCCATCTTTGCCATCCTGGAGAACATCGCCGACGACTGGTCGCTGGTGCTGGACCTGTTCTCCGGCAGCGGCGCGCTGGGCATCGAGGCCCTCAGCCGGGGGGCAGGCTGGGTAGACTTTGTTGAAAGCGAACCGAAGTGTTGTGGTATAATAAAGGAAAATTTGGAGAAAACGAAGCTATCGGCACAAGCCCGCGTCTATTGCGGCAACGCTAAAAAAGTATTTTCTTTTCTCGATAAGGAGTATGACGTTATTTTAATGGACCCGCCCTATCGCGATACGTCAATAGGTGAATTTATCACGGAACTGGCTAACTCCAGACTGGTCGGAACCAAGACGACCGTGATGGTGACCCATTCACCGCACCTGACCCTCAGCCAGACCTACGCCACCATCAACCTCGTTAAAGAGCACCGCCACGGTGACAGCTGCATTTCCATCTACCGCAAGGAGGTCAAGCCGTGATTATCGCTCTCTACCCAGGCAGCTTCGACCCGATAACTAACGGGCACATCGATATCGCCACCAGGGCCTCCCAACTCTTCGACAAGACCATCATCGGCATCTTCGCCACACCGGAAAAAAACCTGATGTTCACCCTCGATGAGCGGGTAGAGATGGCCAGGCGAGCGACGGCCCACCTGCCCAAGGTGGAAGTGAGACCGTACAGCAATATTACGGTGGAATTCGCCCGGGAGGTCAAAGCCCAGGTGCTGGTGCGCGGACTCAGGATGATCGGCGACTTCGAGTGGGAATTTGAAATGGCGATGATGAACCAGATGCTTTCCCCCGGACTGGAGACAGTGTGCTTCATGGCCAGCCAGGAATTCCAGTTCCTCAGCGCCAGCCTGATCAAAGAGGTCGCCAGCCTGGGAGGCGATATTCACAGCCTGGTCCCGAAAAACGTCGCCGAAGCCCTGATAAAAAAGGGCATCGCCAAGAAATAACATACACCAAAATCCATCAGGTGGGTGACAAATCAGGAGGAAAATAATGGCTTACATGATCACGGATGAATGCATCAGCTGCGGAGCCTGCGAACCCGAATGCCCCGTGCAGGCTATCAGTGAGGGAGAGACACTATACGTTATCGACCCCAATAAATGTGTCGAGTGCGTAGGTTATTTCGATTCGTCCAAGTGCGCCGAAATATGCCCGGTGGATGCCCCTAAACCCGACCCCGCCCATCCCCGGAAAAAATAAAATCGATTTGTTAACAAAGATAGCGGGCGGCGGCATCCAGTGGAACGTCCCGATTAGCTGAAGAAATGGCGGACCGAGTCGAACTCGGAGGGCAATAGCCCCAGCACGAAGGGGAAAGTATCCAGCAGAAAACGCGCCAGTGCCGAATGAGACACGGCATCGCTGGGACCCAGATAATGTACCCACATCGATAGAATAGCCCCCCAGAAGAGGGCGCCCACCACAATACCTAAAATAGCCCCGCCCAGTCGATTTATCCAGCCCAGCAGTATCGCGGAAATGAGCTTGCTCAATATGGCAGCGAGTATCGCCGAGATAATCAATACGGCCACCAGGATAATGGCGAAAGCGGCTATTTTTGCCCAGTCGGGATTATTGATAAAACCCAGCACACCGGCCAGAGAATCGGAGTAACGCCCCGCCAGGACAATGCCGACAATGATACCGACGACCGTAAAGAGTATCTTCATGATACCGGCTTTGAGTCCGGTGAAGGCCGCCAGGACGAGACCAACCAGGATAACGATATCCAGCCAGTTCATAAGTGCATTTTACTCCCAAAAAATATCGGACGTCAATAGCCGAAAAGCTAAGTTCTCTGGCCCAGCTCTTTAGCGCGGAGACAGGCGGCCCGTATCGCCGTTTCGACGAGCTTGGCGAAGCCGCCATCCTCTAAAACCTGCAGAGCGTGTTCCGTGGTGCCGCCCTTAGACGTCACCGCGCGGCGCAGTTCGGCGGGAGGCTTGCCGGACTTTAGCAGCAACTGGGCCGAGCCCAACATCGTTTGCCGGACCATTTGCTCGGCGGCCGGGCGGGCAAGACCAATGGCCACCGCGGCATCGATTAAAGACTCGGCAAACAGGTAAAAATAGGCCGGGCCGCTGCCGCTGACCGCGGTAACGGCATCAAGATAGGTCTCATCATCGAAGTAAATTTCTTTGCCCATAGCCCCGAGAATAGCCCGCGCAGAATCCCGCTGTGTGCGGGCTACGGCAGAGGTCGACGTCCAGCCGGTAAAGCCAAAGCCGATTTGCGCCGGGGTGTTGGGCATGGCACGCACGATATTATTGTGTCCCATTCCCTGAGAAATAGTATCGATTTTAACTCCCGCCGCGATGGATAATACAAGCTGACTTGCTTTTAACCATCCTGTTAAGTCGACCAGGACTTCCGGAATGTTCTGCGGCTTGACAGCCAGGACGATGATATCTTTGTCTTTAACGGCGGCACGGTTATTTTCCGTAACGGCGACGCCGTATTGCTTTTTCAGGTACTGACGGCGTGATTCGACGACGTCGCTGACAGAGATATCAGTGGGAGTTGCCAGCTTTTTTCCCAGGACCGCCGCCAGCATAGCCTCCCCCATATTGCCGCCGCCGATGAACGCTATTTTAAGATTAATGCTACCTCACCCCCTCTTAGACGCCCTACCTAACTATGAAATTGATGATTTTACTTCTCACGTAGATTGTTTTTACTAATTGCTTGCCCTCAAGGTACTCGGCAATGCGTTTCGATTTTTCCTTGATAAGCCGCGGCAATTCACCCTCGGTGAGGGAAGCGGCCATCGACGCCGGCAGCGTCACCGTGTCACGCAACTTGCCGTTGACCTGCACGGGAATCACGATTTCTTCCTCTTTAATTAAGGCTTCATCCCAATCCGGCCAGCGCTGGTTGTGGACGCTGTACGCGTAGCCCAAACGCTGCCACAGCTCCTCGGCAAGATGGGGGGTCGTTGGCGCTAAAAGCAATAGCAGCGTTTTTATCGAGGATTGCCAGGCAGGTCCCGAAACGCTGCCCTCCTCTTTGACCTTGCCCAGGAAGTTGGTAAACTCCATGAGGGCGGCCACCATCGTATTAAAGCGGATTTTTTCGATGTCCTCGGTCACCTTCTTAATCGTCCGGTGGGTAAAGCGGGCCAGCTCGATATCCCCCTGACCGCCCTGAGAAGCGTAGTCATCCAGAACCAGGTTCCAGATACGTTTCATCCAGCGGCTCATCCCGGAGATGCCGCTATCGTCCCATTCACCGCCCTGGTCCCAGGGACCGAGGAACATGAAATAGCCCCGCAGGGTATCCGCCCCCAGCTCGGCGACATAGTCGTCGGGGTTAACCACGTTGCCCCTGGACTTGCTCATCTTCGTGTGGCCGGAGAGGATAATCCCCTGGTTGAACAGCTTCAAAAATGGCTCGCCGAAATCGACGATACCGATATCCCGGATAGCCTTGATGAAGAAGCGGGCGTAGAGCAGGTGCATCACGGCATGCTCGGCGCCGCCGGTATAAAAGTCCACCGGCAGCCAGCGTTTCACCTTAGCGGGGTCAAAAGCCGCCTTTTGATAATGCGGGCTGGTATAACGCAGGAAATACCAGGAAGAACACACGAAAGTATCCATCGTGTCCGTTTCCCGCTGGGCCGGACCGCCGCATTCCGGGCAGGTGGTATTGACGAATTTCTCATGGTACTTCAGGGGCGATTCGCCGGTGGGCTTGAACTCGGCGTCTTCCGGCAATAACACGGGCAGGTCTTTCTCCGGCACGGCGACCATGCCGCATTTTTTACAGTAAATGATGGGGATGGGCGCGCCCCAGTAACGCTGGCGGGAAATCAGCCAGTCGCGGATTTTATAGCTAACGGTGCGCTTGCCCCAGCCCTTTTCCTCCAGATATTTAGAGACCGCCTCGACGCCCTCCTGACTGGAAAGACTGTCGAACTGCCTGGAGTTTACCATCGTGCCGGACTCGATATAAGCCGCCTTGAGCGCTTTTTTATCCCAATCGGGCGGGGCGATAACGACGGGAATCGGCAGGCGGTATTTTTTCGCGAAAGCGAAGTCGCGTGCATCGTGGGCGGGCACCGCCATGACGGCACCGGTGCCGTAGCTCAGGAGAACGTAGTCGGCGATCCAGATGGGCACCTTTTTACCGTTAAGGCGGTTGATGCAGTACGCCCCGATGAAGACGCCGTCCTTTTCTTTTTCCGTGGACAGGCGCTCGATTTCACTCTGGCGGCGCGACTTCAAGATATAGGCTTCGACCTCGGCCTTTTTATCCGGCGAGGTCAGTTTAGCCACCAGGGGATGTTCCGGCGCCAGAACCATAAAGGTCACGCCAAAAACGGTGTCGGGCCGGGTGGTAAATACCTTTATTTCTTTCTCGGCGACGCCGGGATGGTCCAGGGCAAAAGAAATTTCCGTCCCGTAGCTCTTGCCTATCCAGTTGCGCTGCATGGTCTTGATGCGCTCGGGCCAGTCAATGCCGTCGAAGCTCATAAGCTCGTCGGCGTATTTCGTGATCCTGAAGAACCACTGTTCGAGGTCGCGCCGGATGACTGGCGTCTCACAGCGCTCGCAGACCCCCTCCCCCACCACCTGCTCGTTGGCGAGGACCGTCTGGCACTCGGGGCACCAGTTGACGGGCGCGCGGGCGCGGTAAGCCAGGCCGGCCTGGTAGAGCTTCAGAAAAAACCACTCGGTCCACTTATAGTACTCCGGCACGCAGGTAATGACCTCCCGGGACCAGTCGTAGATCGCGCCGATACTCTTGACCTGCCGCCGCATGTTATCGATGTTCTGCATCGTCCACTTGTAGGGGTGGATGCCCCGCTTGATGGCGGCGTTCTCCGCGGGAAGCCCGAAGGCGTCAAAGCCATAAGGGTGCAGCACATTGAAGCCGCGCATACGCATATAACGGGCATGGACATCGGCGGGGATATTGTTGTACCAATGGCCGATATGGAGGTCGCCGGAGGTGTAAGGGAACATGGTCAGGGCGTACCACTTGGGGCGGGGGTCGTCGTCCCTGACCTCGTAAAGCTTATCGTCAGCCCACTTTTGCTGCCACTTCGGCTCTATCTCCTGAGGATTGTATCTATCCGGCATGGGCACTCTCCGTACGGCTAAATATCAACGTAGCCCTCGAAGTCATTGTAGCAATAATAGCTACGGCTGTAAATGGGCTGATAAGGCGATTATTCGTTTTTGGGAAAAAATCGCGGCTGACAGCTTTGATTCGTTTTGAGAGTTATGTTAAGTTTTGGGCGGAGGCGGGAGGGGCTGGATGCCCTTCATGATACCGTGGAGATAGCCTATCTGGCCGCTGTGCTCGGCGAGCTCATTGACCAGATGCGAGAGCGCCGAACCGGCGGTACCCTTCCTCCAGCCAAAGTCGCGGGGCTCATCCAGCTTAACCGCGGTCAGCGATTTCAGGTAAGCGAGTGTTTTGGCCCGGACGGCGTCGGCGTATTCTATTAAGAGTGATAGAGCCGGGACCGGCCAGGCATCAAGTTTGGCGACGTCGTAACCGAAACCGGTATCCTGGGCGGGAGTGCCGAACTTTTTATACCAGCCTGCAGACTCGTAAATATCCTTCTCTCCGAGGAGAATCCGGTTGATCCACAGGTCCTCGCCGCGGGTAAGGTGCCACATGAGAAAAGCGATGCTGTTGCTGTACGGCTTGGGGCGCCAGGCAAGCTCTGCCGGAGACAGGCCTTTAAGCGCTTCGGATACATAGCCGCTGCTTTCTTCGAGCGACATGGCAATCAAATCGGTGGCTTTCATAAAGATACCTCCAACATTTTCAGAATACAATAAAAGTTTATAATAACGGCGCCCGTTGAGCAACATTCTCGTTTTTCCGCCGGGCGGGAGACAACCTCACCCCCCTTATCCCCCTCTCCGTAAGAGAAGAGGGGGAGGAAATGGAAGAGGGGTCGTGACCCTTCAGGGAGAACCCTTCTTGGTGAACCCCTCTTAGACGCCCTGTGTATTCAAAAGCCTTGCGTAATATTTTATTTTCACCTAGAATAGGATAATTATGCCGAAGTGGCGGAATGGCAGACGCGGCGGTCTCAAAAACCGTTGAGGGGCAACTCTCGTGTCGGTTCGACTCCGACCTTCGGCACCAGTTAACCAATAACGGGCGCGGATAAATGAAAAAGAGATTCATATGGTTTTGTCTCTCCGGTCTCATGGCCCTGACGGTATTACTTAGCGCGTGCGGGTCAGCGCCGACCATACCACATCCCCTCGAAGAGCGGACTGATTGTCTCTCGTGTCATGGTCCGAACGGTGTCCAACCTTTTCCCGTGTCTCACATCAAACACGAATACGTCAATAATGACTGCACAAGGTGCCATAAGTTGAGTGAATGAAATCCCCGGGCTAATTCATCTCCCCTACTATTCAGCTTGGCAGCGGACACAGCCCAATGGTATAATCAGGCAAGAGCGCAAAATCCCCGGGAAAGCGATGGGGATGAAAGGACCACAGCGATATGATGTCGATGATATGCCCCAAGTGCAGTGCGGAAAGCAAGATTTCTTTCGTTGGGGACAGCTACGAGGGGCCGCGGCGGTGCTGGAAATGCCACGAGTTATTCAAGGTAAAGATCAGGAACAATATGCTGATAGCCTGTGAACCGATGAGCCAGGAAGATTTCGAGAAGCAGCAGGAAATTAACGCGCTCAGGGATAAATTCCGGAAACCTCAACAATAATATTTCTATTTCTTCGAGCCCTGTTTTTTAGCCCGCTTGGCAAGCTCTTCGCGCTTCGCTTTCAGCTCGATAAGCCGAAAAACCGTTTTAGCTTTTCCTACCATGACGAAGTTTTCCATTTATTTTACCTCCCCTATCAGGTGTTCCGCGTTTGGGGAACTCAACTATTTACGACGTTTCTTTCATTAACCTTAAAAAGCATAACAATACTTCATAAAAGTCCACATAAAATATATAAACTTGACCTAAACTAACCTTAAGATTTCATAAAGATTGATTTAGGAATCATAATAAAAGCGGCAGGGCAGATTCGTTTGAGAGCGAAAAAGCCACCTGTTGTGTATTACCGATCTTCGACACTCACCCCCTTTGTCCCCCTCTCAAACAGGTGTATAATCATCAAATTAAGATGCCGCGTGTTTGAGAGGGGGAGAGATTTCGAGAGGGGGCGAAGCCCCCTCTCTACTGAACTCCCCTCTCCAGCCAAGAATATCTGTGGTCACCTACCAATAATTCTGGCTGGAGAGGGGTAAGGGGTGGGTTATCACTTATAAACACGAACAAATATTTCGAATGCTATTGACAGGCGTGGTATATAATATATACGCACGCTAAGAAGGCTCCTCTCAAAAGGAGGCAGGATATGGCTAAAACACACGCGATACAGCCGGGCTGTTGCGTGGCAGTACACCTTATGCCGGATACGGCGCCGGACGACTGCTATATCGGGATAGTCGATGTCGTGGACGAGCACGGCATCGTGATAAACCTGGTACATTGGGACGACAAGCTCGACATGCCGGGAGGATATACGGAAAGCATCTTCATCCCCTGGGTAAACATAAATTCAATTCTTCTCAGCGCGAAACCAACCCGGCGTTTCCTGGCCGATAAAGCCCGCAAATGGAAAATGCGCATCGAGGCGATGCACGAAATAGATAATCTCCTCACGAAGAAAAGACCGTCCTCAAAATAGAAACATCAGGGGATCAATAACGCCCCGCCGTCAAGGGAAGCGGACCGTGACGGCGGGGTGATTTTTTATGCGTTGTCGCCGCCAGGCTGAAATGATATAATTCTACGAGTAACGCTGGCGAGTGGTGTAGTGGTAGCACCGAGGACTTTGGATCCTTTAGCCCAGGTTCGAATCCTGGCTCGCCAGCCATTTTGATAAGATTCACCAAATCTCCCGAATGAAGTCATATTAATTTCTTTATCAACGTTGAATTAATATAAAGTAAAGGAAGCATAAGAATGGCCGGAGGATACCTGGGCAAGCTCCTCTTCGTCAATCTTGCCAGCGGGCAGATTATAGAAGAAACGCCCGACGAGGGTCTCTACCGCGACTACATCGGGGGATACGGCGTAGGCGCCCGCATCCTATATAGTCGGCAGAGGGGCGGGGTCGACCCGCTGGGGCCGGAGAACATCCTCGGCGTAATGACCGGACCATTGACCGGCACGCCGGCCCCCTGGGCTGCCGGTACGCGGTCGTGGGCAAATCACCGCTGACCGGGGGGTGGGGGGACGCCAACTGCGGGTCGGAATTCGGCCCATATCTAAAATTTACCGGCTATGACGGCATCTTTTTTTCGGGCATCTCTCCCAAGCCGATTTATCTTTTTATTAATAACGGCAAAGCGGAGCTGCGCGATGCCGCGCGCCTCTGGGGAAAAAGCACCTTCGAGACCGAGGATACTTTAAGAGAGGAACACGGCAGCGATACCAGGGTCATCGCCATCGGGCCGGCGGGAGAAAAGCTCTCGCTCATCTCGGCGATAATTACGCATAAGGGCTCGGCGGCGGGGCGCTCCGGCCTGGGGGCGGTCATGGGCTCGAAAAAACTCAAAGCGGTGGCGGTGCGGGGAGAAGGCAAAGTGCCCATTGACGACACCGGCACCACCGACAGGCTGAGAAAAGACTATTTAGCCATCATCAATAAAAGCCCGGCCCGTAACGGGCTGCACAACTTCGGCACGTGCTCGCATACCGATAATTCCGCGCACAGCGGGGACACGCCGGTAAAGAACTGGGGCGGGGTGGGGGTCATCGAAATGCCCGACGTCTCAGGACTCAGCAAAGAACACTTTAACGAAAACGTGGCCAGCCGCGCCGGCTGCTGGCATTGCCCGGTGGCCTGCCACGGCCGGCTGAAAGAAGGCTCCGGGGAATATAAATACCCGGCGGCACGAAGCGGCCGGAGTACGAAACAGCCGCCGCTTTCGGGGCGATGTGCCTTTGCAGGGACGCCGAGGCCGTGGCGATGGCGAACCATATCTGCAACTGGTACGGGGTGGATACTATCTCCGCCGGCACGGTCATCGCCTTTGCCATGGAGTGCTACGAGCATGGCCTTATCACGAAAAAAGATACCGACGGCATCGACCTGAGGTGGGGGGACCACCGCGCCATGGTGGCCATGACGGAAAAGCTGGCCAGGCGCGAAGGGTTCGGGGACGTGCTGGCGGACGGCGTAAAAAAAGCGGCGGAGAGAATCGGCAGGGGCGCCGAGGCATACGCGGTGCACATCGGAGGGCAAGAGCTCGGGCTGCACGACCCCAAAGCCGATTTTCCCGGCTTTGCCGGCCAGCCTACTTCCGCCAAGTATAAAATGGACGCCGCCCCGGGACGGCATACGGGCGGCTTCGGGCCGACGCACTTCGGGTGGCTGGTGATAAACTCCGCCGGGCTCTGCCTGCACATCAATACCATGGTCAACGGAGCACAATACGCCGCTGAATTCCTCGCGGCGGTGACGGGATGGCAGCGCCCGCTGGAAGAAATCCTGAAGTGCGGCGAGCGCATCGAGGTGATGCGGCACGTTTTCAATCTGCGGGAGGGAGACAATCCCCTGAAACGTAAAGTGCACGGTCGGATAATCGGCCAGCCGCCGCAAACAGAAGGACCGCTGGCGGGGGTTACCGCCGACCTGGACGCCCAGGTGTACTGGAACCTCGGTGCGATGGACTGGGACAGGGTCACGACCAAGCCCAGCCGGAAAAAGCTGCTGGAGCTGGGATTAAACGATATCGCCGAAGAGCTCTGGCCGCCGCAAAAAACCGCCGGCCAGCGATAATAAGCGGGAGGAACAATGAAAAGCCTCGAAGGCAAAGCTGTCGACATCGACGGAGGGTCTTAAAAGACTTGAACAACATGAGACCGGAAGACTGGCAACATCTTTTTGCGCCCGTTTCGGTGGCCGTTATCGGGGCGTCCAACACGGCGGGGTCGTGGGGAAACAACGCCATCAGGGGCTTACTGAACAAAAGCGGGCGGCGCATCTACCCGGTCAATCCCAACGCCACGGAAATCCTCGGGCTGAAGGCTTATCCCAGCGTCCTGGACATACCGGACGCCATCGAACTGGCGGTGATCGTGGTAGCGGCCAGATTAGTCCCGCAGATACTGCGCCAGTGCGTCACCAAGGGCATTAGAGCGGCGGTCATCATATCGTCCGGGTTCGGGGAAACGGGCGAGGAAGGCCGCCAGATGGAAGCGGAGATACACGATATCGCCCGCCAGGGGAATTTACGATTCATCGGGCCGAACAGCATGGGCCACGCCGACACGGGGTCGCAGGTATCCACCTTCGGGCAGATAGCCGAAATGTCCCGGGGGCCGGTAGCGGTACTGTCCCAGAGCGGCAATATGTGCATCAAGATAGTGCGGGGACTGGCGGAAGGTGGGGCCGCCTTCAGCAAATACATCAGCACCGGCAACGAGACCGACCTGCGCATGGAAGACTACCTGGAATACCTCGCCGCAGACGCCGATACGAAAGTGATTGCGGCCTACATCGAAGGACTCAGGGAAGGCCGGCGTTTCCTCGAGATTGCCAGGAAATTGACGGCGCGCAAACCGCTCATCGTCGTTAAGGTCGGCGGCACCAAAGAGTCGGCTAAAGCGGTCAGGTCCCATACCGGGGCGCTGGCCGGCGAGGACGCGGTCTATACCGCCGCCTTCCGGCAGACCGGCGTGATACGGGTCGACGATGATGAAGAGCTCGGCGACACGGTGATTGCCCTGCTCAATGGGCCGCTTCCGCGGGGGGACCGGATAGGGATAATCAGCATCGGGGGCGGGCCGGGGGCGCTGACCGCCGAGGCCTGCGAAAAGGAAGGGTTAACCATCGGGACGCTGCAAGAAGCGACGCTACAAAAGCTGGACAAAATGCTGCCGACGCGCTGGCCCCGCCGCAACCCGGTCGATATGGCCGGGCCTAACGCTTCGGACTTCGCGGTCGTCAGCGACCTGCTGCTGGCGGTGATGGAAGACGAGAATATCGACGCGGCGCTGCTGCTCGCGCCGATAATTACCGACAGGGCCATGCTGTCGGGATACATGGGCCTCAGCGACGCACAAATCAAAGCCTACCGCGAAAAAGAGCAAAAGAACCTGAGGTCGATAAGCGAGAAAGCGGAGAAATACCGCAAGCCGGTATTCCTCATGTGGCAATCACGCGGCTTCAACATCGACCCGGAGGTGGAATGGGTCTTTAAAAACGCCAAAATCATCGTGCAGTCGAACGCGCGGCGGGCGGCCAGGGTACTGCGGAACCTCAACCGGTACCGGCGGTACCTCGAAGATACTCGAGCCAAATAACAGTCCGGCGACAGGGGGAAATATGAATAAAATCATCGCAGACGCTAAAAAACAGGGCAGGACGATATTGACGGAAATCGAAGCCAAGGAGATATTCAAAGGAGCCGGCATCAGCGTGGTCGAGACACAGCTGGCAACCAGTCGAAAGCAGGCCGCCGAAATCAGCGCCGAAATCGGTTTTCCGGTAGTATTGAAGATAGCCTCGCCGGACATTATCCATAAAAGCGACGCGGGCGGGGTGAAGGTAGGGCTGAAAAATAAAGCCGAGGTCGAGAAAGCTTACGGGGAAATCATGGCGGCGGCGAAAGCAGCGTTCCCAAAGGCAAAAATAGACGGCGTGGCCGTGGAAAAGATGGCCCGGCCGGGGGTGGAGATAATCGTCGGGACATTCAAAGACGCCCAGTTCGGGCCGGTGATCATGTTCGGTCTGGGGGGGATATTCGTGGAGGTGCTGAAAGACGTAGCCTTCCGGATTGTGCCGATAGCGCGACGGGACGCCGCGGAAATGATTAAAGAAATCAAGGGCTATCCCCTGCTGCAGGGCTACCGGGGACACGAGGCGGCGGACATCAACGCGCTGGAAGACATTTTAATGAAAGTATCCGATTTTGTGGAGAAGACACCGGAGATTAAAGAAATCGACCTTAATCCGATAATCGCTTATAAAGATGCGGCGTTGGTGGTGGACGCCAGGATAGTGATGGAGGTGTGAATTTTAATTACCTCACCCCCTTTGTCCCCCCTTCTGCGCCAAGGCTTCGAAGGGCAGGCCTCTCAAACTGGGAGAAAGAAGAGGGGCTTCGCCCTTCAGGGTGAACCTTCAGGATGAACCCCCTCTCGCTGCGCACTACCGACTGGAATACCATTATTTTTTATAGGTCTTGATTATGCCCCGCTTTTCCATATCAGCGATTTCTTTAGATTTATAGCCTAATTTCAGCAGGATTTCTTCCGTGTGCTGACCCAGCAAAGGCGCCGCACCCTGAGGCTGGCCCGGTGTTTTCTTGAGCTTTACCGGCAGACCCAGCATTTTTACCTTGCCGCGGGTGGGGTGGTCAACGGAATAAATGATATCGTTTTCCTTGAGCTGGAGATGGGCACAAAGCTCCTCGTAGGTAAGACAGGGGTCGCAGCGCATTTTATTATCGCGGAAAATCTGCGCCCACTCGGCGCGGGTCTTCTTCATAAAAGCATCGTCCAAAAGCCGGCCGATTTCCTCGCGGTTCTCCCAGCGGGCTTCGTCGGTACTGAAACGGGGGTCGTTCGCCAGGTGCTCGACGCCTACCACCTTGCAGAAATCCGGCCACATGGGACCGGTGCCGAAGATGGTCAGGACATCGCCATCCTTAGCCTTAAAGGGGCCGAAGGGCGGGGTGCCATAGCTCCGGCCGGACTTGTAGGGCATCCGGCCGCCCGCCAGATACTCGGCGAAACCGGAGAACTGCAAATATAGCGCGGCATCGAGGTTGTTCACCGTCAAAGCCTGTCCCACACCCGTACGCTCCCGCACGAAGAGGGCCGTCATGACGGCGTAGGCCACCAGAATCCCGCCGAGATGGTCGCAGGCGGGGAAGGGCAGCATCCGGGGGTCACGGCCGGGATAGCCCATCACGCTGACGATACCGGACATCGCCTGGCTCCACATGTCGCCGCCGGCGCGGTGGGCGACGGGGCCCGTTTCGCCGTAGCCGGAGAAAGAGCAATAAATGACGCGAGGGTTGATTTTCGAGATAGCTTCATAACCGATACCCAATCTATCGGCAACACCGGGCCGGAAGCTCTGCAAGATGACGTCGGTATCTTTAGCCAGCTTCAGGACGATTTCCCGTCCTTTCGCCGACCTGATATCTACAGCCAGGTCCTTCTTGCCGCGGTTAAACGCCATCCAGTCGGCTTTATCTTCAGAACCGGTGGTATCGGTATCGAGGACATCATCCATACCGGCGGGAAGGCCGAGTCGGGTAGCCTCGCCCTGCACCCTTTCCACTTTAATGACCTCGGCGCCCATATCCGCGAGCATGGCACCCCCAAAAGGCGCGGCGACGGCGATACTGAAATCCAGGACTTTAATGCCTTCCAGAGGATAGACCATAAATTACCTCCTCTGACTTCTACGATAATAGTTCAACCAGCTCACGGAGATCATCGATATTTTCAAGCTTTTTGACCATAGAAACGATCTTATCGATTTGCTTTTTAGTACGCGGCTTAACGGCATAAGAGGCGCAGTCGCGGAATTTAGCTTCATAGGCAGAAAAAGGCAAAGGTTTGCTCGCTCCTTCATCTAAAATATCCGCCTGCTCGAAGAAAGTGACGCCATGGTTAGTAGATACGCTGATTTTAGCAGGAACAAGACCTTGCTTCTCGCCGATGTTCTTATCCGCCTTAACAAGCACTTTAGCGGCGATATCCAGAATATCCGGGCTTTGAATCGCTTCTTCCGTAAATTCCCCGATACCGGCGCGTCCGCGGGCGAAAACCGCCGCGACCGCCCAGGGGATACTGAACTGGGAATCTACCGGATTGGCGGGGCGGCTCCGCTTGTCCAGCGGATAGACCAGGAAATACTCTTCGTCCTGGGAATAGACCTCGATTTCCTTAATGTCTCCGGGCTTGATATGGTATTTAGCGACCATCGCCAGGGCGACATCAACATAGCTATGAGTGCCTTTACAGCAGGGATAGGGCTTCATGGCAACGTTCAAATTGGTAAACCGCTTACCGAGGCCGGCGGTCAATGGCAGAGGGTCGTACTCGCCCTTATGGTAGAGACGAAAAAGGCCCACCTCCCCTTCCAGCGACTCTTTAGCTCCCGTAATGCCCTTTTCCGCCATCAAAGCAGCGACGATGCCGCCCCGCGCGGCAAAACCGGGCCCCATCCGCTTGGTCAAAGCGCCCTCGGTAACGCACTGGCCGTTGCCGGCGCACTGGTGATAGGCGATGCCGATAGCGTTCTGGACGCCTTCCCGGTCCAGCTTGAGCAGCTTGCCGGCGACGCCCGCCGAGACCAGATAGCCGTATAAAGCGGTCAGGTGCCAGCCGGCCCCCGGATGACCGGCGACGGGAGCAGTCTTCAGACCCGACCGGAAAGCCTGGCCGAGTCGGCCCATCATGTCAACCCCCAGGGCGACGGCGGTGATAAACTCTTTCCCTCTGACACCGCCCTGACGCTCGGCCATAGCTAAAGCGGTGGGAACGACAACCACCGAGGGATGGGTGGGACCATCGCCGGTATCATCGTAATCCAGGGCATGGCCCATCGAGGCATTCACCTGGGCGGCGTTCGGGGCGGGCACCTTTTTACCGTAGCACCATATGGTACTTTCCTCTTTACCTCCCCAGTCGGACACGATTTCCGCCAGCTCGCTAACGCCGGCTTTCGCCGAGCCGCCCAGTGCCACGCCAAGAATATCCAGCACCTGCTTCTTAGTGTGCGCGACGACGTCAGGGGGAAGGTTGTCATATTTAGTGTCGACCAGGTTCTTTGCTAAAGAATATGCCGCGTCCATTTTTATTTGTCCAGTTGCTCATAGAGTTTATTGCGGGCGTGGATGGCATCGCGTACGCCCATATCGCGCCGCGCCTTGAAGAAATTGAATTCATCCTCTTCGAAGTGGATATTCGTGCCCAGGGTGTGCATCATAAAGTGGTTGGTCAGGCCGGTGGTAATACCCATCATGTCGTAAACGATTTGCTTGGAGGTCTTGCCCATGGCAATACCGTCGAAGGGGAATTTGGAGAAGCCCTCGGCGTAACGGTTGACCTCTTTTTCCAGCTTGTCAGCGGGGACGGCGCGGTTGATAAGGCCGATGCGGGCGGCTTCGCTGCCATCAATCATGCGGCCGGTCAGACAGAGGTCGAGGGCATTGGTAAGGCCGCAGCGCAGTATCATGATGGGAGTAATCGTGAGGTTGGGGATGCCCAGCCTGACCTCGATTTCCCCGAACTTGCAGTCATCGGCACCGACGATAAAGTCGCACAGCATGTACATATCCATGGAAGCGCCGAGCAGGAAGCCGTGCGCCTGCACGACCGTTATCTTGGGGAAAAAGAGCAGCTTCTGGGCGCACTCGTAAAAAAGTTTCCGATCGAACTTAAGGCGGGTGCGGAGGGCGGTTTTGGGGGCTTTTTCACCGTGTTTCGGCTCCTTCCAGCCGTAGACGAAGCCGACCTCGTTAAGGGGAGCGCCGGCAGCCAGAGCGCGCCCCGCCCCCTTGATAATGAGAACCTTAAGGTCATCCGCCTCCTCCACGACGGAAAGCGCCTTCCAGAAATCCTTGACGCCGGTATTCATAGTGTCGGGGTCGTTTAGCGTAATGCGGGCGACGTAGCCGCTCCTCTCATAAATAACGTCCTTAAAGTCGCCGGCTTTTTTAAACTTAAGCATGGTCTACCTCCATTTATTTACATATTATAAGACTATTTACTCAAAAACGCCTTCCTGCATCAGGCTGATAAACTCTTCGTCGGCCATGCCGAGGATTTCCGTACAGATTGACTCGGTGTGCTCGCCGAGGAGGGGGGCGGGGGAATAAGGCCGGGCGGGCGTTGCCGACAGCTGGAAGCTCTGGCCAAGGTGGGTGAAATCGCCCATTTCAGTGTGGTGCATGGGCCAGAAGATGTTGCGCTGCTTCAACTGCGGGTCATTAAGCATGTCGGCGGTATTGGACACGACGCCCGCCGGCACGCCGACCGCCTGAAGTCGGGCCATCACAGCCTCCGGGGTCTGATGAGCCGTCCATGTCTCGACTATTTGGTTCAGCGCATCCTCATTTTTCTGACGATTTTCCAGAGTATTGAAGCGATTGTCTTTGGTTAGTCCGGGTTTGCCCATTTCACGGCAAAGGCTCTGCCATTCTTCGTCGGTAGTTACGGCAATGGTACACCAGCGGTCGGCGCCCTGACAGCGATAGACACCGTGAGGGGCGGCATAAGGCGAAGAGTTACCGACACGTTCAGGCTCCTGGCCGGTGCTTTCGTATTCCAGCAGGCCGGGCAGGATGAAAGAGAT
Organism: uncultured Chloroflexia bacterium; assembly: GCA_963739515.1. Classification (GTDB taxonomy): domain Bacteria; phylum Chloroflexota; class Dehalococcoidia; order Dehalococcoidales; family RBG-16-60-22; genus JBFYTX01. The sequence goes on along the minus strand of CAVUAO010000002.1, from coordinate 89,530 downwards.
AGCGGCCTCGAACTGGGAAACGTCCAGCAACTGGCCTTTGCCGGTCCGGTTGCGGTAATCCAGGGCGGCGATTAAAGCGGCAGAGGCGAAGCGCGGGGCAATACAGTCCGTATAGGCAGAGACGCCGACGGGCAGCGGCTCTTTGCCGGGCCAGCCGATAAAGTTGGGGAGTCCGGCGATAGGACCCAGCACCATGCCGAAAGCCGGCAGGTTTTTATAGGGCCCCCAGGAGCCGTAGCCACTCTGGCGCAGCATAATGATATCCGGTTTAATCTTCTTCAGGCTATCGTAATCGAGTCCCCACTTTTCCATGACACCGGGGGTATAGTTTTCCATGAAAACATCGCACCAGGCGACCAGCCTGCGGGCAATCTCATGGGCTTTAGGGTGGTTCATATTGAGGGCGAAGCTCAGGATGTTGGCGTTATAATAGGTGAAATAGCCGCCGCGGTTCAGGCCGGGCTGATTATCTTTATAAGGGGCGGACGAGCGCATGGTGCAGGGGCGCTGACTTGTCTCGATACGGATAACCGTGGCACCATGGTCAGCGAAAAACTTCATCGTCAAGGGGCCGACCACCGCCCAGGAGAAAGAGAGTATTTTAAGTCCGCTGAAGACGCCTTCCCGTTTTTGCATTAAATTACCCCATCTTTTTTCAAAGATTGCAGTTCTTTTTTGGAAAGTCCAATCTCTTTATAGACCTCGGCGTTGTGCTCACCGACGAGAGGAGCGCGCAAGCGCGTGGAGAGGTCGGCCAAAGACGAGTGGATATATTCTTTGGGATACGTAATGTTCGCGCTAAGCTCCGGGTGGGCAATCTGTGTCCAGTAATGACGGGCGTTAAGGCACTCGTCATCGAGCAGGTCCTGCATACTGGAAAGTGGGCCTAACGAGACGCCGCGCTCAACACGGCGCCCTGAAGCAATTCTTTCCTAGTGTGTTTCAGGAAAAAATCCCCTACCGGACCGGATATCTTATCCATGACCTCACGGCTGACGTTGAACATGTCGAAATTGTCCCAGTCCAGATGGAGAAGGAAATCGGTAGCCAGGTTTTCCTCGTGCATCCAGGCGACTAAAGAACCCAGCGTTTTGGCACCGGTGCGGCCGCCGATGACGTTGAAAAAGACATAGCCGTCCCTACAGCGCCAGACCTGCCGCTGCGCCACCTGCGAGCTCATGCCGGCGCGGAAAGCCCCGGCGCGCTTTAAGATAGTGCCGTTGAGCTCGTACACGGGCACGGCATTAGCCTGGAACCAGGCGGCGGACTGCTGCATCGAGACATCGACGTGCTGGCCCAGGCCGGTCTTTTCCCGGTGGTAATAGGCCACCATACAGCCGACGGCGGCATCGGCGCCGGCGTGCAGGGAAGCCTGGGGGATACTGATATGGACGGGCGGACCATCGGCCTCGCCGGTCTGGTAGAGCGTACCGCTCAGGCCCATAACGACGATATCCGAGTCCTTGTAGTCGCGATACGGACCCTGCGAGCCGAAGGGGGTAATCGACGCCCAGATGAGCTTTTTATTATCTCTGCTTAAATCCTGATAGCCTACGCCGAGCTTATCCAGATAGTCCGGCGGGAACGACTCGATAACGAAGTCGGCGATACTAACGAGCTTTTTAAAGGTCTCCCTGCCTTTAGATTTTTCAATATCCAGCGTGATGCCCTTTTTATTGGAGTTATAGGCGAACCAGTAAAGACTTCTCTCGAGACCAAGTTGGCCGCCCCAGAACGGGCCAATGTTACGCGAGGGGTCGCCGCCGGGCTTTTCGACCTTGATAACGTTCACACCGAGGTCGGCCAGGATTTTGCCGCAGAGGAACCCCTTATCGTCGGTCAAGTCTAAAGCGCGAAGATGGCTTAACATTTTACCCTTACTATATTGATTTGAGATACTTTCTGGCAAGTGACAACGCCCTGGCCGGCTCGACCTGGGCGAGCAAGCCCACCGCATAGAGAAGATATAGCTCGTCCAGATAAAATGCGGGATTTTTGGGCTTCAAAACGAACGGATTTTCCTCACGGAAGAGGACGCCCTCCAGGATTTGCCGCGGGCTATCCGAAAAAATAATCGGGCCGCCCGTACCGATAACGGTCTTCACGCCGGTGAGGTCCTTGCCGTGCTGGATAAGCCTCTCGCCGGCGGGACTATAGACGACTTCGAGCCGGCCGGCGTGGCGTTCCATCGCCACCTCTACCATAAGGCGAGACAAAAGCCGATGGCAGGCAAACTCTTCCTGATTACAGGGCAAAGCGCCCTCCCGGAAGCGGCGGACAACAGCGGCAAAACCGGGCGGCGTTTCCCGATCGCCGACCAGCTCCAAAAGCCGGTCCAGATTATATTTCAGGCCGAGGTCGCCTTCAACCGTCCTCTTTTCATAAGGCTCCGGCAGGCCGACCATCACGATATCGGGTCGGGCGGGAGCGCCCTTAGCGATGGAATGGACGTCCGTGGTAGCGCCACCGGGGTCGATAACGATAAGCTCCCCGAAACCGGCATCGTTTTTATAGCCGCCGGCGATAAGCTTGGCGGCCTCTAAAACGGCGGAAGGGGTGGGCATAATGACGTCCTTGATGATTGCCCTGGCTCTGGCGATGCCTTTAGCCTCGATAATGTTCCGCATAAAGAGGGCGCGGATTTCTTTATTGCACGGGGCGACATCCAGCACACCTATCTCCGGCATGACGTTCCTGGTATAAATAACGTTTTTAGGACTATCTTTAAAGATGGTTTTAATTTCGTCATAAGCGGTCTTATTACCCGCGATGATGACATTCTTAATAGCGGTGCCGGTGTGGGCAAACAGGCGGGAGTTGTGAATAATGACCTGCTCGTCACCACCGTCCGTGCCGCCGGAGAGGAGGAGGATATCCGGAGCGGACGACTCGATTTCATGGACTTCAGATTCGGTTAGCTTATAAGAATAGCTGCCAACCACCTTAGCGCCCGCCCCTAAAGCCGCGAGGCTGGCCGCCTTGCTGGTGAGCTCGGGCACGAAGCCGGCGCAGACCATACGCAGGCCGCCGGCGGCGCTGGAGCAGGCGAGGGCTTCCTTCTTTTCGAGGTTGGTCAGGCTGGTTTTTTGGGCAATCTGCCCTAAAGCTTCCTCCAGCCCTAAAGTGATATCGGTGTCCACGGTGGAGGGCACCCGGGCGGTAGCCACGACCTCGATTTTGGCGAGGTCGACGGCGACGACCTTGGTGAAGGTGCTGCCGAAATCAATGAGAAGCCGGATATCGTCCATATTACGGATTCTTCGCTTCGCTCAGAATGACACTAGAATTTTTCTTTAGCTTTAAGGTCGTTAATGAGGTCGGCGATGCCGACCCCGGTGTCGGTCTCCGGCGGGTAGACCCTATCGAACCCCAGGGCTTTAAACTTTTTCTCGACCTCCTGCGGGTCGGACCGACCGATGACCAGGTTCCCGCCGATATAGAGCAGAACATCACCGAGTCCGGCTTCAAGTCGTTTCTCGTTAAAGCCTTTGAGGTCGAGTTCAGCCATGCCGTAAAGCGAGCTCATCAGGATGGCGTCCGCCCGGGTCTCCTGGGCGACGCTGATAAATTCTTCCGGGGAGACCTGCATGCCCAGCTCGACGACCTTAAAGCCGGCGTCCCGTAAAGCGCGGGAGAGAACCTTGGTGCCGATGACGTGCGCGTCCATCCCTACCGTTCCCGTAATGACTGTCGGTACTCTTTTCATAGCGATTCTCCCATTATTATGTCAATTACTGATTAAAAGGCGGGATACCCACGATTTTACCCTTGCTGAGGCTCCAGAGGTCCTTAACGGCGGTATGGTAATCCGCTTTTTTGCCTTCCAGCTTCTCCCGCTCGGCTATTTTGCGGCGGTGGAACTCCTTGATGTATTTGGGGATGGGGAGGTTGCCAAACTCCAGGTAGCGGCAGGCGCCGCGGGCATCCCTCACGCCCAGCACTTTATCCTTAACGTTAACGTTGGGACTCCATGGGGAATCCAGCACGCCGGACTCGACGGCCTTGATGGTGCCGTCGACGACATCACCGTCGCCGAGGTCCAAAATCCGGTAAAAAATAGCCCTGACCTCAGCTTCGGTAATCTTTTCTTCGACTTCAATATCTTTTACCTGAATATCGATTTTCTGCTCGCGGACAACGTCGAAAATCCACTTGGCGGCGCGGTAGCTCACCTTGTGGGTCTCCTGAGTGGGAACGCCGGCCCCTTCATCAATGCTGCGGAGGTCGACGGCGTTAGCCCTGGCCAGCGCGCCGACCATCGAAACGTAACTCAGATAGGCGAAAGCGCCGCCCAGGTCCATGGCGACGGGGAAAAGCGGCGTCTGGGCGGGACAGGTGCCGATAATCTGGCAGTCCCTATAGCCGAACTTGTCAAGATACTCGCGGATGAGTCGCGGGGCGAGGCGAATCCAGGCCATGTCCTGCGCCATGTTGCCCATGCAGTGCACCAGCGGATACAGGGCTTTCTGGCCCTGCTCCGCCGCCGTCAGCGCCTCGATAATCATGACAGACGATATTGACGCTCAGGGGGAAAGGCGCGCCGGGGAGCCAGCCATGGAGGTCTTTGCACAATATCACGCCCCTATCGGCGTACCAGCCGATGGTCCGCATACCGTTCTGGCTGCTCTCCACCAGCTCGCGGATAGTCATCTTCTTGGAATAGCTGCCCCAGGCTAAAAAGCCCAGGCCGGCCTCGGCGGTGGTCATGCCGGAGGCGATGGCGATTTCCCCGCCGGCGCCGCGGGGACTGAAAGCAGCATCGACGCTTTCAATCAGCTTGCGGGTCTTATTAACTCCATAGTTAATGATGGGAAAGCCGTTCAGGAGAGGCTGGCCGGTGCGGTAGCACTCCTTGAGAATTTCCTCGACCTTTTCGTACTGGCCGAGGCGGGTATAGCTATCCGTGGTCACGGGGATGAGGACGACGCCGGAATCGCGGAGTCCCTGGCAGAGCTCAATCATTTTTTCCAGGATGGGGGTGCCGGCGCGGGGGAAAACGCTCATCCGGCCTTCATCGCGGAGCTTTACCATCACCTTCCACCAGATTTTTGAGTCCGGCAGGCTTTTCTGGTAAGCCACCGCCTCATCGAAGTCCACCTCTTTGCCGGTGGGCCACTTATCCAGCTCCTCGCGGCGCTTTTTCATCAACAAATCGTCGTCAATACGCTTATTCACAATCCTGGGTCTTTTCATGCTAACCTCCGCTAGCTGCTAGTGATTAGTCTTGAGGGGCGGATAAAAACGTGGCGGCCTGCGCCGATATCGGCTGGCCCCCGGCAGCGTAAATGACCTGCCCGGTAACGTAGTCGGACATGCCTGACGCCAGGAACAAAGCCGGCCCGGCGATATCCTCCGGCTTGCCCATCCTCCCCAGCGGCACCTCCTTTTTACACAACGCGGCAAAGAAGGCGTCCCGCTCGGGTCCCGGCGGCTGGAGCGAATCCCAGAACGGCGTCTCGATGGGGCCGGGCACGATAGCGTTGCAGTAGATACCGCAAGGCGCCAGCTCGAAAGCCAGGTTGGTGGTCAAGCCCAATATACCGGCCTTGGCGGAATGATAGTGAAGCACAGAAACCGCAGGATGGACGGCGCCCATCGAGGAAAGGTTAATGATTTTGCCGTAGCGCTGCTTTTTCATATAGGGAATAACCGCGATACAGCACAAAAATGCGCCTTTCAAATTGACATCCAGTATCCGGTCCCAGTCCGCCTCAGTGGCGGTGGCGCTATCGCCGCCCTTAACGCCGACGCCGCCGGCATTGTTCACCAGGATATCGATTTTACCGAACTTTTTAATCGTCCGGGCCACCATAGCGTTGACCTCGGCGCTTTTCGAGATATCGGCTTTGATCGCCAGGGACCGGCGCCCCAGGGCTTTAATCTCGTCGGCGACCTTACGGGCGCCCTCGATATGCAGGGCGTTGACGACGACGTCACAGCCCTCCCCGGCGAATTTCAAAGCGATGGCGCGGCCCATGCCCTTGGCGCCCCCGGTAACGATAGCTACCCTGTTCTCCAGCAACACGGTCGGCCTCCTTAAATATCGATGCCTTAATGTATAATACTAAATAAGCCTAAAGCAAGCCCCTAAAAATTGACAATGCATCCAATCCACATTATACTAGCACTATTTTAACGAAAAATAAAATAGTATAATAGTTATATTATCTAAGTGTGATATAATTTGGATATAATGTTTGGAAGGAGAAAGAAATGCCGAAGAAATTTCAAGGCAGAGTAGCGCTAGTGACCGGCGGGGCTTCGGGGATAGGCAAGGTGACGGCGCAGATTTTCGCGCGCGAGGGAGCCAGGGTAATCGTCGCCACCGACGCCAACATCAAAGGCGGGGAAGAGACGGTGAGCACCATTAAAAAGGCCGGCGGAGAAGCGAGCTTCATCAAGTGCGACGTGGCAAAAGCGGGCGAGGTCGAGGCGATGGTCACCAAATGCGTCCAGATGTACGGTCGGCTGGACTACGCCTTCAATAACGCCGGCATCGGGCCGGACGGCAAGCGCGTGCCCCTCGTCAACATCGTGGATTGCCCGGAGGAAATCTGGGACCGCACGATAGATATCAACCTTAAGGGCGTTTTCCTGTGCATGAAATACGAGATGAAACAGATGCTCCGGCAGAAATACGGCGTCATCGTCAATACCGCGTCGGTCGGGGCATGGAAACCCGTACCGGGCTTCTGCGCGTACAATGCCAGTAAAAGCGGCTTGATAGCGCTGACCAAGACCGGTGCTCTGGAAGGCGCCACTGCCGGCATCCGCGTCAATACGATATTGCCGGGACCGACGGAGAGAACGCTGCTATTTGAATACCTGACCGGGGCAACACCCGGACAAAAAGAACAGATGATGAACATCATTCCCATGAGGCGGATAGGCACGCCCGAAGACATGGCCGAGGCCGTCATCTGGCTGTGCTCCGACGAGGCATCGTTTATCACCGGACACGCGATGCCCATCGACGGGGGCATGACCTCAGGATAAAAATCAAGAGAAAGACAAACTTGAATGGCAGTAAAGAGAAAAACCGCTCAAAAATCGCGGCAACCGCCTGTACCCGAGGACATCAAGGGCGTTTTAAAACAGATTAAAGAAACGGACTTCTGGCTGTGTGTGCAGTTCGCGGACACGCTCATCAGATATCTGGAAATCACCATGAAGCAGGACAGCTTGATCAGCCGGCTGCAAGGCTCGGCGCTTTACTTTTTGCTCCTCGGCGGCGGCGAATCGACGCCGACACAGCTCGCCAACGTCATGCTGCGCTCCAAGCACAGCGTCACCAAAATAATCGACTCCCTGGAAAAAGAGGGGCTGGTCGTCCGGGACTTTACGAATAAAGACCGGCGGGTGACCTCGATAAAGCTGACGGCCGAGGGCCTGGAGAACGTGAAACGGCGGTTTGCCCGGGGCAACGAGCGCGCCAATAAAGTCATGAGCGCCCTCGAGGCTAAAGAGCAAAAACGGCTCGTCGAACTGACCGAGAAAATGCGGCAAAAAATGAACGAGATACTGGAAAGCGTTTAGCTTGACGGATAACTGCCAAAAAAGGGATAATGAAACGTTGCGGCGCATTCGTCTAGCGGCCTAGGACGCGTCCCTCTCAAGGACGAGATCACGGGTTCGAATCCCGTATGCGCTACCAATTATTTAAAGCTAAAATCCCCCTGATTGCCCGGGGGATTTTTTATTGGTTAAACAATGTTGACGATGAAAGCAAAGATAACGGCCAGTATCAGATAGGCGGCGCTACTTACCAGGCTGGTATAGACAAAAGACATTATCGCTTTGCCCCGGGAAACGCCCAGATGCCCGCCGTGAAAAAGGATGAAAAACCCGATGATAGCCGCACCCATGATGACAAACAGCACAATCAAAGACGGCACGGTCACCCCGAGAAGGAAAAGCCCGTATAAAATCCCCCCCGGGAAAATCATAAACAGGATATTAATGCAGGGATAGAGCAACGAGTAATACCAGCCCAGCCGCGGCGGCTGCCCGGCGGCCCGACCTAAAAAGCGCGGCATGAGCAAAGCCCAGGCAAGAACCCATATCACCAGCCCGAAAATAATCGCAAAAAAGAACGCGGACAGCAATGCCGAGTCCTCCAGTTGAGCCATGAATTTGCCCATAGCCGACTGCTTTTTAGCCTCGATAACGATGTCTTCCGTCGGGTTGCTCTGGGTATAGGTCGCCCGCCAGACGCGACCGAAGCGTCCCCTGGCCCCGTCGATGGCGTAGGACGGTATCTGGTAGTATTGGGCTATCCGCGCGCCCTTAATCAGGTCGAACCCGGACTGCTCGGAGCCGATAGCGGGATACGTAACGTCGAAATCCAGGCCTTTCGGGGCCACGACGTAAACCCGGGTGAGCTCAATCGGCTTGGACCACGAAGCCCCGGTGCCCAGGGGGTAGGCATAGGTAGGCCGGTTGTCCACCGGCACCAGAGTGGTCCGCCAGGATAAATGCAATCCCTGCTGGGGAGGGAAAATACTCGTGCCACTGCCGGGCGCCGCATGGGGATTCGTGGCGATTCTCACCACGGCAATCTGCTGGCCCCGAAGCCTGGACAGAGTATCGACGACGGAAGGGGGCAAGCCGGTAGTCTGAATCAAGGCATCAATGTCGGTGTTATCATTGATGCTGAAAATGCTTATCTCCGAGCTTTCCGTTTGCAGGGTCACGTCCGCCTCGGGCGCGATGGCGCCGCAGCCGGTAAGCAAAAGAGGCGCCCAGAAAGGGACCAGCAGGGCCCCATTGGTCAACAGCGCCCCGGAAAACAGAACCTGCATGGCGTGTTTCTTCTTATCCGCGCTGTCGCGAAGAATTTTATCCAGATTGTTGGTAGCACTGATATTGAACTGCGACAGGCTTTCTTCGACGGCGTAGAAACCGGAGGTGTCAGTGCCGACGGGAACGAAAAAGGTCACGTCGTGGGACTGGGCGGTCTTATCAAGAATCGAGATAAAGAGGTCGATTTCGGCGGTATGTTCGCTGAGCAGAGTAACGACGGCAACCTGCTGCCCTTCTTTGATAGTTCCCCATAAATCACGGGGGACGACGGGGCCGCCGTCAGCGCGGGCGGGAAGAGGTATCAGAGTAAAGACCAAAGCGGTAAAAATAACCAAAAGCGCGGCGAACTTCAGCTTGGCGGTAGACATACAACCTCCTCAAAGAATAGCCGACCCCCGGTTATCCCGAATTATGCCCTTTAACGATATTTCTTACCCATGCCGGCGGTAAAGTGGAACATGGGCCTCTCTATCCTCCGGATGTTGATCGGGCCGTGCTCGACGCCCGCCGGGATGAAAGCGATAAAGCTTTTATCGATGAAGCTCTGCTTGCCGTCGATCCAGATTTCGATTTCCCCGTGGAGGTTATACGGGTCGGCGGGGTCGGTGCCCACCCAGGCCACGGTCTCATCGTAATCATGGGTGTGAGCCCCGATGGTGCGGTTTTTAAGCCCTCCCGTTTTTTTCGGCCAATCGCCGGGGAGGAACCAGGCTGTTTCCATGTAGAAAGCCCCTTTTCTCACATCGCCGTCCAGAGAAAGCAGGCGCCGCGCCTCATTATCCGCGAAGACGGGCGTCCAGGGGGCATCGCCGACGACATCTCTGAGCTCGGTAACGAAGTATTTTTTATCCCATTTAGCCATTTTTCTTTTTCCCTGCCTTTCTTTTTTGATGTCCGCCGGGGTCGGCTTCCGCCAGGGACCCGGCGCCCACCATGATCGTAAATTCCAGATGCGGCCGGCTGTATTTTTTCCAGACCAGCGGCCCGTGCTTAACGCCTTTGGGCACATACACCGCCGAGGTCTTATTGATGATTAACGGCTGCCCGTCCACCATAAACTCGATTTCACCGCCCAGCTCCTCCTGGTCTTTAGGGTCGGTGCCGAGGTGGATGACAATTTCATCGTAATCATGGACGTGCTCGTGGATGTGGGGATTGGGGTCGGGCATGCCGAACACCCAGCCCGTCTCGATATAAAAATTGCTGCCCGGCACGAGGTTATTGCTCATCAGGGTCATCGCCGGGCGGCGGTTTTTTACATCCTCCAAGGGGATAACTTCATAAGCGGGCTTACTCACGAAGTGTTTCTTCGCATCGTACTTTTTGGTGGTTCTCTTAGGCATGGCTTTTTCTCCTCGCGTTCGATTTTATCTTTTCGTACGAAGTATTGTTGCCGGACTCAAACATGAAAATCGGCGTGTCTATCCTTTTTAAAACGACCGGACAATGCTTTACCCCCCTGGGGATAAAAATGAAACAGGTTTTAGTAAGCGTATAAGGCTCGTCGCCCATCCAGAACTCGATTTCCCCGCCGAGGTCGCGCGGGTGATTGCGGTTCGAGCCGGCGAACCCGATGATCTCGTCGAAGTCGTGCGTGTGCGGTGTCTCGATGGCCACCGGCCCGTTGCCCGTCAGCTGCCAGAGCCACTCGCACCCGGCGAAGAAGGCCCCCTTCACTATCGAATTCTGAATACCCAGCAGCAGCGTCCGGTCGAGGGTCCGGCCCGCCTTCGCCTGCTTCTCCATGCTTTTCACATCCCTGACGGGCGGCGGGGGCATTTTGTCTTCCGTGAGGATGTTTTTAGCGTACTTCTGTTTTTTCGGCATTACTGGCGCTCCTTCTAGATATTTCGGGCGGTTTCCATACCCTTGCTGACAGCATCGGCAATCAGAAGCGGCTCGATACAATCGCCGATGGCATAAATTTCCGATACTTTGCCTTTGAGACTTTCGTAAAGTTTCAAATCGGGAGAAAGGGGAAGGGCGGGGATAACAGTATCGGCGGGGATGGTCTGCTTTTCACCCTCTTGATTAACTATCGTCAAGCCTTTGTCCGTGATTTCCACGTACTCTTTCACCCCGCTAATGAGGGTCACGGCCTTCTTGCGAAACCAGTCGAACAGGTAAGCCTGGATGACGTCTACCATCCCCTGCCCCAACGTAGCCGATTTTTCCACGATAGTGACCTGCCGGCCCCGCCGGGCGAGGAACTCGCCAAGCTCACAGCCGTGCAGACTGCCGCCGATAATCACCACCCTCTTGCCGACCGGCAGATAAAAGCGCGTCAGCCAGCGGAGGGCCTGCGGACTGAAAAAACGCAGATAAAACTTGAGTTTGCGGTGGAGGGCAGCGTTACTGACGACGTTCCGGCCACCGATGCCTTTTATCTCCGGCATAGCCGGCGTGCCGCCGGTAGCGAGGATAACCACATCCGGCTTGACCTGGTCGATAATGGCCGAATTTACCTCTTGGCCAAGGTTTATTTTAACGTCCAGTTTTTTCAACTGACGCCTAAAATAGTGGACCATCGCCGGCAGGTCTTCAAGCTCGGTGCCCTTGACCATCGCGGCAATGGGCAACAACCCTCCGACGCGGTTCAGCTTATCGTAAAGGGCAACGTCATGGCCACGCAATGCGGCCACCCTGGCGGCCTCAAGCCCGGCCGGGCCTGCCCCGACCACTAAAACCTTTTTCTTGTTAGTCGCTTTTGCGACGGTATTATACTCTTTGCCCATGAAGGCATTGATGCGACAGCGCCGGCTCCCCAGGCAGTTTTCACAGGCGGTGCAGGGGGCAATATCCTCCCATTTACCGGCGGCGACCTTGTTGGGGAGGTCGGGGTCGGCCTGAAGGCGCCGGGTCATGGCAATAAAGTCAGCTTTGCCTTCCCGCAGGGCGTTTTCCCCCAGGACGGGGTCGAGCTTGGCGACCACCATCACCGGAATAGAGACCGCCTGCTTGATGCCGGCGGCGAACTCGACGTTCCACGCCCGACCGCGCCGACGCGCGTGATATTCTTTCGGGAAAGATTTTAAAGGGATGGGCGGCTCCGGATAGAAAAGCAGGTCGGGGAGATAACCGCCGACGTGGTAGCCCAGCCAGTGGCTGCGCACGTGGATGGCATCGGCGCCGGCCGCCTCCAGCAAACGCGCCGTCCCTTTAGCGTCGGCCACCGTCAGGCACTTATCATCGGAAATACCGGCGAGTCGGCCGTATTCCCTGGCATTTATGCAAACGGATACCGGGAAGTCCTTGCCCAGACGTTTTTTAATCTCTTTGACGATGGAGGTCACAAAACGCGCCCGGTTTTCGAGAGTGCCGCCATAGATATCCTGGCGCCGGTTCCAGAAGGGCGACAAAAAATTATGCAGCAGGTGGCTGCTGGCGGCATTGATATCCACGCCATCGAAGCCGGCTTTTTGGGCGCGCACGGCGGCGCTGGCGAACTTATCGATAATGACCTCGATTTCCGGGATGGTAAGAGGGTGGGGCATTTCGTTATGAAAATCGTTAGCGGCTTTCACGGTAACCGGCGAAGCGGCGATGGGCTGACCATCGAAGAAAGGCGTATTTCCCAGCAGCGCCCGCTGCCAGGGGCCGTCGTGGTTCATCTGCATGAACGCGGGGCAGCCGTATTTATGGATTATCTGTGTCAGCTCGCTGAGACCCTGAATATATTTATCGTCGTCAATACGGTAGCGCTCCCGCCAGCGCGCGCCCAAAGGGTAGTCAATCGTCGGGGACTCGACAATCAAAAGCCCGACGCCGCCCCGGGCCAGCGACTCGTAATAAGCCAGGATAGCCGCGTTCATACGGGTCTCATCCTCGTGCCACATGAACGTCCCGGCGCCGGTCTTGATAATGCGGTTACGGGTCTTCACCGGGCCGATGCGGCCGGGCTCCATAAGCTTTTCGAATTTCGGGGAAGGCATATTTTTCTCCTGACAGTTTAAGAATGTTACTTTTCCAGCATCTCTTTCATGGGCGCCCAGTAATAGTCCCGCCACCCTTGAGCCACGTCAGCGGCAAACTCTTCCGGTATATCCGTCTGGGTGAAAGTTAATTTCGTGCCTGCAGCTGTTGCCTCAAGAGCGAAGGTGGCTTTAGAATAGTGGCCTTCCGGCCAATCGCTGGCGCGCCAGGACTGTACGATTTTCTTGTCCGGCACCAGCTCCAGGTTGACGCCTTCGGCATATTCGTCATAAGCGGTAAATTTACCGCCGACTTTACGGCTGATGACCGCCTTGCCGCCGGTAAATTGGGAATGCTTCTTCGAGTCCATTAAAGCCTCATAGACATCGTGCGGGGCGGCTTTAATCGTTACCGTTTGCCTGATTGTTTTAACTACCATTCTTCATCTCCCTGACTTTCTATCGATTCCAGCCATATACTAGCATTTTTCTCTGATATTTCCCAAATTTACTTTCATACAACTGATTAGTTAAAATAAAACATCCCGATATAAAAGGAGCTCCATGTTAAAATACACGGAAGGCTATCTCAATGTAGATGGCGTCAGGATTCACTATTGCCGCACCGGCGGCAGGAAACCGCCCTTCATCCTCCTGCACGGCGCGACGGACAACGGGCTTTGCTGGACGAGGATAGCGTCATCCCTCGCGGAAAGCTATGACGTTATCATGCCGGACTTACCGGGGCACGGCCTCTCGGACAGGCTTGGCGAGGGCTTTAATTTCGAAAAACTTGTTAAGCAGATAGTCGGGCTGGCGCGAGAACTGGGCCTAAAGAAACCCCTCGTCATGGGGCATTCCATGGGAGCCGACACCGCCGCGAATATCGCCATCACCTATCCCTCGCTGCCCAGAGCCATCATCCTGGAAGACCCGCCCTGGGGCGAGCCGCCAGCTAACGCCGCAGAGGCCGAGGCAGCGAGAAAGGAAGGGGCCGCCAGGGTAAAGTGGCTGACGGGCCTCCGCAAACTGACTCTGGAAGGTATCCTCCAGGAAAGCCGCAAGAGCGACCCCCAGTGGCCGGAGGAAGAAAGACTCCCCTGGGCCAGAGCCAAGCAGCAATTCGATGTCGAATTATTCCAATACCCTATCGTTAACGAGCACCATTACTCCGAGCTGGTGCCGCAAATAAAGTGCCCCACCCTCCTCATTATTGCCGAACAAGGCATCGTGACACCAGAAGTAGCCGTCAACGCCGCTAAGCTCTGGAAATCAAAACAGCCCTTCAAATGGGTACAGATTAAAGGCACGACCCACAATATCCGCCGCGATAATTTCGGGGAGTATAAAGCCGCTCTTTTCGATTTCCTGAAAAACCTGCCGGCCTGAAGAATCAATCGATTCAGAAAATCATCAGAAAGAGCCAATAGACCGTCACGTTCAAAATGGTCAGGGGCACGCCGATTTTCACGAACTCCAGAAAAGTCAGAGTGGCGCCGCTCCGTTTCTCAGCGTTCTGGATAATGATAATATTGCTGGCCGCGCCGAGGATGGTGAGGTTGCCGGCGATGGTGCTCCCCGCCGCCAGCGCCATCATCTGGGTAGTCGCCGCGCCCGCCTGTAAAAGCACCGGCAAATAGAGCGCCACCAGGGGGACGTTGGAGAGCACCTGGCTCAGCAGAACGCTCACCCCCAGAATCATGCCCGTCGAATTCAAATTAATGTTCGTGGAAGCAATCGCCCTCTGGAAATAGCCGGAGTCCCAGACGCTCTGCATCAGGACGAACATCGCGGCAAAGAAAATCAGGGTAAACCAGTCGAGCCGTTTCAATATGCCGGGGCGGCGGGGAATAAAGACAAAAATGGGTAAAGCCGCCGCCAGGGCGATATAGGTCAGCTTGAAATCGATGTTTGGCGCGATAAACACCATCAATATCTTGACCAGCACCAGAACGACCAGCATGACCAAAGAAATCCTGGCAAGATTGGCCAACCGGACGTCCTTTATCGGCTCTTCAGATTGCACCGCAGGCTGACCGCCAAAATGTTTACGGTAGAATAGTCTCAATAGACCGTAAGCGATCGCCAAGTTCAACAAAGTGGGCAGTATGAGGTATTTAAAGAAAGTTACGAAAGGGTTGGTCACGTTGCCATGGATGGCTATCAGCAAATTCTGGGGATTGCCGATGGGACTCATCACGCTGCCGATGGTTACGGCGAAAGCCAGGGAAAGCAGCAGGATTTTGGGCTGGGTATTGTTCCGGCCGGCGAGAGACAGTACCACGGGCGTGCCGATGATAGCCAGGGTGTCGTTTAAAAGCAACGCCGAGAGCAGACCCACGCCGAAAAGTATCAGGAGCACCAAAGAGTTCAGGGAATGGGCCTTCCCGAAAAAGCGGTAAGCCAGGTGGCCGAGATAGCCGCTGTCCTCCATCGCCTGGCCGATGGTGAAAACGCCGAAAAGGAAAAGCATCACGTCGATATTGATCGCCTTGAGGGCATTTAAAGGGGATATTTCCCGGGTAACGAGAACGACCAGCGCCCCCAGGAGCATAATCTGCCATATCCGGAGCCTGATATTGCCGACCCGGCGCACGGCGATAAGCAGAAAAACCACCGCCAGGGTAATTATGGAAATCATCGAAGGCTAACTCATGCCATACAACCGCATTAGATTATAGCAGGAACGAAATTAAAAGATGTCATCTAGCCTGTCGCGTTGATGATGCCAACGAGATTTAGCCCGTGGATCACCATGCTCACGGCGATGGCAGCGAGCAGCAGGGAGAAGACCCGCGAGACCGCCCTGATACCGCCCTGCCCCATGAAAGCGCCAATCCGCTGGCTTAACATGAAGACAATCCAGGTAATCAGCATGTTCAGGGCAAAAGAGATGAGGACCAAATAAAGGGGATACTGGAGGGCCAGGATAATCAGGGTGGTGATGGTGGCCGGGCCGACCGTCAGCGGGGTGCCGATGGGCACGACCGCCACCATCTCTTCTTTAATGGTCGTGACCATGTGGCCGCTGATCATGTAGTTAATCGAGAGCACCAGCAGGATAATGCCGCCGGCGATGGCGAAAGAGCCGACGGAGATATTCATCACGTCCAGGATAAAACGTCCGAAGAAAAGGAAGACCAGCCCGACGATGGTCGCGGTGATGACGGCGATATGGACCATGCGGCGGCGTTCCGATTTATCTCTGCCTTCGCCCATGGTGATGACGAAGGGCAGATTGCCGAAGGCATCGATAACGATGAACAGGGGCACGAAGGTCAAAACGAAATTTTGCCAGGACACGCTAAAGTATCCCCTCCCAGGCTGGAATTCCGGCTAATATTATTATAGCTTCTTCAGGAGAATAAGTTTATCGTCGCCGGGGGAATAGAAATCCGGGATGCGGGCGACGTTCTCATAGCCGCGGCCGAGGTAAAAACGCCGGGTATTTTCATACAGAGGGGTCGAGGAGGTCTCAATGACCGCCAGCCTGCCCCCGGCCTGTTTAATCGCCGCTTCCGCCTTTTCCGAAAGGATTTTGCCGATGCCCCTTCCCCTTTTTGTCCGGTCGACGGCTATCCAGAAGATATCCCAGGTGCCCACGGTGCAAGGCGTTTCTCCATAACAGACGTAGCCCGCGATTTTGCCGTCGTCCTCAGCGACCAGGGTAAAGTAACCGGTACCAATGGGGTCGGCAAGATAGGCGTCAATGACCTCCTCCGCCACCGCCACCTCGAAAGGCTTAAATTCGGGCGTATGCCGCAGTATTCGCATCAGCGCCGGTTTGTCCCCGGCGACCATGGCGCGGATTCCGATGGTCATATTCTTTCCTCTCCAGAGCCAGTTTCACAATTCTATCCACAAACTGCGCGTAATTCATGCCGGCCGCCAGGGCCTGACGGGCCGCGCCGGTCCCTGGAGAGATATCCGGGTTAGGATTGACTTCCATCACATTAAGTTTTCCCGCTTCATCCATGCGCATATCCACCCGGGCATAGCCGGTGCAATCGAGCAAATTATAAGACGCCAGGGCCGTCGCGGCGATATAATCCCACTCCGCGGCTCTTATGGGCGCCGGGCAAACAACCTTGGTACCCTTGAAATAAACGCTGTCCTCCTCCCACTTAGCTTCAAAGCTCAATATGCGGGGCACGTCCGGGGCTAGCGAATAGACGATTTCAGACACGGGCAACACAATACACTTTTCGTTGCCCATCACGGTGGCGTTAAACTCCCGCCCGCCAATAAACTTTTCCACCAGGGCACTGCCGCCGTAAGATTCGGACACAACCCTGACCTGCCTGGCGAGAGATTCAAAGTCCCGCACAACGCTGTCCGCGGTAATGCCGTGACTGGCATCCTCGGCGCGGGGCTTAACAATACAGGGAAATTCGAGCCGGAACGTGGAGAGAGTATCGGGATTAAGAAGCTGGAAGTCCGCGGTAGGGATGCCGGCGGCCTGGAGCAGCACCTTGACCTTGGCTTTATCAAGAGCCAGGCGGAGCACCGAGGTCCGACAGCCGGTAAAAGGTATGCCCAACTCGTCCAGGGCTTCCGGCACCAGGGCTTCCGTTTCCGGCTCGCCGCAAAAACCCTCGAAAAGGTTGAAGACCAGCGCGACATCCAGCGCGGCCAGCTTTTGCCGGGCGGTCTTAAAGGGCGGCACCAGCGGCAGGAGGACGACCTCGTACCCGAGCTCAACTATCGAAGCGCGGACCGCTTCCACCGCCTCAAGGACACCGATGACCGCCTTTTGCTCATTGGTACGGTCGTAACGCGACGGGTTCGGCTCGTTATAGACAACGGCTATACGCGCACACATTGCGGGTACCTCTTTAAAGCGGCATCGAGCACCGCGCCGATTAACGCCTCATAAGTCCACCCGAGCATCTGAGCCATGATAACGAGGTCGCTATAGCTCCCCAGTCCGGGCAGCGGATTGATTTCGATAAAGTAAGGCGTGCCGTCCAGGCCGACCCGGAAGTCGATGCGGGAAAAGTCCCGGCAGCCCAGCATCTTAAAGGCTCTCAGAGCGAAAAGCTCCATCGTATCGAGGGTACGCCGCGGCAGCCGGGCGGGGCACTCGTAGTCCACGAGGTTTACGTAGTCGCGTTTCACTTCCAGCGAGTAGACGAAATGCTCGACCGGTTTCTTGGGGACGACGCGCATCATGCCGACGATTTTGGGCGGCGAGTTTCCGGTTATCCCCACAGTGACCTCGTCGCCGCTGATGAACTCCTCCGCCATGACCGGCTGGCGGTAGCCCTGGAAAATCCGGCGGGCCTCGTCTTCCGCCTGGGGGACGTTATGCGCCAGCGATGTCAGACGAATGCCCTTGCTTGAGCCCTCCGCTGCCGGCTTGATGATGACGGGGAATTTCAGGTTATGCCAGGGCGCGCGGCGCAGCTCCGCCTCACCGGCGATAACGAACCAGTCGGGCGTGCGGATACCTTCCGCCGCCATCAGCTTCTTGGTCAGCGGCTTGTCCAGGCAGACCGCCAGGGTCAGAGGGTCGGAGCCGGTAAAGGGAATATCCAGCATTTCCAGGACGGCCGGCACCTGGGCCTCGCGACTGCGATAAGTACCGCGGCCTTCGGCGATGTTAAAGACGAGGTCAACACTCTCGCGGCGGATATTATCGAGAAAGTGTTTGCCGCCGCCCAGACGGACGACGGTGTGACCCTGCGACGCCAGGGCCGCCGATATCATCTCCACCGTTTCCGGAGAATCATATTCTTCCAGCGCATCTTCGACGGCGAGATGGCCTTCTACCGCCGCTTTAAGGTCAAACGATAACCCGATCCGCATCTACCTCTCCTTCAGTTTTCACCGGGAGGTCAGCATCCGCCAGCAGGCTATCCACGACGCCGCTGACCGGCGCCCCGACATTGTCGCGGCGGACCGACGAATTAGGATTGCGATAACGGAAGACTTTGCCCTCGTAGTTTTTCAAGAGCAACTCGTCCTTGGTCATCGAAAGCACGTAGTTGGGCTGCAGGGGCACTTTGCCACCGCCGTTGACCAAGTCGACGACGAAGTTAGGTACGGCCAAACCGGAGGTATGCCCGCGCATTCCTTCAATAATTTTTATGCCGACGTCCACCGAGGTTCGGAGATGCTCCGTCCCCTGCACCTCGTCACACTGGAAGAGGTAGTAAGGACGCACTTTTATTTTCAGTAAGCCCTGGCAGAGCTTCAGCTGCGTCTGGACGCTGTCGTTGATGCCGCGCAGCAGCACTGTCTGGTTATTGACCGGCACGCCGGCCCGCAGCAGGCGGTCGCAGGCAGCGGCGGATTCCGGCGTGATCTCACGGGGGTGGTTAAAGTGAGTATTGAGCCAGATGGGGCCGTGCCGCGAAAGCATGTCGCAGAGCTCGGCGTCAATACGCTGCGGCAGCACCACGGGGAACCGGCTGCCGATACGGATGATTTCGATGTGTTTGATTTCCCGTATCCTGGCGATGATGTTCTCCAGGTGAGCCGTGGCAAGCGTCAGCGGGTCGCCTCCGGAGATGATGACATCCCTGACTTTCGTGTTCCGGCGCAGGTAACCCAGCATGGCTTCGATTTCGCTCCAGGGGCGCACCCAGCCACCATGCCGCCATTCCCTCTTGCGGGTGCAGTGACGGCAGAGCATGGGGCAGATATCGGTGAGGACCATCAACACCCTATCCGGGTAGCGGTGCACCAGGCCGGGGACCACCGAGTCTTCTTTTTCCGCCAGGGGGTCTTCCAATCCTATATCGCTCATGGAAATTTCCAGGATGGAAGGTATGGCTTGTTTCCTCACGGGGTCGTTGGGGTCGGAGGGGTCAATGAGCGACAGGTAGTAAGGCGTGATGGCGAGAGGATAACGCTGGCAAACCATTTCGATTTGCGCTTTTTCCTCAGTCGATAGCGGTACCAGCCGGCTGAGCTGGTCAACGGTGGTGATGCGGTTACGGAAGTGCCACTTCCAATCATGCCAAGAGCTGTCCGGGACGTTCCCGAACAGTCTATATCTTCCGGTAAGGCTTTTACCGGGGGGCTCGTCATCGATATTTTTGGCGATTAGAGTTTTACTGGGAGGTTCTTCAGCTTCGTTCCGGGACATGGTTTCCATTGTCATTCTGGTAGTAGAGGGGGTGGTACGGGTTTTACTGGCCACCGATGACGTTTTCACTTTTCTTTTTTTTAACGCTCCTTTTTATTTAGATTGTTCTATTTTTAACGGTTTTTTCGTTAATTACTTGTGTTAACTTGACATTCCTGTTATAATATATAGGAATTTTTATTCCTAAATTAATTATACAACCTGGGTAAAAATTGTCAATAGGTTTTTGAAATTGTAACCGAAAGATAAAAAATATTTTTTAAAAAACCGGGCAAGGAGGTAAGAGCATGCCGGGATGGAAATTTCTGACCAACCATGCCATGGTACTCAACCTCATCGCCCAGCAGCCACGGATAACCGCCCGGGATATTTCCGCAGCCATCGGCATCACAGAAAAAGCCACGCGCAATATCATCAACGATCTGGAAGCCGACGGCTACGTCACGAAGAAGAGGGAGGGGCGGCGGATAAAATACAGTTTCGACCCCACCATGCCATTACGCGGTGAGATGCAACAGGACAAAGCCATCGGCGACCTGCTGGAAACCCTCGGCTGGAAAAGACATCCCGGAAAAATCAAAAAAGCGGTCGCCGTCTAACCGGCGCAGACCCACTTTATTTCTGACACCGCCCGGTGAAAAATCCTTATCGCTGATATTCTTAAACCGCCACGCCCGGTAAAAAATCTCCTCAGGAAAAGCACCCCACACTCCGAATGTTTTTTTATTTCTAAAACTCCCCATTACCAATACTTGACAACTACATTGGTGGTATTATAAAGTTTTGCAAATAGATAACGGTAATACATCTGAAAAGGACTATTGCGTAACTTGGGAAATAGCCTCGAAGATGAGTTAGAAAATCCATTTTCGGGGGAGATTCAAGTTAGGTAAGTTAATTTATGTTAAAAAATTCTCTATAAAGTCATAGAAATTATCATGAGGATTTATCTGCCGAAATAAAAATAGGTAAAAATAAAAAACGAATAAAGCGGGAGGTGAGATATAAGGAAAGGACATGAAAGAACACGGAAACAAGATGTATTCCGGAAAAACAGGAGGTATATATAAATTGAAAAAATCCATTAAATTTGCTTTACCACTGATAATTTGTCTCGTGTTTTTAGTCACCTTTATCCCCGGGTGTAAAACAACCACGCCCACGCCCACGCCCACACCCACACCTACGAAAACGCCGACGGTTTCCGCTTCGCCCACCCCGCCGGCGCAGAACGAAATCGTCATCGGCGCTTCGCGGGATATCACCGGGCCGACGGCCGGATTCCAGGACTTTGGCTACCCCCCTGTCTATAAGATGTGGGCCAAGGAAGTCAACGACGCCGGCGGCATCAACGTAGCCGGGAAGAAACTCAAGGTCCGGATAATAGAATACGATGATGGAGCCGACAACGCGAGAGTCGCCGCCAACATCGAGAAGCTATGCACGCAGGACCACGTCGACTTCCTCTTCGGGCCTACCGGCACGACCCCGCTTTTCGCCGCGGCGCCTATCGCCAATAAATACAAGAGGTTAATAATTTGCGGCGAAGGCGGCGCTACTACCCTCGAGCCGAAGTTGGTCGATATGCCTTACGTCTTCTCGGTCTTGAACTACTCCGACCACTTCCAGATGCCCGTCTTCGCGCAAATCATGCAGGATGCCGGAGCCAAGACGGCATATATCCTCTGGCTGGAAAACCTGCACGGCGCCGAATACAACCTTGTCGCCCAAACCGAGTTCGCCGTACATGGCATCCAGATCCTGGGCGACTCGAGTTTCCCGATTACCATCGCCGACATGGAGCCGTTAGTCAAGCAAGTCCAGGCCGCGAATCCCGATATTGTCTGCGTATTCGCTTATCCTAACAACAATATTCTTTTCATGCAGACGGCCCTGGCTCTCAACTATAGCCCGAAGGCCCTCCTGATCGGCCCGGGCTGTAACTTCGGCTTCTTCCCTCTCACGTTTGGCGACGCTCTGCAAGGCGTCTTCGGCGAGGGCGGGTGGAACCGAAAGAGCTCCGCCGCCGCCGCCGCTTATGCGGACAAAATAGAAGCCATAATTGGGACACCGAATATGGATTGGTGGGGATCCATAGACTACTATGCCTCGCTACAGTTCTTCCAGCAGGCGATTGAGAAAGCCGCTTCGCTTGATACCGACAAGGTCAGGGCAGTGATGGCTACCGCACATTTCCAAACCGTCCTGGGGGAATTTTGGTGGGACATTCAAGGTGGCAAGGGCGGTGGGTTACTACCGCAGGCATGCTACGCCGGTCAAATCGGGCAGTGGCAGAATGGTATTTTCGAAGTCGTCGACCCCGGCACCCGGCGCACCGCAGCACCGATCTACCCCAAGCCAGCGTGGCCAGCCAAACCCTAACATGTAACGGAAAATAGTTGGAATAAGTAATTGCAGGCTGCCTGGAGGTCATACCGAGCGGGGGTTCACCACCCGCCGGTATCCTCTATCATAGATACCATGTGTGGCCTTCAGCCAGCCTGCTGGTGTAAAATGGGCATATAATATAAATATACAGAAAATTATTTTAAAACAATATAATGGAACAATTTCTTAATATATTTCTTGGCGGATTATTTATCGGCGGCATTTATTCGCTGGTATCCGTAGGGCTCAGTCTGCAATACGGCGTCGCCAGGGTGCTGAACATCGCCCACGGCGAATTTTTAATGTTCGCGGCTTTCATTACCTTAACGCTTCAGGAACACGGCGTTGACCCGCTGGTTACCGTTCTCGTGGTGGGCCCGCTACTGTTTATCGCAGGGTTTTTCCTGTACCGTACACTGTTTACGACTATCAGGATAAAATCTCCCAATCCCGGCGTTTTTGAAAGCAACGGGCTGCTGGCCGCCTTCGGTCTTTATTTTATCGTGCAAAATATCGCGGTTATCATCTGGGGCACGAGACCGCATAGCTACGCGTATTTATCGACCGGCGTCAATATCGGCGGGGCCGTATTTACCGAAAACCGTATCATCGCCGCGGCATTTGCCGTGGCCGTCGGTGTAGCATTTTATCTGTTTTTAGAGCGCACCCGCACCGGCAAGGCTATCAGGGCAGCCGCCCAGGATGCTTCTACCGCCGGGCTGATGGGAGTCAATATTAACTACACGCTGGCGCTTTGTTTCGGCTTCGGCGCCGCCATGTCGGGCATCGCCGGCACGCTTATCAGCATTTGTTATCCGATAAATACAGTCATGGGCCTGGGATATACCGTCATCGCTATCGTCGTCGTGACGCTGGGCGGGCTGGGCAGCATCCCCGGCAGCTTTATCGGGGGTTTTATCCTTGGCATCATCGGGACCTGGGTTACCTATCTGCAGCCGGCATTAACCATAGCCTCTTATTACATAATTTTTATAATTTTACTACTGATACGGCCGAAGGGAATTCTGGGGAAGTAGAGAATGAACTTTAGCAAGATGAACTGGAAACAGGCGGCCAATAAAGCGGGAATACCGCTGGTAATCCTGGTGATACTGGGCTTCCTGCCTTTATATGGTTGGGCGTATGGCGTTACGCTGTTCACCGTTTTTCTGGAATACATAATCATGACCATCAGCTGGGTCATCTTCTCCGGCACCACCGGCTATATCTCGCTGGCGTCAGCCGCCTATTATGGGATTGGTATATATGCGGCAGCGCTGCTGGTAGACAAAATACCGTTAATCCTGGTCGTCTTTATCGCAGGCATCATCGCTTTTATTGTCGCTTTCATCGTCGGGGCGATAACGCTACGACTCAAGGGCATCTATTTCGCGATGTTTACCTTCGGTCTGGTGCTGCTCGCGAAGGAGGTAATTTTATTCTGGGAAACCAAAATCAATCATCTCGTCGTCAGGTTCCTCGAACCGGTAGGCAACAATCAAATTTATTATTATCTCCTTGGCATCACCGTCGTCACGATAATTATAGCCTACCTGATAAGAAAGTCGAAATACGGGCTGGCGCTGCAAAGCATCGGGGAAAATGAAGAAGCGGCCGCGCATATCGGTATCAACGTGACTATGGTGAAGATACTTATCTATGCCGTGAGCGCGATATTTATGGCCGCCGTCGGCGTGATTATGGCGACAAGATTGACAATCATCGACCCGGATGGCGCCTTTAACCCGCTAATGTCTTTCAACCCGGTGCTGATGGCTATTTTCGGCGGGATGGGAAATTTATATGGGCCGGTTATTGGCGCAGTGCTGTTCAGCTATCTCCAGGAACTATTACAAACGGGCGTCTGGAGTAAATACTATATGCTCATCTTCGGCAGTATCCTGGTAGCTACTATATTGTTCCTGCCCAGCGGGTTGATGGGGCTAATCCAGAGATTCTGGAGACGGGTTTCCGGAGGGGCACGTGCACATTCTTGAAGGTAAAGGGGTCACTAAATACTTCGGCGGGGTGGCCGCCGTGTCCGACGTCGATTTCTACGTAGACCAAGGTGAGGTCGTAGGCCTCATCGGCCCGAACGGCGCCGGCAAGACGACGCTGTTCAATCTTGTTTCCGCCTCGCTGGTGCCCAAGCCGGGTACCATAGAATTTAAAGGGATAAATATCACCGGCATGAATCCTTATAAAATCTGCCGCATGGGCATCGCCAGGACTTTTCAAACCGTGAAAATATTCAGCAGCCTGCCGGTGATTGAGAACGTACGCCTCGGCGCGCTTTTCGGCACCGGGAAGATGATTTCCGCGGCGGAGGCGACCAAGAGCGCCGGTGAATTCCTGGAATTCGTGGGGCTATCCAAAGTAAGCGGCGCGCTGGCGAAAGACCTGACCTTGGCCAACCAGAAAAGGCTCGAGGTTGCCAGGGCGCTGGCGACCCAGCCGGAACTGCTCATGCTGGACGAGCTGATGGCAGGCCTGAACCAGACGGAAATTGCCGAGGCCATGGACCTGGTCAGAATGATACGGCAAAAAGGCGTTACCGTGGTCATGATAGAGCACGTGATGAAAGCGATTATGAACGTATGCGACCGCATCATCGTGCTTAATTACGGTAAAAAGATTGCGGAAGGAACCCCGCAGGAAATCGCCAACAGCAAGGTCGTCGTTGAAGTGTATCTGGGAGAGTAGCATGATGCTGGAAGCTAAAAACCTCAATGTTTTTTACGGACAAATCCAGGCGCTATGGGATGTCTCGTTTAAGATTGACGAGAAGGAAATTGTCGCCCTAGTCGGCGCTAACGGGGCCGGGAAAACGACTCTATTGAATACGATATCCGGGGTGATACACCCTACTTCGGGCAGCATCACTTACCTGGGCAAGAGAATCGACAACCTGCCGCCCCATGTTATCGTCGAACTCGGTATTTCTCACATACCTGAAGGCAGGAAGCTTTTCACCGACATGTCCGTGCGGGAAAACCTGGAGATGGGCGCCTACGGTAAACAGGCCTGGGAAGCCAGGCACGAGACCATGAAGACAGTCTTTGAACTTTTCCCCGCGTTAAAAGAGAGAGCGGGGCAGCTGGCCAGGACACTGAGCGGCGGCGAGCAGCAGATGGTGGCGATGGGACGCGGCCTGATGTCCAAGCCGAAATTATGTATTATCGATGAGCCTTCCAACGGCCTGGCGCCGAAACTGGTGCAGGAGGTCTTCCAGATCATCAAGTCGCTGCGGGACCGCGGCATAACGATACTGCTCATCGAGCAGAACGTGCGGCAGACATTGGAGAATTCCGACCGCGCCTACGTGCTGGAAAACGGGCGGGTGGTGATTGAGGGAACCTGCGCCGTGTGCCTCAGCAACGAGCATATCAGGAAAGCCTACATGGGGCTTTAATTTATCTTCTTTACGACATTCAGTAATACTCACCCCCTTATCCCCCTCTCAAACAGATTCCTATTTTATGCCCGGATTTTATTGTGTTTGAGAGGGGGAAAGAATTTGAGAGGGGGCGAAGCCCCCTCTCTCTTACACTCCCCTCTCCAGCCAATGTTAATGCCGGTTTCTAACGATGCTTCAGGCTGGAGAGGGGTAAGGGGTGAGGTTATGAAGACCCAAGAATACCAAATCAGAAAAATCGTCGCATTTCACCATTGCGATAACTTTGTTATATAATGATACCTGCAAATTCTTTAAATATGAGGAGGTAATCATGGACCTAGGTTTAAAAGGCAAGGTGGCACTGGTCACCGGGGCAGGCAGCCAGATTGGCTTCGGGAAACAGATAGCGCTCCTGCTGGCCAGAGAGGGATGTGACGCCGTGGCCGTGACGGATATCATCGATGATGTGAAACTCACCGCGGAAGAAATAAAGAAACTCGGCAAGAAATCCATCGCCGTTAAAGCGGATATTACCAGTCCGGCCGATGTAAGTGCGTTGATAAAGAAAGTCGTTGATGAATATAAAAAAATAGACATTCTGTGTAACGTGGCCGGCGGCATTGCCAGCCGCGTGCCTTATGACCAGGCCAAACCGGCAGACTGGGATAAAGATATCCATCTCAACCTCTACAGTATCATGCTCACCTGTCAGGCCGTGCTTCCTTATATGAAGGAAAAGAAGAGCGGCTCTATCATTAATATCGGCTCGGGCAGCACGCGCATGTACGGCCACGGCGCCGGCAATACGTATGCCATTGCCAAGGCCGGCGTCGATACCTTTACCAAACAGCTGGCTTTTAATGGAGCCAAGGACGGCATCCGCTGTAACTGCGTCGCCCCCGGCCCCGCCCCCACCAATTTCATTCCGGGACCGGATAAAAAGGGGATAATAGATATGCTGGCCAAGACGATTCCCCTGGGAAGGGGCGCCACCCAGGCCGACATCGCCAACGCCACGGTCTTCTTCGCGTCTGATATGTCCAGCTATATCACCGGCGCCGTCCTGCATGTTTCCGGCGGTTCGGTACTGGATTAACGGTCTCTAAAATAAAAAACGGGAGGCTCAAATGGACCTCGGGTTTAAAGGTAAAGTCGCCCTGGTAACGGGCGCCGGCAGCCAGATAGGCTTTGGCCACGAAATAGCGCTGCTCCTCGCCAAAGAAGGTTGTGAAGCGGTCGCCGTTACCGATATCAACCTGGAAGACGCCCAGAAAACGGCCGAAGCCATCAAGAAAACTGGTAAAAAATCCATCGCCATCCCGGCGGATATCACCAAAAAAGCCGAAGTCGACGCCATGGTCCAGCAAGCCATTAATGAGTACAGCAAAATCGATATCCTCTGCAACGTTGCCGGGGCCATCCTGCACAAGGACTATGTCCCCCTGGACGAGCAGAAATACGAAACCTGGTCCAGGCAGATGGACCTCAACCTTTTCGGCACCATGTATATCACCCGGGCGGTCCTTCCCCACATGAGAAAGCAGAAGCATGGCGCCATCGTGAATATAGGTTCGGGCAGTACCCGCCAGTATTCTTTTGGCGTGGCGGTTTACGCCATTTCCAAGTACGCGATCGACCTCTTCACCAAGCAACTGGCTTACGCGGAAGGCAAGAACGGCATACGCTGCAACTGCATCGCCCCGGGCCCGGCGCCGACCAATTTCGGGGCGGCTCTGAGGGAAGGCGCACCCCCTCCCCCTCCAGACCAATATAAGAAGATGCGGGAGGCAATGCTGGCCGCTTTCCCGCTCGGCAGGATGGGCACCCCCACAGATATCGCCAATATTACCGTCCTCATGGCATCTGACGTTACCAATTACATCACCGGTCAGGTGATCCAGGTCTCGGGCGGAAATGTGATGTAACCGGCTTGACAATTTTAAAAGATTGTGGATACAATCAAACGAAGCTCTTAACACACCTGAATATGCTTCGGGAGGTGTCCAATGAAGCTTCACGAGTTGTTCGGAGTATGGCAGGTGGATTTGTGACGCCCTGCCTTGAGTGGGGCGAGCAGAAAGCGGACCCGGCTCGTAGATAAAATCCGGAAGTCGGTCCTTCCAAAGGAAGGATGCCCGGAACGGTAGTGATCACCGAAAGTGAGTTGGGTTCGTATCCCGTCAGTCTTGTGAGTGGAGGTCGCGAGAAAAAGCGGCCTCCACTTTTTTTGGCTTGACAGCCCGACGGGCGCAAACTTAAAATATCGGCGACGGCGACCTTGATTTCAATATCTACGGCAGAGTTCAAGGAGGCGGCATGAGCCAGAGCGTCCGCGTAGTACCGGCGATTCTTACCGATGACCCCAGGGTGCTGGAAAAACTGGTAAAACAAGCCGAAACCTTTACCGACTACGTCCAGCTGGATATCATGGATGGGAAATTCGTGCCATCGCGGAGCGTAACCTGCGGGGATATCGCCGGACTGAAAACCAGGCTAAAGTGGGAGGCGCATCTCATGGTGATGCACCCGGAGGACTGCCTGGAAGATTTCCGGGGGGCGGGGGCGCGGGGAATCGTCTTCCACTACGAAGCTACCGACATGCCGGAGAAAATTATCCTTAATATTAAAAAGCTCAACATGAAGGCCGGCCTGGCCGTTAACCCGGAAACACCCATAAGGGCAATTAAAAAACTCGTCGCCAAGCTGGACAACGTGCTCTTCCTCTCGGTCAATCCCGGCTTTTACGGCGCCCAGTTCATCCCTGAGGTCCTGGAGAAAATAGTCGAGTTCCGTAAAGCCTATCCGAAAATAGCGACAGGCATTGACGGGGGCATTAAAGAAAACAACATCGCGCAAATCGCCAGGACGGGCGTCGATGTGATATACGTCGGCAGCGCCATCTTTTTACAGCCGGACCCGGCCGCCAGCTACCGGCGGCTCAATCAGCTGGCGAAGGACGCGCTGGCTTAAAGCAGGCGGCAACAACTGAAGGAGCTAAATGTTCAAAGTCAAAGCCACGGTGATGGGGTTTGAGCGGGACGAAAAGAAATACCCCTGCCATTTCCGCTATAAAATCGGCGAGGAAATAACCTACGACGGCGAGACCATCACCGGCCGGGTATGCCCATCGATGGCGCCGGTCCTCGGCAAAGCCTTCAAAGACCTGCTGGCGTCCGGCGGGCGGCACCGAGAAGGGGAAGACCCCGGGAGCTATTTCCCCTTCTGGCATTCACCCTTAAGCGTGGCCGACCCAGCCTATAAAAAATACGACGGGGTGGGATTCCGACCAACTCCGGAAAGACCGGAGGAGGGCTATAAATTCATCCCCGACGAGACACTATTCGATAATCCCCCGGGCGGAAAATACGTCATCGGGAAGGGCACCGAGAAAAGAGAGCTATCGCTGGTCTGCGGCGATAAACATACCCTGGTCCGGTTTAAAGTGGAGGCCTTCGACCTGGCCGACCGGGGCGATAGCCTCCCCTACTACCGCCGGGCGATGTCCATACTGAACAAGGTCCGGGAAAAACCGGGCATCGCCATGAAGAAAATATTAAACGAATTTTCCCAGGATGAAATTAATAAAATTTATCCGGTACTGGGCCAGAACATCATTGCGTCACTGGTCGGGGAACTGGAACTGATGGGCTACGTCGAGGTCAAAGACGACAGGGTAACGGCCACCGGCAAAAGCAAAAAGAAACTGGCCGACTATAAACAGCGTCTAACCGCCCAAGAAAGAAAAGCCCTTAAACTGTAGAAACGTTACTTGGGACTTTCCTCGGAGCCAAAGTCCTGCATGAACTCCTTCAAGCGCTGGGCGAGCCTGGGACTGGTGCGCAGGCGCTGGATAAAAATGGGGCAACCCTCCAGCAGCGAGTTCTGCGCCGCGGTCGCCATGCTCGATAGGAGGTTCTGCATGCCGCTATCAATCTGCTGGGGAGCACTGACGCCCGGCGCCCCCTGCTCTATCTGGCGGCGGATATCCTCGGCGGTAAACTTCATGGGTATGACGCAGGCTTTATACCAGGGACATTCCTTGCACTGGACTATCCCGTAGGCTTCGTTCAGAATATCATCCATAACTGTCCCCTTTGCGGCTTACCCGATAATATCACATCGGTAAAAGCCACCACCTTTACATTCTTAATTATATCACCTTTCGTAATGAAATTAACTCCGATGCCGGAGCCTAAGTAAGGCTACCTCTAGACAAAATCAGGCTTACGTCATATAATCCAGATATATATTCCGGAGGGCACCAGAGGCCAGGGGCAAAATCTTTTGGGTAGGAGGGAATTATGTCGCTTTACATTATGCTGACCAACCTCACCGAGGAAGGCAGGAAAACGGTAAAGGCAAACCCACAGAGGATTAAAGAAGTCAATAAAGAAGTCGAGGCTATGGGCGTAAAAATACTGGCCCAGTACGTTACCCTGGGGCAGTACGACTTCATCAACATCCTGGAAGCGCCGAACAACGAAACGATAGCTAAGGTAGCGACGGAGCTGGGCTCCCGCGGCACACTGCAGACCAATACTCTCGCCGCCTTGACATTAGATAATTTTATCAATACGCTGAAAAAGTGAACCCGGAATTCGTAAATGCCCTGGTGCCCTTATCCCGCCATCAGTCAGCCTGCGCGCATCAATCAAGGGAGGGTAACCATTAAACCTCTGAGTTTCAGCCAGATTTCTTTATACCGTTCCTGCCCCCTGTCCTACAAATTACAGTACATCGACGGCCTAAAAGCGAAAGAAAAGTCGTATTTCAGCTTCGGCACCACCATGCACGACTGCGTCGAGCGCTTTTTCCGGGTCAATACGCCACCGCCGCCATCGCTCGCCGAGCTGCTCAACTATTACGGGCAGAACTGGGTTTCGCAGGGTTACGAATCAGCCGAGGAAGAAGCCAGGTACAAGAAATACGGCAGGGATATCCTGACGCGGTTCTGGGAAATCCATAACGCCGATTTCCGCCTGCCGATAGCCCTGGAGCGCGGTTTCACCATCGACATCGAGGGCATCAAGCTCAGGGGCTTTATCGACAGGGTGGACAAACTGGACAGCGGCGGCCTATCAGTCATCGACTACAAGACGAATAAGGACCTTTTTACCGCCGATTACCTGGCGGAAGACCTCCAGCTGACGATATACCAGATGGCGGCTGAGCAGACCTGGAACCTCCCCGTGGAAAAGCTGACCCTCTATCACCTGAGGTCGAACACCCCCTGCCAGTGCCCGCCGCGAGCCCGAACACAGCTAGATGAGACGCGACGACTCATCCTGGAGGTGGCCGAAAATATATCCAGGGGCAATTTCCCGGCAGTGGAGGGCCAATTCTGCCCCTGCGATTTCTCCGAGCACTGCCCGTACTATCGCCACCAGTATCTGACCACCGCGCCAGAGGCGGCAAGACAAGAAATTCTGCCGGGTATCACCGCGCTAGACGCGGCCGAGCGCTACGCCGCCCTCCAGGCACAGATAAAGGAACTACAGACGCAACTTGATGAAGCCAGGGAGACGATTATCCAGTACTGCCAGAAGGAAGGCCTGAACCGGGTCTTCGCCAACACCTGCGAAGTAACCTATAAAGTCACGGAAAGGACGGGGTTCAGCGAGGAAGAAGTTAAAGCCCTGCTGGAGCCGGAGGGACTCTGGGCAAAGGTGCTCGGATTCGACCCCGCGCTGGTCAAACTAATCCTCTCCGACGCAACAGTCCCCCGGGAAATTAAAGATAAACTCGAAGGACTGAGGCGCATTACGACCAGCTACCCTCAGCTATGGGTAAAAAGACATTCCGACGAAGAGGAATAGTTTGTCCAAGATACTATTAGTAAGACACGGCTTCGTCGGCCTGAAAGAGGAACGTTTCCTGGGAAGAACCGACATCCCCTTGAACGATGACGGCAAAAAACAGGCGGAACAACTGCGGCAGCGTCTGGCCCCGGAAAAGATCGACGCTGTCTACACCAGCACGCTGAGTCGCGCCCGCGCCACCGCCGAAATCGTCGCCGCCGGGCATAAGGTGGCGGTCATCGCCTGCGCTGAGCTGTGCGAATGCAATTTCGGCGCCGTCGAAGGGATGACCTTCGAGGAGATAAAACAGCACTATCCGGCGCTGGCCGAGGAACTTATCGAACGGAAAACGGGGGCGTTCCCCGGCGGGGAAACGCTCGAAGAACTTAACGAACGTGTCATGGCCTTTTTAAAGCGACTGGTAAAACGCCAACCGGAGCAGACGGTGCTAATCGTGGCGCACGGAGGCCCGGTGCGGCTGATAATCTGCAATCTACTGGGACTGGGGCTGGAGCACTGGATACAAATGCGGGTAGACCACGCGTCATTGAGCATAGTGGAGACCTATCCGGGCATGGCTATTTTGAGCCTGCTGAACGATGTCTCTCATCTTAAATAAAGGAGTCTATGCCGAAAGTTTTTGCGTCGTGGAGCGGGGGCAAAGACGGCTGTCTCGCCGTTTACCGGGCAATGCAAAGCGGGATGGATGTCCGCTACCTGGCCAATATGGTCACCGAGGACGGCCAGCGTTCGTGCAGTCACGGCATCCTGGCGGCGGTCATCAAAAAGCAGGCCGAAGCCCTGGGGATTCCCATCGTGCAGCGGCCCACGACCACCGATACCTATGAGGCGGTATTCGTCAAGAATATCGTGGGCTTCAAACGGGAGGGAATCGAAGGCGGGGTATTCGGGGATATCGATTTCAATGCCCACCGTGAGTGGATTGAAAGGGTCTGCCGAAAAGCGGGCATCACGGCATATCTACCGCTGTGGCTTAACGACCAGACAAAGCTCATGGAAGAGTTTATCGCCGCCGGATTTAAGTCGATAGTCGTCGCCGTGAAAACCGACCTCCTGGGAAAAGACGTACTGGGCAGGGTCATCGACAAGAAATTCTTGACCTACCTGGAGGGGCTGAACAAAGGCATTACCCCCTGCGGGGAAGCCGGGGAATACCATACCTTAGTGGTCGACGGGCCGCTATTTAAAAAACGGCTGGAAATCACCCGAAGCGAGAAGGTCACGCGGGGCGACCACCATTTCCTGGAAATACTGGAGACAAAATTAAAAGACAAAAAACCGGCGGGACGGAAAACATGACGAAGATTATCGCTAAAGTAGTATCGCAAAAAGGAACCTGCCAGGCCGGCCACAAGGTCGGTGATGAGTTCGTCATCGGCCAGACGACGCCAGAGGGCATGTGCTCCTGGGCATTTACCGCGGTGTTTCCTTACGCCGAGGCGCTGGAATTCGGCGGGGCTTTCCCCTGGGAAAGCGGCCCGGATAAAGCCCGCGTAGCTTGCTCCGACCCGGACAATCCGGTGATATTCGAGCTGAGAAGGGCGGAATAGAGATTTGAACCTAACCCCCTGTGTCCCCCTTCCCTCAGGTATAGATAGAGGGAAGGGGGAGTAATCGGAAGAGGGGCTGACGCCCCTCTGAAACGCCCTGTTTTTTTTAGAGGGGTGAAACCCCTGTTTTTTTATTCCCCCTCTCCAGCCAAAATCAACCCCGAGCCAAAACGATGTATTAGGCTGGAGAGGGGCAGGGGTGAGGCAAGCACTTACAATCGTAGTACGCTTTCCTACCCTGTGCTATACTTTAGGAAAGAATTTAGATAAGGGTGAACTCATTTGGCCGGTAAAGACGAAATTAAGTCGCGAATTGAAAAGCTGAAGGCGGAAATCAACCGCCACAATTACCTCTATTACGTTCAGGACAGCCCGGAAATCAGCGACGCCGAATATGACGGGCTGATACGGGAGCTCAAGCGGCTGGAAGAGGAAAATCCCCAATACCTTACGCCGGACTCCCCCACCCAGCGCGTCGGGGCGGCGCCCATCGAAGCCTTCGGGGTGGTAAACCACCCCCTGCCTCTGCTATCGCTGGGCAACGTCTTTACCGACGACGAGTTGATTACCTGGTACAACCGGACAGCGCGACTTACCGGTGACACGCCTTTCGACTTCGTCGGTGAGCATAAGATAGACGGGCTGGCCGTGGCGTTAACGTACGTCGACAGGCAGTTCGTCACCGGCGCCACCCGCGGCGACGGCTACCGGGGGGAGAACATCACGCAAAATCTCCGGACGATACGGAGCATCCCCCTCTCCGTGCCTAAAGACGCGCCGCAACGTTTCGAGGTGCGGGGGGAAGTCTACCTGCCCAAGACCGGCTTTCACAAGCTGAATCAGGAGCGGGCTAAAGAGGGACTGCCCCTCTTCGCCAACCCGCGCAACGCCGCAGCGGGCTCGGTACGCCAGCTCGATTCACGCATCACCGCCAAACGCCCGCTGGATATCTATATCTACGTGCTGGGCTATGCCGAGGGTAAAGCAACACCGCCGACCCATTGGGAAGCGATGACGTGGTTGAAATCGCTGGGTTTCAAGATAAATCCTAATAACCGCCTGCTGAAAGATATCAGCGAGGTCGAGGAATATTACCGCACCTGGGAGCAGCAGCGCGAAGGGCTTACCTATGAAGCCGACGGCATCGTGGTCAAGATAAACCAGCTCAACCTGCACGAAGAGCTCGGCGACATCGGCCACGAACCAAGGTGGGCGATAGCCTACAAGTTCCCCGCCGTCCAGGGCACTACCAGGCTAAAGAGCATCGAAATCAGCGTGGGCAGGACGGGCACCCTCAATCCCTACGCCGTCCTGGAGCCGGTGGCGGTGGGGGGCGTCACGATAAAAAGCGCCGCCCTGCACAACGAAGACGACATCCGGCGCAAAGACATCCGCGAGGGCGATACGGTCATCATCCAGAGGGCGGGTGAAGTCATCCCGGAAATACTCGGGCCGATTGCCGGCAAACGCACGGGCAAAGAAAAAGAGTTCAGGCTCCTGGACAAGCTGCCCAAAAACGAAAAGGGACAGCCCGTTTGCCCGGCATGTCAGCAACCCAGTGTCGTCAGGCCGGAGGGCGAGGTCATGTACTACTGCGAAAATGCCGCCTGCCCCGCCCAGGCCCAGCAGCGCATCGAGCACTTCGCCTCAAAGGGGGCGATGGACATCCGGGGCATCGGCGAAAATATCAGCGCGACGCTTTATAACCAGGGGCTCGTTAAAGACATCGCCGACCTTTACAACCTCAAAAAAGAACAGCTTGCGGAACTGGAAAAAATGGGCGAAAAAAGCGCCACGAACATTATCAACGCGATCAACGCCAGCAAAGAGCGCCCGCTGGCGAGGGTGATCTACGCGCTGGGCATTCGGCACATCGGGGAGGAAATGGCGGGAGTCCTCGCCGACAATTTCCAAAGCATCGACAGGCTGGCGGCGGCTTCCCAGGACGACCTCAGGAAAATCAGCGCCGTAGGCCCCAAAATTGCCGAGAGTATCACCGCGTTTTTCGGTCAGAAAGAGAACCTGGACATTATCCGCAGGCTCAATAAGTCCGGCGTTAAGCTGGAAGAAAAAGCTGCCGTAAAGAAAAACCTGCCGCTGTCCGGCCAGGAGTTCGTCCTGACGGGAACTCTGCAGGGATTAACCCGGCAGGAAGCGGAGGCGCGGCTAAGGGAGCTGGGCGGGGCGGCTAAAGACAACGTAACCCGCAAGACCGCCTATGTGGTCGTGGGTGAAGAGCCCGGCTCAAAGCTGGCACGGGCGAACGAGCTGGGGATTAAAACAATTAACGAAAAAGAGTTCCTGGCGCTACTCAAGAAGGCAAAAGCATGAAGCTGATAGTGGGGCTGGGAAATCCGGGGTTTTTATACGCCCGCAACCGGCACAACGTGGGATTTATGTGCGTCAGCCACCTGGCCAAGACGCAAAAAATCGCCTTTGACAGGAAGCAGGGGCAGGCGCGAACCGGCATCGGCAATATCGCCGGACACCTGGTAGTGCTGGCGCGGCCGCAGACCTACATGAACGCCAGCGGCGAATCGGTGAGCGCGCTCATGAAAAAACTTAACGTCGCCCCGGCCGACCTTATCGTTATCCATGACGACCTCGACCTGCCGGCTGGCAAAATCCGCCTGCGCCGGGGCGGGAGCTCCGGCGGCCACAAAGGAATCGACTCCATCATTGCGCGCATCGGCACGCGGGACTTCTACCGCGTCCGGGTGGGCATCGGACGACCGGAAAACGATGAAAAAGCGGTCGATAAAGAAAGCGCCGTCATCGACTACGTCCTGAGGGATTTCACCAGCGAAGAGAAAAAAATCATCGATACGGTCATCCCTAAAGTCAGCGATGCTATTGTCTCCCTGCTGGCCGAGGGCCTGGCCGCCGCCATGAACAAATATAACTAAATAATAGCCATGAAAGATAAATATATCTTTATCGGGGTAATCGGGGGGAGCGAGGTATCCCCGCCGGTAACGAAACTGGCCGAAGAAGTGGGCCGGGAGATTGCCCGGCAGAGAGCGGTGCTAGTGTGCGGCGGCCTGGGTGGAGTGATGGAAGCCGCCTGCAAGGGAGCCAGCGATGAGGGCGGCTTAACGATAGGCATATTGCCGGGGGACAACCGGGAAAGCGCCAACCCGTACGTTAAAATACCCATCGTCACCGGCCTGGGCTACGCCAGAAACGTCATCGTGGTGAGGACCGCCCAGGCGATAATCGCCATCGACGGCAGCTACGGCACGCTGGCGGAAATCGGCCATGCGCTGCAAAGCGGGATACCGGTCATCGGCCTGGAGACGTGGTCGCTGGCGATGGGCGGAAAAGCGGAAGATAAAATTATCATCGCTAAAAATCCTCAAGAAGCGGTAAATAAAGCGATAGCACTAATTAAAGACGAGGAATAACCACCCCGACGGGAGATAAAAATGTCAGCGATAAAGAGCGTCAAAGCCAGAGAGATTTTAGACTCGCGGGGGAACCCCACCATCGAGGTAGAGGTCGAGCTCAAGGACGGCACGAGAGGAGCCGCGGCGGTGCCCTCCGGGGCGAGCACCGGCAAACATGAGGCACGGGAGCTCCGCGACGGCGATAAATCACGCTACAACGGCAAGGGCGTCCTGAAGGCAGTCGCCAACGTTAACGGGTCGATCGCCAGCACCATTAATGGGATGAGTGTTCTCGACCAGGAGAAAATCGACCGGGCGTTAATCAAGCTCGACGGCACGGCGGATAAATCGAAGCTCGGCGCCAACGCCATACTGGGGACATCGCTGGCAGTCGCCCACGCCGCCGCGAATTTTAAAGGTTTGCCTCTCTATCGTTATCTAAATAATGCCAAAAGCTATACCCTGCCGGTGCCGATGATGAACATCCTCAACGGCGGCAAGCATGCGGAAAATTCCACGGACCTGCAGGAGTTCATGGTCATGCCGGCAGGGGCTAAAAGCTTCTCCGAAGCCCTGCGTATGGGCACCGAGGTCTACCACGCCCTGAAAAAGGTCCTCCAAGGCAAGGGGCTGAATACCAGCGTCGGCGACGAGGGCGGCTTTGCCCCCTCCCTCCCCTCGAACAAGGACGCCATCGAAGCTATCCTGGCCGCGATAGAGTCGGCCGGCTACCGGCCGGGCCAGGACTGCTATATCGCCATCGATGCGGCTGCCAGCGAGCTTTATAAAAACGGCAAATACGTTCTTGCCAGAGAAGGCAGGACGCTGACCGCTAAAGAAATGGTCGAATTTTATGTCAAGTGGGTCGACGCCTACCCTATCATCTCCATTGAGGACGGCATGGCCGAGGACGACTGGGACGGCTGGCAACTCCTGACGAAAAAATTGGGAGATAAAGTGCAAATCGTCGGCGACGACCTCTATGCCACCAATGTTACCCGACTCCAGAAAGGCATCGAACTCCAAGCCTCCAACGCCGTCCTTATCAAGCTCAACCAGATAGGCACGCTCACCGAGACTATCGGGGCGATAGCAACGGCGCGGAAAAACGGCTGGGCGGCCATCGTCTCCCACCGCTCCGGCGAGACTGAGGACACTACCATCGCCGACCTTTGCGCGGGGCTGGGGACGGGCCAGATTAAAGCCGGGGCACCCTGCCGCTCCGAACGCACCGCCAAGTACAACCGGCTGCTAAAGATAGAGGCAGAGCTGGGAGAAAAGGCGGAGTACGCGGGGATGAAAGCGTTTTACAATTTAAAGGGAAAAAATGCCTGAAATATTGCCCGGTGTACACTGGATTAAATCGCCAATTTCGCTCGAGCAGACGACGCTATCCCATATCAACGTCTACCTCATCGAGGGGGAAAAGGGATATCTGCTGGTCGATTCCGGCTGGAACACCGACAAATCGTTTACCACCCTCCACAACTACCTAGTGAAAATCGGGGTAAGTTTCGGGGACATCACGCAGATAGTGGTCACCCACGTCCACCCCGACCATTACGGTATGGCGGGGCGACTAAAAAAGCTCTCCGGGGCGACCATCGCCATGCACCATATCGAGAAAGGTTTCATCGAGCCGCGCTATATCTCCATGGAGGAGCTGCTGCACCAGACCGACCGCCTGCTCATCGGCAACGGCGTCCCGCGCGATTTCGCTGATAAGCTCCGGGACGCCACCGTAGGGTTAGAGCAATATATCGTCCCCACCCTGCCGGATATTTCGCCTCCGCGATGGTGATACCATCGCCACCGGCAAATTCACTTTTAGAGTGATATGGACGCCGGGGCATTCCTCCGGGCATATCTGCCTCTACGAGCCCGAGCAGAAAATTCTGCTTTCCGGCGATCATATTCTGCCGAAAATCACGCCCAACATCAGCGTCACTCCCCAGTCCATCGAAAACCCGCTCGGCCGGTATCTAAAGTCGTTGCAGGAAATAAGGCAGCTGGATGTCAAGCTGACGCTGCCCGGCCACGATAAGCCCTTCACCCGGCTCGTGCCGCGTATCGACGAGATAATTAGGCACCACGCTCACCGCAACATGGAAATATTGGAGGCGATAGGATTCCGGACCAGGACCGCCTACCAGATAGCCCAGAAGATAAGCTGGGGCGACCACAATACCTGGGAAGACTTGCCGGCTTTCCACCAGAGGATGGCCATCTTCGAGACGCTGGCGCACCTGGAAATGATGGCCGCGGAAAACCGCATCGACAAGCTGCCCCGGGGCGGCATCATCTATTATGGACAAAAATGATATAATTGATAAATGAAACAGATAGGCATCACCACCACCGTCCCCGTGGAAATCCTCATCGCTGCCGGATACAAACCGGTCGACCTGAACAACGTCCTCGTCAATGACCCCGACCCCGGCCGGCTCATCACCATCGCCGAAAGGGCGGGTTTTCCCCTCAACTGCTGCAGCTGGATAAAGGGCATCTACGGCGTCTGCCTCGATAGAGGCATCCAGGACGTCCTCTGCGTCACTAGCGGCGACTGCTCCAACACGATAATGCTGCGGGAAACGCTCAAGCTCAAGGGACTTAACGCCATGGCCTTCGCCTACCCTGACCGGCCCAATAAAGAACAGATGGACTACGCCCTGGAAAAGCTGGCGGCGATGTTCGGCACCACGCTGAAAGCCGCCGAAAGGGTCAGGAAAGAGCTGGAGCCGGTACGCGACCTCATTTTTAAATTGGACGAGCTTACCTGGAAAGCGAATAAAGCCAGTGGCGGGGAAAATCATTTGTGGCTCGTTTCTTCGTCAGATTTCAACGGGGACGCGGCAAAATATAGGGAGGATTTAAAAAAGTTATTAGCTATCAGTGAAGGGCGAAAGCCCTTCCCCGAAAACGAAATCAGGCTGGCATATATCGGGGTGCCGGCGGTATACGCTAAAGAGTTATATCCCTTCATCGAGAGGCAGGGAGCGCGGGTGGTCTTTAATGAAGTCCAACGGCAGTTCGCCATGCCTGAGCCGGGGGACTCGCTCGCCGAACAATATTCCAATTATACCTACCCCTACTCCATCCAGGAACGTATTAAAGATATTAAGACCGAAATCCAGCGCCGGCACATCGACGGGGTGATTCATTACGTACAGGCATTCTGCCACCGCGGCATCGGGGACATTGTTTTCCGGGACGCCATAGATTTACCGATGTTGATGCTGGAAGGCAACGCCGACTTTTTCCCGAACACCCATATCAAGACGCGTATCGAGGCTTTCCTGGACATGATACAGAGGAGCCGGCAAAGAAAATCAATTCCGGCGATGAAAAAATAGATTATTATTGCACAGGAGGCGAACATGAAAACCAGAATCGGCATTAACGGCTTCGGGCGCATCGGCAGGCTGACCCTTAGGACAATCCTCCAGCGCCACCCGAACGAAATAGAGGTCGTCGCCATCAACGACCTTACCGACGCCAGGACCAACGCCCACCTGTTTAAGTGGGACAGCGTGTACGGCCGCTACCAGGGCGACGTAGGCGCCAAAGATAAGTCCATTATCGTGGACGGCAAGGAAATCCAGGTGCTCTCGGAGCGCAACCCCGCCGCCATCCCCTGGAAAAGCTATGGTTGCGATATCGTCATCGAGTCCACGGGCCAGTTCGAGGCCGCCGAAGAAGCCGCGGGGCACCTCAAAGGCGGCGCTAAAAAAGTGATTATCTCCGCGCCGGCTAAAGGCAATGTCACGACTATCGTGCTCGGCGTTAACGAGGGCACGTACGACCCCAGAAAACACCACATTATCTCCAACGCCTCCTGCACGACCAACGGCATCGCCCCGCCGGTCAAGGTGCTCCATGAAAATTTCGTCGTGACCAAGGGGCTGATGACGACCGTCCACTCTTACACCAACGACCAGAAAATCCTGGACGTAGTGCACAAAAGCGACATACGGCGGGCGCGCGCCGCGGCCCTCAATATGATTCCCACCACCACTGGTGCCGCCAAGCTCGTCGGCGCGCTGGTGCCGGGGCTGGAAGGCAAAATCCACGGGATTTCCATACGCGTCCCCACGCCGACCGTATCCGTCATCGACTTTGTCTGCAACACGCAGAAAGACGTCACGGTGGCGCAGGTCAACGAGGCGTTCCAGAAAGCCGCCGCCGGCCCGCTCAAGGGCATCCTGGAGTACTGCGAAGAGCCGCTGGTGAGCATGGACTTCAAGGGCAACGACCACAGCTCGATCATCGACGCCCCCAGCACCATGGTCATCGGCGGGAACATGGTCAAGATACTGGCCTGGTACGACAACGAGTGGGGCTACAGCTGCCGTCTCGGCGATATGGCGGCGTTTATCGCCCGGAAGGGATTTTAGGGGACGAAATTACCATGCGGCCATGACGAAATTACCATGCGAAAATTTTATGAGAACCGATTGACATCGCATTGCGTAATTGCGTAAAATGAGGAAACTGCCTGAGAGGGTAAGCGGATGAAGCTAGTAGTTGTCGGCTTCGGGCAATGCGGTGGCAGGATAGCCGATGAGTTTGCCCGCCTGAATAAAAGGGCGCGCGGCCTGCGCGGACTCCATATCATCACCGGCGCTTACGCGGTCAATACCGACCTCGCGGACCTGAGCGGACTGCACACCATAAAGTCCGATTTCAGCCAGCGCATCGTCATCGGCAAGAAAAAGACCGGCGGCCACGGCGTAGGCAAAATCAACGAACTCGGCGCCGAGATAGCCCGCGAAGACGCCGACATGGTCATCGAGACGATTAGAAACACCCCGAACTTCGCGGACACGGACGCTTTCCTGCTTATCGCCAGCGCCGGCGGGGGCACGGGCTCCGGGGCGATACCGGTAATGACGCAGCAAATCAAGGAACGCTACGTCGACCGGCCGGTTTATAACCTCATCGTTCTACCCTTCGAGCACGAAGTTTTGACCGAGGACAGGACCGTTTATAATGTCGCCACCTGCCTGAAATCCAGCTACCTGGTGGCTGACGCCATCTTCCTCGTCGATAACCAGAGATACGTAATGAAAGACTCGTCCCTGACACACAACCTGGCCAGGATAAACACCACCATCGTGCAGCCGTTTTTCAACCTGCTCTGCGCCGGCGAAGAAAAAAAGTCGCGGTTCATCGGCGCCAAGATACTGGACGCCGGCGATATCATCCAGACGCTGGTGGGCTGGACGACCCTGGGCTACGGGCGGTCGCAGACTTCGATTTTTAAGTCCTTCTTCCCGGGGGCGCGTAATTTTCGGGACAAAGCCAGAGAAACACAGAAGGGCATCCACGCCCTCGACGAAGCCATCAGCGCGATGTCCGTTAAATGCAATCCGCTGGATTCCAAAAGGGCGTTATACCTGATATCCGCCCCGGCCGATGAAATCAACGTCGACCTGATTAAAGAGCTGGGCACTTACATAAAGAATATGGCCCCGGAAGCCGTCATCAGGAGCGGCGATTACCCCAGGGAAAAAGGCAATCTGGACGTCACCCTGATACTTTCGGAAATGATCGACGTGGAAAAGGTGAGGGGCTATTTCGCCAAAGCGATCAATCTCATAGCGGAACTGAAGAAGCGCCAGGAGGGCTTGGTAAGCACACAGCGAGGGATTGATATCACGATAAAGGACATCCCCTCGCTGTTATAGCGAAAAGTTGAAATCCTAAAATCTAAACTCCCTCCCTACCGAGACCGGATTACGCCAGTAAAAACAATGCCGCCCCCCAAAAAAGGGACGGCATTATTGTTCACGGTTTCGCTCTAGTTTATTTCAGCTACCGCGCTATCTTGGAATAGATTTGCCAGGCCTGCTCGATAGTCTCGTCGCGGACTTTCCAGGCTTTCTCGACGTGCTCGT
The DNA here is from genome assembly GCA_963739515.1 of uncultured Chloroflexia bacterium. Lineage (GTDB taxonomy): Bacteria > Chloroflexota > Dehalococcoidia > Dehalococcoidales > RBG-16-60-22 > JBFYTX01. The sequence goes on along the minus strand of CAVUAO010000002.1, from coordinate 47,287 downwards.
CGCGGACGCGGGTAGCTTCAGCGATGGCGGCATCAGCGGCGTTAGCCGCCCCTTCCACGGCGGCCTGGTAGGCTTCCTCGGCGCGCCGCATCAAGTCCTCGCGGCTCTTGGCGGCTTTGGCCATCGCCTGCTCGCGGTCTTTCATCGCCTGCGTCACGGTGGCTTCGAAAGCCCGGTGCGATTGGGCCTCCGCCCGTTTATAGGCCTTGGCGACCTGCATTTCGTTTTCATGGTAAGCCTTGGCGACCTGACGCTCGGCGTCCATGTAGGCGGCATAAGCCCTCTCGGCCTGGCTCATGACCTCGTCAAGCGCGCTCTTCGGCTGTTCGCCGGCGGCTTTTTCAGCCCCCCCGGTCGGGGCCTCTTCTTTTACATCTGGCGTGGCTTTTTTGGTTACTTTCTGGCTCGGCACCAGGCACCTCCTTTATGATATCTTGTTGATATAATGCCAAGTATATGGCTCACCTGATAAAAAGTCAAACGATTTTCCTACCATTTTATGTCTGTTTCCGGTAACCTTTACATACCTGTTTTACCGCCAAAAGACCGCCCAAAACGGCCGGTCAATCCTTATCCTCATCGGCTTTATCCGCGTTATCGTCCTTTTTTACCTGCTCGTTCCTCTTGGTCTCATACATCTTGGCTAAAGACTCAAGGCGGGATTCCATTTTACCTCTGGTTTCCTTATTGAGCTCCCTGGGCTCCTGGCCGGTTTTACCCGCCTTCTCCAGAGCCTGCTTCATGTTCTCGATGGCGGCTTCGGAGGTCTCTTCCTCGGTTTCTCCCGCCCGGGCGACTGCCGACTTTTCCACTTCGAGAACTTCTCCGGACTCCTCATCTTCCCCGTCCATGCGTCCCTGGTGGATGGTCGCCTGATAAGCCTTCAGCGACGCCTCGGCCGTTTCCCGGGCGACCTGACCGGTGGCCTCGGCGCGGCTGATAGCCTCCCTGAAGGCGGTAATGGAGACCCCGGCTGCCTCCCGGGCAACCCTGGCCGAGGCTTCTGTGGCTTCTTTGACCGCTTTTACCGTCCTCTCTGCTGATTCCCGGGCGGCTTTAATGAGTGTCCCGGTGACTTCCCGAGCGGTCTTGACCGCAGCCTGCGCGGCTTCCTTGGTTTCGCGGCTGACCTGCTCCGCCCGGGCTAACGCCGCCTGGATTTCCTGCTGTGAAGCCGCGGCGGACTCGCTGGCGCGGGCCGTGGCGGCTTCGATGGCTTCCTTAACGGCTTCGAACGAAGCTTCAGACGCCTCTCTCGCCGTGCGGTTCAATTCTTCAGCTTTAGCGACCGCTTTCTCAGACTGTTGGATCGACGACGAAATAGCATCCTGCGCGGCTTTAGCCGACGCTTCGGCGGCTTCTTTAGCCACGCGGGTAATCTCTTCCATGCGGGCGACCGTCTCGCGAAACTCGTTGGTGGAGGCTTCGACCATCTCCCGGGTCTCTTTACCGATAGCCTCCGCCCCGGCGATAGCCTCTCTGGATTCTTCCAGCGCTTGATTGGCGGCTTCCTGCGCCGCCCTCGCCGATGCCTCGGCGGCCTTGCGGGCAGCTTGGGCGGAAGCCTGGGCGACCGCCATCGTCTGCTTGCCTTCTTCGGTCGCCTGGGCTACCGATGCCTGAATATCTTTGATGGTGGTTTCTGCGGCTTCTTTGGTTTCCCGGGTAATCCGCTCAATCATCGCCACCGCTTCCTTGAATTCCCCGGCAGCCACGGCGGCATTTTCTTTAGCTTCCTTGCCGACAGATTCCGCCCGGGACGTGGCATCGCGGGATGCCTTGACCGAGGCGGCCGAGGCTTCCTTGGACAGCTTTATCGCGGCGTCCGTGATGGCCTTGGTCTCTTCGACGATGGCTTCCGCCCGGCGCATTGTTTCCTGGGACGCTTTTTGTAACGCGTCGGTGACCTGCCGGGCTTCGCGGTTGCTGGCTTCTATCTTGGTAAGGGTCTCCTGCGACGACCTCTGAGCGGCGTCGGCGACTTCCCTGGCGACCTTGCTGATGGTTTCGGCGCGGGTGGCCGCTTCCTCCGCCGCCCTGGCGGAAATATCCGCGGCTTCGCGGGTCGATTTACTGGCCCTCTCCGCCCGCAGCACGGTCTCCTTGGCGGCTTTATTTGCCGTATCGGCGGCTTCCTTGGCTTCGCGAGCTGATTTATCCGCCCTTAAGGTGGCTTCCCGGGTGGCTTTAATCGATTCTTCCGCTGATTCCTTAGCCGTCTTGACCGCCGTCTCCGCCAGGCTGATAGCTTCCTGCGATGCCTCTTGAGCCGACTCCGCCGTTTTACTAGCCTCGCGACTCATTGCATCGATGCGGCTGAGCCCTTCCTGGGACATCATCACCGCCGATTCCGCGGCGTGCATCGCCTCAACGCTGGACTTCTCGGCGCGGGCGATAGCTTCTTCGAAAGCCGCGGCTATCGATGCCGTGGTGGCTTTAGGTCGGCTGGCAACTTCCTCCGCCCGGCTGATAGCTTCGCGGGCGGCTTTGATGACGGCTTCGGAGGAATCCTTGGCCTCACGGCTGATCTTCTCGGCGCGGGCGACGGCTTCCTGGGCGGTTTTGACGGCGGCATCGGCGGCTTCCCGGGCTTCCCTGCCTATCTGCTCGGCGCGGTGAGCCGCTTCGATAGCGGACTTGGTCGATGCGCCGGCCGCCTGCCGGGCCGCCCGGCTTAACGCCTCAGCCCTGGCTACCGCCTTTTCAAAATCGGAGATATTGCCTTCAACATCCTGTGTAGTCTCAGGAGACATCAGCCCAACCTCCCTGATAATCAGCGCCCCCCTATTATATTAGACACTTCAAGGTTTTTCAATAAAGCAACCAGCTTTTTTATTAAATATACCCCTGATTTCTTACATTTTTGGACAATAGTACAAAAATATATTACTAAAGTCACTAAACTAAAGATTGACAACGCAGTCTCCGTATGTTAAAAATACAGAAGGCATTATATTTGTAATCGAGGTGCAAAATGAAATTAGTAGTTGTGGGACTGGGTCAATGCGGCGGCAGAATCGCCGACGAGTTCGCCCGACTTAACTCGAGAGCCCACGGCCGGCGCGGTATGACCATCGTCACCGGCTGCTTTGCGGTGAACACAGACGCCGCCGACTTAAGCGGGTTGACCAGCATTGGCAATGACCACCGCCACCGCATCCTCATCGGGAGCCGCAAGACCGGCGGCCATGGCGTGGGCAAAATTAACGAGCTGGGCGCCGAGATAGCCAAGGAAGACGCCGATAAAATCGTGGACGCCATCCGCACTACGAAGAGGTTCTTTGAAACGGATGCCTTCCTGCTCATCGCGGGGTCGGCGGGCGGCACCGGTTCCGGCGCTATTTCCATCGTCACGCAGCACCTGAAAGAGCGCTACATCGATAAGCCGATATGGAACCTGATTGTCCTGCCCTTCGAGCACGAAGAAACCACCGAGGAAAGGACCATGTTCAACGTCGCCACCTGCCTCAAGTCCTGCTACTCCATCGCCGACGCCGTGTTCCTCGTCGATAACCAGAGATACGTGAGAAAAGATTCATCCATCCAGACCAACCTTACCAAAATCAACAATATGATCGTCGAGCCGTTCTATAACCTGCTTTGCGCGGGTGAAGAGAAAAAAGCGAGATATATCGGCGCCAAGCTGCTCGACGCGGGGGACATCATCCAGACGGTCGTCGGCTGGACGGTCATCGGCTACGGCAAGACCTCTGCGCCGTTGTTCAAATTACCGGAACTGAGGAGCGATTTCCGCAAGAAGGGCACCGAAATCCAGAAGGGCATCCAGGCCATGGACGAAGCCATCAGCGAGCTTTCGCTCAAGTGCAATCCGGCCGATTCCCGGCGGGCTTTATACCTGGTCTCCGGCCCCGCCAAGGAAATGAACATGGACATGGTCAAGGAAATCGGCGACTACATGCGGGACATTGCCCCCGAGGCCATCATCCGCAACGGCGACTACCCCCGCGAGAGGGGCATGGTGGACGTGACCGTGCTGCTCTCCGAGCTCAGCGACGTGGAAAAGGTGCGCGACTACTACCTGAAATCCACCGACCTTATCCCGGAGTTCAAGAAACGGCAGGAAGAGACGGAGGACAAGCTCCGCGCGCTGGAAGAGGTCTCCAAGGACATTCCGTCACTATTATAAAATAACCATCAGTAATCAGCGGTTAGTTAACGAGAGGGGGCGGAAAGCCCCCTCTTTCTTAAATAAATGTCCCTCATTTGAACTTAAAGATCAATGTGTAAGTCTCTTTAGACCACTTCCATCACTATTCATAACGTAGATATCATAGCCACTAATAAAGGCTATCTTATTGCCATCGGACGACCAAGCGGGGTCGTTAGAATTAAGTAGGATGCTATGTTGATTACTACCGTCATTATTCATAATGTAAATCCCAGATTTACTATCACGGATTGAGGTGAAGGCTATCTTGGCGCCATCGGGCGACCAAGCGGGCGCATCATCAAAACTATTGTCCGTAAGATTAATCTCGTTACTCCCATCGATATCAATGATATAAATTCCAGAGCCAACATCCCGGCGAGATTTAAATACTATTTTCTTTCCATCCGGCGACCAACTTGGATGTTCATCCCAAAAAGAATCATTGGTTACTCTAATTTGGTTACTCCCATCGGCATTCATGATGTAAATCTGACTGCCGCCAGCCCGGCTAGAGCTGAATACTATCTTTGTTCCGTCCGGCGACCAAGCTGGGTCATCATCAACATCGGTGAAAGTAATTCTGGTCTGGTTACTGCCATCGGCATTCATGATATAGATAGAAGATTCTGAAGGTACCGGCCAAGGCAAATTACCATATCTGTAAACAATCTTGGTGCCATCAGGCGACCATTTAGGCCCCCAATCGTCTTTAGGAGTGTCAGTAAGTCTGATAATATTACTGCCGTCAGCGTTCATAACATAGATATCATAAATACGATATCGTATAGCAAAAGCAATTTTAGTTCCATCCGGTGACCATGCCGGATCAGCGTAATCCGCCGAAATTCCCCGAAAGCACCCGGGCAGAAACAAGAGAACGGCTATTTCCCACGTCAGTATTAGAGATAAAATGACCAAAACAGATAATCTAAAGTTTTTCACTTTTAAATATCTCATCTGTGTATCACAGTAACTTGCATTATATTAGTTAAGCCCCGTGTCGTCAAACTGCGCCCCTCTTTCTTTTTCTCCCCCTCTCCAGCCAGTTGAAAACTGGTTTCTCTGATGTTTGCGGCTGGAGAGGGGGATTAAGGGGGTGAGGTTAAAAATGTTATATTTTCAAAGAGGAAAAGCCTATAAATTTTCTTGGGTAATGTGCCTTTTTAGGGTATAATAGAGGGGTCATGGCTTCACAGGTATTCTATCGAAAATGGCGACCGCAATCGCTCGCCGATTTTATCGGGCAGGAGCACGTCACCCATACCCTGCTCAACGCCCTGGCCACCGACCGCGTCTCGCACGCCTATCTTTTCTGCGGGCCGCGGGGGACGGGCAAAACTACCACCGCCCGCAACCTGGCCAAAGCGATAAACTGCCTGAACAACGGCAAGGGTGAACCCTGTAATAAATGCTCGATGTGCCTGGCCATCACCGAGGGGCGGGCCCTGGACGTCATCGAAGTGGACGCCGCCAGCAACCGCGGCATCGATGAAATCCGGGACCTCCGGCAGAAAGTCAACTACGCCCCCAATCAGGCGCGCCGCAAGGTCTACATCATCGACGAAGTTCACATGCTCTCCAAGGATGCCTCGAACGCCCTGCTCAAGACGCTGGAGGAGCCGCCGCCGCACGTCGTCTTTATCCTCGCCACCACCGAAGCCCACAAACTCCTGCCGACCATCATTTCCCGCTGTCAGCGCTTCGATTTCCACCGCTACTCGCTGACCAACATGGTAACCGTCTTATCGGGCGTCAGCGAAGGGGAAAGCATCCGCATCGACGCGGAGGGGCTAAAGCTCATCGCCCGGGCGGCAACCGGCAGCCTGCGCGACGCCCTCAACCTGTTGCAGCAGGCCAACACTTTTTACGGCAATGAAATTAACCTCGCCCAGGTACAGACCATGCTCGGCATCTCCGGCGACCAGCGCGCCAAAGAAATAGTCAAGCAAATCATCAACCAGGACGTTACCGCCGGAATAGCCACCATTAATAATGTCAATAGCGACGGGCTCGACCTGCGCCAGTTCCACCGCGAAATGGTGGAATACCTGCGCCTGCTATTGCTCGTTAAAACAGGAACGGGCGACATCATCGAACTCACTCCCGAGGATATTAAAGAATTGAAGGAACTGGCCGCCAAGGCGTCACTGCCAGTAATACTCAAGGCCGTCAAGCGTTTCGGCCAGCTGGAACTCAGCCTGGACAACTATTCCACCCTGCCGCTCGAGCTGGCACTGGTGGACTGTACGATAGCCGGGACGGAAGAAAAGAAAGAACCCGCTCGCCAGCCCGAACCCGAACCGCCAGCCCGGCAAACGACGGTAAAATATACCCCGCCTCCCCCGCGACCCAAAACAAACGCGCCGCCCGCGGAGAAAATCGTCCGCGAACAAGAGGTCACCAGGCCGACGGTTACTGATAAACCGGCGGCGGCAACGGCGGCTAAAGCCGAGCCCGGTCTGACGGCGATGGTCAGCAGTATCGAACAGCTGCAACAGCAGTGGAGCAAGATGCTCAGCGAACTGCAAGAAAGTCTACGCAAGACCCCGGCGGCCGCCCTGCTCCGCAGCGCCCGGCCTAAAGAAATCGCCGACGATGTTATCGTGCTCTCTTTTAAATACCCCATCCTCAAAGATAATATGGAGAAACTGGAAAACCAGAAAATCGGGGAAAAAATCGTCAGTAAATTTATGGGCCGCTCCTGCCGGGTACGCTGTGTCTATGAGCACGAGAACAACCATCTGGTCAAGGCGGTGCTGCAGATGGGCGCCCAGGTCGTCAACGATACGGAGGAGTCATGAACAAATACATGATGCAGCAAGCCCAGAAACTCCAGGCGCAGCTTCTTAAAGCCCAGAAGGAGCTCACTAACCTTGTGGTTGAGGCGAGTTCCGGAGGCGGCGCCGTTACCGTTACCATGAACGGGCAGCAGCAGATATTGTCAGTAAAAATAGCCAGGGAAGTGGTCAACCCGGAAGACGTCGAAATGCTCGAGGACATGGTGCTGAGCGCTGTCAAAGAAGCCCAGGTCAAAGCGCAGGAAGCCGCCGCGAAAAAAATGGGCGGGCTGACCGGAGGGCTGAAGATACCAGGGCTGATGTAGAAGGAGAATTACTTGTCGAAACAGGACCCCATCCCCGCTAACGACGCCATCGGCCGACTGGTCCAGGAGTTCAGCAAGCTGCCGGGCATCGGGCCCAAGAGCGCCCAGCGCATCACCTTCCACCTCCTGCGCTCGCCGGAGGAAAAATCTAAAGCCCTGGCCGAGGCGCTGATATCGTTAAAGCAGAGGGTCAATATCTGCTCGGTGTGCTGCAACGTCACGGAGAGCGACCCCTGCCCTATCTGCCGCAATGGCCAGCGGGATATGAGCCAGATATGTATCGTCGAGCAGCCGCAGGACATCCTGGCGCTGGAACACACGGGCGCTTATAGAGGACTCTATCACGTCCTCCACGGGGCAATATCGCCTACCGAGGGCATCGGCGTGGACAATATCAGAATTAAGGAACTCTTGGAGCGATTTCAACATAACACGGTGAAAGAGGTCATCCTGGCGACGAACACCAACATGGAAGGCGAGCAGACCGCCATGTACCTGAGCCGCGTTATCGCCCCCCTCGGCGTTAAAGTCACGCGCCTGGCCCGCGGCCTGCCCTTCGGGACCGAGCTCGAGTACGCCGACGATGTCACGCTGACGAGGGCGCTGGAGGGACGGCAGGAGTTTTAGGACATCCTTAATACGGGGGCATCTAGGAGGGGCTCCGCCCCTCTTTCTCTTCTTCCCCCTCTCCTTTGAAGGAGAGGGGTTCATCCTGAAGGGCTTTCCCTGAAGGGGACACAGGGGGTAAGATGAGAGAAATGAACAGCCAATTCGGTGGCTACGAGCTACACGAATTCGTTGCCGAATATTACGACGCCACCTATAATCGTGTTCGTAAGAAAGATATCGAATTTTTTATCGAATATTCTAAAAAGTCCGGCGGCCGCACGCTGGAACTGGGCTGCGGCACAGGGCGCGTCCTTATCCCCACCGCGGCGGCAGGCAGTGAGATAACCGGTCTAGACCTCTCCGCTTTTATGCTTAACAAATGCCGGGAAAAACTGGGAAAACAGCCTGAAGAAGTACAAAGACGCGTTAAGCTGATTCAGGGCAACATGACCGACTTTAAAACCGGGGAGAAATATGCGCTGATAACAATACCCTTCCGGGCGTTCCAGCACCTTATCACCGTTAAGGAACAAAAGGCCTGCCTGGCGTGTATTCATAAGCACATTATGCCAAAGGGTCTCATTATCATCGACGTCTTTAATCCTAATCCAGCCAGATTAGTTCCTAACCCTGAATACATGGCGGAAAAAGAAGACACGCCGGAGACAACGCTGCCCGACGGGCGAAAGTTCAGGCGGGCCAACCGCACGGCGGCCTATCACCGCGAGCAGCAGTATAACGATATCGAGCTAATTTACTATGTTTCCCGCCCGGAAGGCATAACGGACAGGCTCGTGCAATCCTTCCCCATGCGCTATTACTTCCGCTACGAGATGGAACACCTGCTGGAACTAAGCGGGTTCAGAGTCGTCGACTTGTTCGGGGATTTTGACAGGTCGGCTTTTTCCAGCGATTCTCCGGAGATGATTTTCATCGCCGAAAAGAAGTAAAAAAAATGCCAGACCCGCGTGAATATCAGACGGAAGCCATCGTCATCAAGAAGACCAAGCTCGGCGAGGCGGACAGCATCCTCACCTTCTTTACCCCCCACCTCGGCAAGATACAGGGCTTCGCCAAAAGCCTGCGTAAGCCCAGGAGCAAGATGGCCGGCCACCTCGAACTGCTTACCTACAGCGCCGTATCTTTCTCGCGGGGACGCGGCAGCATCGACACCATCACCGGCGCCCAGACCATCAACGCTTTCCTGCCGCTGAGGAACGACCTCTGGCTGACCTCCTGCGGACTCTACGCCGTCGAGCTCGTCCACCAGTTCACGGCGGAGCACCAGGAAAATCCTCCGCTTTTCCGGCTAACGCTGGAGACGCTGGAAAGGCTTACCCAGTCCGAAAATAAGGAGCTTGTTTTGCGGTACTTCGAGGTAAATCTGCTGGAATGCGCCGGCTACCGGCCTCAGCTTAAAGAATGTGTTATCTGCCATAAAAAACTGGAACAGACGATTAACTATTTCAGTCCTGCCGCCGGGGGCATGCTCTGCCCGGACTGTAATCTTAATCAATCGTTCTCATATCCTTTATCCGTTAACGCCCAGAAGGTCCTGCGACTCTTACAGAGTACTGATTATGCCGAGTTAAGCCGACTTAATATCGACAGCTCGCTTAACGACGAGATAGAGAACGTCATCAGCGGTTATATCAAGTACCTGCTGGAAAGGGACGTGAAATCCGCCGCCTGGCTGGATACGTTAAAAGAGCAGAGGATACACCTGCATCGCTAACAACTATTGAGCCTCATACTCACGAACGAATGACAAAAACGGGGCGTTTAAGAGGGGCGAAACCCCTCTTTTTTAATTTTCCCCTCTCCTAACAGGAGAGGGGATAAAGGGGGTGAGGTCATAAAAAATCGTCACTTACCCCTTTACCGTAATACGCGGATGACATATAATTAGTCATAACACGCGTTTGAAAAATTTATAATTTGCGCAGGTAAATATGCCATCGAGACTGGAAGACATCAATGAACAGAGAAGGCAAAAGCTGGAGAAGATGCGGGCACAGGGCATCGACCCCTACCCCCACCGTTTCGAGCGGACACATACTGCGCAAGAAGCGGTAAACCTTCTCAAAGATTATGAAGCTAAGAGTGTCGGGACACCGCAAGTTTCTGTCAGAAATCTCTTGGACGAAAATCCTCTAACCAGTATCGCCGGACGCATTATCGCCAAACGCAGTATGGGGAAAATCGTGTTTGTAGACTTGCGTGACGTATCCGGCAAAATTCAACTACTCTTCGGCGACCGTCTAAATCCATCGCTAGTCGAATTGCTCAAAGACATTGATGTTGGTGACTTCATCGGGGCAAGTGGCCGACTTTTCCGTACCAAAACACAAGAACCCACTATTGCCGTTCAGGAGTTCATAATGTTGTCCAAGTCGCTCCTGCCGCTGCCGGAAAAGTGGCACGGCCTCAGCGACACCGATACCAGGTACCGCCAGCGCTACATCGACCTCATTGCCAATGACGAGGTCAAGAATATCTTTAAAACGCGCAGCAGAATCATATCGTCGGTACGCCAGTTCCTCGACCAGCATGGCTTTATCGAGGTGGAGACGCCGGTCTTCCAGCCATCGGCCGGTGGCGCCCTGGCGACGCCTTTCGTTACCCACCACAACGCCCTCGACCAGGACTTTTACCTGCGTATCGCCACGGAGCTCCATCTTAAAAGGCTGATCGTCGGCGGGTTCGATAGAGTATACGAAATAGGCAGGATTTTCCGCAACGAAGGCATCTCCACCACCCACTCGCCGGAGTTCACCATGCTGGAAAGCTATCAGGCTTACGCCGACTACACCGACGTGATGAAAATGCTGGAAGAAATGATTTCCGGGGTCAGCCAGCAGGTTATGGGCACGATGGAGATAAAATACGGGGATAATGTCATCAACCTGAAGCCGCCGTGGCGTCGCATCACTTTGCGGGACGCCGTCAAAGAGTACAGCGGCATCGACTTCGTGATATATCCCACCGCCAGCGGTCTGCGGGAAAGGATGCGTTCGCTCAATATGGAGGCCGACCCCGACTACAACTGGGCCAAGCTGGTCGACGAGCTCCTCAAGACGTTCGTCAGGCCAAAGCTCATCCAGCCCACCATCGTCTTTGATTATCCCGTCTCCATGTCGCCGCTGGCCAAGACCAAGCCCGGCGAGGAAAGGGTGGCGGAACGCTTCCAAGCCTACGCGGGCGGCAGCATCGAACTGGGCAACGCCTACAGCGAGCTCAACGACCCCATCGAGCAGCGGAAACGCTTCGAGGAGCAGATGAAAGAGCGGCACGGCAACGACCCCGAGCAGTGGATGATCGACGAGGACTTTCTCACGGCGCTGGAGTACGGCATGCCGCCGACCGGCGGCCTCGGCGTGGGCATCGACAGGCTGGTCATGCTCATCACCAACCAGCAATCGATACGGGAGGTCATACTGTTCCCGCAATTGAAAGAGAAAGAATCAGAGTAGTTTAAGAGGGGCTGCTAAAGCCTGTCCTTGAGGTCTTTACGGTAGACCACGTGCTTCCAACTGCCGCCCTTTTTCCTCATTTCGATGATGCGGGGGATATATTTGAGCAGGGGCACGATTACCAGCCCGACCGAATAAACCGATAGTTCCCATTGATGATAGATGAGCCAGCCGATAAACGGGAAACAGACGAAGGCGAGACTATAGCTCAAGGTCGGGAAGCGTATAATCAGCAGAATCAGTAGAAATAACACCAGATAAATAGGAGTGCCCCAGGGCATCAAGTAGCAGAGGATGCCGATACAGGACGCCCCACCCCGCCCGCCGCGGAACTTGAGGAAGACGGGAAACCCGTGCCCCAGCACCACCGCCACCCCCGCCAGCATTTCCACGATAAGCCCGTTTCCTAGAAAATGCGCCACCGCCACGCCTAAAGCGCCCTTGCCGATATCCACCAGCAGCACCAGCAGGCCCCAGATGAAACCGACCTTATAGAAGACATTCATCGCCCCCAGATTGCGACTGCCTACCTCGCGGATATCCACGCCCTTTCTCAGGCGGGCGACGATATAGGCGGTGGGGAAACAGCCAATGATATAGGCAATCAGGAGAGCGGCGATAATTCTAACGATGTCCAAATACCGACCTCGAATATGATTTGACATTATTATAGGTCGAACGGGAAAGGAATTCCAGTAGTATGGTACAAGTCGGCTATGCTATACTGAAAACCAGCCGCCTAAAAATTAATATCAAAGGAGTTTGTTGATATGCCGAAGTTGACCCGCGAAGAAAAACGAGACAAGAGGCTCAAGGACTACGTTTCCGGCAAGGCCATCAAATTCCGGGACGCGAAAGCGGCAAAGCTCTACCACGAGCGCGTCACCCGCCAGCTGAAAGCCAGCATGTGCCAGGAGCCGGACCGCGTGCCTGTATCACTGCCGACCGGCAATTACCCGGCTTACTACGTCGGGTCCGACTTCAAGACCATGATGTACGACTATCATGCCTGCGTGGCGGCGTGGCGCAAGTTCATGGTGGACTTCGCCGATCACATGGACAGCTTCATGGGACCGGGGTTCGTTTTCTCCGGTCGGGTGATGGATATCATGGACTATAAAAACTACACCTGGCCGGGACACGGACTGGGCGACGACGTCAATACCTTCCAGTTCGTCGAAGCCCAGTACATGAAAGCCGACGAATACGATGCCTTTATCAAAGACCCTTCCGACTTCGGTTTCAGGGTCATCACGCCGCGGGTGGTCGGGGCAGCGGAACCTTTAGCCGATTTCCCGCCGCTCAACACCCTCATGGGCACGCCGATGTCGATGACCTATCCCTTCGCCCGGAAAAAGATGCGGGACGCTTTTAAGAGAATGATTGCCGCCGGCGAGGAAATGGAAAGACAGCAGAAAATACTCAGGGAATTCAATCGGGAAGCCGTGGAGATGGGGTTCCCGGCGGGTCGGGGCGGGATGGGCATTGCGCCCTTCGACGTCATCGGCGATTTCCTCAGAGGGACGGCCGGCACCGCCATCGATATGTTCCGCCAGCCGGAAAAACTCCTCGAAGCTATCGACGTGATTACCGAGATTAACATCAAGAGGTTTATAGCCACCCCCGGACATACGGTAGGATTTCCGCTGCACAAAGGCGACGATACTTTCATGTCCCGCAAGCAGTTCGAAAAGTTTTACTGGCCCAGCCTGAAAAAGACCATCGATGCGCTGATTGAAGAAGGCATCATGGTGTCGCTTTTCGCCGAGGGCGCCTATAACGAGAGGCTGGAATACATCGGCGATTTCCCCAAGGGCTGGGTGACCTGGATGTTCGATAAGACCGACATGGCCAGGGCGAAAAAGATGATAGGTAATAAGTGCTGCATTTCCGGCAACGTGCCGGGCTCGATTGTCATTACCGGCACGCCGAAGCAGGTCAAGGAGGCATGCCGCAAGCTCATCGAGACCTGCGCCCCGGGCGGAGGCTATATCCTGGCGGGCGGCTGCACGGCGACGGAAACGAAAAATCCGGCCAATTTCCGCGCCTTCATGGAAGCGGCCAGGGAATACGGGACGTACTAAATAACGATTAGCGAGCGATTCGTTATTCGTTTTTTAAATTTTTTTATTTCGTAGCTGAATCTGTATTTTTAAAGCTGTATTCGTTTTTCATTTTATGTGAAGTTTAGCTACAATATCCAAGTATTCGTTTTTCGTTATATGTTAAGTCAGCTTCAATTTCCGGTCATTCGTTTTTAGAGTTATGTCAACTTAGTTTATAATAAGGCCGAGGCGTCTAAGAGGGGTCACGACCCCTCTTTTCTTTTTCTTCCCCCTCTCCTTTCAAGGAGAGGGGGATTAAGGGGGTGAGGTATATCTTGCACTACACAAAATATGTGCTAAACTGTTAATAATTGAGAGTGAGGTAGCGTATGCTCGATATTAAATTCATCCGGGAAAATCCGGAGATAGTGCGCCAGGCGATTGCAAACCGGCATGACAGCGCGCCCGTCGATGATATATTAAGACTTGATGCCGAACGCCGCCAGAATATCGTGAAGCTGGACAACCTGCGGCAGGAAAGAAAGACGGTATCTAAAGAAAGGGAAAAAGGCCAGGAAAGAGGCCGCGCCCTGCGCGGCGAGATACAGGAGCTTGAAGAGTCCGGCCGCCGTATTGACGAGAAGCTCGAAGAACTCCTCTTACAGGTGCCCAACATCCCCCAGCCCGATGTCCCCCTCGGCAAGGACGATAGTGAAAACGTCACGATACGCACCTGGGGCGAGCCCGGGCATTTCGCCTTCGAGCCGGCGCCCCACTGGAAGCTCGGGGAAGACCTGGGTATTATCGATTTCGAGCGCGGCGTAAAAATATCCGGCACGCGTTTTTACGTGCTCAAAGGCGCCGGCGCCCGACTGCAACGCGCGCTCATCACTTTCATGCTCGACCTGCATACCTCGCAGCAGGACTACCGTGAAATTTACCCGCCCTTCATGGTCAAGAAAGAGTGCATGGTCGGGGCCGGCCAGCTGCCCAAGTTTGCGGAAAACATCTATCACGACGTCGAGGACGACCTCTGGTTCGTGGGGACCGCCGAGATACCGCTGACCAACCTGCACCGCGATGAAATCCTGAACGCCGATGACCTGCCCCTGCATTACGTCGCCTACACGGCCTGCTTCCGCCGCGAAAAGATGTCCGCCGGCAAGGACACCCGGGGCATCAAGCGCGGCCACCAGTTCGATAAGGTGGAGCTGTATAAGTTCGTGGCGCCGGAGACATCCCGTGACGAGCTGGAGAAGCTGACTCAGGACGCCGAGGCAGTCTGCCAGAAGCTGGGACTGCCCTACCGCATCAGGCAGCTGTGCACCGGCGACCTCGGCTTCACCGCTGTTAAATCATATGACATCGATGTCTGGGCGCCCGGCTGTAAGGAATGGCTGGAGGTGAGCTCCTGCTCCAACTGCGGGGATTTCCAGGCGCGGCGGGCCAATATCCGCTACCGCCCCGCCCCGGACACCAAGCCCCAGTTCGTCCATACGCTTAACGGCTCCGGCACCGCCCTGCCCAGGATAATGATTGCCGTGATGGAAAACTACCAGCAGCCCGACGGTTCCATCAACGTGCCGGAGGTGCTGCAGCCATACACGGGCATGAAGGCAATTAAACCAGAATAGAGCTGACCGGAGCTAAGGAGGGCTGATATGAGTCATCCTTACGAATATAAAGTGCTGGTAGAGTATCTCAACCCCGCAGAAGCCGGACGTTTCCCCCATTTTACCCGCATCGAAGACCAGGATGGGCTCACCAAGACGCTGCAAGAGATTTTCGCCCACCTGCCGCAATCAATCGAAGCTGGCTGGGAAGTCGTCTCCCACAACATCGCCATATCGCGGAACACCCTGATAATCACCGTGCTCCTGAGGAGAGCGAAAAAGCCAGTTTAACACGCTTTCTTACTGCCTCTGGTTTAATGCGGAATCGCCGGACATATTGAGTTTGCCCAGCTTGGGGTTGCCGATATAATCAAGCTCGGAAGCGCTGCTCAGGTTAACATCCATGCGCGTGCTGACGTTGATCACGGCTTTGCTGGAGCTGCTGAGTTCAACATCGGCAGTGGCGACGGCAAAATCCGCCAGGGATACGTCGCTGGAAGCGGCCGCATCTATTTTAATGTTTTTTGCGGTGCCCTCGAGCTTTAGAGAGCTGGAACCATTCAACCTGAAATTCCCGTCGTCCATCTCGATAATGCCGCTGGCTTGGCTCGCGTCGGAAAGTGAAAAACCCGTATTGCCGGCGATAGTATGACCTAATTGCAGCTCGCTGGCATCGGAGAGCTCAAAATCCAGGGAATGGGACACCGAGAACCCGCCGACCATCGCCTTCGAGGCGTCGGATAGCTTCAGCCGGCGGAGGTCGGGCAAATTAACGATAGCCTGCTGCCTGGTATCGACATAGATATGATGAGGTTTCAGACCGATGCGGAGGGTATCGCCGCGCTGGTCGATTTTCAGATATTCGTAAAGTTTTTTATCAATGGTGAGGCGCACCAGGTAAGAGTCCGCCCGGTTAATCTGCACATCGAAAGTCGCGCTGATTTCCAGGCTCTTAAAATCGGTATAGTCCATGTCCCAGGTGGCGATTTCCCCTGAGCCGGTGACGGTACTCTGGCACCCGGCCGAGCCGAATAGCGAAGCAACCATTAATATCAGCGCCAGGGAACCCAGCGCTTTTTTCACCCACATATTCCGCACCTCCTATCGTCACGACAGAAGTACTACGCTTTCTTGACTCTCCGTCTCAGCTCGAAGACATTATTGACTTCGGCATCAGGGCAGGATACCGTGAGGACGTCCGGGTCCGACTGCCAGGGGAACATCCCACCGGTCTTCAACACCAGGGCGAAAGGGAAAAGGGAGTTGTAAGCGAATCCGCACAAGTCCTGCGGTGGCCGAAAGTCGAAGACCCATTCGTCGCCGATCTTATGGCCGGAGTGGCAGGGGTGCCGGTTGCTGACCAGTCGGATGATTACCTCGTACTGCTTTGGTTTCCCAGTTTTTCCTGACCATAGTCCACCTCTTTCAAAGCGACTATGGAATATTATACAGGTAACGGAGAGAAAACTCTACGAGGGAAAATATCATCCCGCCATATCATGTGAAGACGGCGGCATGATAAAACTGTTTACCTCATAGACGGGGAAAGCTCGGGAGACCTTTCGCGCCGTCTATGAGGCGTCATGTTCGGGTCAAATTTTTCTATTTTAGCTTCAAGCGCTCTGGTTTTTTCTCATCATCATCGCGCCTAATCCGCCCAACACCAGCCCCACGCCGAGGATGATATCAACGATACCCATGGTCTGAAGAACCTTGGCCACCCCGACGTTGGATTTAGCCAGCCCCAGGGACGTCCTCTGGGCGAAAACCGTGAGATAACTCGGGTCGGTCTTCGGGACCTGCTTGAGCTGTGCGTCTATTTTGTCGTAGGTGGCGTCCAGAGTATCAAGAGTGACGCCCGACGTTAACGAGTCGGCAACTTTCTGTTTGGTTGAACTGGCCTGCGGGAAGAAAATGATGCCGAAGACGAGAGAGGCGATTCCCAGGATGATGACCAATAGGGCAAGAAAACGCATTTTGACTACCTCCTTTATCCATACACCTAGATTTTCTAGGTATAATACCTAGCTATAATATATTAAATGATTTTTCCTGTCAAGTGTCTTAGTTCTATCTGCTTGGATATTTACCCTGAACCTGCTTCAAGGTATAATATTTATCATATGAAAGAGGCCTGCTGAATGCGGCGTTTCTCTCCCCCGGCCTGGGTCTCGATACCGCTATGCCTGGCCGCGATAAATCTGCTTTCCAACTGCGCCGTGGAAACCTCTAACGTTTTCATCGCGCTGTACGCCAAGGACTTTGGCGCATCTAATTTACAGGTAGGTTACATCGCAGCCACTTCCGGCATGGCTTTTTTGGCGTCATCGCTCGTGTTCGGGAGATTATCCGATATCCACGGCCGGATGAAATACATCCGCATCGGCCTGGGTCTAACGGCGGTTTCTTACCTCTCCCAGATTTTCGCCCATTCGCCGATGGCACTGCTGGCCGCTCGAAGCGTGATAGGTTTCGCCCTGGGTATCAATTCCTCGGTCATCATGGCTTATACCTACGAGAACCAGCGCCAGATCGGCAGTTTCATCTCTTACGGGGCGCTGGGTTGGCTCATCGGCGCTTTGACGGCGGCTATCGTCAAGGACTACGTGTCGCTGTTTATCATCAGCGCCGTCGTGGCTTGCCTGGCTTTCCTCATATCTTTCCTGCTCGTGGAAAAAGCCACGAGCCATATGCAGGTCGCCAGGTTCCCGGTAGCCTTGATCAAGGCCGACTATAAGGTATACCTCGGGTTTTTCCTGAGGCAGCTGGGGGGCAACGCTATCTGGGCGGTCTGGCCGCTGTACCAGGCCAGCATCGGCGCCACCAAACTCTGGATAGCCCTCGTGGAAGTGACGAACATGGTCGGACAGATTGTGGCGATGCGCTTTATCGAGAAGTTTAATCCGGCCAGAATGTTCCAGGCGGGACTCCTCCTTTCGGCGGTGGTCTTCGTCGTCTACGGCCTGCTGACCCGCTACTGGCAGCTGATACCGGTGCAGCTCTTCCTGGCCGTAGCCTATTCCAGCATGTTCGTCGGGGCTTTAAGCTATCTCCTGAAACACCACCCGGAGTACGGCACCACCGCCGGGCTGATGAACTCCGCCAACGCCATTTCCGGAGTCCTGGGGCCGTTCCTGGGCGGGGCCGTCTCCGAGGCATGGGGCTACGCGACGCTGATGTACGTCAGCGCCGGCGTTACTTTAGCGGGTGTCTTTTCCGCGCGCGGCTTGAAAGTAAGGACGCTCCCGACCGCCAGCGAAGAAAAGGTGGCGTAAGTGGACGGACACTAGCCATTTTATTTCACGGTAACAAGTATCTTATAATAGATATATCCCTATGAATACCCTAAATTCGCGTTTCAGTATAGATAATGGCTTCTGGCAGGCGCTCTTCGGCGCCGATTCCATCGCCGTCATCGGCGCCAAGAACGATATCGGCACGTGGGGCAACGATGCCATGCGGGCCTCGGTGGAATCGGCCAGGGCTAAAACCGGCCGGAGGGTCTACGCGGTAAATCCCAATGAAGCGGAGGTGCTGGGGGTAAAGTCCTATGCGAGCATCCTGGACATACCCGATACGGTGGACCTGGCGATTATCGTCGTGCCGGCGCCTATCGTGCCGCAGGTATTGCGCCAGTGCTCAGAGAAAAAGGTCAGGGCGGCGGTGATTATCTCGGCGGGGTTTGCCGAGGTTAATGAGGACGGGGCCAGGTTACAGGCGGAACTGGTGGCCATCGCCAGAGAGGCCGGGATACACTTCGTCGGTCCGAACTGCAACGGCCACGCCGATATGTACACAAGGATCGCCAGCCTCGGCTTCGCCAGCCGCATTCCCGCCGGTCCGATGTCCTTATTAAGCCAGAGCGGGACGCTGGGCGCCAGCGTCATGCAGACAGCGGCGAACCGGGGCATCGGCCTCAGCAAGGTGGTCAGCACGGGCAACGAAGCGGATATGCACCTCGAGGATTACCTGTCATACCTGGCGCAGGACGAACACACGCGCGTCATTGCCCTGTACATCGAAGGGCTGAGGGAAGGCCGGCGTTTTTACGAGCTGGCGAAAACAATAACGAGGCAAAAACCTATCGTCGCCCTGAAATCCGGCACGACCGGCGCTTCCGCCAGAGCGGCGCGGTCGCATACCGGGGCGCTGGCCGGCTCGGACGCCGTTTATACAGCCGCCTTTAAGCAGTCCGGCGTCATCAGGGCGGAAGACGAGGAGGAGCTCTGCGACATCGTCCTGGCTTTGTGCCGCCTGCCCCTGCCACGGGGCAACCGAGTCGGCATTCTTACGATGGGAGGAGGCTTCGGGGTGGTGACCGCGGAGGACTGCGAGAAAGAGGGACTGGAAATAGCCTCCCTCGAACCCGGGACCCTGAAAAAAATGAGCGCTATCCTGCCATCGCGGTGGACGCCCGGCAACCCGGTCGACCTCGTGGGCACGCGGCAGGTCAACGGCAACAGTATCAGCGACGCCTGTCTCCAGCTTCTCCTGGAAGATAAGAACGTGGACGGCATAATTTCCCTCATGCCGCCGATGATGTTCCCCATGAGCATGATGGGAGAAATAAAGCCGGATCAAATCCGTGCGATGCAGATGAAGAACGAAAAAAACCAGGAGACACTTTACCGGCAGCTTAAGCAGTACGATAAACCACTGGTATATATCCGGAGGATATCCATCCACCTGCCGAACGAACCGAAGGACATGACGTCGCCGAAGGTCATCATACCGGAATATACCCATCCCCGCCGCGCCGCCCGGGTGCTGCTTTATCTGGCGCGCTACCGCCGGTACCTGGAGAGTCTTTAGTTGTTAGTTACTAGTTATTAGTTACTAGTCTCCCACCCCTTCCCCCCAACTAAATATTAGCTACTAAAAACTAATTACTCTTTCATCCCCTTCCCAGATAAAGCTGGTCTTTGTGGAGCTGGATAATTTCCAGGACATTCACGTGGGCGGGCTGGCAGGCCATAAAAACGGCGGCGGCGGCGATTTCTTCCTGGGACATATACGGCTCCGCGGTCCAGCCGGTGCCGTCAGGCGGCCGGTTATCCCGCTCGGTGTTGCCGGGATGCAGGATGCCGCAGGTGATGTTGAACTGGCGGCCTTCCAGCGCGGTGGTCTGGGTCAGCCCGACCAGGCCGAATTTGGCGCTACTGTAAGCGACGTTAAACTGGCGGACCCGCGAGGCGGAGATGCTGCCGATGTTGATAATGCGTCCGCCGCCCTGCGCTTTCATGATGGCGAAAGCCGCCCGGGTGCAGAGGAACGGGGCGCGCAGGTTGGTGGCGATGACGTTGTCCCAGTTTTCGGTGGTGACCTTATCAATCGGCGCGGCGTCAAAAACCCCGGAGTTGTTCACGAGTATATCGAGTCGGCCGAACCTCGCCATGGTCTTTTTAAAGAGGTTTTCGATTTGCGACTCGACTTTTACGTCCGTCGGCACCACCTCGACATCCCGTCCTAAAGCTTTGATGGCCTGGGCGGTGACATTTAAACCTTCGGCGGTGCGCGCCGCCAGGACGAGACTGGCGCCCTCTTGAGCCAGGGCAATGGCGATGGCCTTGCCGATACTGCGACTCGACCCCGTAACCAGGGCGATCTTGCCGTCGAGTTTACCCATTGTTTACCTCCAAAATTAGTTATAGTAGTATCATCAATCGATAAATATTACTTAATATATATGAAGAATGCTGCTTTCAAACGCAGGAAGTAGCATCTCCATGATTATTTTTCTATTCAATTCTTCTTCTAAAGGCGCCAACCCAAAAGATAGCTTCCAGAAATGAAGCATTTGCTTGTCCAAGCTAAAAACAACTAATAGTTCAGGGGCAGCCCAATGTTTCGGCGGTGGATGTAAACGAATATATTCAGCTGTTTCTTGGCTAATTGAATCAACAATCGCTACAGGAAAGCATCTAAGACCATATAATAATCCACGTGGTAATTGAATTCCTCTAGCTTTTTTAGCATATTTAAAAGACTTGGCTGAGAAATCTTTAAGCGTTTGGATATCGGGAGTTGTAAATTTAAAAAATAGAAAAAAATTCGTAAAAAATGTACCTAAGTCAAAACCTGTACGTTTGGCAACATAATTAAAAGTCTGGTCTTTATATTGAATGTTTTCTTGAATCTGATATTTTTGTTGTTTCAGTCTCTCTATCACTATTGAGAGGTATTCCTTTTCGCTCAAGTTATCTTTACTTATTCCTATTTCGCTTTTTACGATCGTTGAACTGTATTTATTATCATTTATCCTAGCATGCATTTTCCTATTAATGATTTTTCTAATATAAAATAAACCCGCGAGAACAATAATGCCTGTCAGTATTTCTATTAAGTCACAAGACATATCGTGCCTAAAGCTCCATCGGCTTCAAGTCTTTAGCTATCTTCAGTTTTGTTTCCGTTAACGCCTGCACTTCTTGAGCCGTCCAGCCGGGGGCAGTCTCTTTCAAAAGCAGGCCGTCGGGCGTGACGTCGATGACGGCAATATCCGTGACAATCAGGTTCACGCAGCGGGGAGCGGTCAAAGGATAGGTGCATTCTTTGAGCACCTTCGGCTGATTGTCTTTCGTAGTATGGGTCATCACGGCAATCAGGTGGTGGGCGCCGAAAGCCAGGTCCATCGCCCCGCCGATATTCCCCGGCCGCCCGAGCTGTATCGTCCAGTTGGCGAGGTCTCCCTTTTCCGAGACCTGCATCCCCCCTAAAACGCACAGCCCGATGTGCCGGCCCCTTATCATGGAAAAGGAAGCATCGTGGTCGAAAAAGCACATGCCGGGCTTGCGCGTGGCGAACTGGCCGGTGGCGTTGACAAGGTGGAAGTCCTCGTCTTCCGGTCGGGTGGGCGTGGGGCCAAAGCCGAGGCAGCCGTTCTCCGCGTGAAAGATAACCTCGATGCCCTCCGGGATGAAGTTGGCGGCCAGCGTCGGAATACCGTAGCCGAGGTTAATGACCATGCCGTCTTTAAACTCTTTAGCCACCCGGAGGGCCATGGTCTGCTCGTCAAGTCGTGCTTTCATCTTAAGCCCCCTTTCTCACCGCAACGCGGTCGACGTAGATGCCGGGGGTAACGATTATCTCAGGGTCGAGGCCGCCCAGCTCCACCAGCTCGTCGACTTCAACGATGGTCACTTTAGCCGCCCCTGCCATGACGGGATTAAAGTTGCGGGAAGTCCCCTGGTAAACGCAGTTGCCGTACCGATCCGCCCGGTGAGCCCGCACCAGGGCGAAATCCGCTTTGAGAGGATATTCCAGGATATGCTCGCGTCCGGCGATGACCCTTTTCTCCTTGCCCTTTTCCATGACGGTGCCGGCGCCGGTGGGGATAAAGAACGCGCCGATGCCCGCCTTGGCCGCGCGGATTCTTTCCGCCAGCGTGCCCTGAGGCACCATCTCGACCTCGAGCTCGCCGGCCTCCCATTTTTCATGCAAGGGCGCCGTCATGCCGGGGCGGATCGGGCCGGGGAAGGCGCAGATGACCTTTTTTACCTGGCCGGACTGTATCAAAATCCCGCCGTCGTCGTAATCGGGCGGGGTCTTGCGGAAGGGTTTGGAGCCCTCCGGCGCGCGACCGAACCCCGGGGTGTTGGCGGCGAGCGTTAAATTTTTGGCGCCCTGTTTGACTAAAGCCCGCAGCAGGTTCGAGGGCGTGCCGTTGGCCGGGCCGAAGCCGCCCATGAGGACCACGGCGCCATCGAAAACATCGGCGACGGCCTCGTCAAAGCTGGCGACCACTTTATTTATCATAACGAACTCCTTGCTTATCAGTCCCTCTGCCCAAGTATGGTAACGCTGCCGATGCCGCTGCCGGGGTTCATCCCGAAGTTATGCGTAAGACCTAAAGTGGGATTTTTGCGCTGGCGCGGTCCGGCCTTGCCCTGCATCTGCTTATAGATTTCATAAATCATGCGCAGGCCGCTGGCGCCGATGGGGTGCCCGAAGCTCTTGAGACCGCCGTCGGGATTGACCGCCAGCTTGCCGTCGAGCTTGAAAGTGCCGGCCCTAACGTATTCCGGGGCTTTACCGCGGGGGCAAAAGCCCAGGTCTTCCATGATGACCAGCTCGGTGATGCTGAAGCAATCGTGCACCTCAGCCAGGTCGATTTCTTTAAACGGGTCTTTAATGCCCGCCATGGCATAAGCCTGCTTGGCGGCGCGTACCGTTTCCTCCATGTGCACCATATCGTACGAGGGCTGCAGATAGCCCTGCCGCGCGCCGACGGCCAGTCCCAGCCCCTTGACCAGGATATAGTCGTCCCGGAACTTTTTCGCCAGGTCCGCCCGGCAAAGAACCGCCGCCGCCGAGCCATCGCTGACGCCGCAGGCGTCGTAAAGTCCCAGCGGCCAGGAGACCATCGGGGCGTTAATCGCCATTTCTTCGGTTATTTCCCGCTGGAAATGCGCCCGTGGGTTCAGCGAGCCGTTGTGGTGGTTCTTGACGGATATTTTCGCGAGAGTCTGTTTCAAGTTCTTCATAAGTGAGGCCGTAATGCGCCATGTAGCGCGTCGCCATGCGGGCGAAGAACATGGCCGCGGACATGCCCCACTCCATCGTGCCGTCGCCGCCGGCGCCGCTGACCGTACCCAGGCCCCCCATGCCCTGGTCCTTGAGCTTTTCCACCCCGATAGCCAGGACGACATCATACACACCGGAGGCGATGCCGAAGCAGGCATTGCGCAGGGCTTCGGTGGCGGTGGCGCAGAGGTTTTCCACGCGGGTCACCGGGATATATTCGGTCTTGAGCGCCGTAGCGCAGGGCTCGGCGGTATTGATGCGCGTCGAGCCGAACCAGACCGCCTGGATATCCTTCATCGCGATACCGGCGTCCTGAACGGCTTCCGTGGCCGAATCCACCAGCATATCGTCGGCGCTTTTCTCCCAGTTTTCGCCGAACTTGGTGCAGCCCATGCCGACGATGGCGACTTTATCCTTAATGCTTTCCATCTATTCCGTCTCCTTTCCGCCCCAACTTCCCCGCGGCGGCAGGCAGCGCCAGAAATAGTTGTGGATGCCGCCGCCAACGCCGAGCGTCCTGAAGCTCATCGCGACCTCCATGCCCACCTTTACTTTATCGGCAATCATGTCCGTCATGCCGAAGAGCGCCCGCCCGCCCCCCTCGAAGTCCACCATGGTATCGACACCCGGGCGGGCGAAGGCGGGGATGTCCCCGCCATACTTTAAAGTAAAGGTAAAGACCTTGCCCTTTTTATCAGCGAAGGGGTAAGTCTCGAAGTGATCTTTGGTATGGCAATGGGTACAGATACGCTGCGGCGGATACTGGACGGTGCCGCAGGCCAGGCATTTCACGCCGTGCAGCGCATAGATGGCGTCGCGTTCCCGGGCAATGACCGACGCCGAAGCCCCGCCGAAGCGTTCAGGGTCGGACGAAGCGAACTCTCGGAATGCCTGATATTCGCCCGGGTTGCGCAGCATCATCTTGGCCGCCAGACTGCGTTTCATGCCCCATTTACCTGTAATATTTTTAATATTTTCCGTAACCTTTAAGAGCAGGACGTCGGCGCCGTCGCCGTAACTTGCCACCAGTATTTTATCGCCGGGTTGAGCGTCTTCTAAAGCCGCCACCAGCATCATCGGGACAAATGCCGTGCCGGTATTGCCCAGCCTATCGAAAAACGGCTCCTGCACCTGCTCCGGTTTGAAGCCTAAAGCGTCGACCAGCTGGCGATGACGACGTAAATCGGGGCCATACAAGACGGCTTTAGCAACATCTTTTACCGCCAGATTTGCTTTCTCCAGGAAGCTCTTTACCGCCTGCGGCAGGATTTTTAAATACCCCTCTTCAAAGACGAAGCGGTCTTCCCAGGCGCGAACGTTTTTAGCGCCGCTGGCCCGCCAGACATCGAGGAGTTCGTTGTTAATGGCATAGGCTGCTTCGATGGTCGCGATAACGTCCTCATCACCCATGATAAAAGCGGCCGCGCCGTCACCGAAACCGCTATCCATTCCCCCGCCGCCCATCCGTAAATCGGAGGCGGTCACGAGGATGTTTTTCGCCGACCCCGCTTTAACCGCGTCCGCCGCCATCTTTAATGCCCCCGTCCCCGCCCGTAAGGAGTCGGTGATATCTGCCGTCAAAATATCGTGGCGGAGGTCGATAGCCCACGCGGCTGTAGTGGCCGCCAGCTTTTCCGCATAAGGCGGGGTGGTGGTGGCAAAATAAAGTCCATCGATGGTTTTCCTGTCAATACTTCCCAGGCAGTCGATCGCCGCGGCTACCGCCATGGTCAGACTGTCTTCATCCCAGTTAGCCACTGCTTTTTCGCTCTTGGGACCGGTACTCAAACGCCGCAGGGGGACATAAGCCCCGTAGGATACGATACCTGCCATAAGCTCCTTTCTGATGGAGTTAATAATTGTGGGATTTTTTGTTCCGACCTAGTTTAAGTCTCTGTGCTTTGAGTTGTCAAAAAGTGCTATAATCGTTTAGCCATTTTCAGATATGAGGAGGCATTTTCATGAATATCATGGTCATGGGAGGGAGCGGACTCTTCGGCCGAAAGACGGTGGCGGCCCTGCTCAAAGACCCGGAGGTTAAGACCGTGGTGTCCCTGGACATGGCGCCGCCGCCGGCTTGGTTCATGAAGACTACCGAGAAATATGCCAGGAAATTCCATTACGTCCGCGGGAACGTTTCGGAAATAGAAGACCTCCTAAATCCTATGAAGCAATACGTAATAGATAGAGTCATCAACTGGGCTTTTATCATGGTCACGGAGCTGCAGGGCGAACCGCGCCTGAACACCAGGGTCAACGTGCTCGGAATGAGCAACGCCTTCGAGGCCGCCAGGATAATGGGCGCGAACCGGGTCGTCTACGCCAGCTCGGAGACGGTTTACGGGCCTCAGGCGATGTACGGCATGAGGGAAGTCACCGAGGATGACCAGACCAATCCCACCCATTCTTACGCCGTCTGCAAACTTTACGCCGAGATAATGGCGGAGCAATATTCGCGATTGTACGGCATGAAGTTCACGGGGCTCCGGCCGACCATCGGCTACGGTCACGGCGGCCGGTCGCCGGCGCAATACTGGTCGGACATGCCCTCGCTGACGGCGTTAGGTAAACCCTTCGCCATGGAAGGCGATGGCAACGGCCTGGCCTCGCTGGTCGCCGCGGATGATGTGGCGGAGTTCACCAAAATCCTGATTAAAGCCCCTTCTTCCCCCCACCCCGTCTATAACGTGGGCGGTCCTCCCAAAAGCCCCCGCGACCTGGCTAAGGTAATAAAAAAATATATTCCCGACGCCAAGATTAGCTTCGGGAAAAAGCCGATGATGGACAAAGAAGGCAAGTTCGGCCTGCCGTGGCTGGTCAGTGAAAAGCGTGCCAAAGACGACTTCGGTTTCTCCTGCCTGCCGCTAGAGAAGGCGGTCCTGATACACATCAACGACGCCCGGCTGGAGGCGGGACTCAAGCCGATTAAGAGATGATGGCAGGATGTTGATTACATCTTGACTATCTGTGCTATAATAAAAAACCTGCGCAGATTATTAATGATTTAATTGGCTATTAATTAAGCACGGGAGAAAAGGAGAGAAAATGAAAGTCACGGATGTCGTAAAAAAATTCCTGGAAGCGGAAGACAAGATGTGGAACACCGGCGACGGGAGCGCCCTGCTGGCCATGGAAGACCCCAATATCGTCGTCCATATGTTCAACGTGCCCGACATGAAGGGAAACGAGGCGCATGTAGGTATGGTAAAGAGAATACGGGATGGGATTCCCGGCGGCGTCAAACATGTATGGTCGGACATTACCGGCTCGGGCGATATCGGCGCGTTCCGGTACACCGAGAGTTTCAAGCGCGGCGATAAAGATCTTTCCTACCAGGGCTGCATGTTCCTCCATGTCAAGAAGGATAAGGTCGTGGAAATATTCGCCCAATACGATACGCTGACCCTGATGTTAGCCTCCGGCGTGGTGCAATACATTCCGAAACCGTCGTCTTAAAATTCTGAGGTCTGTCCCCGAAGCCGTAGTCGTTAAAACCTTGATAGCCTAATAGAAGAGGAGGCAGGAAGATAAAGCCCCGCCTCCTTTTTATTTTACCCGACTCTGACGAGCGGACTATTTAACGTTTTCTTTTTTGTGCGAACCGGAATAGATGCCCTGCGGTCCCGCCGAGAAAACGAGGGTCGGCCGCCGGATATCGTGGAAAAGCCAGGGGCAGTGTTTGGTCTGTTTCGGGATGCAGACCAGAGTGCTCAAATCGGTATAATGGGTCTCGTCACCGAGGACGATGCTCATCTTACCGCCGAGCTCGCGGGGATGGGCGGGGTCGGCCCCGGCCATGGCGATAAGCTCCGGCCATTCGTGGGTGTGCTCCGGGGCGGGAGCGCCGCCCGTGCCTTCGAAAATCCAGACGAAGTCCACGTAGAACGAGCCTGGCACCATATCGTCTTCGATATGCAGGATGCGGGCGCCTTTGGTGGTGCTCGGGCCGGGCGGAGGCGGGGCGCTCTCTTAGATCGCCGCCGACGGAGAACCGCTCCTTGGTATGGTCCATCACGGTGTATTTCTTCTCTTTCGGTTTCGCCGGCGCCGGGACGTTTTTATAAGAATATTTGCCCGTCATGGCGATGGTGATAAAAAATACCGGGCGGGTGATTTTGCTGAATAAAATCGGGCCATGCGCCACGCCCGCGGGGACGAATATCAGGCAGTTGCGGGTGCGGGTCTCTTTATTGCCGTCCAGCCAGATGCTGATTTCACCGCCGAGGTCCTGCGGGTCTTCCGGATAGCCTCCCACGAAGCCGATGACGTGGGAAAAATCGTGAACATGGGAATCGCCCACCGGTCCCTTGGCGGCGCCGCTCCACAACCACGAGCAGTCCACGGTGAAGTAGCCTTTCTGGACGGATTCATCCGCGCTCATGAGGTGGGTAGCTTTAACCCCCGGCACGGGGTCCTGGCTGGTGCTGCCGCCTTTACCCTGGAGCTCCAGCGGGAAAGGACCGGGTTTGTGGACGAGACAATTTCCGTACTTGGTCTCAGGCATCAATTTCCTGCCTTTCTATTATTTTCTTTTGGCCAGTTTCTTTTTCTTGGCGATACACTCTTTGACCGATACCGCGATATCCTCGGCGCGGAGGGCGAAATGTATCTTGAGTTCATCGACCGGGCGAGACCTTGCCCGATTGGCTGAACTCGTCCTCGACGCCGACTTTTACCATGGGCGTGGGCAGGTTCTCTGCAAGTATGGCCGCCACCCCATCTCCCAGCCCCCCGATAACGCTGCCGTTCTCCGCGGTGACGATGGCACCCGTCCTCTCCGCCACCTTGATGATCGCGGCATCATCCAGAGGCTTGAGGGTGCATATGTCCAGCAGGCCCACGTCCAGGCCGTCCTTCTCTAATATATCCAGCGCCCTTATCGACTCCGTCAGCATGTAGCCGGTGGCGATGATGGTGGCGTCTTTACCGTCTCTCAGGGAAAATGCCTTGCCGATATCGAAGGGCAAATCATCGGCGAAAATCTTTATCGAGGGCGGGCTGGACTCCTGCCTCAGGAGCACCGGCCCGACGTACTGGAGCATGGCCTCGGCGGCTTTTTCCGCTTCGACGGCGTCCGAGGGATTCAGGATGACCAGGTTGGGCAAGACGCGCGTGCTGCCGATGCCCTCCACCGTATTGTGGGAGATGCCCGTTTCGCCCCAGGCGCCCTCGCGCCCGATGAACTTCACGTTAAAGCGGTCGACGAGGATGCTTTGCCGTATCTGGTTGTACGCCCGGCCGATATCGGCGAAAAGGAAGCTATTGATGATGGGTATAAACCCTTCCGCGGCGAGTCCCGCCGACATGACCGCGGCGCTGGCCTCGGCGATGCCGCACTCTACAATGCGGTCGGGGCAATTTTTCTTGAACCAGAGCAACCCCGGGAACCCCATGTCTTCCAGCACGGCCAGGATGCGGTCGTTCTTGGCCGCCGCCGCGATAATCGCTTTCTCCACCCCCGCTCCCGTCATGCTCGGCTTGTTCTCTATCTGAACATATCGGTTAAATGTCGGCATACTTTTCCCTCCCCTGCTTGATGCCCTTCATGATGACCTCGCCCCTGCCCAGGTGGATATGCTCCCGCTCCCAGGCCGGGATGCCGTGCCCCTTAACGGTGTGGGCGATAATGCACTTGGGGCGGTAGTCTCCGTAGAGCTTGTCGGTCAGTTCCAGGGTCTCTACAATCTGGCGCAGGTCGTGGCCATCGATTTCCGTGACCCACCACCCGAACGCCTTCCACTTGTCCATCAGGGGTTCGATGTTCATGACCTCGTTGGTGGGGCCGTCCAGCGAGAATTTATTATAGTCGACGATGGCGATGAGGTTATCGAGTTTATACTTGGCGGCGAACATAGCGGCCTCCCAGACCATGCCTTCCTGGCATTCGCCGTCGCCGAGGATGCAATACGAGCGGTAGAGCGGGTCCAGGCGCACGATATATCTCTGCAGGAACCCGCCCTGCCCGAAGTTGATGTCCTTAATCGCCGATTTCAGCTTCTCGGCGTAAGCCATGCCGGCGGCAAAGGAAAGCCCCTGCCCCAGCGAACCGCCGGAATAGTCGATGCCCGGCGTGCACCAGCGGTCGGCGTGGCCCTGGAACGGCGAGCGGTAGCAATAATACGTCTTTAATGTCTCTTTGGTATAAACGCCCAGCTCCACCAGCGCGGCATAAATCGCCTCGCAGCAGTGGGCTTTGGAAAGAACGAGCCGGTCGCGTTCCGGCCAGTCGGTATTCTTGGGGTCGAATTTCATGTGATGGAAATAAAGCGCGGTAATCAGCTCGATGATGGACATCGTGCCGCCGCCATGCCCCATCTGCGTGGACTCGAAGATATCGAAGCAGTCCCGGCGCAGTAAATTCGCCTTTTTCTCGAGGTCCTTGATTAGTTTATCGTCATGCGCCATATCTTTTCCGCCCTTCTGTCTTAATCTCGACCGTTTTCAGCGTCAGCTTGCTGCCGCAGCGCGGGCAGATGTCTTTATAGTATCCCAGCACCGTCTTCTCGGAGGGTATCGCCCGCATATAGAGTCGGCGCTTGATTTCCTCGCCGAAGTACAGCAGCATGCCGCAATTGCCGCAATTGATTTTTTCCGTCATAATTAACCTCGCTTTCTTTTAGTAAATTTTTCAGACCTCTTTAAAATCCCTCTCATCCTCTCCCTTTATGAAAGGGAGAGGATGATTACACGAACCATATATCTCGGTTCCGAACTTATCTTTCTCTCTTTCGTAAAGAGGGATTAAGGGAGGTTTTTCTACGGCTTGATTAATATTTTTATCGATTTGCCCGTTTTGTGGAGTTCGAAAGCTTTTTTAATGTCCTTGAGAGGGACGATATCCGTGATGAGGGACTTGAGCTCGAGCTTGGGGAGCATGGCCAGCGCCCGCGGGAAGGAGTAAGGGGACACGAACGTGGAGGTGATGGTGAGCTCCTTGGCGTACATTAAAAAAGGCGGGACGCCGATTTCGACGTCTTTGCCATAGACGGCCGCCCAGAGGATGATGCCCTTATTATCCGCCAGGAAAATGCATTGCTTGGCGGCTTTAACGTTGCCGCTGGCATCGATGACCGCATCGAAACCGCGACCGTCCGTGAGCTTTTTGCCGGCTTCGATAATGTCCTCTTTGAAGGGGTCGACCACGACGTCGGCGCCCAGCTTTTTGGCCAGTGCCCGCTTTTCGGGGATGGGCTCGGAGAGCATTGTACGCGCCGCGCCGGCTTTGAGCGCCATCTCCAGGCAGAGCAGGCCGATGGGACCGCCGCCGCAAACAGCGACGCTGCTGCCGGTGCGGACCCTGGCCTGGTCGATAGCGTGGACGGCGACGGATACCGGCTCCAGCAGCGAGCCGACTTCCAGGCTGATATCATCCGCGAGGGGATAGACGGCGCTTTCCGGGTAGACGGCGTATTCCGCGAACGACCCCGAAGCGCCCTCGCCGGAACGGCAGAAGTGCTCCATACCGTTGCGGCAGTAGTAGCAGGCGCCGCAGGCGCTGCGGAAGTTCATCGCCACCCGCTGCCCCACTTTATAGCCCTTGACGTTCTTGCCGATTTCGGCGATGGTGCCCGAGGCTTCGTGCCCGAGAATCCGGGGCTGCTTATAGGCTTCCGGCGGCACCAGTCCGAACCGCCCTTCCAGATTTTCCGGGTCGGTGCCGCAGAGCCCGCAATAGGCTATTTTCACTTTAATCTGGTTGGGGCCGGTTACGGGGTCGGGGTATTCCTCCATGGCAATATTGCCGATGCCACGCATCACGGCTGCTTTCATGGTCGAATTCCTCCTGACAAATATTCAGACGGTTATTTTTTGGGCGGTGTGCCCATTTTCCGAAACTCAATAGCAATCCCGCCGAGGGGGGTGGGGTCGGAGTAAAGGAACCCGCCGCCGTTGTCCTCGCGGGCTAACGTCCAGATGCCGACGCCGTTCTTTTTAAAGTTGGCGATTTCCGCATCGAGGTCATCGGTAATAAAGCCGATGTGGTGCAGTCCTTCGCCGGTCTTGTCCAGCGATTCTTTAAGCGCCTGGGCGCCCCTGGTCGGTTCGAGGAGTTCCAACTCGACATCGCCTATTTTGGCGTTGCTGATCGTGGTCGTCCAGGTGGCGGGCTTACCGTGTAAGCTCGCCTTTGAAAGATATCGAGAAGGTCGGCTTGCCCCCCGGCGCCTGCAAAGGGCCCAATGCCCAACGCTTCCAGATAGGCAATCGCTTTATTGATGTCTTTGACCACCACACCGACGTGATGCAGTTTGGTGAAAGACGATTTCTTTTTGTCCATGCCGGCTCCTTTCGATGTTTATTATTGAAAAACGGCGCAGCTCAAAGGCGTCACCACAAGTTTATCTATATGAGACTTGCATGTCAAACCGGATTTTTCTCCCCCTTTTCCCGCCACCCGACCATGAGAGAAGAGGGGCTTACGCCCCTCTTATACTCCCTTTTTTAAACGGCTTTTTAAGTGGAAGAACGGGGCGGCGGCGGTGACACCGTTGCATCCTCAACGAACTTGAACATGCGGGTCAGTCCGCCTGGCGTCCTCAGATTGTAGAGTCGCACGGCGTTGCCGCCCAGCATCAGGTTCATATCGTCCTGGTTGATGTCCAGCCGCTGTATCTGTTTCAGGCTCCACCCCCAGATATCCACCTGGTGACGCGGTATACCTTCTTTGAGGTTCTGGCGGGTATAGCCCGGCGGATAGCGACCCAATTGCGAATAGACCGGCAGGCTGGCGCCCCAGTCCGTGCCCCAGATAAGTTTTTCCGCCCCGACGGAGGGATCGTTTAAAGCCTTTTCATACAGCTTCGCCCACCAGCGGCCGGTCTCTAGATAGATGTTCTTATGGCTGGCGGCCACGTGCAGCGCCTGCTCGTAAAACCACTCCCACCAGCCCCCCTCGATGCCGGAATGCTCCAGGATAATGGGCACATCGGGATAGGCGACCGCCAGTGTATGTACCCACAGCGGATTGAACGTCGTCGGGAAGCCGTGGTAGGACATGGCGTAACCGCCGGGCGTGCCGGTGTGGTAGCGGATGGGGATATGGTACTGCCGTCCCAGGTCCATCATCTTCATCATGTTCTGGAGCATGGTCTCCTGGTCCAGGAACAGCTTGCCCGGGGCGGGCTGGCCCATGGGCATGCCCTCGCCGACGCCGACGAACTGCTTGGTATCAAGGAGCCTGGCCAGCTCGGCGATAGCGCCTTCGATAGAGTATTTTTCCTCGCCGCGGGCGCACCGGTCCTGGTATTCCTTGGCGTTACAGTTGGCGACGAACCTCTCCGGGTATTTCTTCACCTGCGCGACGTTGGTCTTATTGGTCATGCCGAAGGCCGGTTCGATGACACACATATCGACGCCGTAACAGTCCATATCGTAGATAAGGCGGGCGGAGTTGTCATAGGCCTCCATCTGGCTCATGACCTGGCCGAGCTTGTCATAGTCTTTGGAACCCGCCATGGCTTTGCCGGCGGCATGGCGCTGGGAATGGACGTGCGTATCGACGATAAATCTGCCCAGTTTCATTTCATTCCTCCAGAAGTATTTTTACCCGATTTTTTAAGTGGAAGAGCGGGACGGCGGCGGTGACACCGTGGCATCCTCGACGAACTTGAACATGCGGGTCAGTCCGCCCGGGTTGGGCAGCTTGAAAAGCCGTACCGCGTTGCCGCCCAGCAAAAGGTTCATATCGTCCTGGTTGATGTCCAGTCGCTGTATCTGCTTCAGGCTCCACCCCCAGATATCCACCTGGTGGCGCGGTATGCCCTGCCTGAGGTCCTGGCGGGTGTACCCCGGCGGGTAGCGGTTAAGCTGGGAATAGACGGGCAGGCTGGCGCCCCAGTCCGTGCCCCAGATGAGCTTTTCCGCCCCGACGGAGGGGTCGTTTAAAGCCTTGTAGTAAAGCTCCGTCCACCAGCGGCCGGTCTCCAGATAGATGTTTTTATGGCTGGCGGCGACGTGCAGGCAGCACTCGTAGAACCACTCCCACCAGCCCCCCTCGATACCGGCATGCTCCAGAATGATGGGCACATCCGGCATGGCCACGGCCAGGGTATGCACCCAGAGCGGGTTATAGGTGAACTGCGCGCCGTGATAGGCGATGGCGTAGCCGCCGGGCGTGCCGGTATGGTAGCGCATGGGCACTTTAAAGTCGCGGCAGACCTCCATGACCTTGAGGCAGTTGGTGATGATTTCTTCCTCGGTCTGGAAACGCGGCGGCTGTCCCTTTTTAGGCTTGCGCATCGGTATCAGCACCATCTCGCCGATGCCGACATACTTGCCGGTCTTCAGAAGGTCGGCGAGGGCTTTGCAGAACCCGTCAATGCTCCATTCTTCCTCGCCGGCGGCGCATTTATCCTGGTATTCCTTGGGCCAGCAGCAGGCGGCGAACTTATCGGGGTACCTCTTGACCTGGTCGACGTTGTTCGGGTTGGTCATGCCGAAGGCCGGCTCGATGATGCACATATCGACGCCGTAGCACTGCATGTCGTAGAGGAGCCGCGGCGAGTTGTCGTAGGCCTCCATCTGGCCCATGACCTGCCCGAGCTTATCGAAGTCCTTGGAGCCTTTCAGGGCTTTCCCGGCGGCATGGCGCTGGGAGTGAACGTGGGTGTCGACGATAAATCTACCGAGTTTCATAATGCCTCCTCTATTTATTTCTACCTTACCCCCTATGTCCCCCTCTCCTTCAAAGGAGAGGGGGAGGGGAAAAGAGAGGGGCTACGCCCCTCTTAGACGCCCCAAGTCATATCACGGTACAATCACGCCCTTGATATAGCCCGACGTCCGTTTGAGGTTGTCCTCGAAAGCCTGGCCAATGTTCTCCAGCTGGTAGCGGTGCGTGACCAGCTTATTCATGGGGTAGATGCCCTTTTGCAGGGCCCACATGGCGCGCTTGAGCTCGCTCTGGTAGTCCGTGGACATGCCGATGCCCTGCGGACTGTAGATAATCGGCGATTTTATCCAGCTGAACAGCTCGTAGGTATCCGGAGACTGGTGCCAGCCGACCATGATAATCTTAGCCCGGTTGTTTTTGATTACCTCGCCGACCAGTTTTATGCCCGGCGGATGGCCGACCACTTCTATGGCGACGTCGACGCCCCGCCCGCCGGTTATCTTCATCACTTCCGCCGCC
This sequence comes from uncultured Chloroflexia bacterium, assembly GCA_963739515.1. Lineage (GTDB taxonomy): Bacteria > Chloroflexota > Dehalococcoidia > Dehalococcoidales > RBG-16-60-22 > JBFYTX01. The sequence continues at coordinate 12,619 of CAVUAO010000002.1, read as the reverse complement.
ACGTTGACTTTGTTGGGGTTCAGGGTCACCGTGGCGCCCAGCTCTTTGGCGAGTTTCAGACGGCTATCGTCCAGGTCCGCCACGATGTATTCCCGGATTTTGGGATGGGCCACCCCGGCGATAATGCCCAGCCCCATGAAACCGCACCCCACCTGGAAAACGTAGTCGCCCAGTTCCGGGGTGGTGGTGCGGGCGATGGACACCAGGCTCATCAAAGGCTCGCCCAGGGCATGTTCGAAGGGTATGCCGTCGGGAATCTTCTCGATAATCGAGCCGTGGCCGCGGGCAAGCCTGTCGGCGGGGTCGGTGGTAACGTATTCGGCATAGCACCCGTTGGCGAAAAACCCGGTGATGCGGTCGCCGACCTTAAATCCCTTGACGTTTTTACCCACTTCCGCCACCGTCCCCGCCGGTTCATGGCCGGCCCGCCGGGGGAAGGGCATTTGCTTTTTCATCTCGTCGCTGAGCGAATCCACGTACGCCGGCATATCGCTGGAGCACACCCCGCAGGCTTCTATTTTCACCAGCATTTCATTTTCGCCGATTCTCGGTACGGGGACTTCCCTGATTTCGAATTTTCTGGGGGCAACGATAAAAGCGACTCTCATGGCTGGTCCCTCCTTGAAAAATAATTCGCTTTTAAAACGGTCGTAAATGATTTTACTCCCTACCCCGCCGGATAATCAATTCCCGGTTCGGGGTAAGGAAAAAGTACGGTATCATATGTATTTTGCCGCTTTTGCAGAATGCTAAACCCCGGAGAGGACGCTTTGACGGGGTGTTGACTACCCACTATAATGAACATATTGATTATGCGGTAACCTTGTTTTTAAACAAATATATTATGTTAACTCTGGAGGGGTGTCCGAGCGGCTGATGGTGACGGTCTTGAAATTAGTCACTAACTTCGGAATATATAGGATTTGAAGCTATTTTAAACGTTCGTGCCTAACCCTATTTCAGCCTCAGAAAATTTGATTTTACCTCTTTTAACAGAAAAGCATTTTAGCAAAATTTTGGCGAAATAATTACTCCCATTCCACCGTGAAAATTTATTGAAAACAGCACCCTAAATATTATCTGCGAATACTTAACTATGCAATAGCGGTGGCAAACTGTATATTCCTTCTCATTTTGTACAGGCGGATTGCTTGTACTAAATCCCAAATTAGTTATGGATCCATCTATAGGATAGGCTTCCATCATGTTCGCATCGTACCGACTGAGCATCAACTCAATTTCTTTTTCCAGATTGTTGTCTAACCACCTTTTCTCATATTCTCTCGGTAATATCACCAGCATTCTTTTCCTCGTATTATGTATCTGAGCCAGCAAAGAATAGGCTTCGGTAGTAATAACAGGGTTGCTCAATCCTCGGTTATTCTTTCCGCCGGTTCTGCTGGGTACCGGTGGTCACATATCTGATGGTATCCCATTGAATCCAATTGCGTCTTTTTTCTTGATATTTATCCAACCAATAACGGAGCCGATATCACCCCGGTCAAAATGGCATGGTTTCTTCTTCCATATCAATATGAGACATAACCATACCATGCAAAACTCCCTAGAGCTGCGTCGGGGTGAAACCGTTAGTCACTTATTGACCAATTATACAAAATACCTATTTTGTATAGTCCTATCAACCCACTGTGAATCCACCCTATCGTGGGAGAGAAGTTACCTTTCTCTCGCGCTTGACACGCTCTTCCTCTTCCACCTCCTTAAGAGCCTTCGGATATGCCTTGAGAAAGAAAAAGAAGCATTTAAGCAACCCGAAGAAGATCCCGCTGAATATCTCAATGATTGCTCCAGTAAAAGGAGAGACTTTTATCTTTCGATCCCAGAAGCTCACGTGTTCTTCTTCCTGTGGTGTTTCTTCCAAAGCCTGAAGGTATTCTTGTTTTATACATCCTTCCGGGATAACCAGGGCGTATTTGTTTTTCTCCATTTTATTTTCCTCCCTCTACTTTTACTATCTGGGTATTACCACAGACGCTTCATATGTACTCACTCCGCTGGCCGGATAACCTGGCGATGCGGTTATTGATACGCATCGGTTTACCATAGCAGCTCGGTCTTTTCATTCACCCCCCTCTCTTTATTCTGTACCATTCACTCACATTCACATTATCTCGTAAGGAATATTAGTTGAGTCAATTATCCATACCGCAATTCCACTAGCTATAATACTCCGTATGGTTGTGATTATCTCCAATGACAAATCATAATTGATGATTGTTTTTACTACTAATTTGCAGTAACGACGTTTTAAGATACGTAACTTTAGTAGTTCCAGAACCAGCAAAAGAGTCAAGGACAACTATTATGTTAAATTCCGCTGGATTTCACGCCTGAACCATTAGTATCACGTTTATTCTGAAATAAAGAACCTTTTTACCGAGATTGAACAAATCAAGCTATTGTGCATTGTTACCCTACTGACAAGCCCACATGATCCCACGATTTATGTGGAAGAAAACTCTTTTCCCACAGCTTCACGGATGGCAAACAAGTTAATTTCAGGTGTTTCCGGCATGAAGGTGCAGCCAGTACCCAGCATCCAGCCATTCTTGCCCATGCTTACCCTCAGACCAAACACCTCTCCTGTCAACTGCTGTGGTATGGCCTCAACCAAATCTTTACCGTGCCCCAGACCGCCGATGATTATCTTTCCCCCAACCATTCTACTGCCTTCGACGAGAGAGAGATTACCTGCCTCTCGCGCGTCCCAATTGAAAGCCTGCACCGGATAGTCTTGTAAAAGGTGAAGGAAGTTATGCTGCCGACAAACGTGGAGGACGTTAAACTCGGCCGGAGGTAGTGCTTGAAGCAGCTTCAGGTCATACGGGCGAGCTAAAGTACGATATTCCTCCGCGGTCATCCGGTCCGAGGTTGCCCAGGAAGTAGTAGCGTAAAAGAGACCGCTGGCACCCCGGTCAAAGCACGCTCTGGAGAACCGAATGAACGTCTCCGTAACCACCTCCAGGGCATAGCGGACTTTATCGGTATGTTCTCGCAAGTGCTGCAGGAAGATTTCCTCGGAGGGAGCCAAATCGGCGGCAATGGAAAGTGGCGTAAACACCGTCATCAGGAAAGGCACTTCTCCGTTAAGCCCGTGGGCAATTAGTTCCAGAGCCTCGAGATGTTCTCGCAACACGCCCCGGTCAAGGGGCAGCACTTTCAGCTTTAACCAGTCATCAGGTTCCTTGATTGGTGTTTTCATTACCGCAGGTTCATGGTCGCCTTCATACTTTACACCCAGCCCCCAGCCTTCCGCATGGTAGGATGCACGGGGGTTGACCTTCACAAAGTCCCAGTCGAACCGGGTTTGAAAAGCGAGCATTGCCTCAGCCAGTGACCGGGCAGAAGTCTCACTCCCATAAAAATGACGCCACATGCTGACGGCGACCCGGTCGGTTTCCTGTCCCTGTAATGTAGCCCGGATACGTTCCCAGTGGGTCATCTTATCCGGCATGACGCGGAATACCTCCTGACATCGAGGACTTTAGTTTGTTCTTTGTTGATAATTGTACCACTTTTGCACCACATTGCAGGTAAGCCAGGAGGATGGTTCCTGTGGAAACTATCCATTATTTATTATCTCACTTTACAAAATGGACTTTTGTGTCACAATCTACTTTCTTGTAAAATGCATCTTTCACCAAAGGTCTCTCGCTGCACAATCTAGCTGTCCTAGTAACACATGCTGTTACCATTTAGCCAAATAAGGTACAATTATTGCCATGGGTGCCGAGTGAAACGCGGCTAACCAGGGAGGAAGATATGGCATATGTTCCACTTATCACCTGCATCGTGAGCTTCATTTTCGCGGTAACCGTCCTGGACCAGTTTTTTGCCCGCCGGAAACCTTACCAGCTTCTGTGGGCGATTGGTTTATTCATGTACTGCGTCAGCACCTTCACGGAGTTCTGGTGGAATGTTTATGGACACGTCGATATTATGTATCGGCTCTGGTATCTTGTTGGCGCCATTCTTGTCGCTGCTTACCTGGGGCAGGGCACGCTCTATCTCCTGATGCGACGCCGAAATGCGAATATAATCATGGCGGTGCTAGGCGCAGCAACGTTCTACGCTGCCATCCGGGTCTTTACGGTAAACATAGATATCAGTGGATTGACCAAGCTCACTGGCGTCGGGATAATGCCTACCGATGTCCGCGCCATCATCACGCCACTATTCAATGCGTTTGGCACATTTGCGCTGGTTGGCGGAGCTGTCTACAGTGCGTTCATTTTCTGGAGGAAACGCATCCTGCCCCACCGGGTTGTTTCTAATATACTCATTGCTGTGGGGGCGCTTCTACCAGTAGCCGGCGGCATCCACATAAGCGTGAACGGCAATCTTAACCTGTTTTTCCTCTTTGAGTTGGCCGGCGTTATCATCATGTTCATCGGGTTCCTTCGGACCAAAGAAGTGTTCGGGCTCTACCGTTTCCCGCTTATTCACGGATTCAAGAAAACGGAAGAAGTAAAAGGCAGTGAATCTGACTAATGAAAGCGTTTCCCACCTAATTAAATGTCACTAGTAGGGAATCGGTCGAGAAGTGATGTGTCTGCTTTCTGGGGTTTCTCCCGGGGTCACGAAATGAGTGAAGAGTAACAAAATGCAATATTGTGACCGCCGATATATGTAGTCTGCACTTGATCACTAGTTGGCGTCCAGCAACCGGAGCATTGTATCTATATCGGTTGTAGGAAGTTTACAATTATAATTGTGGCAGACATAGGCGGTAGCTTTGCCTTCAATACAGGACATTTGCTTGGTAAACGGGATTATGCGCTTGATATCAGAATAGCTGAGTTCAGGAGAAAGCAATATCAAAACCTTATTAGGTATGAATCTTCGGTGAATTGCTTGCAACATTTCTCTGGTATCATCGGCTCCCGGGTCGCCAACAATAACTATCTCATAAGAAGGGCCAACAGCAAAATCGATTGCCGTCATGAGTTGAGTATAGGCCGATGGTGATTGCCGGACGCTCTCAAAAAAAGCGCGGCCTATTTGGGCGGCTTTTTGTTCCAAATCGGGGTTGGCAGACAGCCGTCCAAGACGAAGCAGATTCAACATGGCCACCGAATTGCCAGAAGGTATGGCACCGTCATAGATTTCCTTCTGACGAACAAGAAGGTTCTCACCATCTTCCGCAGTAAAATAAAATCCGCCGTTTTTATCATCCCAAAAATGTTCTATTAGATGTTCGTTAAGCTCCATTGCCTTTATAAGGTAATAGAGCTCAAAGGTAGTTTCGTATAATTCCAGCATTCCCCAAATCAAAAAGGCATAATCATCTATATGAGCGGGTAATGCTGCTTCACCGTCCCGGTAGCGGTGGAGAAGTCGTCCATTGTGCGTGACCATATTATTGAGGATAAAATCCACGGCCTTTTGGCAGCGCTGGCATAGCTGGGTTCATCAAAAACCCGGGCCCCCTTGGCTAATGCTGCGACCATAAGACCATTCCAGTCAGTTAAAATTTTATCGTCTTTCTGGGGATGAACACGTTTATCACGGTACTTAAACAATTTCTGTCGTATAGACTCCAGACGCTTCTGGAGTTCAGGTATAGGCTCATTAAGCTCTGAGCCTATTTCTGCAAATGATTTGACCAAGTGGGGAATATTTCTTCCAGTTTTTCTTCCGGCTACTTCATCCGTGAAGTTACCATCGTCTTTGATATCGAACACCTTAATAAACAAATCGGCTTCGTCAGAATTGAGTATCCGTTTGATTTCATCGAAGGTCCACAAATAGAACTTCCCTTCTTCGCCTTCGCTGTCGGCATCTTCCGCGGAGTAAAACCCACCGCCGGCAGCTGTCATATCCCTGAGCACATAAGTAAAAATCTCACGAGCTGTTTGGGCATATTCCTCTTTTGCTGTTGCTTGATACATCTCAGTGTATGCCATTGCCAGCATAGCCTGGTCATAGAGCATTTTTTCAAAATGCGGTACAAGCCACTGCGCGTCCGTGGAATAGCGATGAAAGCCGAATCCGATATGGTCAAATATGCCTCCGCGTCGCATCGCTTGCAGGGTTTTCTCCACCATCTTTAGAGCCTTATTATCGCCGCTCCGCTTCCAATATCGCAGCAAGAATAGCAGGTTGTGCGCCGTCGGGAATTTCGGTGCCACACCAAAGCCGCCATAATGCTCGTCGAACCTGGCACTAAGTTGTTCATAGGCGAGATGAAGCACAGGCTCACCCAGTTCTTCACCAGGTTCCGGATGCGATGCTTTTCGCAGAGTCGCAGTAATTTGACTCGCTGAATTTATGACTTCGGCCTGCCGTGTTGCCCATAGTTCCTTGATGCGCGGTATAAGGTCTATCAAGCCGATTCGTCCGAACCTTGTTTCTTTTGGAATATAGGTACCGGCAAAGAATGGCTGTTTATCCGGGGTCATAATTATAGTGAGAGGCCATCCTCCGCTACCAGTCATCATCTGGCACACTGTCATATAAAGCATGTCAATGTCAGGCCGCTCCTCACGGTCAACTTTTACAGACACAAAAACATCGTTCATCAGCCTGGCTATTGTGGAGTCCTCAAAGGACTCATGCGCCATCACATGGCACCAGTGGCAGGTTGAGTAACCAATCGACAGAAAGATAGGCTTATTTTCCCTTTTGGCTTTCTCAAACGCCTCTGCTCCCCATGGATACCAATCAACCGGGTTACCAGCATGCTGGAGCAGATAGGGGCTCTTCTCAAAGGCGAGTCTATTCCGGGTTTTTTCACTCGTCATTGACCTATTCCTCTCTTGTTAGCGACTTTTCAATAGGCTGGTGAACCTTAACCCATAACTAGTGCCGCTTTATGTCTGCACACCATTGAGCATTTACCGACGTGCGCTCAGCGCAACTTCTCTCCGAAAACTCTGCCATAGTCCTGGCATGTTTTCATGCCTTCCCTGGTTTCAACGTTATCTTCCTTCAAGTTGAAAGGGCCCAGCTCAAACGGCTTCATCTTATGTTCCTTTTGCAGGACATTGAAGATAATGGCTGGTGCGTAAGCATCGTGTTTGTATGAGACATCATGCCGGTATGAGCCAAAGGCGCCGCCTATTTTGCCTTCGAGCTTTGCCTTCTGTGTTAGTGACAGAAAAGTTTTCACAGGTTTTGGCAAGTCGAGCGAGAATGTGGGAGAACCGAAGATATAGCCGTCATACCCGGCTAAGTCAGTCGCGCTCTTTATGTCCTCTATCTTTTTGACTACAGCCTCTTGTCCGCTAAAACGTACACCCTCAGCAATGTACTGTGCCATCGTTTCTGTCTTGCCAGTCGAGCTAAAATAGGCAATTAGAACCTTTTTCATCAAACATACCTCCTAAATGTGTGTTAATTGTGCTTCCGTTCTTGCTCAGATAGATATATCGTAGAATTGGCATACGGTAAAACTGATAATTCTCTAACTAATTATAGCTCAAATAAGCCCAACAATAATATTGTTCTTCTGAGCCAACAACATGCTATATTGGCCAATGAACCTTTAGCGTTTAACTGCTATTACACGCCTCAGCGAGAATAGAATGAGTGCCTCCCCAGCTTCACAGCATTGCTGCACACTACGTCATGTTGTTACCTTGTGAATATTTATAGGCCATGCGGAAATGGTTTCGAACTCTGAAGAATTTAGTTCAGCATGATACGCATAGAGATCTAATAAAAAAGTAACATTAAAAAAGCAGGTTCATGTTATAGAAGAGAAGAAGGGACTAAGAACAAGATACCCAGTTTTCATTACGAATTACGTTGACTAAATCACTCTCCAGTGCTCTAAACGAGGGTAGAGTGCGTAGCTGGTCAAAGTCGTTCATGTATTCTGTAATTCTGTGCTGAAAACGGTAAGGCATGAAAGATTGCTTTCGTCGAGCACCAAGTCCGCTTGCTAATTTGATCAAATTGTGCAGAATTACTTTCGGGTCTGGCAGTTGTTCGAGAGTGTCCGGTGCAGGTAGCTCAAGTGGTATTCGTCTGCTCAAATTCCCAGCAGCATACCTTATGGCATCTTCACTGAAAAGTGTAGACCGTCAGCGATAATGGGACACAAATAGGGCCACTAAAACCGTACACTCTAGACGGGTGGCACAAGCTCCTGAGAGGTAGTAGACTGACTAAACAGTGAAAGGAGCGAGTTGTGTCCCAGGAAAACAAAGATAAAGCTGATGCTGCCGAGGCCAGAACCCAGCAAACCAGGGGCTTTATGCAGCAGGTTAGAGTAGCATCCAGACGGAAGTACACCCCGGAGGAGAAAATCCGTATCGTGCTGGAGGGGTTCCGTCGGGAAGTGGCAGTCAATGAACTCTGTCGCCGGGAAGGCATCAAGCCGGGAGCCTACTACGCCTGGACCAAGGACTTCATGGAGGCTGGGAAGGAGCGGCTAAAACGGGATACCGTCAGGGATGCCACGCGCCAGGAAATCGATGACCTAAAGCGGGAGAACACCGATCTCAAGCAATTGGTGGCTGACCTTTCGTTGGACGTATACCGTCTTAAAAAAACGGCTATTCCTCCGCTCGGCCACAACGGCGACGGCGCATGAGTGCCGGGGACAAAGCTATTATCCTGGCCCAGGTGGAAAACCAGTCCAGAGGCAAACGGCAGGCGCTGATGGCACTGGGGATACCGAAAAGCAGCTACTATCGGTGGCGCCAGGGGCGAGCCCGATTCGGGAAACCGGAAAAGACCGTGGAACCGGATCACTCCCGCAGAAGAAGACAAGATACTGGCGGTAGCCCGGGAGTCTCCTGAGCTCAGCAGCCGGCAGCTCTCAGCCTGGATCACCGATAACGAAGGCTTTGCCGTATCCGAGTCAACGGTGTACCGCATTCTAAGAAGGGAAGGGCTAGTGAAACGCCAGGAGACGCAACTCACGGCCGCTAAGGAATACCATACTAAGACCACGCGGCCGCACCAGATGTGGGCTACCGACGCTTCCTACTTCCGGGTGGCTGGCTGGGGCTACTATTACCTGGTGACCGTGATGGACGACTATTCCCGTTTCATTCTGGGCTGGAAGCTGCAGAAAGACATGTCGGCTAACTCCCTGATCGAGGTGGTCCAGAAAGCGGTGGACGCCACCGGCATGACCGATGTGCCTGTCGAGGACCGCACCAAACTCCTCTCGGATAACGGCGCTGGCTACGTCTCTAGAGCCTTCCGTAATTATCTAAACCTGGTGGGTATCGGGCATATCCTGGCCGCACCCTTCCATCCCCAGACTAACGGCAAGGTGGAGCGCTACCAGCAGTCTCTGAAACGAGAGGTGAACCAGTTACCCTATGAGCTTCCCAGCGAGCTGGAACGGGCGATTGCCGCCTTCGTCGACTACTACAACTACCACCGTTACCACAAGGCTCTCGGTGACGTGACGCCTGCCGATGTCTTATATGGCAGGAGAGAGGATATCTTGCACACAGAAAGGAGGTGCAAATACAAACAATCAATCGTCGTAGAGACTACAACCATGGCCTCAGAGAGCTTGTTAATGCCGCCTGATCATGCCAAAGTGTTCGGTTAAAAAGTGTCCCATTTCGCTGATTGACAACAGGAAATGGCAGATAAATGCCCTTATATGTGATATCAAAGTCTTTTTTGAAGTGAAAAATGGCGTTAAATGGTTGTTAAAAGACACTTATGGGGCAATTTTCTATTAAGGTAAAACTGTTACGCCCATGAAACAACTTACTTTGGACACTGACCGTGAGTTATTGGGGAGATTCAGGGGGAAGATGGTATTGATGGACGGTGTTGAGTATCTTATTATCAAGTTTTACCCTTTAGACTCGATCTAATCACAATACAAGCTTTTGTGACCTCAGGTAACCTTTTGCTTTTTTGTGACATCAAAGTATCACATGATAAATATCCGCATCAGAGATAAATTACAGGTAAATATCAACGACGGTAGAAGATATATGTTATCTAGTACACGTGTCTAAAAACAACGCCTTGATACCTTATCTGAAAGACACCATCAACGCCCGTCTTTCTTTAACTAATTGGAAAATTGGTGGGTACGAGCCTGAGACTATTATAATCAGTGACTCTCGTATAAGACCCGGTACAACTACTGGGGGAATGTCAGGGTTGAATATGTCGCTTCTCAGGCTGTTATAACCTGAGTGTTTCAAGCAATAGCCGGATTTTTCCGGGGGCTCCGTAACGGAGCCCCCGGAATATTGATTATTCGTGCTTGTAGATGCCGTGACATGGGTAGGTGCCCAGTAAGACAACCTTCCCGTTCTGGTCCTGGTCAAGACGCATCTCTCTAGCCCCCTCGACATCACTGGGACCAAAGGTCAGCGGCGGGGTCAGGTCGCCGGTGCTGAGGTTCTTAATCTGGTAGAAGCCGTATTCCAGCACGTCAACCGGCTTTAACTGGTCAGCGGGCACCTTCAGCATGGCCAGCCGCAGCGCCTCGGTCTGGATCATGGCTTCAACTATACCGGCCAGGTACATGATGTGGGTCACCGGCTTATCGGCGTGGTACTTGGCCTGTAACTGATTGTAGAAGGCAATGCCGGGGACATTAGCGTGAGCCTGGTCCATGGGAGGGTAGCTGCCGGCGACGACGACGCCGTCACCTAGCGTACCCATGGCCGGGGCGAAGACCGCCAGGTGGCTCGGGGCGGCAAAACCGAAGGTTATCTTATAGTCCAGATTGGTCCCCATACCCAGCCTGACCGCTTCCTTGATGGTGGGCTGGGAGCCGGGGTTAATCATCCAGCCGAGGGCCAGGTTGACTTTGTTATCCTTCAGCCAGGACAGCTGGGTGGTCGGCGGCGTGGTAGGCACCATGGGCACAAACTGCTTGCCGACGAACTCGTAGCCTATCTTCGTCAGGTAAGCTTCCATCTCGGGTATATCAATTGACCTGCCCGAGGCACTATCGGCGGTGAGGTAGGCCACCCTTGGTTTAGCGGTGTTACCGGCTTTCTTCCAGTTATCCAGGAACCAGTTGGCGATGGCGCCCAGCTCATCGGTATAGAGAGGGTAGTTGGTGAAGATAGTCTTCGGCGGCGACAGGAGATAAGGGCCGGCGGCCATGCTGGTGGCGCCGATACGGTCCGTCGTTCAGCAGGTTCATCAGCGGCAGCGCTGTCTGCGAGGCCGATATCCTGTAAACAAGCATACCCTTGGCCTTGAGCTCATCATAGATAGATAGTGCCTTCTCAGGCTTGAGCTCATCATCCCGCCACAGCACTTCCAGATTAACATTAGCGGGGAATTTCTCCGTCCGCCACGGAGCCAGCTTCTTGTTCTCATTGACGTACTTGGCATAGTCCTGAAAACCGGCCAGAACCGCCGCCGTGTCCTCGGCATAGGCGCCGGTCAGCGCGAAGGTGCCGCCGATATAGAGCGTTACCGTTTTCGGCGGGGCTGGCTGCTGCGTGGCCGTGGTGGCGTCTCCTTGGTGCAGGCAGGCAGCACCAATAACACTGCCAGCATGACAACCAGGGAAACGGCAAAAAATAGTCTAAATTTGGTCATATATCCTCCTTACTAATTTATGAGTTGCTTCGATTAAATGAATATAAGAACTTTTCCTAATGCACCCACCTCCTTTCATCCGTTTTTAATCAATCAATATGAGAAAGGCCACCGCCTGTAATATGATTTGATAAGCTCCCACCGGTGCACCAGCCCCCTGGGCTCAAAGATAAGGAACAGGATAATTACCAGTCCGCGCATGATAAGACCGAGCGAGGCGGCTGCCTGGGCAGCAATGGCGGGGAAAATGGCGGCTAACATTGGCCCAAAAATGGTGACCGCCTCATCCAGCAGTTTGAGGGAAACTACGCCAAAGATAACCCCGGTCGTGCTGCCCATACCGCCGACGATGAGCATACCCAGGTACCATACCGAGTTCATGAAAGGGAAAGTAGTCGGTACTGGCGTAGGCATAGTAGTGCACCAGCAGCGCACCGGACACACCGGCAAAGACACAGCCGATAAAGAAGGCCGTTAACTTGTAAGTCCATAGGTTGACACCCATGACCTCGGCCGCCAGGTCGTTATCCCGGATGGCGATAAAAGCCCTGCCCGCCCTGGTCCTGACGATGTTCTTGGCCAGGTATACCGCCAGGCAGGTGATGATCATGACCAGATAAAATAGCTGGCCTTTGGACTTTAACACGAAGCCGCCTATTTCCGGTCTGGGTACGGACATACCATCGGCGCCACCGGTCACTATCGCGGAACTGGAGGATAAGCCAGATGATAATAAATTGGGCGGCTACGGTCGCCATAATCAGGTAAAAGCCCTTTATCTTCAACGATGGCAGCCCGAAGATGATACCTACCAATCCCGCGCCCAGGCCGGCGCAGGGCAGGGCCGCCCAGAAAGACCAGCCGAGCTTGGCGGTAAGGATGGCAGACACATAGGCGCCGACAGCCATGAAGCCGGCATGACCGATGGAGATTTGCCCGCAGTAACCGGTCAGGATATTGAGACCGAGAACACTGATAATGGTGATGCCCATGATGGTCAGTATGGTCAATATTCTATCACTGGAATATAGAGGCATGGTAAAGAGCAGGACGAGGAAGGCCAGCAACAATATCCATTGCGTCCGGGTGCGGAAGATAGCCATGTCCT
>CAVUAO010000001.1:0-32774 GCA_963739515.1 uncultured Chloroflexia bacterium | reverse complement strand
AATGAGGTCGTCCATGCGGCTGCCCGTATCGATGAGGCAGGTGGCGATGATAGTCAGGCTGCCGCCTTCGGCGGTGTTGCGGGCCGCCCCGAAGAAACGCTTGGCGGGGTGAAGGGCGGCGGGGTCGATACCGCCGGAGAGCGTGCGTCCGCTGGAAGGCATCGCCAGGTTATAGGCGCGGGTGAGGCGGGTCACGCCGTCCAGCAGGATGACCACGTCCTTGCCGCATTCCACGATGCGTTTCGCCCTTTCCAGTCCCAACTCCGCCACGCGCGTCTGGTTCTCCACCATCTCGTCGAAGGTGGCGGCGATGACCTCGCCCTTGACCGAGCGCTTCATATCGGTCACTTCTTCCGGGCGCTCGCCGATAAGGCAGACCATCAGGTGAATATCGTCATAAGTCATGGAAATGGCGTTGGCGATGGCTTTCAGCAGCAGCGTCTTACCGGCCTTGGGCGGCGAGACAATCAGGCCGCGCTGCCCCCGCCCGATGGGGGAGACGAGGTTGATAAGGCGGGTGGAGAGGTCGGACGGGGAGTGCTCCAGGTTGATCAGGCGGTCGGGGAAAGTAGGGGTCAGCGAGCCGAAAGGCTGCCGGTTCTTGATGACCTCGGGGTCGAGCCCGTTGATGGCGACCACCTGTAAAAGGCTATAGTATTTTTCGTTGCTTTTAGGGGGGCGGCCCTGCCCGGTAACGAGGTCGCCGTTACGCAGGCTGAAGCGCCGTATCTGTGACGGCGAAATGTAGACATCCGTCTGGCTGGGCAGTAGCGTTTCCTGCCGCAGGAAGCCGTAGCCGTCGGCCATGATTTCCAGGACGCCGCTGCAGAAGATATTGCCCTGCTCGCCGGTGTGCGTCTCCAGCAGCCGCATGATGATATCGTGCTTTTTCAGCGTCGCCGGCGTGGCGATGCCTTTTTCCTTAGCCATCTCCACCAGCTCTTCTTTAGTCCTGGTTTCGAGGTCCGCGATAGTCATGCTGGTGTTCGTCGCGGGGCCGGCCACGGCGGCGGGGGCAGCCGGGCCAGGGCTCGCGCCCGCACCCGCATTGCCGTTCGGGACATTGTTGTTGTTCGTGTTGTTCGTGTTGTTCACGTTGTTCATGTTCATGGTCCACCTCACTCTGGTCCCATCTCCCCGGGGGGAAGGGGTATTTGCCGTTGAGTCCTTTCTTCGTCTTTATTTTTTAGATACGCTCTTAAAATCAGCCAGGAAACGTTTGATGCCGATATCGGTCAGGGGGTGCTGTATCATCTGCATCAGCACGGCGTAAGGCACGGTGGCGATGTCCGCCCCCAGCATCGCCGCGTTGGTGACGTGCATGGGATGGCGTATGCTGGCGGCAATGACCTGGGTGTCCAGCTCCGGGTAATTGCCCAGTATCGTTAACGTATCCTCCACCACCTGCATCCCGTCCTCGCCGATATCATCCAGCCGGCCGATGAAGATGCTGACATAAGCCGCCCCGGCCAGCGCCCCGAGCAGCGCTTGGTTCGGCGAGAAACACAGGGTCATGTTGACCTCGATGCCTTCCTCGCTTAAGACCGCGGTGGCTTTAAGTCCTTCGGCGGTAATGGGTATCTTGATATTGACATTAGGCGCCCAGGCGGCTTTAGCCTTCGCCTCTTTGATCATGGCTTTAGCGTCTTCGGAGAGAACTTCCACGGATACCGGCCCATCGACGATTTCACATATTTTTTTCGTCACGCTCTCGTAGTCAGCGTGGCCTTCCTTAGCTAAAAGCGACGGATTGGTGGTGACGCCGCTGATGATGCCCAGTTTGGCGGCCTGCTTTATCTGGTCGATATTGGCGGTATCCAGGAATATCTCCATATGGTCCTCCTCAGTTGGCCGCCAGCGGCAGCGGCGGCTGGGCGCCTTCCCGCAGCACATCTTTAGCCACCCGGACGAAGTCGCGGAAGAGCGGGTGAGGCCGGGCGGGCCGCGAGAGAAACTCGGGATGGAACTGGCAGCCGAGCATCCAGGGATGGTCGGCCAGCTCGCATATCTCCACGAGCTTACCGTCGGGGGAAACGCCGCTGTAAATCATGCCCGCTTCGTGCAGGGGTTCCCGGTATTGGTTATTGAACTCCAGGCGGTGGCGGTGACGTTCCAGCACTTCCGATTTCCCGTAGGCTTTAGCCGCCAGCGTACCGGCGACGAGTTCGCACGGGTAGTTGCCCAGGCGCATATTGCCGCCCTTGGTCTGCAGCGACTTTTGCTCGAGCATATAATCGATGACGGGATAACGTGTATCGGGGTCGAACTCGGTGGAGTTGGGCTCGTCGGAGTTGAAAACATGCCTGGCCAGCTCGATGGTCATGACCTGCATCCCCAGGCACAGGCCGAAATAGGGGATTTTATTCTCGCGGGCGTATCTGGCGGCCTTAATCATGCCTTCAATGCCCCTTATCCCGAAACCGCCGGGGACGATGATGCCCTGGGCGGTGCGCAGGAGAGAATCGACCTCGCTTTTATCACAGTCTTCCGAATGGACCCAGAACAGATTAAGCGACCTATCGTTAAAGAGGGCGGCGTGGTACAGCGCCTCGCGGACGGAGTAATAGGCGTCGTTGAGCTCGACATATTTGCCGACGAGCGCGATATTGACCGGCTCATGGGGGACCTTGATGCGTTCCACGAGCGCCCGCCAATCGGTAAGGTCGGCCCCGCGCGACGTTATCCCCAGCCGGTCGACGATTAATTGTCCCAGCCCGCAGTCTTCGAGCATCAGCGGTATTTCGTATATCGATTTCACCGTTGGCAGCGGAATCACCGCCTGCTTTTCGACGTCGCAGAACAGGGATATCTTGTCCCGGAGGTTTTCCGCGATGGGATAATCGCTGCGGCAGATAATAACGTCCGGCTGGATACCGATGCGCCGCAGCTCGTTAACGCTGTGCTGCGTGGGCTTCGTCTTGAGCTCCTGGGTCGATTGCAAATAGGGGAGAAAGGTGACATGGATATAAAACACATTGTTCCGGCCGACGTCGTTCCGCATCTGGCGGATGGCTTCGAGGAAGGGCTGGCCCTCGATATCGCCCACGGTGCCGCCCACCTCGATGAGAATCACCTCCGCCCCGGACTTATCGGCGAGCTTCTTGAAACGGCTCTTTATCTCGTTGGTCAGGTGCGGGACGATCTGTATCGTGCCGCCGAGGAAGTCGCCGCGCCTTTCGCGGGTAATCAGGGTGCTGTAGATTTGCCCGGAGGTCGTATTGGAATCGGCGGTGCACTCGATATCGATAAACCTCTCGTAGTTGCCCAGGTCGAGGTCGGTCTCCGCGCCGTCTTTAGTGACGTAGACCTCGCCGTGCTGGTAGGGGGACATCGTGCCGGGGTCGACGTTCAGATAGGGGTCGAGCTTTTGCACCGCCACCGTTACCCCCCGGCTTTTCAGCACCGTCCCGATGGAGGCGACGGTGATGCCTTTCCCTACGGAACTGACCACGCCCCCGGTTACAAAGATATACTTCGGCATATCACGAATTATAATAAACTGGAATAACTCCAGCCTCGCCCTGGGAATCTCTTGGAATACACTCGGGACTCGATACAGTGCCTCTGGAAATATATATTTAAACTAATAAAAACGGAAATACACTGTTAATCAGGTGGGGGTTTCTTCTTATTATAGGCACGTATGCGGGCTTTGTCAAGCCTTCTTGACGCGGTGCCGCCTGTAGGAAGTCCAGCATTATCCGGTTGCTTTCATCAAAAGCCTCAGTCATGAAACCATGCCCCATTTTCTTCAGGATGGCAAGCTCCGCGCCGGGTATCCTTGACGCCAGGATGCGGGCATTTTCCACCGGAAGGGTACGGTCAGATTCTCCGTGAATCACCAGTGTGGGTGCTTTGATTTCGGGTAATTGCTCATAGGTATCAAAGCTCAGCAACGCTTGTCCCTGCCTCATCTGACCGTGGGGAGGGGCGGGGTGTTCCATAAATTTTTCTACTATTTGTTGTATTAAATCCGGGTTTTTATCGATAAACTCCCGGCTTATCATTAAGCGGAGTGATTGCACGGCGGATTCTCGCGGAGGGAGCACCCTGGGGTGCTGTAAAGCATCTATTATTTCCGGGTCGGTGGTTTGTACGCCGTGGGCTGCTCCGAAACCGGTACATGCCAGGATAAGACTCCTTACCCTCGTGGGATATTTAAGAGCGAATGTCTGGGCTATCATCCCTCCCATCGAGGCACCGTGGATGTGTGCTGATTTAATACCTATGGCATCCAGTAGTCCCGCCAGGTCGTCCGCCATCATTTCTGTATTATAAGGAATATCCGGCGCGTCGCTCCGGCCGGCCCCCCGGTTATCGAAGGCGACAACCCGGTACTCACGGGCGAACACCGGAAAGAACATGAAATACCAATCTACATTAGATGTCATGCCCGGGATCACGACTAATGGTTCTCCCTTGCCGTATACCTCGTAATACATATTGATATCGCCGACTTTTACTTTAGGCATTTTAATCTCCCACTTTAGATATAAAAGTATCTTAGTTTACTGATACCTCGATTTTTTGTCAAATTGCCAGTTAATGAAAAATGAGTAGCATTTTTTATATAACTCAAGCTAACCTATCCCCCTTCCCCCTTCCCTTGGCAAGGGAAGGGGGAGAAAATTTGAGAGGGGGCGGAGCCCCCTCTCGCTGACGCACTCCCCTTATTAAAAACGGGGCGTCTAAGAGGGGTGAAACCCCTCTTTCTTTATTACCCCCTCTCAAACAAATGAAGAATTGAGAACAGAGAATGTCCCTGTTTGAGAGGGGGTTAAGGGGTGAGTAAATGAGTTCAACAAATTGACACTCCAGCCTCGCCAAGAGTAGACTATTTATGGTATCTCATTATCCCCCTCAGGAGTGTATTTTTATGAGTTTCTTGAGCCGGACCGACCCCGAAATTTACGAGGCCATCGAGTGCGAGGCCAGGCGGCAGAAGGAAATCGTTAACCTGATCGCCTCGGAAAACTATACCAGCCGGGCGGTGCTGGAAGCCCAGGGGTCATTTCTGACCTATAAATACGCCGAGGGCTATCCTGGCCATCGTTATTACCGCGGCTGTGATAACATGGACGCCATCGAGGAGCTGGCCGTGAAGCGGGCTAAAGAGCTGTATAAAGCCGAGCACGCCAACGTCCAGCCGCACAGCGGCTCCCAGGCGAACATGGCGGCTTATTTCGCTCTGATGGAATATGGGGATACCATCATGGCGATGGACCTTTCCCACGGAGGCCATCTTACCCACGGCTCGCCCATCACCTTTTCCGGGCGGTCTTACAAGTTCGTACACTACCATGTCAACCGCGAAACGGAGCGCATCGACTTCCCGGAGGTGGAAAAGCTGGCGCGGCAACATAAACCCAAAGTGATTTTGGCCGGATACACCGCTTATCCCCGCATTATCGACTTCGAGCGGTTTAAGCGCATCGCGGATTCCGTCGGTGCTAAATTCATGGTGGATATGGCGCATATCGCCGGTCTGGTGGCGGTGGGCCTGCACCCCACCCCCATCCCCTATGCCGACGTCGTCACCACCACCACGCACAAGACTTTGCGAGGCACCAGCGGCGGCCTGATTCTCTGCAAAATCGCGTACGCTAAAGCTATCGACGCCGCTGTTTTCCCGGAAGCGCAGGGCAAGCCCCTGATGCACGCCGTCGCCGCCAAGGCGGTCGCCCTCCACGAAGCCATGCAGCCCGGGTTTTACGATTACCAGAAGGCTATCCTGGATAATGCCCAGGCGCTGGCTGGCGAACTGCAAAAGCTGGGATTACGGCTGGTTTCCGGCGGCACGGATAACCACCTCATCCTCATCGACCTCACCGCCACCGGCGTCACGGGCAGTCAAGCCGCCAAAGCCCTGGATACCGCGGGCATCGTCTGCAATAAAAACGAGATTCCTTTCGATACCCGGCCGCCGGCGGTGGCCAGCGGCATCCGGCTCGGCACGCCCGCCGCGACGTCGCGCGGCTTCGGGAAAGAGGAGATGAAGCATATCGCCGGGCTCATCGTTAAGGTTGTTTCCCATGCTGACGATAAAAAGGTGCTGGAAGAGGTCAGGCAGGAAGTAGCCCAGGTTTGCCGGCGCTTTCCGGTGCCGGGCATCGACGACTAGTTCGGGAAAGCTCGAAGGGGCGTAAGCCCCTTCGAATAGTATCCCCCTTCCCTTGTCAAGGGAAGGGGGCAGGGGGATAGGTTCGTAAAGGTATTAAAATGAAAAACAATCATAGAAACGTCCTGGGTGCTATCGGGCACACCCCGCTGGTACAGCTTACACATTTGAACGGCAACACCGACGTCAAAATTTTCGCCAAGCTGGAAGGCAACAACCCCGGCGGCTCCGTAAAAGACCGCCCGGCCTATTACATGATTATGATGGCGGAAGAATCCGGCGAACTGACCCCGGACAAGACGATTATCGAGCCGACCTCCGGGAACACCGGCATCGCCATCGCCATGATAGGAGCCGCCAAAGGGTATAAAGTCAAGCTTTTCATGCCGGAATGCGTCAGCGTGGAGCGGCAGTTGATTCTCCAGGCTTTCGGCGCCGAGGTAGTGCTGACGCCCGCCAAAGAAGCCGTCGACGGGGCCATCCGCCGCGCCCACGAGGCTTTAAAGAACGAGCCCGGCAAATACTATATGCCCAACCAGTTCGATAACCCGAACAACATACTGTCCCATTACGAGACTACCGGCCCGGAGATATACGCCCAGATGAAAGGCCGGATCGACGTTTTCGTGTCCGCCATGGGCACCACGGGCACGCTTATCGGCACGGGCAATTTCCTCAGGGAAAAGGTCGCCGGCATAAAAATCGTCGGCGTGGAGCCCACCGTGGGGCATACCATCCAGGGGCTGAAAAATTTGCAGGAAAGCGCTATCCCGGGCATCTATAACCCCCACGCCTTCGACGAGAAGGTCACTATCGAGGATGGCGACGCCTTCGAGACGGCCCGCCTGCTCGCGGTAAGAGAAGGGCTTTTCACGGGCATGTCCAGCGGGGCGGCCGTGGCGGGCGCCCTGCAGGTCGCCAAGAAGATGAAAAAGGGGAACATCGTCGTGATACTGCCCGACCGCGGCGACCGCTACCTGAGCACAACGCTGTTCCGCTCCATCTGCGCCAAGTGTCCGCCTTAGGTGAGCAGGCCCATGCCGCATACCGAAGCCTATCTGGATATCGAGACTACCGGCCTCGCTTACGGGGCAAGTGAAATCACCGTCGTGGGCATTTTCCTGTGCCGCGGGGAAGAGACCGAGTTCATTCAGTTCGTCGGCCGGGACATTTCCGCCGAGGCTATCGTCGAGGCGCTTCAAGGGGTAGACGTGCTCTACACCTATAACGGCAGTCGCTTCGATTTACCCTTCATCCAATCGCAGCTGGGCATAGATTTAACGACGTCGTTCCGCCACCGCGACCTGATGTTCGATTGCTGGGGCAAAAGGCTTTACGGCGGATTAAAAGGGGTGGAAAAGCAGCTGGGAGTCGCGCGAAAGCTCCCGGATATGAACGGCTGGGAAGCTGTAAGGCTCTGGTGGAAATACGTGGATTCGTTTGACCTGGACGCCCTGCAAAAGCTCTGCGACTATAACAAAGAGGATGTGGTCAACCTCAAGACCTTGAAAGACATGCTCCTCTAGTCTTTTTTTATTGAACCTATCCCCCTGCCCCCTTCCCTTGCTAAGGGAAGGGGGATATTTTTTCGAAGGGGCGTAAGCCCCTTCGAGCTTTCCTGTATTACCTTCAGGCTTCGGAAAAAGTAAGGGGAGCGGCTTTTATCTCCGCTCCCCTTGAATGCCCGGTTTTAGTCAGTATTGGTCTGCCGGTCTACACTCCGACTGTTGTTATTATTACTCCTGACGGCAGCTCGAACGCGCTATCGGGAATATTGGAAAAATCTATATTCGTAAACTCGATGGTGGTGGTCCCTTCGCTGGTCGTTGTCTCTATCTTGAGGGGGAAGCCCTTGTCCGTCCAGACCCATTCCTTCATGGTGCCGGTCTCCGGAATATCCCATGTAATGACCGTGCATGATTTCCCGTCGATAGATTCCGTGCCTACGATTTGCGGATTATATTGCAGAATGGAGTTCGGGTCTTCCGAAGCGCCCTCGGGCACCGCGCCCGTATTCAGCATCATTTTCGTCGCCATATTCTGGTCCGGCATGTAGGTATACATGATTCCTGCATCCATATCGAATAGGATGATGGTGTGAACCCCTTGCATGGTCATTTCTTCTTTCATCTTATGCTGTTTTTCCCATATCGTGGATACGATTGTTCCCGTCCCGGGGACAGTAATGGACATGTCGTACTTGACGGAAACGATGTTCGCCCCCAGACCCAGGATGGAACTTAAAGAACCCCCCGCCCCGCCGCCGGACGTCGGCGTCGGTGTCGGCGTCTTAGTCGCGGTCGCCGTCGGTGTCGCCGTCTTAGTCGCAGTTGCCGTTGCCGTTGCCGTTTGAGTCGCGGTCGCTGTTTTAGTCGATGTTGCCGTAGCGGTCTTGGTACTGGTGGCGGTGGCTGTCACGGTCGTCGTTGATTTACCGCCTCCGCAGGCTGATACCAGTATTAGCGTTAATACAAGAAGACACAGCCCGACTAATAAAAACCTGTTTTTCATATTTCCTTCACTCCTTTGCAGAATCGAAATAGCTTTGTTATCGTTGGATAAATGGCATGGCTTCAGATTGATTGTATTTTAATGGGACTTTTGTCATAATTTTACACGTTTTATAGCTGATTGTCAATTACGCCGCTTGTCTTAATTTCTTTCCCTCAATCTTCTTTACTTCCCCCTACTTTCGTCATGGGGGGATAGAGGAGGCGGATTTTTTATCCCCCCGGCAGGGGGTGAGGTTGATAAATAATAGTGCTATAATAAATATGCGGAGACGCCGATTTTGAGAGGAGATTGTGACTGATGGATGAACTAAAGGTATTCAGCGGCAACGCCCACCCGGCCCTGGCCAAAGACATCGCCGAATATCTGGGGCAACCCCTGGGCAACTGCGAGGTCATGGAGTTCAGCAACGAGAACACCTTTGTTCGCATCCTGGAGAATGTCAGGGAGCGGGACGTGTTTATCGTCCAGCCTATCTCCTCCCCGGTCAACAGCCATCTCATGGAGCTGCTCATCATGATTGACGCCATGAAGCGGGCTTCCGCCAAGCGCATTACCGCCGTGATGCCTTATTACGCTTACGGCCGCAGCGATAAGAAAGACCAGCCCCGCGTCCCCATTACCGCCCGGCTCGTGGCCGACCTGCTGACCGTCGCGGGCGCCAGCCGCCTGCTAACCGTCGACCTCCATAAAGCCCAGATCCAGGGCTTCTTTAACATCCCCGTCGATGAACTGACCGCTTTTTACGTTTTGAGCGATTATTTTATGAAGAAGAAATTCCGGGACCCGGTGGTCGTCGCCATGGATTTCGGCATTACCAAGCAGGCGAGGGACATCGCCGCCCGCATGGAATGCCCCCTGGCTATCATGGAAAAGAGGCGGATCGGCAACGACGACCACACCGAGACGCTGACCGTCATCGGCGACGTCAAGGGCAAGGTGGCCCTTATCGTCGATGAGGAGATAGACACCGCCGGCTCCCTGGTGGGCGTCGTCGACGTCATGATGGAAAGGGGCGCCACGGAAGTCTATGCCTGCGCCACCCACCCCGTCCTGTCCGGTCCGGCGGTAGCACGCATCGCCGGGTGCCGGGTCAAAGAGGTCGTCGTGACGGACACCATTCCCGTCCCGGCGCATAAGAAAATCGATAAAATTACCGTTCTGCCCATCGCCCCGCTGCTGGGAGAAGCCATCCGGCGCATTCATACCGGGCAGTCGGTGGGGGCAATGTTTGAGCAGGGATGAAGAGCTGGTCGAAGTCTACTTTGCCCGTAACGGCATGGAGGCGCAGGTCATCAAGAGCCTGCTCGAGGGCTTCGATATTCCGTGTTATTTAAAGTCCAACGCCGCGCCGTCGATACACGTTTTTACGATGGATGGCATGGCGGAGGTAAAGGTGATGGTGCCCGCCTCGATGGCTGACGCCGCCAGAGAATTGATTGTAAGCGAGAAATAACATGCCTGGTTTTTTAAGCGGACTATTTGATTCCAATGAAAAAGAAATAAAGCGACTCCAGCCGTATGTCGACCGCACTAATGAGCTGGAGCCGGAGTTCCAGAAGCTTACGGATGACGAGCTAAAAGATAAGACCGCGGCATTCAAAGCCAGGGTGGCGCAGGCCATCGCCGGAGTCCAGCCGAAAATGGATGAAGCCCAGCGAGACCTGGAAGAAGCCCGGGGGCACCTTACCGGCGCGTCCTGGGATATCGAGAAAGATGAAGCCAACCGGCAGGTGCAGGGCATACAGGACAGGATCAAGCAGTTAGAAAAGGAGCGTTACCAACTGGAGGGCGACGCCCTCGATGAGATTCTCCCCGAGGCTTTCGCCGCCGTCCGCGAGGCCGCCCGGCGCGTTATCGGCCAGCGCCACTACGACGTCCAGCTTTTAGGCGGTGTGACCCTGCACCAGGGCAAAATCGCCGAGATGAAGACCGGCGAGGGCAAGACACTGGTCGCTACGTTGCCGCTATATTTGAATTCCCTGACGGGGCGGGGAGCCCACCTGGTTACCGTTAACGACTACCTGTCGCGGCGCGACCCCTACTGGATGGGGCCCATTTATCATGCTTTAGGGGTGACCGTCGCCAGCATCTACCCCATGCAGAACCCGGACGAATATACCCCCGCCCTCATCTTCGACCCCTCTTACGATTCCGGCAAGGAGAACGACCGCTGGCCGCATTTCCGCCCCATCTCCCGCCAGGAAGCCTACCGGGCGGATATCACCTACGGCACTTCCAGCGAGTTCGGCTTCGATTATTTGCGCGATAACATGGTTACCGACCTTTCCCGCTGCGTCCAGCGCCAGCCCCTTTATTACGGCATCGTCGACGAGGTGGACAACCTGCTCATCGATGAAGCCCGCACGCCGCTCATCATCAGCGGCCAGGCCGAGGAGACCGGCCAGCTTTATAAAGCCGTCAACGACGTGGTCGGCCGCATGAAAATTAAAATCCTGCCTTTCGAGCCCGGGATGTCGGCCCGTAAAGAAGAGGAAGAGGCGGCCCTCGAAGCTGAATTCGACGCCGTCACCTACGAGAAAGAGCGCTACGTCCGGGAGACGGCGCGCGGCCAGGAGAAGCTGGCGCGGGCTTTCCACATGAGGTCGGAGGACCTGTTCGGCGGCGAGGGGGGCGGCGAATCCCTGCATCTGAGTATCGAAGAAGCCAAGAAACGCAACGACATCCGTTCTATCTTCCGCCAGTCGCTTAATTCCCACGGGCTCTTCCGGCGCGACCGCGATTACGTCGTGGAAAACGGCGAGGTCGTTATCGTCGACGAGTTTACCGGCCGCAAGATGTACGGTCGGCGCTACTCCGAGGGGCTCCACCAGGCTATCGAAGCCAAGGAGCATGTCAAGGTCCAGCGCGAGTCCATGACCTACGCCACCATCACCATCCAGAACTATTTCCGCATGTACGAAAAGCTGGCGGGCATGACCGGCACGGCGGCCACGGAGGCGGAAGAGTTCTATAAAATCTATAAGCTGGAAGTAACGACGATTCCCACCAACAAGCCCATGGTTCGCGAGGACCTGCCGGACCAGATTTATAAAACGGAAGAAGGTAAATACCGGGCGGTCGTCAGGCAAATCAAAGAGCTCCACGAAAAAGAGGCGCCGGTGCTCGTCGGCACGGTGTCCATCGAGAACTCGGTGAAACTGAGCGATATGCTCAAGCGGCAGGGTGTTACCTGCCAGGTGCTGAACGCCAAGGAACACACTAAAGAGGGCGAGATTATCGCCCACGCCGGCGAGCCGGGCGCGGTGACCGTCGCCACCAACATGGCCGGCCGCGGCGTTGACATCATCCTGGGCGGCAGCCCCGATGGCGATGGCCACAAGAACTGGTCGGCACTGCACGATAAAATCATCGCTCTGGGCGGACTCCATATCATCGGCACGGAGCGCCATGAAGCCCGGCGTATCGATAACCAGTTACGCGGCAGGGCGGGTCGTCAGGGCGACCCCGGCAGCTCGCGTTTTTATGTTTCCCTGGAGGATGACATCATGCGGCGGTTCGGCGGCGACCGCATGAAAACGGTCATGGGCTGGGTGGGCATGGATGAGGATACACCCATCGAAAATAAGTTTATCACCGGCGCCATCACGGACGTCCAGAAACGCGTCGAGGGCTATCACTTCGATATGCGCAAGCACCTCGTCGAATATGACGACGTCGTAAATACGCAACGCGAACGTATTTATGATGACCGTAGGAAGATATTAGGCGGAGCCGATTTAAAATTAAATATCTTGAAAATGGTCAAAGACCAATTATCAAACATCGTCGCTTCTTACGCACCGGGCCGATTTGGTGAAGAGCGTGATTTATCCGGTCTCCTGGCTGATGTTAATGTTATCATGCCGGTGGCTTCCGTTCTTAAAGAGAAAGATCTTGAAGGCTTATCTTCTGCCGATATAGAAAAAAGGCTGGAAGAGCTGGCGGGGTCGCTTTACGACCAGCGGGAAAAAGAGATGGGCCCGGATAAAATGAGGATAGTGGAGAGGTTGGTAATGCTCCAAACTGTCGATAGATTCTGGATTGAGTTCCTTACGGATATGGAAAATGAACGCCTCCAGGCGGGCTGGGCCAGTCTGCAGCAGATGAAGTCCACGGATGCTTATAAAATCACAGGTCACCAGAAGTTTAAAGAACTTACAACTGCTATACAAGACAATATTGCCCACACCATATTTCACGTGGGCCTTGTTACCAAGGATGCCAAACAGCCGCAATCGCCCATGGCTAAGGCGGGGGTGGGCTCTCAGGGCAACGCTAGACCTAAAGCCGCCGCGGCAGTCGCCGGCAAGAAGGTCGGCCGCAACGACCCCTGCCCCTGCGGCTCCGGCAAGAAATACAAGCACTGCCACGGACAGTAGCCATGACCAATGCTGAAATCTCCCTTATCTTTACCGACATCGCCGCATTACTCAGATTGAAGAAGGAAAATATCTTTAAAATCCGGGCTTATGAGAAGGTCGCCCGCTCTATTGCTGAGCTTGATGAGCCGGTCGCCAGACTGGCTGCCGAAGGCCGACTTAAAGAAATCCCCGGCGCCGGGGAAGCTATCCAGAAAAAGCTTACCGAGATAGTCGCCACCGGCCGACTCGCTTTCCACGAAAAGCTCAAGGCGTCCTTCCTAAAGGAAGGACCATCCGTTCCCCTTCCAGGTGCGGCATGAGCGAACAAAATAACCCCGTTATTGCCCCGGAGTCCGCCCTCGCCGGCGATAACGAAGCCATCGCCTATTTCAAACAGTCCCTCGCCTCCGGCAAACACTGGTATCTGGCCCTGCTGGGCGCGATGGGACTCTGGACCAGCGCCGAGGAAGTCCACGACGGCCGCGCCTACCGCTACCTTATCGACGGCGAAGCTTTCGACTGGCTTTTGCTGGCGGAGCGACTTTGCGGGACGGTGGACGACCTCCTGCCGGAAGATGAAAAGAATAACCTCCTGTTTCGCGGCGTGCCCCCTCTGGAGCTGGGCGCCGGGGAAGTCAATAAGCTCATCGGGGACAAGAAGTACCGCCAGTACCTCAACTACTTTTACGGCGTCACCATCGAGGAAGCCCTGCTCCTGGCCGTGCAGGAGGAAATCGACAAAGAGAGGCGGGTGGGGGGCTTAAGGACCAAGACCGATTCCTCGGAGGAGGCATATCGCCGGATATATAATGCCGCCAGGGAATCTCTCTTAGCGCGGTTCCGGCAGGAAAAAGGCTATCCTCAAACCGCTTCCATCAGCCTCAGCGAACTCAAGGAGTTCACCTACTGGCTTTTTAAATATCGCCTTAAAGAATCGGAAAAAGCCCGTATCGCCAGCGACACGAGGAAAGGGCTGGAATACCTCAAGCGTCAATGGCAGAAAAAGGGCTTTTTCAAAGTGCTGGCCGCCGATTTCGCCCCTAACGGAAGCGTCTAATCAAGGCCGACAATTTCAACTTTATTCGTTGATGGTTCCCTCGGCAGCCCTCACCATGAGGACGGGCACGTGCGAGCGGTGCAGGACTTTATCGGTAATGCTCCCGAACGCCAGCCGCCTGAGTCCTGACCTCCCGTGGGTCGACATGGCGATTAAGTCCACCTTGGCTTCGTCGGCGGCTTTAAGGATTTCGTCGGCGGCGTTGCCGCTGCTGACGATGGTGCTGACGCTGACGCCCTTTTGCTTGAGCGTTTCGCCCGTCTTATTAAGGTAGTCGGCGACTCTTTCTTTAATGAGCTTGAGCTCTTCTCCAGTATAGGAGACCGGAGCGCTGGCCTCCCCCACCACTACCCAGTGCCGCAGCATCGTAATTACCCCGATGAGGATTACCTCGACCTTTGTCCCGGGAGCAAGTTTATCCACGAGTTGTCCGATAACCGGCAGGGCCGCCTCGCCCACCTTGGAACCATCCAGGGGGACCATTACTCTCGAGAACATGGTCGCACCTCCTATAGTCTGGAGCTCTGCTGCTGCAACTTCTCCAGTTTTTCACTGAGAGTATAGAGTCTTTGTTGCTCCTTTTCAACGACCGCCGCAGGGGCTTTGGTCAGGAAAGCCTGGTCCTGCAGCCGGGCTTCGAGCTGGTTGACCTCCGTCCGGGTCTGCTCCAGCTCTTTTTCCAGCTTTTTTCTCTCCTCGGCCGTATCGAACATGCTGGCCATAGGAATGACGATGGTCGCCTCTGCCAGCGAGAGCACCAGGGTGCTGTCACCGGCTTTCTCTTTAGCGTCGCCTTTGATGACGCTGACGGGGTTGGCCCTCGCCAGCGATTTGATGGCTTCGGTATAACGGGAGATTGGCGTCTGCCGGGAGTCTCCGGTGTATATCCTGGCTTCAATCCAGCGCGTGCTTTCCACTTTGTACTCGGCGCGCACGTTGCGGATGGCGCGTATTATCCCGGTAACGGCTTCGATTTCTTTCTCGGCCGCCGCGTCGAAGGCTTTTTCGTCCGCCTCGGGGTACTTCGCTATCATGATGGACTCGCCTTTTATCCCTTTCAGGCTCTTTTTCAGGTGCTGCCAGAGCTCTTCGGTGAGGAACGGCATATACGGGTGGAGCAGGCGTAAAGATATTTCCAGCACCTGCGCCAGCACCGGCAGGGGCGAGTTATCGCCGGCCTGTAATCTTATCTTGACCAGCTCGATATACCAGTCGCAATATTCCCCCCAGAGGAAATCGTGAATCTGCCGCTGCGCCTCGCCGAACTGGTAGTCTTCCATGAGACCGGTCACGCCGGCGATGGTGCGGTTGAGCCTGGAGAGTATCCAGTTATCTTCCGTGGCAAGCTTGCCCGCTTTTTCCGTTATTTTAGCCCCGCCTGTTTCCAGACTGCGGATAACGAAGCGCGTGGCGTTCCAGAGCTTATTGGCGAAGTTGCGACTGGCCTCCATTTTTTCCACGGACAAGCGCGAGTCGTTGCCGGGCGACGTGCCGGAGGTTAAAGCGAGCCGAAGGGCGTCCGTGCCGTAGCTCTTTATTACCTCCAGCGGGTCGACCACGTTACCCCTGGTCTTGCTCATTTTCACGCCCTTTTCGTCGCGTATCAGGCCGTGCAGGTAGATGGTGTGAAAAGGGATGTCCCCGGTGTCTTCCAGTCCCATCATCACCATTCTGGCTACCCAGAAGAAGATGATGTCGTAGCCGGTCTCCAGCACCGTGGTCGGATAGAAGTAGCGCAGGTCCTCCGTGTCGTCCGGCCAGCCCAGCGTCGAGTGCGGCCATAAGGCGGAGCTGAACCATGTGTCCAGCGTATCCTCGTCCTGCTTGATATCCCCCGAGCCGCATCCGGCGCAGGCGGTCGGCGTTTCCACCGCCACCGTGAGTTCGCCGCACTGGCCGCAGTACCAGATGGGTATGCGGTGCCCCCACCAGAGCTGCCGGCTGATACACCAGTCGCGGATGTTCTCCATCCAGTTGAGGTAGACCTTGGTGAAGCGTTCCGGCAGGATTTTAATGCGGCCGTTTTTAACGACCTCAATAGCCGGCTTGGCCAGGGGCTCGATTTTTACGAACCATTGCCGGCTGGCAATCGGCTCGACGATTGTATGGCAGCGGTCGCAGTGGCCGACGGCGTGCATATACGGCTCCACTTTAACGAGAAGCCCGGCTTTCTCCAGGTCGGCGATGATGGCCAGGCGGCATGCGTCGCGGTCCATACCCTTATATGGCCCGGCGTTCTCGTTCATGGTGACGTCCGCGTTGAGGATATTGATGAGGGGCAACCCGTGCCTTTGCGCCACCTCGAAGTCCACCGGGTCGTGCGCGGGGGTTATCTTGACCGCCCCCGTCCCGAACTCCGTGCTGACCGCTTCGTCGGCGATAATGGGAATCTCGCGGTTTATCGCCGGCAAAACGGCTTTTTTGCCCACCACCCCTTTATAGCGTTTGTCTTTGGGATTGACCGCCACCGCCGTGTCCCCGAGTATCGTTTCGGGTCGCGTCGTGGCCACGGTGATATATTTGTCTTTTTCTCCCGCGAGGGGATAACGTACGTACCACAGATGACCCTGAATATCCTGGTGCTCTACCTCGAGGTCGGAAAGGGCAGTGGCGCAGCGCGGACACCAGTTGATGATACGCACCCCGCGATATATCAGCCCCTTGTCATAAAGGCGTTTAAAGACAGTGCGCACCGCCCGCGTCGCCCCCTCGTCCATGGTAAAGCGCAATCGCGTCCAGTCCAGGGAAGCGCCGAGCCTTTTATGCTGTTCGATGATGGTATGTCGGTAGGTCTTTACCCAGTCCCAGACCCTCTCCAGGAATTTTTCACGGCCGAGCTGCTGGCGCGTGAGCCCTTCTTTAGCCAGTAATTTTTCGACAACCCACTGTGTGGCGATGCCGGCATGGTCGAGGCCGGGC
This sequence comes from uncultured Chloroflexia bacterium, assembly GCA_963739515.1. Lineage (GTDB taxonomy): Bacteria > Chloroflexota > Dehalococcoidia > Dehalococcoidales > RBG-16-60-22 > JBFYTX01. The sequence continues at coordinate 15,805 of CAVUAO010000001.1, read as the reverse complement.
AGCCAGAGGGTCGGCTCTCCCTTCATGCGGTGCCATCGTATCATAATATCCTGTACCGTCGCCGTCAGGGCCGTGCCCAGGTGTAATTCCCCGGTGACGTTAGTCGGGGGGTGAATAATGACGAAGGGCTTTTTCCGACGGTCGATTTTCGGCGTGAAGTAGCCCTTCTCCATCCAGAACTTATACCATTTCTCTTCGGCTTTGCCCGGCTCGTAAGCCTTGGGCATTTCGTCTTGTTTTTCAGGGGGGTCCGTCATGAATTCCTCTTTCTAGCGTAAAAATCAGTTCTTCACCGGGAACTTTATTATCGTATCGGAAATTGTCGACGCGAGGCAGCCCAGCAAAAAGCCGCCCGCCGGCCAGATTAACAGCAGCGCGTAAGCGAGGTCGCCGGGGTGGACGTCGATATTGCCCCAGAACGCAATCAGCTTGCCGATGGCGAAGACCAGCAGCCGGACGATATAATAAATCGCTACGCTGAGGCCGCCCCACAGCCACCGCTGTTTATCCGTGCCGCGCCAGGTTAAAAACAGCGCCAGCACCAGCGACGAGCCCAGCCACGGCACCAGCACCGACAGGTACCATAGATTTCCCCACCCCGGATAATCGGCAAAGCCCAGGGTCAGTATATTGGCGATGAACCCGGCGGCTTCATCGTCTATCCCGTGCCAACCCAGGTCGCTGACCTGAAAGAAAAACAGTGCTATCGCCCCCAATAGATAGGCGATAAAGCAGGTTAGCAACGAGTATCTGATAATTTTTCCCATTGCAGCATCAGTCCGGTGTCAGTCTTTTGCCCATACTGACCACTTCATCTCTCTTGTAGCCGATACGCTCGTAAAATTTCAGCGCTTCAGTGTTATCAGCCAGCACCTGTAAATTGAGCTTAGGGCAGCCTCTTTCCAGGAGCTTTTTCTCGAGATTTTCCATCATCTGCCTCCCCAGCCCCTGATGCCGGCAGGCAGGTTCGACTCCCAGATAGTTGACCCATCCCCGGTGCCCCTCGTAACCACCCATCGCCGTGGCGACCAATTTGCCGTCAAGCAAACCGACTAAAAATAGCTCCGGGTTGACTTTCAACTTTCTTTCGACGTCTTTTTGGGGATTATTTTGAGGACGTATCAGATTACATTTCCGCCACAGCTCGATGACGGCGTTTTTATCCTTCACCGTAAAGGGCCGGATGTGCATTATAGTAACCCCTTCACCCTGTCCAGCACTTTGTCCGCCACCTCTCTTTTGCTCATCAGCGGCAGCTCTTCCGTCTTGCCCTTCTTATCGATGATCACCACCCTGTTGGTGTCCACGTCGAAGCCGCTGTCCGGCGCGGTGATGTCGTTGGCGATAATCAGGTCGAGGCCCTTAGCCGCCAGCTTCTTTTTGGCGTTGGCTACCAGGTCCTCGCTCTCGGCGGCAAAGCCCACTTTAATAAAGTCGCCCTTGACCTCGCTGATAATATCCGGCGTCTTGACCAGCTTTAAAGTTAATTGCTGCTTGCTTTCTTTTTTAATTTTGGATTTTGCGGTCGTCTGCGGCTGATAGTCCGCCACCGCCGCCGCCATGAGCAGGACGTCGGCTTTCTTGACCGCCCCGGCTACCGCCTTTTTCATCTCCGCCGCCGTCTGGACTTTAACGACTGTCACGCCGGCCGGTTCATCCAGCGAGGCATTGGCGCTGATGAGCGTGACCTTGGCCCCTCTGTCTCGCGCCGCCTCGGCTAAAGCGTAGCCCATTTTACCTGACGACCTGTTCCCGATATGCCGAACGGGGTCGATGGGCTCCTGCGTGCCGCCAGCCGTTACCACGATGCGTTTGCCTTCCAAATCTCTTTTTTGTCCCAGCACCCGCTCGATGACCTCGATTATTTTGGCCGTTTCGGGCAGTCGACCCTTCCCCATTTTCCCCGAGGCCAGCCGCCCGTACTCCGGCTCGATGACCGTAAAACCCCTGGCTTTGAGTTTGCCGAGGTTTTCCTGCGTGACGGCGTTCCGGTACATGATATCGTTCATGGCGGGCGCGATGATGACCGGCGCTCGGGTCGCCAGCACGACGCACCCCAGCATGTTATCGGCGATGCCCGCCGCGAGCTTCGATATCGTATTGGCGGTCGCCGGGGCGATGATCACGGCGTCAGCGGCTTCCGCCAGGGCGATGTGCTGCTCGCTCCACTCGGAGGCGAGCTGGAACATATCGGTGACCACGGGCCGGTGCGTTAGGTTGCGTAGCGTCAGGGGCGTAATCATCTTGGTGGCGGCCTCGGTCATGACCGTTTCCACGCTGGCGCCGGCCTGCGTCAGCTTGCTGGCAAGGTCGGCCGCCTTGTAAGCCGCGATGCCCCCCGTTATCCCCAGCACTATGGTCTTGTTCTGTAACATCGCTGTCTCCTTGCCGGCTAGGCGCGGTTCAGGTCGTGGATGACCCTGATGCCGATGAGCGTCAGGTTGGGATTGACCTCGTTGATGGACTTCGTCTCTTTGGCGAGGATATCGGCATAGCCGCCGGTGGCGACCACCATCGCCTTTTTCCCCAGCTCTTTTTGGATGCGTTCGACGATGCCGTCGATAAGCCCGGCATAGCCGAAGATAATGCCGGACTGCATCGCCGCCGGGGTATTGCCGCCGATGGCCTGTTTGGGGCGCACCAGCTCGATGCGGGGCAGCGCGGCGGTGCGGGTGTAAAGCGCTTCCGCGGCGATGGCAATGCCCGGAGCGACCGCCCCCCCGAGGTAATCGCCTTCCTTGGATATCGTGTCGAAGGCGGTGGCCGTCCCCAGGGCTACCACGATAATCGGCGGCTGATAGAGACTGAGCGCGCCCGCCGCGTTGGAAATGCGGTCGCCCCCCAGTTCCCGCGGATTTTCATAGCGGATGCGTATGCCCGTCTTAATGCCCGGGCCGACCACCAGCGGTTTGATTTCGAAGTATTTCTGGAAAAGGTCGGTGAAGGTCGTTGTCAAAGGCGGGACGACGCAGCTTATGGCGCCTTCTTTGATGTCGGCCGGCTCTATCCCGCGCTGGCGCAGCAGGTTAAGTATAAAAACAGCATATTCGTCGGGCATCTGGTTGACATGCGTCGCCAGGTTGAAGTTAGCGAGCAGCTTGTCGCCCTCGAAAACGCCCGCTTTTACGTTGGTATTGCCGATATCGAAAGCCAGCAGCATTTTAGCCTCCTCTTCAACCCCCGTTTTTCAGTTGCTTTATCGTCAGCGGCAGCGCCGGCAGCAGGTCGGAGGCAATCATGCCGGCGTCGCCCATTTTTTCCTTGACCATTTCCCCGGCGGCGCCGTGCAAGTACACGCCGAGCGATGCCGCGTCGAAGGGCGCCAGCCCCTGCGCTACCAGTCCCGCGATGACCCCCGCCAGCACGTCGCCCGTCCCCGCCGAAGCCAGTCCCGGGTTGGCGAACGGGCTGACCCGGCAACGGCCGTCCGTGGTAGCGATGACGGTATAAGCCCCCTTCAGGACAATCGTCTGGTGCCACTCCGCGGCGAACTGCCGCGTGATGCCCAGTCTGTCCGCCTGGATTTCGTCAATGCTCAGGCCGCATAGCCGGGACATTTCCCCGGGGTGCGGCGTCAGTATAGCATCCTCGGTGAGCCATTGCCACCATTCCGGTATCTTGGGCAGGATATTGATGGCGTCGGCATCCAGCACCGGCAGCGGCAGCTCTTTTTCCAGGATAAGCGAGCTTTCAAACTCAACGGTGGATGGGTCCTGCCCCAGGCCGCAGCCCAGGAGAAGGCAATCGTACTGGTTGCAGTGTTGTGTAATGACATCGCCGGCTTCGACCGATATGAAGCCGGGCTGCGCTTCCGGCAGGGGCAAATAAGTGACCTCGGTCAGCTTGGCCGCGAGGATGGGCTGCAGGCTGCCGGCGGTCGCCAGCGTGACCAGCCCCGCCCCGGCGCGCAGGGCGCCGCTGCACGCCAGGTAGGCCGCCCCGATATAGTTTAACGAGCCGGCCGTGACCAGCACCCGCCCGAAGACCCCTTTGTTGGCGTTGAGGGGACGCTCGGGGAGGGCGCTCTTGGCCCATTGACGATCGATAAGCTCGGTGGTGACGGATTCCGCGAGGTCTTCCGGTATGCCGATGTCCGCTATCTTTAGCTTCCCCACCCTTTCCGCCCCGGGGAAGTTGAATAATCCTAGCTTGGGGAAGCCCAGCGTGACGGTGATATCCGCATAAGGGCAGGCGGGGTCGACGGCGCCGGTATCGGCGTCCATGCCGGACGGTAAATCGATGGCGATGATTTTTACGCCGCGGTCTTTGCGCGCCCGGGTGGCCTTTTCTAACGCCTGCCGGAAAACACCTTCAAGAGGTCGAATTTTACCGGTACCCAGCAGCGCATCGATGACGCACGCGGCGTTTACCAGCAGGTCGTCGAGCTTTTTCAGACCTTTGTCCTGGTTAGCTTCGATACAGGCGATGCCCCGCTCCTGCGCCAGCTTGAGATTGGTATCTTCGGGTGGTCTGGGTGCGCAGAGATAAATACCAACTATAGCTCCGCACTCTTTAAGGTAGCGGGCGGCCACCAGGCCGTCCCCTCCGTTATTCCCCCCACCAATCAAGAACAGGATTTGCCGGTTTTCCATATTGCCGAGGCCAGCCCTTACTTCTTCAGCCACGGCCCGGCCGGCGTTCTCCATGAGCGTGCTCACCGGTATCCCCCGGCGGACACACTCCCGGTCTATCTGCCTCATCTGCTCGGCGGTGACGATTTTCATTTATGTTGACTCCGTTTCATTGAGTGTAGCAATAAACGTGACTACGGTCAAGAGATAGCCCTATCTGTCATTGCGAGGAGTCCCGATGCAATCGGGACGACGTGGCAATCTCATTGTCTTGTCATTCTGAGCGTAGCGAAGAATCCGTCTCTACCTCACTCCCTGTTTAGCATTCTGCACTTTTTTATTTCCCTCCTTGGTAAGGAGGGATTAAGGGAGAATCATCCCCCTCTTCGCAGGCTGCGCCCTTGTTAATAAATCAGCTTCCCTCCTTCGTAAGGAGGGATAAGAGGGAGAATTAGTGACATCTTTCCCTTCCTTATTTCCCCCGCCCCTTTATACTTATATCTCTAGCCGCTGGCATCTTAACAACCGAATAGGGGCGGCCAACTTACCATAACTCTAAAAACGAATACCCGGATATCATAGCTGAATTTTACATAAATCGAAAAACGAATACTTTGAAAATTGAAGCTAGCTTACCATAAATCGAAAAACGAATACAGCTACAAAATGCACCGAATCAGCTACAAATTTCCAAAAAATAAAAAAACGAATCCCTGTTTTAAAGATAGAATGTTTATCTCCCTTTTGCATTGCCCGTTAATCCTTGCTAAAATTAGGCAAATATTCGTGTTGGAGGGCTGCTATGGAGGTCAGAGTCAATCATCACCCGGGTTCTTTATCAACTAAAGTTTTTTTCAGCGACGAAAGCGGTTTCGCCGTCGCTTCGGTAATCGTCATAGGCGAGAAGGACGCCGCCCTCATCGACGCGCAGTGGAGTCTTTCCAACGGTCACCGCGTGGCGGCGGAGATACTGGAAACAGGCAAGCGCCTGGAGACCATCTATATCACCCACGCCCACCCCGACCATTACTTCGGGCTGGGGCCGATTGTCGAGGCATTTCCGGAGGCGAAGGTCATCGCCCTCCCCGAGGTAGCCCGCACCATCAACAAGCAGATGTTCGGCAAAATCGACCACTGGAGAAACATTATCGGACCGACGAACGTGCCGACCAGGGCAGTGAAAATCGAGCCCCTTACCAAGCACTATTTCGAGCTGGAAGGCGAACCCATCGACGTTCTCCCGCAAATCATGGGCGACCTCAAGTACAACACGGTCGTCTGGATTCCCTCGATAAAGACCCTCTACGGCAGTGATGTCCTCTTTAACCAGGCGCACCCTTTTACCTGCGAGATTACCGCGGAAGAGCGCCGCCAGTGGATAAAGGACATCGAGCGGTTGGAGAAGCTGGGGGCGGAGGTGGTCATCCCGGGGCACCAGAAGCCGGGGATGCCTTTCGATAACTCGTCGTTCGGCTTTACTAAAGACTACCTCGTCGCTACGGAAGAAGAGCTGGCGAGGACGAACGATACCGGGGCGTTCTTTTACGCGATGGCCACCCGCTTCCCCGATGCCAACCTCATCTTCTTGAGCAACGAGATGAACGCCGCCGTTTTCAAAGGCGGGCGCGACTGGAACTGGCGGGAAGAGTAAGGCGACCCAAATCGTTTGATCGGGCGTCTTAAGAGGGGCTTACGCCCTGACTTAGAATATCTGTTTGGAGAGGGGGTCAGGGGGTGAGGTATTACTTAGTATTCTCACCTTAAAATTTGTTTTTATGTATAACGTCCGCCAGCTTTCTCTTGGGCACATGCCTTATCCCTTTATCATCCACCCAAATATTGGTGGAGTCGGCAGCCACATCCGCCACCGGGCTTTCGTCCGGATAGCCCATGGCGATGACTAAAGCTATATCGTATCCCTCCGGTATATCCAGGATCAGCTTCAAATCGACTTCGTTGAACATCAGTATCGGGCAGCAGCCGATTCCCTGTTCCAGGGCGGTCAGCATGATGTTCTCCGCCGCCAGCCCCACGTCTACCAGCGTCACCCGGCGGCGGTTGACGTCGCCTTCCCGGGTCTTGTTTATCAGGACGATGGTATAAGCCTTGGGCGCCTGTTCCGGGCGCGGTCCCCCTTTATCCGGCGGCAGCTTTGCCGAGCCGCCGATATTCTCGAATATCCCCGGCAGCACCCTGGCATCGTTAATCACGATGTATTCGGTCACCTGCTGGTTGCGGCCGCTCGGGGCCAGCCGCGCCGCGTCGATGCACTTCTCCAGGACTTCAGAGGGCACAGCTTTGCTCTTGAACCGCCTTATCGACCGCCTTTTAAGAGTTGCTTCGTAAACGTTCATATCGTTCCTCCCCGGTATATTCAGCTACTAATAGCGTTAACCAGCTTTTCCAGCTTGCGTACCATCGCTTCCCAGTGCGTCCCCCGCCAGTAGATACGGCGGCATTCCGGGCACTCCATGTATTGCGTCTGCGTCCGGTAAACGTAGGGCGGCACGCGCCCGGCCACTTCCTCCCGGCTCCGGCTTGCCAGCGGCCGATTGCACTCCAGGCAAAGGGTAAACGGCTGCCATTGCTCTTTGAGGTCGTAGACGGTCATCAACTGGCGCAGCTGCTGCTCCGGCTCTTCGCTCTCGATTAATACCGCTTTAACCCTGCCGCTGGTGATGGCCCGCCGCAACATTATGCCCGTATCACGGGTCAAGATAACTCTGCCCCCGGCGATAGCCTGTTTAACCATGCCGGAATCGTCTTCGCCATTAAAGAAAAGGCTATCGTAACCCATCGTCCTGAGCCACCGGGCCATCTTGCCCACATTATGGTCGACGATAAACCGTAAATCGCTGATGGCGCCACCTCCGCCCTTGTTATAGCCGCAGCAGCATCCCCTCATGCCCGAAACGAATGGTCGTTTTTAAGGTCGCGGTTGCCGCGGCGATTTCCGCCTTGATGTCCTTCTCGTCGATCGGGTTCATATGCGCCAGTATGATCGGCGGCAGGTAGCCTTTAATCTCCCGGAAAGACACCATTTCCCGCGCGAACAACGCCGGGGTGAGGTGCCCTACTCTCAGGGCGAAATCCTCGTATTTATTTAGCATGGTCACTTCACAGATAATGAGGTCGGGCGCTATCTGTTTCCAGACGTCGGCGAGACCCGGCCCGGTATCCGCCGTATAGAAAACCTTTTTACCGTCAGTCGAGGTTATCTGATAACCGACCGTCGGCACGCCGTGAGTCATCTTCACGGGCAGCACGGTGTAGCCGGCGACGGTGGCTTCCTTGCCGGCTTCCAGTTCATTAAACCGCAGGGAGGGTTTTCCCGGCGGCTTGGTGAAATAGTCGGGATAAACGATGTCATTCAGCAGGTTGGCGGCAAGTACGTTATAGATAGCTTTAGTGGTATAAATGTCCAGGGTGTTCTCGTACAGGTAGTAATTCATCCCCAGGGCGGGCACATCGTGGAGATGGTCGTAGTGCTGGTGGGAGAGCAGGACGGCCTTGAGCTTTTTCTGCTCGGCAGGGGATAGGCTGGAGGTCAGCGCGCCGGCATCTACCGCCAGAACGTCGTCGATTAATAGACTCATATACCGACTGTCCCGCGATTCGATATTGTGGGCACCGAGCATTTTTATCTTCATGATGACCGCTCCTATCCCGCTATCATGAAAGGATTATACCGCGTTTGGTAATCGTAGGTATCCACGGCTTCCCTGTGTTTAAGCCAGTTGACGATGGCATAGGTGGCCGGGGTGCAGATAGCCTCGATGGCAACTTTAGCGCCCCAGTGGTTTAATATCATGGTCAGCACATTGGCGCCCGTGCCGATGTAGGCCAGGGTGATGAATATCGAGGTATCCAGTGCCTGTCCCACAATAGTCGAGCCGATAGTCCGGCTCCACAGCCAGCGGCCCTGCGTTAGTATTTTCATCCTCGAGAGGACGAAGGAGTTGGCGAACTCGCCCACCAGGTAGCCGCAGAACGAAGCCGCCAGCAGCCGGGGCGCGAAGCCCAGGATACTCTCGTAAGCGGCCTGCCCTCCCCAGAAACCGGCGGAAGGAAGCACCTGCCCCACCCAGGCGAAGAAAACGAAAATCAGATTGCAGGCAAAGCCGAGCCAGATGACCCTCCGCGCGACGCGGTAGCCGTAGACCTCGGTAAGAACGTCGCCGAAGATATAGCTTATAGGGAAGACGAAAATGGCGGCCGGCAGGGTGAACGGGCCCAGGCTGATTACTTTAACGGCAATAATATTAGCGGTGATTAGGCAGGTAACAAAGAGGGCGACGATTATCACCAAGCGGTGCGAGATTTTCATTTCCTAAATCCAGCGGCGGCGGCGGAAGAAAATGAGCATACCGGCGGTAATCAGCCCCATCACCAATATCAAAATGAAGAAATTCGTGAGGCTTCCTTTTTGTAAACCCCAGGGCAGTATGACGTTCATGCCCCATAGGCTGGAAATCACCAGGAAGGGCAAGAGAATAGTTGCCAGGATATTCAGTATACGCACGATGCGGTTAATACGGTCGGCGGAGAGAATAAAATCCGTATCCTTAAACACCTCGACAATCTCTTTGCATTCATCCAGCGTCTCGCATATCTTGAGAATGTGGTCCATAAGGTCATTATACTGGGCAGTCACGTCCACTTTACTGAAGCGTTTAAGCTTGTTTTCCATTTCGATAAATATAGTACGAGTGGGGAACATGACCGCCCGCTGGGTGATGATATCTCTCCTTACGATACTGATTTCTTTGGCCGCCTCAACTGTTTCATCGAAGACGATGTCTTCCAGGTCCTCCATAAGGCTGAGTATTTTATCGAGAACGGGGAAGTAGGCATCAATCGCGCGGTCCAAGATAGTGTAGAGCAAAAAGCCGGAACCGCCGCTGAGATATTCTTTACGGGACGCTTCATTAGCCTGGCAATCGCGGAAGAGCGCCATGGTAGTTTTCAACTCTCCCGTGTGGACGGTCACCAGGTAGTTTTCGCCGATAAACGCCGACCATTGCTGCTTGGTGGCGATGCGGGTCTCCTTATGGTAGAGGGGATAGTGAAAAACAAAAAATAGATAGCCCGGATAAACATCCAGTTTGGAAATCTGCTTGCGGCTCATGCAGTCATCCAGAGCCATTTGGTGGAATTGATAATTTTGGGCCAGCCATTCTATTTCCCGCTTCGTCGGCAATTCGATATTTACCCAGGTTAAATCGCCATAGGTAATCGTCTCGATATTTAACGCTCCGGAAGCCGCCGGTTCTGCCTGGTCTTCTTTATTCCTGTCCGGTGCCCGGTGCCATCCCAGTATTTTCGCCATGTGTGACCTCAATAATCTTAATTGTTAATATATTTTAGCACAGTTACATAATATTGAGAATAGCCCGGGGGTATTGACAAGCGGGATAAAGGGTTATAAGATAGAGTCCCGAATTTCGAATTTTAAAAATATGGCGGGGGGTCATGGGGAGGCGAGATGGTTAATCAGGGCACCGCGGCTGCTAGAAAAAGTCTGGCAGGTGGTGTCCTTTTTATTTATGCGGATCCTGAATAAGTAATGGGGAGGTGGTGTGAATCTACGGTAAACGTGACAATTTTGTTATCCGATATTTATCAAAAGAAGGAGGAGAAAATGAAATTTCTGGCTATCGGCAAACCGAAGGATACACTAACGACACTTCCGCCGGCTGTTACCCGGCAACTCCTGGAGATAACCATGACTGCCATGAAGCAGATGAAGAAGGATGGGAAAGCCCTGGAAAGTTATGTTTCACCCGCGGGCTGCATCGCGGTTATCCTCGACTATAAAAGTGTCGAAGAATGGGTGAAAGACCAGCTCGCGAGCCCTATTCTAACGTATTATGACCAGGAGATTTATCCTCTGGCTGATATGGAAGAATTGATGAAAGCTTATCTTGAAAGCCTCAAAGCAGCCGAGAAGATGATGGCCGGCGCGCCCAGATAATTCCCCTGACGCGAAAATAAAAGGGGCGGCGGCTGAACCAGCCGCCGCCCCCCCCCTTTTAACGATGTGTTTTTTTACTTCCGCTCGATTATCATCGCCATTCCCTGGCCGCCGCCGATGCATAGCGTCGCCAGGCCGAGCTTGAGATTGCGTCGCGCCATTTCATGGGCGAGCGTGACCAGAATCCTGGCGCCGGTGCAGCCGATGGGGTGACCCAGCGAGATACCGCCGCCGTGCAGGTTCGTCTTGCTCATATCTATATTCAGCTCGCGGATACAACCGATGGACTGCGAGGCGAAGGCTTCATTAAGCTCAATATAGTCGATGTCTTTCAGCGTGACTCCCGCCAGCTTGAGGGCTTTCCTGGTAGCGGGCACGACGCCCAGTCCCATATAAGCGGGGTCGACGCCGCCCGTAGCATAAGCTTTAATGGTCGCCATCGGCTTTAACCCCAGTTCTTTCGCTTTCCTGGCTGACATCACCACCAGGGCGGCACCGGCATCGGTAATTGCCGAGGCGTTGCCGGCGGTAACGCCGCCGTCGGCTTTGAACACCGTAGGCAGCTTGCCCAGGAGCTCCACGGAGGTCTCCCGGGGGTGCTCATCGGTATCGAATAATTTGGTCTCCCGCTTGACCTTAATTTCCACAGGCACGATTTCTTCTTTAAAAGTGCCGTTTTTAATGGCCGCCAGGGCGCGGTTATTGCTTTCCAGCGCAAACTCGTCCTGCTCTTTCCGGGAGATGCCGAACTTCACGGCGATGTTTTCCGAGGTCACGCCCATGTGGTAGTTATAAAATATCTCCCAGAGACCGTCGTGCACCATGCCGTCGACCATTTCCGCGTTGAACATCCTGGCTCCCCACCTCATCTTGGGGACGTAGTAGGGGACGGAGCTCATGTTTTCAATGCCGCCCGCCACGATGACCTCGGCGTCGCCGGCTTTAATCGCCTGAGCGGCCAGCGCTACCGCCTTCATGCCGGAGGCGCAGATTTTGTTTACCGTGAAGGCGTTCACTTCTTTCGGCACGCCGGCATAAATCGCCGCCTGGCGCGCGGGGTTTTGCCCCTGGCCGGCCTGGAGGACGTTACCCATGATGACCTCGTCCACCAGGACCTCCTGGAGAGAACCTTCCCACCGGGCGTATTGCTTTTCCAGCTCGATAAGTCCCGCGCCCTTGAGGGCTTCCGGGGCGTTACTCGTATCCCCCTTCGGTTTCAGGCCGGCCTTTCTTAAGGCACCCTGAATAACGACGCTGCCCAGTTTTACCGCCGGTACGTCCTGTAACGCACCCCCGTAATTGCCGATGGCCGTCCTCACGCCGCTCACGATGACGACATCACTCATAAGTTTTCTCCTCTCGTTCGGATATCCGTGTCAAACACCCGCGTTTTTCCTTGATGGAATAGAGAATGGTTTTTAGAAAGTAAACAGGTTAGCGCCGCCGCTGACCTCGATGGCTTCCCCGGTCAGATAGCTCGATTCTTCAGACGCGAGGAAAACTACGACATTGCTGAGTTCCTGGGGCGTGCCGGGGCGCCGCATGGCCAGGGTTTTCACGATACGTTCCTGGAATTCCGGGGCGACCTCGTGGAAAGCCCCGCCATTAATCACCCCCAGGACGAGGGCATTGCAGGTCACGCCTTTGCGGGCGGCTTCCAGGGCGACTGTTTTGGTAAGACCGATGAGTCCTGCCTTGGTGGCGGCATAGCTGCACTGGCCGGCGCCGCCCATGGTGCCGGTAATCGAGGCAATGTTAATGATACGTCCCCAGCCGCGCTCCATCATGCTCGGCAGGACGCACCTGATGGTGTTGAAAGGTCCCGTCAGATTGACGCTTAAGTCCCTGGCCCAGTCCTGGATTTTCGTTTTGGCGGTAACCACCGCCCGCACGATGCCGGTGGCGGCGTTGTTGATGAGGATTTCGACGGGGCCAAGCTCTTTCTCCACCTGTTGTATGCCCGCCTGGACTTCGTCGAAGTTAGAGACATCCATTCTGATGGCCAGGGATTTCCTTCCCATGGCGGCGATTTCGGCAGCTACCTCTTTGGCTTTTTCCATGTGGCTATAGCCGATAACCGCCACATGACAGCCCGCTCGGGCGAGAGACAGGCAATGGTTTATGCCCAGTCCGTGCGACCCGCCGGTAACCATGGCCACCTTGTCTTGAAGGCTCATTAGCGCTCTCCTTTATTTTTCTCGGAGTAGCCAGCGTCTGAAGCGAGGTTCTGGCTGTTCAAAGTTATAGTCAAGATGATTCTACTATGAATTTTAGCAAAACGTTTACCCTTCCGTCAAAACATTTGAAAAACGTCCGATTAGATGTTATAATAATTGTACTAATATAATAATTACACTTTATAGCCAGCTGATAACAAAATAAAAATTTCCAGAATGAAAGAGGAGGTTTTATGGAATTAAAAAATGCTGGAAAATTGCTAAAAATTCTGGCAATAGTCGCCGTCATTGCGGTACTGTTTTCCGTACTGCCGGGCTGCGGCGCCAAGGCGACGCCCACACCTTCACCTTCAATTTCGCCGACCCCCACCGACGTGCCCCCTCTGGCCGCCAAGGCGAGGTTCCGGGTAGCCACTACCACCAGCCTTTACGATACCGGACTCTGGGGGTACCTCGAGCCCATGTTTGAAAAGAAATATAACGTCGAGATGGACATCCTGTCCCTGGGCAGCGGCGCCGCTTTCGATTACGGCAAGAGGGGCGATGTGGATGCCATCACCATCCATGACAAGCCCAACGAGTTGAAGTTCGTTTCCGATAACTACGGCGTCGAACGGGTCCCTTTCGCCTATAACTACTTCCTTATCGTTGGCCCGGCCAGCGACCCGGGCGGCATTAAGGGCATGACCCCGGAGAATGCCTTTAAAACATTGTTCACAACGGGTAAAGGCACGTTTATTTCCCGGGGCGATAACTCGGGGACGCAATCCAAAGAGAAAGCGATATGGGCGGCCGCCGGTTATGATTACCCCACCGTCGAAAAGGCCGGAGCCTGGTACATCGAAGCGGGTCTGGGCATGGGGCCGACGCTGCAAATGGCGAACGAGAAGCTGGCCTACACTTTGTCCGATATGGGCACTTATCTGTCTTACAAGAGTAAACTGAACCTCGTGCCGATCGTGGACCAAGGCGCGATACTGCTCAACGTGTATTCCGTCATCGCCGTTAATCCGCAGAAAGTTACGGTGGTTAAAAATCTCGCGATGGCTAACAATCTTATTGCCTTCCTCACCTCCCCGGAGATACAGGACCTCATCGGCAAGTACGGCGTTAAAGAATACGGTCTGCAGCTTTTCACCCCCTGCTTCGGGCACGAACCTTCGTCATAAGAGAATTAATCAATAAAATTGCCCCCTCTCCCCCTCGGGGAGAGGGGGTGTATAATCTATGATGGGGTTCTAAGTTAGATTGTCGGCAATATGGCAGGGCCTGCTCAAGGCTTTCGAACTAATATTTACCTTTAACCCGGAGGTGATGGCCATCGCGGGGCTGTCACTGAGGATTTCTATTACTTCAGTCCTGCTTGCCTCGATAATCAGCCTGCCCCTCGGCAGCTTTATCCATTTCCGCAGTTTCCCCGGTAAAAGGCTTTTAATCAGCCTCATCCAGACATTCTATAGCGTCCCGACGGTCACCGTAGGGCTTTTTGTTTTTGTGCTTTTTTCACGGTCGGGGCCGCTGGGCGGACTCAACCTGCTTTTCACCCCGACGGTCATGGTCATCGGGCAGATATTGCTGGTCATGCCCATATTGCTCGGGTTGACCATCTCCGCTTTCAGCGGCATCGACCGCACGATTACGGATACCGCGCGCTCCCTTGGAGCCAGCGGCTGGCAAACGGTCTTTGTCGTCATGAGGGAAGCGCGCTTTGCCGTCATGGCGGCCGTCATCCTGGCTTTCGGGCGAGCCATTTCGGAGGTGGGGCTGGCCCTCATGGTCGGCGGCAATATCAAAGGTTTTACCCGGGTTATCACCACGGCCATTTCTCTGGAAACATCCCAGGGCGACTGGGAACTGTCGATGGCGCTGGGGATAATCCTTATCGTCATCGCTCTGGTGATTAACCTTATTTTGAACCGGATACAGCAGAGGCGGTAATGTCTTTCATCGAAACAGAAAATGTGTGGCAAAAACGGGAAGGACGGGACATCCTGAAGAACATCAACGTCAGGATTGACCGCGGCCAGGTCTTCGCGCTGATTGGCCCCACCGGGGCGGGCAAGACTACGCTGTTACGCCTTATCGACATGCTGGATAAGCCCGCCGCGGGCCGGATACTCTTTAACGACGTTGACGTGACTAGTTCCGAAAGAGCGCGGCTGGCCGCACGCCGGCCATGGCTTTCGTGCTCCAGAAACCGGTGGTTTTCAATACGAGTGTTTATGAAAACGTGGCTTACGGCCTGAAATGGCGCGGATGGAAACCCGGCTAACCCGCGAGAAAGTGGAGAGTATTCTGGAGACGGTGGGTCTCGCCGATTATAAGAACGTAATGCCCGGACATTATCGGGCGGGGAGGTGCAACGGGTGGCGATTGCCCGGGCGATTGCCCTCAAGCCGGAGGTGCTGCTGCTTGATGAACCGACGGCTAACCTCGACCCCGTTTCAGCGGACAGGATTGAAGACCTGGTCTGGGACGTCATCAAGCGGGATGCTCATTACCGTCATTATGGCGACGCATGATATGTCCCAGGGCCAGCGGCTGGCTGACAGAATAAGCGTGCTGATAAACGGGGAAATCGTCCAATCAGGCGGGGCCAGGGAGGTCTTTACGTCACCGCGGAATCGTGAAGTGGCCGAGTTCGTCGGCATGGAAAATATCATCGAAGGCATGGTCGCGTCCAACGAAGGTGAAATGATTACCGTGGATATCAAAGGCACGGTAATTGAGGCGGTGGCGGATTTTAAGGTCGGTGAAGGTGTCCTCGTCGGTATCCGGCTGGAAAATGTGACGGTATCTTTAGAGAAAATATGCGGCACCAGCGCCAGGAACTGCCTGGTGGGGACGGTAAACTGGACGGCGTACGATGGCCCGATCTGCCGCGTTGAGATAGACTGCGGTTTTCCGCTGGTGGCCCTAGTCACTCGAAAGTCCGCCGACGAACTGGGACTGGCCAAGCGAAAGCAGGTATATGCCACCTTCAAAGCGGTGAGCATTCACATTATCAAACGGCATTGACACTCCGATTGTATTGATGTTATATTTTTTATGCTGGTAGCGTAGCTCAGTGGTAGAGCAGGGGA